>NZ_JBSFVM010000002.1:168141-530553 GCF_053592315.1 Streptomyces sp. NPDC002754
GAACTCGCCGCGTCCATGCGGGCGTTGCTGACACAGGCGCCGACGCTGCGGCTCGCGTCGGAGCCGCGGCGCAGGCCGAACTTCGTGATCCGGGGGTTGGAGGGGCTCCCCGTGGAGCTGTGACGTCGCCGTCAGCCGGCCATGTCGCGCCGCCGCAGACCGACCAGGCCGACGCCCACGAACACCGCCGCGAGCAGCACCTCCACGATCACCGGACCCCACGTCATGTCCCCGCCCGGCAGCTTCGGCAGATGCCCGAACGGCGAGATGTCCACGACCGCCTGCGGCAGCTCGAGCGCCGGGCCGATCCAGCCGATGAGCAGTGCCGCTCCCGCCGCCGCCCACGCGGCGGCGGCCGCCCGTGGCCACACCCCGTACAGCAGCACGGCCACCCCGCCGAGCGTCCAGATCGCGGCGAGCTGGACCAGGCAGGCGCCGACGACCGCGCCGAACTCCTGCCCGTAGCCGACCGCGAGCCCGACCCCGCCGAGTAGCATGATCAACGCCGCGCCCGCGAAGGCGATCACCAGGTGGCCGCCGGCCCAGGCGATCCGGCCCACCGCGTTCGCGAGGACCGGTTCGGCCCGCTGCGAGGTCTCCTCGCCGCTCAGCCGGAGCACGGCCTGCACGATGTAGAGCGCGGCGACCATGCCGAGCATGCCGACCATCGTGGCGAGGAAGGCGTCGGTAATGCCGGACTGACCGCCCATCCGCTCGATGATCTCCTTGGTGTTCGCGCTGTCGCCGACCAGATCGGCCGCCCCCTCGGTCATCCCGCCGAAGACGACACCCGCCGCGAGGAACCCGATCGACCAGCCGGCCACACTGCCCCGCTGCAACCGCCAGGCCAGCGCACCCGCAGTGCCGAGGCGCCCGTCGGCGGGCCCCGGCCGGGTCGGCAGGAAGCTCATGCCGATGTCCCGCCGCCCGGCCAGCTCGTAACCCACCGCGCCCTGGACCAGGACGGCCGCGAGCAGCAGCCCGAGCACCCACCACCGCTCGTCGGCGAACGCGCGGACGTTCTCGACCCAGCCGATCGGCGAGATCCAGGTCAGCGGGGACGAACCGTCGCTCGTCCCGGAGTCGCCCGCCGCGCGCAGCACGAAGGCCACACCGAGCACCGCGGAGGTGGCGCCGCGCGCGAGCCGCGCGCTCTCGGTGAACTGGGCGACGATCGCCGCCATTGTCGCGAACACCATCCCGCAACCGCCGATCGCGAGCCCGAGGGCGAGGGCCCCCGAGCCACCCTGGGAGGCGAGTCCACCGGCGACGATCAGCGCGAGCACACCGTTGGCCACGAGGGCCGCGAGCAGCGCGGCGGTCAGCGGCGCGCGCCGCCCCACCATCGCCGAGGACACCAGCTCCTGCCGCCCGCTCTCCTCCTCGTCACGGGTGTGCCGTACGACGACGAGCAGGCTCATGATCGCGGCGAAGACCGCGGCGAACGTGCCCCCGCGCCAGGCCGTGAGCGCGCCGAGCGAGTCCCCGAAGACCGGCCCGTACATGGCGCGCATCGAGCTGTTGGTGTTCATGGACGCCGCGATGTCGGCCCGCTCGGCGACCGTCGGCCACACGCTCTTCAGCGTGTTCGGCATCGACACGACCATCATGGCGGTGACGGCGATCCATACGGGCATCATCACGCGGTCGCGCCGCAGCGCGAGCCTGAGCAGCGCCCCGGTACCCGCGAGGTGCCGCGCGCCGCCGGACCGCGACACGTAGCGCCCGTCGCCCACGAGGGTGGTCATCGCGCCACCGCCGCCTCGGGGGTACGTACGTCCTCCTGGTAGTGCCGCATGAACAGCTCTTCCAGGGTGGGCGGGGTGCTGGTCAGCGAGCGCACGCCGGACCCGGCGAGCGAGCGCAGGACGGCGTCGAGCTTGTCGGTGTCGACCTGCAACTTCACACGCGTGCCCTGAACGTCGAGGTCGTGCACGCCGGGAAGGACCCCCAACCCGTTGGGTGCGCCCGCGAGTTCGGCGGTCACGCTGGTACGGGTCAGATGCCGCAGCTCTGCCAGCGAACCGCTCTCCACGGTCACGCCCTTCCTGATGATGCTCACCCGGTCGCAGAGCTCCTCGACCTCGCTGAGGATGTGCGAGGACAGCAGCACCGTCCGCCCGTGCTCGCGCGCGGCCTCCTCGACGCAGGCCTGGAAGACGTCCTCCATCAACGGGTCGAGCCCGGAGGTCGGCTCGTCGAGAATCAGCACGTCGATGTCGGTGGCGGCGAAGGCGGCCACCAGCGCGACCTTCTGCCGGTTGCCCTTGGAGTACGTGCGGCCCTTTTTGGTCGGGTCGAGTTCGAAGCGCTCGATGAGCTCGGCCTTGCGCTTCCTGTCGAGCCCGCCGCGCAGCCGCCCGTAGAGGTCGATGACCTCGCCACCGCTGAGGTTGCGCCACAGCGTCACATCACCGGGTACGTACGCGACCTTGCGGTGCAGCTCCACGGCGTCGGCCCAGGGGTCGCGGCCGAGCAGCTGGACGGCGCCGGAGTCGGCGCGCAGCAGGCCGAGCAGGACGCGGATGGCGGTGGACTTCCCCGCTCCGTTCGGGCCGAGGAAGCCGTGCACTTCTCCGGCCTCGACATCCAGGTCGAGGCCGTCGAGCGCGTGGGTCCTGCCGAACGACTTGTGCAGTCCGGAGACCGTGATTGCCTTCGTCATGATTCTGAAGTTACGCGCACTTCACAAAGTTGTGAAGTTAAGGAAACGTATAAACTGGCGTCGCAGACCAGGCAAGCAGACCGGGCAAGGGGAGAGGATCGGGACATGAGCGCGCAGGGCATGGACGAGACGCAGGCACGGGCGGTCGAGGAGGCCCGCTCCAGGTTCGTCGAGCGCTTCGCCGCCCAGCTGCTCGACGCGGGCATGACGCGGATGCCCGCTCGCGTCTTCGCGGCCCTCCTCGCCTCCGACTCCGGCGCCCTCACCTCCGCGGAACTCGGCAAGCAGCTCCAGGTCAGCCCGGCCGCGGTGTCCGGGGCGGTGCGCTATCTGACCCAGCAGCACATGGTCACGCGTGAACGCGATCCCGGCACGCGACGCGATCTGTTCCGGGTGCACAGCAACCAGTGGTACGAGGCGCTGGGCAGCCGCGACAGCGTCATGAAGCGCTGGGAGGACGCCCTGCGCGAGGGCGTCGAGAGCCTGGGCGCGGACACCCCCGCGGGCCGCCGCATCGCCGAAACCCTCGCCTTCTTCGAATTCGTCCAGGCCGAACTGGCAGGCCTGATGGAACGCTGGCGCGCCCACCGCAAAACGCTGGGCCTTTCAAGCCCCGCCGGCGACTGAGCCATTTCAAGCCCCGCCGGCGATTGAGGCGCGGGGTCCGGGGCAGAGCCCCGCGACCTCAGCCCCGGTGCCGCTCTACGGAAGCGCCAACCGCCACGCCCCCACCCGCACGGACCACGTCCGCCTCCGCACCGGCCCCCCGATCGTCACCTGATCCGCCCGATACCGAAAGTCACTCCCGGTCACAGTGACCGTCCTGGCCCGCGCGGTCACCACCCCCTCCGCGGCAGCGCCCCGCACCTCCACCCGGGCAAGACCGGTACCGGTGGCGGGCCCCACCGAGACGCCCACCACCGGCTGATCCAGATCCACGAGCGTCACCCCGTCCGCCTCGACCCGCAGCCGCGCGGGCGGCCCGGCATCCGGATCGGCGGAACGGGCGGGCCGCACCGCGAGGCCGCGCACCAGCGACCGGCAGGTGCGCAGCCAGGGCGGCCCGGTACCTTCCGGTTCGTCCCCGGCGGAAACCGGCGGGATCCGCAGGTCCCCGAGCACCACCCCGTCACTGTCGTCCACGAGCAGGTCGAGCCGCCGCGGCGCCCCGTCGAGCGCGGCCCGCGCCGCCGCCACCGTCCCCGCGGGCACCCCGAGCGAGTGCGCGAGCGACACCGCCGCCCCCACCGGCACCATCGAGAACACCACCCCCGCCAGCTCCCGCTCCCGGTGCAGCAGCGACACCGCGCGCAGCAGCGCCCGGTCGTCGCCGACCACGACGGGCCGTCTCGCACCCCGCTTGGCCAGCGCTTTCGCGAATTCCGCGGGGCTTTGCGGCAGACACACCTTCGCCGTCGAACCCGCACACAACACGTCCCTGGCGATGCGCACGGACTCCCCGTCGGCACGCATCGCGAGCGGATCGACGATCACCAGAAGCTGCCGCGACAGCTTCCCGCGCGCGTCGTCCGCACGGTCAGATGGATGATCCAAAGCCGCCACCTCGGCCTTGCCTCGCTTCCTCGGGTAGCATCTTTGTGCAAGAGCCCCTTGCGCTATTGCGCCAGGGGCTTGGTCTATTCCGGGGCACCCCAAGGCTTACGAAGGCACGCCGCAAAGGAGCGGCCACGGCCCCTGACCTTGGACATGCCCCGCCCGGAAGGGGTGTACGCCTGTGCCCGCACTTGTGCTGCTCGGTGCTCAGTGGGGTGACGAAGGCAAGGGAAAGGCCACCGACCTGCTCGGTGGATCCGTGGACTATGTAGTGCGCTACCAGGGCGGCAACAACGCCGGCCACACGGTTGTCGTAGGCGACCAGAAGTACGCGCTGCATCTCCTCCCTTCCGGAATCCTCTCGCCGGAGTGCACGCCGGTCATTGGAAACGGTGTCGTCGTCGACCCGTCGGTCCTGCTCTCCGAGCTGAGCGGTCTGAACGAGCGCGGCGTCGACACGTCGAAGCTCCTGCTCAGCGGTAACGCGCACATCATCACGCCGTACAACGTCACGGTCGACAAGGTGACGGAACGCTTCCTCGGGAAGCGGAAGATCGGCACGACCGGCCGCGGTATCGGCCCGACCTACGCGGACAAGATCAACCGTGTCGGCATCCGCGTCCAGGACCTCTACGACGAGTCGATCCTGACCCAGAAGGTCGAGGCGGCTCTCGAGGTCAAGAACCAGCTCCTCACCAAGCTCTACAACCGCCGCGCCATCGAGGCGCAGCAGGTCGTCGAGGAGCTGCTCGGCTACGCCGACAAGATCAAGGGCTACGTCGCCGACACCACCCTGGTGATCAACGACGCCCTCGACGAGGAGAAGGTCGTCCTGTTCGAGGGCGGCCAGGGCACGCTCCTGGACATCGACCACGGCACGTACCCCTTCGTGACCTCGTCGAACCCGACCGCGGGCGGCGCCTGCACGGGTGCGGGCGTCGGCCCGACGAAGATCAGCCGCGTCATCGGCATCCTCAAGGCCTACACGACCCGGGTCGGCGCGGGCCCGTTCCCGACGGAGCTCTTCGACCAGGACGGCGAGGACCTGCGCCGCATCGGTGGCGAGCGCGGTGTCACCACCGGCCGTGACCGTCGCTGCGGCTGGTTCGACGCGGTGATCGCCCGCTACGCGACGCGCGTCAACGGCCTCACCGACTTCTTCCTGACGAAGCTCGACGTGCTCACCGGCTGGGAGCAGATCCCGGTCTGCGTCGCGTACGAGATCGACGGCAAGCGCGTCGAGGAACTCCCGTACTCCCAGACCGACTTCCACCACGCGAAGCCGGTCTACGAGTACCTGCCGGGCTGGTCGGAGGACATCACGAAGGCGAAGACCTTCGCGGACCTCCCCAAGAACGCGCAGGCGTACGTCAAGGCGTTGGAGGAGATGTCCGGCGCCCCGATCTCGGCGATCGGCGTCGGCCCCGGCCGCGACGAGACGATCCAGGTCAACTCGTTCCTGTAAGCGGCGGACTCGTCGCTCCACCGGTGCCCCGGTCCGCTTCGGCGGGCCGGGGCACCGGCGCGTCCGGGCGCCCGCAGCCGCACTCCGCGACACCGGTCAGGCAGAGGTGTGCGACGGTCCGAGCGCGTTCATCGATGCGGTCCTGAACACCGTCCCCCGGCGGAGCCTGCCCGAGGGCGAACGGCAGGGTGGCCGCGAGACGGCACACCGGATCAGGTGGGCCCTTGTACCCCATGCGGGCCCCCACGCCGTTCAGTACGTGTTCCAGCTCCACCTCTGCGGACAAGCGGCTCAGAGTGTCGGCATTGGGCCAGGTCCTGCGCAGGAACTGGCGGTCGGTGAGGGCGAGTTCCGCGACCCTCACGCGAGTCACATGGCGGGGGCCGGTGTCACCCATGACCTCGATGACGGCACGGTAGACAGCGGTGGCACTGGGCGGGCCCGCCCGGCGTCGATCCTGGTTCGGCAGCATGGCGAGCAGCCTCGCGCGCCAGGCGGCAGGCGCGGGCCGGATACCGATCGGGCCGCCCGAAGGTGTGAGGTCAGAAAAATGTCGCAGGGGCGCGTGTCAGTGCGACATTTTTCTGAGTGGGGGTGTGTCTGGGCGGGGCGAACCGCGTCACCGCGCCCACGCCACGAACCGCTCCCAGACCCCACCGGCCACGACCACGTGGGGCAGCCCGGAGTCCTTGGAATCACGAACGTGCACAGCGTGAGGGCATCCGGCGACCTCGACGCAGTTACCGCCGCCGCCGTCGCTGTACGTCGACTTGCGCCAGGCGTAGGCGACTTCGAGGCACTGCCCGCCGCCGTCGTCGCTGTAGCTGGACTTGAACCACCGCAGGGTCGCGGTGTCGGGGTGCGTCATCGGTCTTCTCCTGCCAGGCGCTCGATGAGGCCCAGGGAATCGTCGGGACTCAGGGCCTGCGAACGGATCTTCGCATAGCGGTGGGCGAGTTGAGCCACGTCTACCGGATCGCTGATCAGGAGCGACTGGTCCTCGATCTCCAGGTAGACGACGCGCTGGTGCTCCTTGGTCTCGACGAGCTTCATCGGGCCGCGCTCGCCTGCGTACGAGCCGCGCAGCCCGCGCTCCATGGGCAGCACCTGCACGGTCACATTCTCCCTCCGCGCGTCCTCGGCGAGGGAGAGCAATTGCCCCCGAAGTACCTCCCAGCTTCCGAACGGCCGCCGCAGCACGGACTCTTCGAGAATCAGCTCGATCATCGCGGCGGGGTCACGGTCGAACAGCTGGCGACGGGCGAGCCGCGCCTCCACGAGTTCCCGCTGCTTCTGCTCGCTCGGCGCCGGAAAGCTACCGCCGATCAGCGCATCCGCATACTCCTCCGTCTGGAACAGCCCGTCGACCACGAGCGTCTCGTACGAGGAGATGGTCACCGCCGCCGCCTCCATCAGCGAGAACTTCTTGAACCGGCGCGGGTACTTCTCCATCAGCACGTACTTGCGCGCGTCCTCGAAAACCCCGAGCCCCGCCCCGATCACCGGCTCCAGCGCCACGAGCATCGCGTCGCTCGCGGGTTGCGCACAGGTCTCGACTCCGCTGATGGCCGACGCCGTGAAGCCGATGGCGTCAGCCAGCTGCACCTGGGTCAGCCCCTGTTGCTTGCGCAACGCCTTCGTCAGCGAGGCGACGAGATGCGCCACGCCCCCCGCCTCGTCCTTGTTCTCGGCCCGCGCCATTGCGGTCACCCCCGGAGCAGATGTGAACTCAACCGAACCCAACCGGACTCAACCGGCCGGTGTCCCTACGCGACCATTCCCAATGGTCGACGCAGAGTCATGGTGAACGGTAGCCACCAGCGGATTTACTCAAACCGTGAACACGCAAAGTGAGCAGAATTGTGGGGCCGCACCACATGTGTGGATCCCACATACCGGATTTCAACTCCGGATGGCCGGCGTCCAATTCGACGCCGTGCGCGTGGACGGCGACCAGGGGCGGCGCGTCGCCGACCGGCTGGCCGGGATGACCGGGGGCGACCCTGGGCCGGTCGTCGAGCAGGCGAACGGGGCCCGGCCCGTGTACTTCCTGGTGTCGGTCGGCAGCACGGCGTACAAGGCGTGGCCCGCGGGTGTCACGACGCTCGCGGCGGGGCCGGGACGCATCGCGTACGTGCCGATTCCGGCGATCAACGGGGCGACGTGGCCGCTGAGTTGGCGTCACGAGCCATCCGGCTGTGGCGATCGTTTTGTGCACGCCCGGCTGCTCTGTGCCGCCCTTCACTCCCAGGGGTGAACACCGGCAAATCCACCCCCGCCCCTGCTCTCAGCCCGACCTGTCGTACGTGACCGGCGCCTCGCCCCCCGACATGGCGCGCTTCAGTCCGCCGCTCGCCGTGAGGGTGATCGTGCTCGGTTCGCCCGGCGCGCAGGCGCCGCTCGGCTGGGCGGTCGTCGGGTCGGTGGGGCCGATCCGGATCGTGGAGGACGTCGCGGACTCCAAGTGGCCCTGGAACACGCAGTGGTAGGGGGAGCCGTCCTTCTGGTAGCCGTCCGCCGTCAGGGAGAAGACCGTGTCGCCGGGTGCGCCCTGCTGGAGCGTGATGCTGCGCGGGTGGTGGCCGTTGGCGTTGTCGATCGCGCCCTCCCACGTGCCGAGGAAAGTGGTCGGTATGTCACCCGCGGCGGACTGCGAGGACGACTCCGGGCTCGGGGAACTCGGGGAACTCGGGGCGGACGCGACGGGGGAGGCCGGGGCGGAGGTCGTGGACGAGGCGGCAACCTTGTCGTCCGACCGACCGGACGGCTTGTCCTTGCCGTTCATCAAGGCGTACACCGAACCGCCCGCGCCGAGCGCCACGATCAGCGCGACCACGATGAGGACCGGGGTGGAACGGTCGCGGCGCGGAGGGCCGGGAGGCGGCGGGCCGTAGGGCGGGGTCTGGCCCCAACCGCCGGGCGGTTGAGGCTGCGAAGGGTGCGGATAGCCGTACTGCGGTGCGGGTGCGGGTGCGGGTGCGGGTGGCGGGGGTGCCGGGGCTTCGTGTGAGATCACGGTCGGCAGGTGGTTCAGCGAGGCGGCGTCGGGTGTGCCGGGCGGTGGTGGCGCCGGGGTCCGGGCCGTGTGCTCCGGGTTCTCCGTGTCGAGCAACTGCACGGCGTGCCGCCCGAGTTGGGCGACCAGGGCGCCCGGCAGCCATGGGTCGCGGGTGCGGCCGCCGTCCTCCAATGTGTCGTCGACGCCGGTGAGTTCCAGGATCTCGTCGAGCGTGGGACGGTCGCCGGGCTGCTTGTGCAGACAGTCGCGGACGAGGTCCTGGAGGCCCTCGGGCAGCTCCGCCAGCTCGGGCGGCTCCTCCGCGATGCGGTACATCAGGGCGTGCGCTCCGCTGTTGCCCGTCCGGAACGGCAGCTGTCCCGACGCCGCGTACGCGAGTACAGACCCCAGGCAGAACACGTCGCACGCCGGGGTGATCCGGTCGCCGCGCACCTGCTCGGGTGCCATGAAACCGGGGGATCCGACGAGGGCCCCGGTGCGGGTGAGCCCGCCGTCGGTCACGGTCTCCAGTGCGCGCGCTATGCCGAAGTCGATGACGCGCGGGCCGTCGATGGTGATCAGCACGTTCGAGGGCTTGAGGTCGCGGTGGACGATGCCCGCCGCGTGGATGTCCTTGAGCGCGTGCGCGAGGCCACCGGCGAGGATGCGCACCGAACGCTCGGGCAGCGCGCCGTAGTCGTGCGAGACGACCTGCTGGAGGCTGGGGCCCGCCACGTACCCGGTCGCCACCCAGGGGATGTCCGCGTCCGTGTCCGCGTCGAGCACCGGAGCCGTCCACGCGCCGCCGACCCGCCGGGCGGCCGCCACTTCCTGCCGGAACCGGTTCCTGAACTCCTCCTGCTCGGCGAGCTCTTCGCGTACGACCTTCACGGCGACCGTGCGACCCCGCTCCGAGCGGGCCAGATACACCTCGCCCATACCGCCCGCGCCGAGCCGGCCGAGCAGCCGGTACGGGCCGATGTTCCGCATCCCCTTGTCGTGCATACCCTCCATGTCGCCCACCCTCCCCCGGTATGTGTGCAACGAAATGAGACTAGTCCGGACATACGACAGAGAGGGGCCCCGCGGGCCCAACGGTTCCGCCCGTCCACGTACGTTGACGCGGATCGTTAACTGTCACCAAGCGCGGCGTTAACCCGGCCGTTCGTAGCGTCGGGGCCATGGACAACCTCCCACCTGTGGCGGAGCTCGGCGCCCATCTCGGCCTCGATCTGCTCGCCGTGACCCTGTTGACCTTCGGCATCTTCTATCCGCGGCATCGCAGGCGCGAGCTCGTGCCCGCGTATCTCGCGCTGAACGTCGCCCTGTTCGCGGTCGTCGCCGCGCTCGGCGAGGTCGGTAAGGGCGGCGGGCTCGCCCTGGGATTCGGCCTGTTCGGGGTGTTGTCGATCGTGCGGCTGCGCTCCGACGCGCTGCGGCACCAGGAAGTGGCGTACTACTTCGTGACGCTGGTCCTCGGGCTGCTGTGCGGGCTGCGCGCACTCGGCCTCGGAGTGACCGCCGCGCTCGCCGCGCTGCTGCTCATGGTCGTCTACGTGGCCGACCATCCGCGCCTGTACGCCCGTGATCGCCGGGCCGTCGTCACCCTCGACGCCGTGTACGTCGACGAGGACGCGCTGCGGGCCGAACTGGCGAGGCGAGTGGGGCGGCCCCATGGTTGGACGGTGCAGGAGATCGACTACGTACGCGACCTGATGGTGGTGGAAGTCCGATTCCGGCAGCCGGAGGCAAGGGAACGAACGGAGGAGCCCATACGTACCTCTCGTACCCACAGCGGCGTTCATGACCGTCATGAGCCGCATGGGCCTCGTAGTACGACGAAGACCGCAGCCGCCTATCACCAGGAGACCGTGTGATCCCCGCCGTACGCGCCATCGGGCGCGCCGCACTCGCCGCCAAGCCGCTGTCGCTCGATGAACTGAACAACAGGGCAGAGCTGTTGGCCCGCTACGACAACAGCTACCTGGTGCCGGTGGAGGTCTTCGAGGACTTCGCGGCGCTGCTGACCGACCCGCGGCGCCCGGAGGGCCCCTTCCGCTCGCTCTCGGTGAACGGCCGGCGCTGGTTCTCGTACAGATCGACCTACTACGACACGGCCGACCTGCGCACGTACCACGACCACCGGCAGGGTCGCCGGCTCCGCTACAAGATCCGGGAGCGGCTCTACCAGGACACGGGGGAGCGGCAGTTCGAGGTCAAGCTCAAGAACGGGCGGGGCGAGACGGTCAAGCACCGCCGCAGGCTCGAGGGCGAGGAGCGGCCGCTCGACGAGGCGCAGCAGGGCTTTCTCGCGGGTGTGCTCGGTGGGGCGTACGGGATCGAGGCGCCGGGGGGCCTGGCCCCCTCGCTGGTCACGGACTACCAGCGCGCCACGTTCGTCGCCGACGGGCAGCGGATCACGTGTGACGCGGGGCTCGTGGTACGGGATCCCGCCGATGGGCGGACGGTGCGGGCGGACGGTGGGCTCGTCCTCGTGGAGACGAAGACGAGGGGGTCTCTGACGGAGGCGGACCGGGTGCTGCACCGGTTCGGGGTGCGGGCGGCGGAGTTCACGAAGTACTGCGGAGGCTTCGCGGCGCTGCGACCCGAGCTGGGCAACAACCGCTGGTCTCGGGCGGTCCGGGAGGCGTTCCCCCGGGTCAGCGCCACTTCAAGCCCCTGCGGCGATTGAGGCGCGGGCAAATCAAGCCCCTGCGGCGATTGAGCAGCGGGGTCTGGGGCGGCGCCCCAGGGCGGGAGCCGGTTGCCGGTGGTTGCGGCCGCGGGGCTCTGCCCCGGACCCCGCGCCTCAATCGCCGGGGGGGGCTTGAAAGATCAATCCCCTGCGGGGCTTGAAAGGGGGCTTGATTGGCCCCACCGGAGCGTGACCACCGCCCCCGGCCCGCCGGATGTAAAGGAAACCGTTCCGCCGGTCTCCTCGGCTGTGCGGCGGACGATGGAGAGGCCGAGGCCCGTGGAGCCGCCTCCGCTGGAGCCGCGGGTTTCGGACTCCGGGGAAAGGCCGGGGCCCGCGTCCGCGACCACCAGCTCCGTGCCGGCGCCGTCCACCCGGACGGAGATCCGGAAGGAGATGCCCTGCGGCGTGTGGTCCAACACGTTCCCGATCAACGCGTCGAGCGCCGCGACCAACTCGTCCTCCGGCACGGGCACCGCCACCGCGACCTCGGGCACCGACACCTCCAGGTCCCGCCCCTGATCCGTGGCGAGCGGCTCCCAGAACGCCGCCCGGTCCCGGGCAATCGCCGCGAGATCCGCACCCGCCCCCGTTTCGCGGAGCGGCTTGCGGGCCTTGCGGATGACGTCGTCCACACCCAGTTCGAGCGCCGCGACCCCCGCCGCGATCCGCTCGGCCTCCTCCGCGTCCCGCAGCCCCTCCGCGTCCAGGCGGAGCGCCGCGACGGGGGTGCGCAGCCGGTGCGCGAGGTCGGCCGCGTTCTCCCGTTCGGCGGTGAGCAGCTCGTCGATGCGGGCGGCGAGATGGTTCAACTCGCCGGCCACGGAGCGCAGTTCCGGCGGACCCTGGGGTTCGGCGCGGGCGGTCAGGTCGCCACCCGAGAGCCGGTCCGCGGTCCCGGCCAGCGCCCGCGTCGCCCCGACGAGCCGCGCCCCGAGCCGGTCCGCGAGCAGCAGCCCGATGAGCACGAGGCCGAGCCCGATGCCGGCCAGCGTCAGCCACGACGAGAGCACCCCGTCGTACAACTGCCGGCTGGTCAGGCTCACCTGGACGACGGCCGTGCCGCCCTCCGCGCCCTGCACCGGCACCAGGACCTGGCGGCCCCCGCTCGGCGGCTCGTACGTGAAGGCGCGCCCCGCCCGCGCGAGGCGTACGGCGTCGGTGACGGCGGTCGGGGCGCCGATGACGTGGCCGTCGGCGAAGACGAGGGAAGTGTCGGGCTGGGAGGGGGAGTTGACGCTCTCCACGGCCTGCTCCGCGCCCGCCCGCTCGTCCGGGCTGTGCAGCGAGGGGCCCATCGCGGCGGCCACCCACTGGGCGCGGGCCGTCGCCTCCGCGGTCGTCCGGTCCGCGGCGTGGCTGCGGGTGAGCAGGGTCAGCGGGACGAGCAGCGCCGCCAGGACGAGCGCGGTGGTGGCCGCGGTGAGCAGCAGCAGCGTGCGGCGCACTACGAGACCGCCCCGTCGTCGGGAGCCATCAGCTTCACGCCCACGGTACGTACGGTGTGCAAGTAGCGCGGAGCCTGCGCGGACTCGCCCAACTTCCTCCTCAGCCACGACAGATGGACGTCCACCGTCTTGTCGGCGCCGCCCAGTGGCTGCTGCCACACCTCGGCGAGCAGCTCGCGGCGCGAGACGACCTGGCCGGGCCGCTGGGCGAGATGGGCGAGCAGGTCGAACTCGCGGGGTGTCAGGTCGAGCGGCCGCCCGTCGAGCGTGACCTCGCGGGACGCGGGCGTGATCACGAGCCCGCCGACGGTGAGCGGCTCGTCGACGTCGCCGGGCAGCCCGAGGCGGCGCAGCACCGCCTTGATCCGGGCGTCCAACTGGGCCGCGCCGAACGGCTTCACGATGTAGTCGTCGGCCCCGTCCCCGAGCACGGCGACCATCTCGCCCTCCTCGTCGCGGGCCGTCGCCACGATCACCGGTACGTCGCTCACCGCGCGCAGCATCCGCAGTATTCGGGCGCCGTCGACGTCGGGCAGGCCCAGGTCGAGCACGACAAGATCGGGCCGGTCGGTGACAGCGGCGTCGAGGCCGGCCATGCCGGTGGCCGCGGTGGCGACGGCGTGACCCCGGTCGCGCAGGGCGCGGACCAGGGCGTTCCGCAGGGCGGGGTCATCTTCGACGACGAGGAGATGTGGCATTTGATCACCTAATCAAGCCCGCCGTTGGACGAGAGCCGGTGGGGTCCGGGGCGGAGCCCCGGGAGCGCAACGACGAGGCGCTGCAACTGTCAGTCGTCGTCATCGTCATCGTCGGGGACCAGCACGGCCCGAGGAGTGCCGGAGCCCGCCGCGCACCGGATCTCGTAGTGCCGGTCGGGGCCGTCATCGTCGTCGTTGGGCTCCGCCTCGATCCGGGCCACGCGCCCGGGACCGCGTACGACGTCGTCATCGATCTCGTAGCCGTCCGACGGGCTCCACGACACCAGGTAGACGCTGCCGTCGGCCCCGCACTCGACCGTCGCGGAGCCGCCCGTGAAGCGGAGCGTGCGGCGCTGGTCGGCGGGGGACGGGGTGGCGGACGAGGCGTCGGCGCGGGGTGTCGAGGCCTGCGCCGAGGCCAGGGCGCGGTGCACCGCCGCGTCGTCGAGCGGGTGGCCGTGCGTGCCGGTCCCGGCGTTCGCGTCGCTGCCCGCCAGCTGCCAGGCGCCGAGGGCGCCGGCGGCCGTTCCCACGGCGACCCAGGCCGCGGTCACGGCAACGTTGCGCCAGCGGTGCGTGCTCGGCTTTCTCATGCCGACCAGCCTGCCCGACGGTTTCCTAACGCCACGCTAAATGCAGCTCAGGAGGGGGCCCGGAGGGGACAGGGCGGCGCGGGGCGACAGGTTGTCGGGTTCGGCGGCGTCCCACAGACAGGACGCCGATGGTGTGCCGGTGCATCGCCCATTTACCCTCGGCCCCATGACCCCTCAGCCGAATCCCCAGGTCGGCGCCGCCGTGAAGGCCGCGGACCGCAAGCACGTCTTCCACTCCTGGTCGGCACAGGAGCTGATCGACCCGCTGGCCGTCGCCGGCGCCGAAGGCTCCTACTTCTGGGACTACGAAGGAAACCGCTACCTCGACTTCACCTCCGGTCTCGTCTACACGAACATCGGGTACCAGCACCCGAAGGTCGTCGCGGCGATCCAGGAGCAGGCGGGGAAGATGACGACCTTCGCCCCGGCCTTCGCCATCGAGTCGCGCTCCGAGGCCGCACGCCTCATCGCCGAGCGCACTCCCGGCGACCTCGACAAGATCTTCTTCACCAACGCGGGTGCCGACGCCGTCGAGCACGCCCTGCGGATGGCCCGCCTGCACACGGGCCGCCCGAAGGTGCTCTCCGCGTACCGCTCGTACCACGGCGGCACCCAGCAGGCCATCAACGCGACGGGTGACCCGCGCCGTTGGGCCAGCGACACCGGCACCGCCGGTGTGGTCCGCTTCTGGGCCCCCTTCCTGTACCGCTCCCGCTTCTACGCGGAGACGGAGGAGCAGGAGTGCGCCCGCGCCCTGGAGCACCTGGAATCCACGATCCAGTTCGAGGGCCCGCAGACGATCGCGGCGATCATCCTGGAGACGGTGCCGGGCACGGCGGGCATCATGCTCCCGCCCAAGGGCTACCTCGCGGGCGTCCGCGAACTCTGCGACCGCTACGGCATCGTCTTCATCCTGGACGAGGTCATGGCCGGCTTCGGCCGTACGGGCAAGTGGTTCGCCGCGGACCTCTACGACGTGACGCCGGACCTGCTGACCTTCGCGAAGGGCGTGAACTCGGGTTACGTCCCGCTGGGCGGCGTGGCGATCTCGGGCGCGATCGCCGAGACGTTCGCGAAGCGGCCGTACCCGGGGGGCCTGACGTACTCGGGCCACCCGCTGGCCTGCGCGGCGGCTGTCGCCACCATCAACGTGATGGAGGAGGAGGGCATCGTCGAGCACGCGGCGAGGCTGGGCTCCGAGGTCGTCGAGCCGGCCCTGCGGGAGCTGGCCGAGCGGCACCCGTCGGTGGGCGAGGTGCGCGGCGTCGGTATGTTCTGGGCGCTCGAGCTGGTCCGTGACCGGGCCACGCGGGAGCCGCTCGTGCCGTACAACGCGGCGGGTGAGGCGAACGCCCCGATGGCCGCGTTCGGCGCCGCCGCCAAGGCGAACGGCCTGTGGCCCTTCATCAACATGAACCGCACCCACGTGGTCCCGGCCCTCAACATCACGGAGTCCGAGGTCAAGGAGGGCCTCTCCGCGCTGGACGCTGCGCTGGCGGTGGCGGACGAGCACGTGGGGTGACACGGGGGCCGGGGCGGGGTGTGACCGGGGGTCGGGGTTCCGTGGCGCGGGGCGGGGCGGGGGCCGGGAGCCGGGCGTGACCGGTGTCGGGGTGTGACCGGGCCTCCCGGGGCTTGGCCCGGTGCCCGCCCATCTCCCACCCACCCGCCCCCTCCGGGGGCTGTGGCCCCGGGTGGGGCGCCGTCCCATCTCGGTCACCGCCTCCGCCTCCTACCCGTTGCGGTAGACCGCCCCCACGCCTCGGGGCTCCGCCCCGGACCCCGCTGCTCAATCGCCGCAGGGGCTTGATTTTGCCCGCTTCACCGCAGGTGACGCCTCGGGCGCCCCGCCCATCTCCCACCCGCCCGCCTCCTCCGGGGGCGTCGGCCTCACGGGGTGCCCCGCCCCGCCTTGGGCAATCTGCCGCCTTGGGCGGCAGGGTGGGCAAGGCGGCGCACGGTGCCGCGCATCCGTCACGACGGGCGCCGACTCCGGTGCGGCCCGGACCTCGCGGTGCCGCGCAACAGGCCCCGCCCCGCCCGGGGTTGGAGCCCCCGGAGGGGGCGGGTGGGTGGGAGGTGAGCGGGGCCGGCGAAGCCGGAGGAGGGCAGGCGCCGGGCGCTCATTACGGCAGGCGTCGGCCTCGACCAAGCCCTGGAACCCCGGTGCCGCGTGCCCGTCTCCGCGGGCGTCCACCCTGGCGATGGCTCGGGCCCCGGTGCCGCGTGCCCATCTCCGCGGGCGTCCACCCCGGCAAAAGCCCGCCCCCGGCAAACGCCCACCCCGCACCACGCGCCGCAACCCCACCCCCGCCCAAGACCCCGCAGGCGTAACCTGGCCAGCCACACCAGACCGTGCGACCACCACGCCAGCCGAACCGGGGGACCCGATCCGTGCCCGTATCTGACGGCCCCGCCGTCACCCGTTCCACCCTGCGCCAGCAGATCGCGGACGCGCTGCGCGACGAGATCCTGGCGGGACGCCTCAGTCCCGGCCAGGAATTCACCGTCAAGGAGATCGCCGAGGGGTACGGGGTGTCGGCCACCCCCGTCCGCGAGGCCCTCGTCGACCTGAGCGCCCAGGGCCTCCTGGACTCCGCGCAGCACCGCGGCTTCCGCGTCCACGAGTACTCGTTCGCGGACTACCGGGCGATGATCGAGGCCCGCAGCCTCGTCGCGGACGGAATCTTCCGCGGCCTCGCCGAGGACCCGTCCCGCGCCCAGCAGACCGCCGCCGACCTCGCCGGGGTCCGCCGCCGCGGCGAGGAGGCGGCCCGCGCGGCGGGAGCCGGCGACCTCAACGTCCTCATCGGCTACGACCTGCGCTTCTGGCGCGAACTCTCCGCCCTCTTCGGCAACGCGTATCTCTCCGACTTCTTCCACCGTCTGCGCGTCCAGTCCTGGATGTGCGCGGTCCCGCACCTGCGCACCGCGGGCGATCTCAGGGGTCGGCTGTGGGCGGGCCACTGCGACCTGGTCGACGCGCTCGTGAACCGCGACCCCGCCGCCGCGCACGCGCTCATCGCCTCGTACAACGACGACTCGCTCTCCTTGATCGAGGCTCTGACAGGCAAGTAAGCGGGTAGAGCGGGGACAACGGGTAGGCGCAAGACAGGTCAACCCGGCCCCGCATCGCACTACCCTGGCTACGACGCCGATACCGTCCACCGCGCCGGAACACTCCGGAGCACTGAGGAGCCCCCTTGGCCTGTGACCTGTGGCTCGTCCCCCTGGTCGACGTGCTGTGCCACAGCCCCGACAATCCGTTCGCCGACGAACTCGCGCTCTACGACAAGGCGTTGAACGAGGCGGGACTGCCACCGGTGCCGGTCCACGCGTACATGCCGGGCCTGTCCGGGGACGTGGCCCCGATCGCGGGCTTCGACTACGACGCGCTGCACTTCCTGCGCCGGGCGTACCTCCTGCAGATCTGTGGCCTCGCCGTGACGCCGGTCGACGAACTGGGCGGTGACTACGAGCAGTTGCTGGAAATGTTCGAGTCGACGGCTCAGAGTTCCCATCTGGTCTGGCATTACGACCATGCGGGCGCGTACGTTCCCGTGGACTTCCCCGAGCCGTTGTCCAACGACGAACTCCTGGCGGGGGGCGGCCCGTTGGGCTCGTCCCATGCGTTGCTCCGGGAGCTGGAATTCGTGGCTCCGGCGATCGGTATCGACGCGGCCAATCCGCCGGCGCCGCCCGCTCCGCCGGTTGCGCCGACGTCGTTGGAGGAGCCGGCTGCGGCGGTGCCGAGGGGGGATGGGCCGTTCGGGCGGGAGCGGCATGTGTGGCTCGGGCTGCATCAGGCGGCTACCCGGAGCCTCGCCCAGAGCTCCATGCTCATCTTCAGCTGACCGGAACGGTTGCGGTAGACCGCCCCCACGCCACGGGGCTCCGCCCCGGACCCCGCTGCTCAATCGCCGCAGGGGCTTGATGGGCTACCGCGGCTCCGGTGGGCGTTGCCGCGGCATGTTGGGGCGGGTGCCGGGCGGGAGCGGGAAGCGGTTGGTCGGCTGGTCCGGGGGGCGGGTGGCCGGCACGGACGCCTGCATGGTCAAGGGCGCGGGGCCGGACTTGAACTCGACCATCCAGTCCGCCGTCTCGGCCCGCACCAGCTCCGTCACGTCGTCCGAGAACCGCCGCAGCACCCCGAGACACCGCTCGGCCGCCTCACTGGCGGTGCCCTCGGTCGGCCCGAGCACCTCTCGTACGTTCTCCGAGGCCCAGTCGAACTGCAGCACCTGCAAGCGCCGCTGCACGGCCTGCGCCGTGGCCACATCCCGTATCCAGCCGGACGTCAGACCGAAGTACCGGTCGCACCCCACGCACGCCACCGCGAGCAGCAGCGACAGATACCCCCAGGGCGCCGCACCGGTGAGGACGCCCGACAGGTCGAGCAGCGGCAGCACCCCGCCGCAGACCGCGCCGAGCACCGTGCCCGTACGCAGCGCCCGCGCGCCCCTGCGCTTCCACACGCGGTCCGAGAGGTACCAGTCCGCCGTGCGCAGGGCGCCCTGCTCGACCCAGCGGTACAGCTCGTCGAGCCGCTCAGCGGGTTCCGCCCAGTCGCCGAGCGGGAGCGTCCGGCCGGTGAGATCGCCCTGCCGGGGAACCCGCTCGCCGCGGCTGTCCCGGTCGCCGTCCTCGCCCGACCCCTCCTGGGGCGCACCTTCGGGCTGCATCTCCGGCTGACTCACCCGGAACTCCCTCGATCTGGTCACGGCTGGGGCTGGTGTGCAGCATCTTCCTACCGCCCAATGGGTGGCCGAACCCCAGTTTTCACCGGATCTCCGCCCGGAAGTGGTCCCGCATCAGGTATGGAAAGCAACCCATCTCACTCGAAAGAGTGCAGACCGGAAATGGGGGTGTGGAGTGCCCGACGAGGCTCCAGGTAGCCGGGGCGGTGGGCCTCTTCACCACGTAGGCTCGGGTTCAGACCAGAATCGGACCGGAAGAGGAGCTCATCGTGATCCCCGGTGGTGGCCAGCCCAATATGCAGCAGCTGCTCGAGCAGGCCCAGAAGATGCAGCAGGACCTCGCGAAGGCTCAGGAAGAGTTGGCGCAGACCGAGGTCGACGGCCAGGCGGGCGGCGGTCTCGTCAAGGCGACGGTGACGGGCGGCGGTGAACTGCGGGGCCTCGTGATCGACCCGAAGGCGGTCGACCCGGAGGACACCGAGACCCTCGCCGACCTGGTGGTCGCGGCGGTCGCGGCGGCCAACGAGAACGCGCAGACGCTCCAGCAGCAGAAGCTCGGCCCGCTCGCCCAGGGACTCGGCGGCGGTGGCGGCATTCCGGGTCTCCCCTTCTGACCCCGCCGCCAACTACCGTACGTACCAAGCGACAACCGTAAGCAGCAGGAAAGGCAATCCGTGTACGAAGGCGTGGTCCAGGACCTCATCGACGAACTGGGCAGACTGCCCGGCGTCGGTCCCAAGAGCGCGCAGCGGATCGCCTTCCACATCCTGCAGGCGGAGCCCACGGACGTACGGCGCCTCGCGCAGGCCCTGATGGAGGTCAAGGCGAAGGTCCGCTTCTGTGCGACGTGTGGCAACGTCGCGCAGGAGGAGCTGTGCAACATCTGCCGCGATCCGCGGCGGGACGCTTCCGTCATCTGTGTCGTGGAGGAGCCCAAGGACGTCGTCGCGATCGAGCGCACCCGTGAGTTCCGCGGGCGGTACCACGTGCTCGGTGGCGCGATCAGCCCGATCGAGGGCGTCGGCCCCGACGATCTGCGGATACGGGAGCTGCTCGCCCGCCTCGCGGACGGCACGGTCACCGAGTTGATCCTCGCCACCGACCCGAACCTCGAGGGCGAGGCCACAGCGACGTACCTCGCCCGCATGATCAAGCCCATGGGCCTGAAGGTCACCCGCCTGGCCAGCGGCCTCCCCGTCGGGGGCGACCTGGAGTACGCGGACGAGGTGACCCTCGGCCGCGCCTTCGAGGGGAGAAGACTCCTAGATGTCTAAGACGCCAGAGCAGTCGCCGATGCCGCAGAAGTCCTCGGTGGCCGAGCAGCCGCCGAGGGCTCCGCAGCCGTCGACGCCCGACGCGGTCACACTGCACTCCACCACCCAGGACCCCGACGACTTCGCCGTCCAGATCTCGGATCAGGTCGAGTCGTTCATCGTGGCCGTGACCGAGATCGCCAAGGGCGACGAGCCGGACTCGGCCGTGCCCTTCCTGCTGCTCGAGGTCTCCCAACTGCTGCTCGCCGGCGGTCGGTTGGGTGCGCACGAGGACATCCTCCCGGACGAGCGCTACGAGCCGGACCTGGGCGCCGAGCCGGACATGGACGACCTGCGCGAGCGGCTCGCCGTGATGCTCGAACCGGTCGACGTGTACTCCGAGGTCTTCGACCCGTACGAGCCGCGCAAGGCGCCGGTCGCCGCGCGGATCTCGGACGATCTGGCGGACGTCGTCTCCGATCTGCGGCACGGCATGGCGCACTACCGCGCGGGCCGGATCACCGAGGCGCTGTGGTGGTGGCAGTTCTCGTACTTCTCCAACTGGGGCTCGACCGCCTCCGCGACGCTCCGCGCCCTGCAGTCGCTGGTCGCGCACGTCCGCCTGAACCAGCCGCTCGACGATCTGGACGGCCTGGACACGGACGAGGACCTGGCGTCCGCCGAGAGCACCCTCGAGGAAGAGGCGGGCCAGGTCATGGCAGAGGAGATCGCGGGCCCCCTGGGCCTCCGCCCTGTGAAGTAAGACGGCGACGGCGCAGTGACCAGTACCCCGACAGGGGCGCGGGGAACTGCGCAACCGCAACCCCGGCCGACCGCCACAACAATGTGACCCGCCCCACTTCCCCGGTTACCCCGGCAGGGTCCGGGCATGCGACTGTCCGGGCGGCCGGAGATCGGCAAACGGAAACCCGGTGATCACCACGTGGGCGGGACATCTCACGGAGTGATATGGCCGGGGCGGATTTCGGCCGCTCGTTAAACTGAGCCGACCGCAGTGCGCATACGTACATGCGGTGACAGACGGACTGAGCGAGGAGCGCACGTGGGCCTTGTCGTGCAGAAGTACGGAGGCTCCTCCGTAGCCGATGCCGAGGGCATCAAGCGGGTCGCCAAGAGGATCGTCGACGCCAAGAAGAACGGCAACAAGGTTGTCGTTGTGGTGTCCGCGATGGGTGACACGACGGATGAGTTGATCGATCTCGCCGGGCAGGTATCTCCGATTCCTGCCGGGCGCGAATTCGACATGCTGCTGACCGCCGGAGAGCGGATCTCCATGGCCTTGCTGGCGATGGCGATCAAAAACCTGGGCCACGAGGCCCAGTCGTTCACGGGCAGTCAGGCCGGTGTCATCACCGACTCGGTCCACAACAAAGCACGGATCATCGACGTCACTCCGGGGCGCATCCGGACCTCCATCGACGAGGGCAACATCGCCATCGTCGCGGGGTTCCAGGGCGTCAGCCAGGAGGGCAAGAACATCACGACCCTGGGTCGTGGTGGGTCCGACACCACCGCCGTCGCTCTCGCAGCCGCGCTCGACGCGGAGGTCTGCGAGATCTACACGGACGTCGACGGCGTGTTCACCGCCGACCCGCGTGTCGTGAAGAAGGCGCGGAAGATCGACTGGATCTCCTTCGAGGACATGCTGGAGCTCGCCAGCTCCGGGTCGAAGGTGCTGCTCCACCGCTGCGTGGAGTACGCCCGTCGGTACAACATCCCGATCCACGTCCGCTCCAGCTTCAGTGGGCTGAAGGGCACGTGGGTCAGCAACGAGCCGATCGAGAAGAACCAGCAAGGGGAAATGGGCGTGGAGCAGGCCATCATCTCCGGTGTCGCGCACGACACCTCCGAGGCGAAGATCACCGTCGTCGGAGTACCGGACAAGCCGGGCGAGGCCGCGAAGCTCTTCCGGGCCGTCGCGGACGCCCAGATCAACCTCGACATGATCGTGCAGAACGTGTCGGCCGCCTCCACGGGTCTGACCGACATCTCCTTCACGCTTCCCAAGACCGAGGGCCGCAAGGCCATCGACGCCCTGGAGAAGCAGAAGGCCGCCGTCGGCTTCGACTCGCTGCGCTACGACGACCAGATCGCCAAGATCTCCCTCGTCGGCGCCGGCATGAAGACGAACCCGGGCGTCACGGCCGGCTTCTTCGAGGCGCTCACGGACGCGGGCGTGAACATCGAGCTGATCTCGACCTCCGAGATCCGCATCTCGGTCGTCACGCGTGCCGAGGACGTGAACGAGGCCGTGCGCGCCGTGCACTCCGCCTTCGGTCTCGACTCGGACTCCGACGAGGCCGTGGTCTACGGAGGCACCGGCCGCTGATGGCCCCTCCTTCAGGGGACCACCCTGTGCGTCGGCCGACGCTCGCGGTCGTGGGAGCGACCGGGAGCGTCGGCGCCGTTCTGCTGCAGATTCTGTCGCAGCACGCGGACATCTGGGGCGAGATCCGGCTCGTGGCCTCCCCGCGCTCGGCGGGGCGCAAGCTCACCCTGCGCGGCGAGGAGGTCGAGGTCGTCGCCCTGACGGAGTCCGTCTTCGACGGCGTCGACGTCGCGATGTTCGACGTACCCGTCGAGGTGTCCGCGCAGTGGGCGCCCATCGCCGCCGCCAAGGGCGTCGTGGTGGTGGACAATTCGCCGGCCTTCCGGATGGACCCGGATGTGCCGCTCGTCGTGCCCGAGGTGAATCCGCACGCCGCGCGCGTGCGGCCGCGGGGCATCATCGCCAACCCCAACTGCACGACACTGTCGATGATCGTGGCGATCGGGGCGCTGCACGCCGAGTTCGGGCTCAGTGAACTGGTCGCGTCCAGCTATCAGGCGGTGAGCGGGGCGGGCCGCGCCGGGGTCGAGACGCTGCGGGCGCAGCTCTCCCTCGTGTCCGGCTCCGAACTCGGGACCACCCCCGGGGATCTGCGGCGGGCCGTGGGCGATCGGACGGGGCCCTTCCCGGAGCCGGTGGCGCTCAACGTCGTGCCCTGGTCGGGCACGCTGTGCGAGGACGGCTGGTCGTCGGAGGAGATGAAGGTGCGGGACGAGTCCCGCAAGATCCTCGGCCTGCCGAACCTGAAGGTCGCGGTCACCTGTGTGCAGGTGCCCGTCGTCACGACGCACTCCCTCACCGTGCACGCCCGCTTCCAGAGCGAGGTCACCGTCGACCGGGCGCGCGAGATCATCGCGACCGCGCCGGGTGTCGTGCTCTTCGACAATCCGGCCGCCGGTGAATTCCCCACGCCGGCCGACGTGGTGGGCACCGATCCGACGTGGGTGGGCCGCGTGCGGCGTTCGCTCGACGATCCGGCCGGGCTCGAACTCTTCGTATGCGGGGACAATCTCCGCAAAGGTGCGGCTTTGAACACCGCGCAGATCGCCGAGTTGGTGGCGGCGGAGCTCGCGGCGATGTGAGCTGCGGCTCTTTCGGTGCCCGCGATGCGGGCTTCCCCTTCCCAGGGGTGGATCCGCTCATAAGATTCTGTGTGAGTTTTGTGTAAGCGGATTTCCTCCCCGCCCTGCAACCGTGCGCAGGGCGGGGAGCGTCTTTGCGGTCGCCGTGGTGAGACGTCGACCAGCGTCGGACATACGGGGCATAAGGGAAGAGTGTGGTGCGCATGTCGGCTTTCGAGGCGGCGTCATCGGTGGGGATGACGAGGCCCGTCGCAAATGGGGCGCCTGACGCGTACAACCTTGACGGGGGGAAGCTTGTCCAACAGGCGTGGCAGAAGTACTGGACTTCACAGCGGTACGGGCGACGGGCGCGGCCCTTCGTCCGCCCCTCGCACCCCTTGGCACCCGGCGCGGCCGGGCAGCCGGCGGCATGCCGGTGATCGCCCCCATGCCAGCTGCGCGGCCGGCGCGCGTTCCGGCACAGGGTGCTGACGAGACGATGACGCAGGCCGGTACCTCCGTCGACCATCTCACCGAGACCTATCGCGCCCATTACCGCTCCTTGCTGGGGCTCGCGGCGCTGCTTCTCGACGACACCGCCTCCTGCGAGGACGTCGTGCAGGAGGCGTTCATCCGCGTGCACTCGGCGCGGGGGCGGGTCCGTGACCCGTCGAAGACGCTCGCGTATCTGCGGCAGACCGTCGTCAACCTCTCGCGGTCCACGCTGCGCCGCCGCATCCTCGGCCTGAAGCTGCTCACCAAGCCGATGCCGGACATGGCGAGCGCGGAAGAGGGCGCGTACGACCTCCTGGAGCGGGACGCCCTGAAGAAGGCGCTGCGCGGGCTGCAGCGCCGCCAGCGCGAGGTCCTCGTCCTGCGATACTTCGCGGACATGACGGAGGCGCAGGTGGCCGAGTCGCTCGGGATATCGCTCGGCTCGGTCAAGGCGTACGGATCGCGCGGGATCGCGGCGCTGCGCGTCGCCATGGAGGAGCCAGCATGAACCACCATCTCGACGGTGGCCCGGGCCGGGCGGCCGACGAAGTGAGTGAGGAAGACCGGCACTCCTCGGACTCCGCCGACGACGCCGCCGGGTTCGGTGACGACGAGCTCGCGGTGCGGCGGATGATGCGACAGGCCGTCGCGGATCTCGAACCCTCGGAGCAGGCGCTCGACGAGCTGCACAAGGCCGTCCCCGCCCGCCGTGCGCGCAAGCGGCAGGCCGCCGTGGGCGCGATCGCCGTGGGCGTGTTCGCGGCGATGGCGGTGCCCGCGGTGCTGCACGTGGCGAATCCCGACCCCTCCGGCGAGCGGCCGGCCATCGCGGGCAACAGCGAGGCCACGCACCACGGGGCGGGCGCGGGCACGGCGTCCGGCGGCGCGGGCCAGGGCGACGCGGGCAAGCCGTCGCACGCCAAGGACAAGGACAAGGGCGCCAAGAAGGACAAGAAGGGCGACGGGCGCACGGCCACCGGCGGCGCCGGCGCGGGGGCCGACCCCGCGTCCACGGCGGCGGCCACCTCGCCCGCCTGCGAGGCGAGCGCGCTGGGCAGGCCGCAGGCCAGCGTCGGCGCGCCCGACGGGGGCGGCAAGGTCTACGGCACGTTCCGCGTCTCGAACATCTCGGGCTCCAACTGCACGGTGGACAACGCCGGAGCCGTGGTCACGGTCGCGCAGGGCGCGGCCGACCCGGCCAAGGTGAGCGTCGTCGACCACACCTCGGGCGACGGCTCCGGGCTGCCCGACCCCTCGACCGAGCCGAGCCAGGTGATCCTGGAACCGGGCAAGGCCTACGAGGTGCGGTTCGCGTGGGTGCCCTCGGCGTCCTGCTCCGCGACGGGGGGCGACAGCGGTGGCAGCGGTGGCGGCGACCCGTCGCCCTCGCCGACGCCGACCGGCGACGGGTCGAACGGCGGCGACGCCACGACGGGGGCGGACACGCAGACGACGACGCAGCTGGGGTCGGACGGCGGCGAGGAAGGCAGCGTGGCCGTCTCCCACACGGCGGAACCGGGCGCCCCGACCGCCGCGACAACCATCTCGAACGCCTGCGAAGGCACCCTCTACCGCACGGGCCTGCTCCCCGCGTCCTAGGTCGAAATGCCGGGGCTCCGCCCCGGACCCCGCGCCTCAAACGCCGGCGGGGCTGGATTTACCGGCGGGGCTTGAGCTATTAAGCCCCTGCGGCGATTGAGCAGCGGGGTCCGGGGCAGAGCCTCGGGAGCGGAGGACGGTCCCGCTACACCGTCGCTCCGGTCTCCGCCGAAGGCTCCGGCTCCGCGATCCCCAGTTCCGCATCCCGAAGGGCCTCCGCCTCGCGGCGCACAAGGCGGAACCACATGAACACCACGAACCCGGCGAACACGAACCACTCACCCGTGTACCCCAGGTTCTGGAACGCCTTCAGGTCCAGCCCACTGCCCTCGGGCGCGGACGCCGGTACCGCCGTCATCCCGGAATCCGCCTTGTCGAGCGTGACCCACCCGTCGTAGACGTCGTACGGGACCAGGTTCACCAGCGACGCCGCGCTGATCACACCGACCTGCCCGGAGGGCAGCCCACCCGAGGCCGACACCCCGCTGGAGGTCGCGGACTCCGAGGCCTGGAGCGCCCCGACGACCGTGACCTCACCCTTCGGCGCGGCCGGCGCCTTCGCGGGGGACGCCTTGCCCGGCACCCAGCCGCGCACCACGGGCAGCGCCTTCCCGGAACCCTCGACCTTGAGGAGCGTCACGACGTAGAAGCCGCTGCGCTCGCCGAGGTCCCGCTGGGGCACCAGGAGTTGCCTGCCGTAGTGGCCGGTCGCGGTGGTCCGCTTCCCGGAGGTCTTCTGGTCCACGGGCAGCACGGAGGCGAGCGGCTCGGGCGCCGCCGTCTCGTTCACCTTCGTCTGCTCGGACGCGGCCTTGTGGTCCTGCACCCGGTCCTCGAAACGACTGAGCTGCCACGAGCCCATGAAGATGCACACGGGGATCGCGAGCAGGACGAAGATGTTGATCCCCCACCAGAGCGGGGTCAGGAGGAACCGGTACACACCCCCACGGTACGGCTCCGCCTGATGGAACCGGCTACCGGCCCCGGCCGTGAGGGTGAGGTCATCGTTTCCCCACGTCGCGGGGCTCTGCCCCGGACCCCGCGCCTCAATCGCCGGCGGGGCTTGATTTGGCCGGATGGAGCTCAGCTGGGCAAGTGGCGCTTCGCGAAGTCCAGTTCGAGGGCGACCTGCTTGATGCGCTCCTCGACGACGAGCGAACCGTGCCCCGCCTCGTACCGGTACACCTCGTGGACCGCGTCGCGCGCCGCGAGACGGTCCACGTAGTTGTCGATCTGCTGGAGCGGGCACCGCGGGTCGTTGACCCCCGCCGAGATGTAGACCGGCGCCTTCACGTCGTCGACGTACGTCAGCGGGGACGACACCTCGAACCGCTCGGGCACCTCCTCGGGGGAGCCGCCGAACAGCGTGCGGTCCAGGGCCTTGAGCGCCTCCATCTCGTCCTCGTACGCGGTGACGTAGTCGGCGACCGGCACCGCGGCGAGCCCCACGGCCCACGCACCCGGCTGCGTACCGACGCCGAGGAGCGTCAGATAGCCGCCCCAGGAGCCGCCCGCGAGGACGAGCCGCTCGGGGTCGGCGAGCCCGGAGGAGACGGCCCACTCGCGCACGGCCGCGATGTCCTCCAGCTCGATCAGGCCGACGCGGTGCTTGAGCGCGTCCGTCCACTCGCGCCCGTATCCGGTCGAGCCCCGGTAGTTGACCCGGACCACCGCGTACCCGTGGTCGACCCAGGCCGCCGGGCCCGCCGCGAACGCGTCGGAGTCGTGCCAGGTCGGCCCGCCGTGGATCTCGAACACGGTGGGCAGCGGCCCGCTCGCACCCGCCGGCTTCTGTACGAGGGCGTGGATCCGGCCGCCCGGCCCCTCCACCCACACGTCCTCCACCGGCACCGAAGCCGGGGCCTTCATACCGGGCGGGTCGAGGACGACCGCACCCGTGGTGGAGCGCACGACCGACGGCTCGGCGGCCGACGACCACAGGTACTCGACGCTGCCATCGGGCCGCGCGGAAGCACCGGACACCGAGCCGACGGGGGTGTCCACCTTCGTCAGCGCACCCGTCGCGAACTCGTAGCGCCACAGGTCGCCGCGCGCCTCGAATTCGTGCACGACGAGGAGCGCCGAGCCGTCCGGGTACCACTCCGCCGACACGTCGCCCGGCAGGTCGAGCGCCAGGTCGGTCTCCTTGCCCGTGGCGACGTCCCAGACCATGGGCTCCCAGCGGCCGCGCCGCTGATGCCCGACGAGCAGCCGGGTGTCGCCGGTCACGGGCGCGAAGCCGAGCACTTCGAGGCCGAGGTCCTCGGTGCCGCCCTTGGAGTCGTCGAGCTCGGCGAGCGTCGAACCGTCGAGCCGGAGCACGCGCAGGGCGCCGTGCATCGCGTCGCCGTGCTCGGTGTGCTCGATCGCGATCAGCGTCCCGTCGTACGACAGGTCGCCGACGCCCGCCGATTCGCGGTGCCGGTAGATCTCGGCGGGGGAGTCGGAACCGGGACGTACGACGTGGATCGTCGTGCCGTCCTCGTCGGTGGAGCAGCCGATCACGGCCGTGTGCCCGTCGCGGCCGAGGGCGAGCCCGGCGGGGTACGACGGCGCGAGACCGGGCACCGCCTCGACGTCCTCGCCGCCCCCGAAGGGCTGCCGCAGCCAGGTCCCGAACTCGTCCCCGTCGGTGTCGTTGAACCACCAGATCCACGCGCCGTCGGGGGTCAGCACCCCGTCCGTCGTCCCGTTCGCCCGGTCCGTCGCGCGGCGCTGTACGCCCGTGGCCCGGTCCCAGGCGTACAGCTCGTACGTCCCCGTGGCGTTCGACACGAACAGGGAGCGCTCCGGCGCGTCCTCGGCCCAATCGGGCAACGAAACCCTCGCCGCCCGAAACCGCTTCTCCCAGTCGGCCATGCCCTCATCACACTCAGTCATGCCCCCATAGTGCCTGCAGCCCGGACCGGCCCGAGCCCGCTCCCCGCGTCCCAACCCCGGGGCTCCGCCCCGGACCCCGCGCCTCAAACGCCGGCGGGGCTGGAAAGATCACCTCAATCGCCGGCGGGGCTTGATCTATCAAGCCCCGCCGGCGACTGAGGCGATCTTTTCAGCCCCGCCGGCGTTTGAGGCGCGGGGTCCGGGGCGGAGCCCCGTGGCCGTAACGCCGGTGCCGCGTCAGCCGACTACGCTGTCGCGCCACGCTCGGTGGAGGTCGGCGAATGTGCCGGTTCCGGCGATGAGTTTCGAGGGTGGGCCGTCCTCGATCACCTCGCCCGCCTCCATGACCAGCACCCTGTCCGCGATTTCCACCGTCGACAGGCGATGGGCGATCACGACGGCCGTACGGCCGCGCAGGACCGTGCGCATGGCGCGCTGCACCGCCCGCTCGCCGGGGATGTCGAGCGAGCTGGTCGCCTCGTCGAGGATCAGGACCGCCGGGTCCGCGAGGAGGGCACGGGCGAAGGCCACCAGCTGCCGCTGGCCCGCCGAGATCCGGCCGCCGCGCTTACGGACGTCCGTGTCGTAGCCGTCGGGGAGCGCCGCGATGAAGTCGTGGGCGCCGATGGCCTTCGCGGCCTGTTCGATCTCTTCGCGGGTCGCTTCGGGGCGGCCGATCGCGATGTTCTCCGCGACCGTCCCGGAGAACAGGAACGCCTCCTGGGTCACCATCACCACCCCGCGCCGCAGCTCCGCGTTGGACAGCTCGCGCAGGTCCACGCCGTCGAGGAGGACCTGGCCGTGCGACGGGTCGTAGAAGCGGGCCAGGAGCTTGGCCAGGGTTGATTTTCCCGCCCCCGTCGAGCCGACCACCGCCACCGTCCGGCCGGCCGGCAGCGTCAGGTCGAAGCGGGGGAGGACCTCGCCGCCCGTGCGGTAGCCGAAGGAGACCGACCGGAACTCGACCTCGCGGCCCGGTTGTTCGCCCGTCGGCTCGGGCAGCGGGCGCGGCGTGGCCGATTCCGGTACCGAGGGGACCTGCACCAGCAGGCCCGCGATCTTCTTGAGCGACGCGGCCGCGCTTTCGTACGCGTTGAGGAACATCGCCAGGCGGTCGATCGGGTCGTACAGGCGGCGGATGTAGAGCACCGCGGCCGCGAGGACGCCGAGTTCGAGCGTGCCACCCGCCACGCGGTACGCGCCCCACAGCACCATGCCCGCCACCGCCGTGTTCGCGAGGAGCCGGGAACCGATCACGTACCGCGCCATCTCCAGCATCGCCGTGCCGTTGGACCGCTCGTGCCGGCGGTTGAGCCTCGCGAAGTGCTCGTCGTTCGCGCGTTCGCGGCGGAAGGCGCGTACCGGCCGGATCCCGTTCATCGTCTCGACGAACTTCACGATGACCGCGGCGATCGCCGATGAGCGCTCCGCGTACGCCCGCGCCGCCCGCCGCCGGTACAGCGTGATCAGGACGTAGAGCGGCGCGAAGGACAGGGCGGCGACCGAGCCGATGCCGAGGTCGAGCCAGAGCAGCATCGCCGTGATGTAGATCGATCCGACGACGACGTTGACCAGTTCCTGGAGCCCTTCGCTGAGCAGTTCGCGCAGTGCCTCGACGTCTGTCGTGGCGCGTGAGATGACCCGGCCCGACGTGTACCGGTCGTGGAAGTCCACGCTCAGCGCCTGCGCGTGCCGGAAGATCCGGCCGCGCAGGTCGACCAGCACGTTCTGGCTGACGCGGGCCGAGAGCCGGACGTACGCGTACACGAAGGCGGCCGAGCCGACCGCGCACAGCAGGAAGCCCGCGCCGACCGTGATCAGCGGCCCGTAGTCGTGCGCCCGGAACGCGGGCACCGCGCTGTCGATGGCGTACGCGACGATCAGCGGCCCCGACTGTACGGCGGCCTGTTGCAGGAGCAGGGCGAGGACGGTGAGGGCGACCATGCGGCGGTGGGGCGCGAGCAGCGAGCGGAGCAGGCTGCCCGTCGCGCCCTCGGGTGTCGGCAGGTCGTCCCGGTCGAAGAGGTCGCCGGGGGAGGGGAGCCGGGTGTCCTCGGCGTCTTCGGCTTGGTCAGGGTGGTGCGGATCGCCTTGTGCGGCTGTCTTGTCGTTCGGCTTCGCGGTCGTCGTCATACGCGCTCCGTCTCCGTCTCCGCGTCCGTCCCCCCGGCGTGTTCGCCCGACATCAGGTGTCTGTACTCGGCGTTCGTGCGCAGCAGTTCGTGGTGGGTGCCCACCGCCGTGATCCGGCCCTCGGACAGCAGCGCCACGCGGTCCGCGAGCAGCACCGTGGACGGCCGGTGCGCGACCACGAGCGCCGTGCTGCCGGCGAGGACCCGGCGCAGCGCCGCCTCCACCGCGGCCTCCGTGTGCACGTCGAGCGCGGACAGCGGGTCGTCGAGGATCAGGAAGCGGGGCGTGCCCACGACGGAGCGGGCCAGGGCGAGGCGCTGGCGCTGGCCGCCGGACAGGCTCAGGCCCTGCTCACCCACCTCCGTGTCGAGGCCGTCGGGGAGGTGGTGCGTGAACCCGGCCTGTGCGACGTCGAGCGCCTGCTCCAGCTGCTCCGGCCCCGTGGCCTCGGGGGCGCCCATCAGGACGTTGTCGGCGACCGAGGCGGAGAACAGGGTGGGCTCCTCGAACGCCACGGACACCAGTTCGCGGAGCTCGGGGCGGGGCATCGTGGTGATGTCGCGGCCGTCGAGCGTGATGCGGCCCGCTGTCGCGTCGTAGAGGCGGGGGACGAGGGCGGTGAGGGTGGTTTTGCCGCAGCCCGTCTTGCCGACGAGGGCCAAGGTTTCGCCGGAGCGGATGTGGAGGTCGATGTGGGTGAGGGTGGGGGTGGAGTCCTCGGTGGCGTCCGGGTAGCGGAAGGTGACGTTTTCGAATCGCAGGCCGTCGCCTGTGTGCTGCGGCGGGGTTGCGGGCGCGGGGCTCTGCCCCGGACCCCGCTGCTCAAGCGCCGCAGGGGCTTGATGGGGCGACGCCGGATCCTCCGGATCCGCGTCCATCACCTCGAAGTACCGGCGCGTCGCCGTCGCCGCCTCCTGGCTCATCGCGAGGAGGAAGCCGATGGACTCGATGGGCCAACGCAGCGCGAGCGCCGTGGAGAGGAAGGCGACGAGCGTGCCCGCCGACAGCGAGCCGTCGGAGACCTGGATCGTGCCGATCACCAGCGCCGCCCCGAGCGCCACCTCGGGCAGCAGCGTGATCACCGTGAGGATCCCGGCGAGCAGCCGGGCCTTGAGCAGCTCCGTGCCGCGCACCTTGCCCGCCAGGTCCCGGAAGGCGCGGGCCTGGCTGCGGTGCCGGCCGAAGCCCTTGATGACGCGGATGCCGAGGACGGACTCCTCGACGACCGTCGTCAGATCGCCGACCTGGTCCTGGGCGAGGCGGGAGGCCTGCGCGTATCCGTCCTCGAACTTGTAGCAGAACGCGATCAGTGGGACGGCCGGGGCGAGCAGGACGAGGCCGAGCCCCCAGTCCTGGACGATGAGCACGGTGAGACCGGCCAGGATCGTCACCCCGTTGACGATCAGGAACGTCAGCGGGAAGGCGAGGAACATCCGCAGCACCATCAGGTCCGTCGTGCCGCGCGACAGCAACTGGCCGGAGGCCCACCGGTCGTGGAAGGAGACCGGGAGCCGCTGAAGATGCCGGTACAGATCGGCCCGCAGCGCCGCCTCCACCCCCGCGAGGGGCCGCGCCACCAGCCATCTGCGCAGCCCGAACAGGAGCGCCTCCACGATGCCGAGCGCGAGCAGCATCCCGGCGCCCAGCCACACCCCGCCCGGGTCGCGCTCGGTCACCGGACCGTCCACGATCCACTTCAGGACCAGCGGGAAGACCAGCGCCAGGCACGACGCGAGTACCGCCACGAGCGCCGCGCCCGCCCACCGCGCGCGCACCGGACGCACGTACGGCCACAGCCGCAACAGCGTCCGCACAGCGGAGAGTTGACCGGTCGCTTCTGTGGTGGCACGTGTAGTCGTCGGCATCATGGGCGAGCCTACGGATTGCCACTGACAACGCCCAGTGAGTTTCGGTCGCCCGCCGACGGTCCCGAGTCGTACCGCCCATCAACCGATCGGTTGATGCGTGCTCGAGCGCGATGGCCGATGCCCCGGCAGGGCCCGCGCGGCGACGCTTGATGCCATGACCACCACCACAGCACCGCTCATCGAGGTCGCCGGGCTGCGCAAGACGTACGCCGGGCGGGCCGTCGTCGACGGGGTGTCCTTCACCGTCGGCGAGGGCGAGATCTTCGGGATCCTCGGGCCGAACGGCGCGGGCAAGACCACCACCGTCGAATGCGTCGAGGGGCTGCGCGCGGCCGACGAGGGGCACATCCGGGTCGCCGGGCTCGACCCCGTACGCGATCACGCGCAGGTCACCGGGATCCTCGGCGCGCAGCTCCAGGAGAGCGAGATCCAGCCGAAGCTGACCGTGAAGGAGGCGCTGGAGCTGTACTCCGCCTTCTATCCCGCGCCCCTCGACTGGCGGCCGCTCGCCGACCGGCTCCGCCTGACCGACAAGCTCGGCACCCGCTTCGCGAAGCTCAGTGGCGGCCAGAAGCAGCGCCTGTTCATCGCGCTCGCCCTCGTCGGCAACCCCCGCGTCGTCGTCCTCGACGAGCTGACCACCGGGCTCGACCCGCGTTCGCGCCGCGACACCTGGGAGCTCATCGAGGAGGTGCGCGACAGCGGCGTCACCGTCCTCCTCGTCACGCACTTCATGGAGGAGGCGCAGCGGCTCTGCGACCGGATCGCCGTGATCGACCAGGGGCGGGTCGCCGCGCTCGACACCCCGGCGGGCCTGATCAGCCGGGCCGCCGGGTCGACCGTCATCTCGTTCACCCCGTCCGCGCCGCTCGACGGGCACGCGCTCGCCGGGCTCCCCGCGGTCACCGCCGTGGACCACAAGGACGGCCGGGTGACTCTCACCGGCACCGACGACACGGTCACCGCCCTCCTCACGCTGCTCGCCCGGCAGCACATCACCGCCCGTCAACTCCGGGTCTCCGACGCCACGTTGGACGACGCGTTCCTCGACCTCACGGGAGCCGGCCAGTCATGACCACCGTCACCGCGCCCACCACTGCCGCCCCCGTCGGCCGGTCGTCCGTCGACCGGGCCGTTCTCAAGGCCGAGTTCACGCTCTTTCGGCGCGAGGCCGGCAGCCTGATCGGGATCCTGCTGTTCCCCGTCGCCCTGCTCGTGATCCTCGGCTCCATCCCGTCCTTCCGGGAGGCCGACGCGGGGCTCGGCGGCATCAGGCTCGTCGACGCGTACGTCCCCGTCACCGTGCTGCTCGGCATGATCGCGGGTGGCATCCAGTCGATGCCGCCGATCATCACCGGGTACCGCGAGCGCGGCATCCTGCGCCGCATGTCGACCACGCCGGTGCGGCCGACGGCCGTCCTCGGCGCACAGATGGGCATCCACGGCGTGGCCGTCCTCGTCTCGGTCGCGGTCTGTCTCGCCGTCGGCCGGATCGCCTTCGACGTGGCGCTGCCCCAACAGATCGCCGGCTATCTGCTCGCGCTCCTCCTCTCCGTCGTCGTCTCCCTCGCCCTCGGCGCGCTGATCGCGTCCCGGGCCCGTACGACGAAGATCTCCAACGCGATCGGCTCGGTCGTCTTCTTCCCCGCGATGTTCTGCGCGGGTGTCTGGCTGCCGGTGCAGGCGATGCCGGACACCCTGGCCCACATCGTCGAGCTGACGCCGTTCGGCGCCGCGGCGCAGGCCCTGAACCAGGCCGCGGCGGGCGACTGGCCGGCCTGGTCGCACCTCCTGGTGCTCGCCGTCTGGGCCGTGGGCCTGACCGGCGTGGCCGCGCGCTGGTTCCGCTGGGAATGACCGGGGAGGCCGCTGTGGTCGCGCAGACTGAGGACATGGACGAGCGGGACCAGGTGAAGCCGGGCGTCGAGCGCGGCGGTGACGGGCGGGGCGGCGGTCGGCCCGCCGGAGGGTACGGGGCGGGCGCCGGGCCCGACGACGACCTGGCACGGCTCGACCCCGGCAGCGCCGACGTCGAGCAGCGCTGGCGTTCCTTCCACCGGTGGTCGCCGTACACCCTGCTCGCCGTCGGCACCGTGATGGCGGTGCCGACGAACGGCGCCTTCGGCCTGGACCGTGCGGACTGGTGGACGATGGCGGGGTTCGTCGCGGCCGCCGCCGTCCTGGAAGCCGTCGCCCTCCGTATCGGCCTCGCCCGCAGGGCCCCTTCGGTGACGGGCAGCGTCTACTACTGGCTGCGCTGGGCACTCGCCTTCTGCCTCACGTGGCTCAACCCGCTGTACGCGTTCTACGCCGCCGTCGGCTACTTCGGCGCCGGCCGGTTCCTGCTGCCCCGGCTGGTCAAACCGGGCCTGGCCGCGTCCGCGGTGATCCTCGCCGGATCGCAGGCGGGTGGCCTGCCCCCGCAGAACACGGCTCAGTGGGCCCTGTTCGGCGCGCTCCTCGCGGTCAACCTGGGCCTGGTCGCGGCCATGGTCCACCTGGACACGAAGGAGGGCGAGCGCTCCCTCGCCCAGGTCGCCACCATCGCGGAGCTGGAGCGCACCAACAGGGCGCTCCATGACGCGCTCGACGAGAACGCCGCGCTGCACACCCAGCTCCTCGTCCAGGCCCGCGAGGCCGGCGTCTCCGACGAGCGCCGCCGGCTCGCCGCCGAGATCCACGACACCATCGCCCAGGGCCTGACCGGGATCATCGCCCAGCTCCAGGTCGTCGCGAACACGGACGACCGGGGCCTGGCCCGCGAGCACCTCGACCGGGCCGCGGACCTCGCCCGGCACAGCCTCGGCGAGGCCCGCCGCTCCGTGCACAACCTGGCGCCCGCCGCCCTGGACGACGCGACGCTCGCCGAGGCACTGAAGAAGACCGTCGGGGACTGGTCCGCCCGTACCGGCGTGCGCGCCGACTTCACCCTCACCGGCACCGCCGAGCCGCTGCACGACGAGATCGAGGCGAGCCTGCTGCGGATCGCCGAGGAGGCGCTGTCCAACGCGGCCCGGCACGCGGCCGCCACCCGCGTCGGCGTCACCCTGTCCTTCATGGCGGGCGAGGTCACCCTCGACGTGCGCGACGACGGCCGCGGCTTCGACCCCCTCGCCGTGCCGGCCCGCTCCGGCGGCGGCGGCTTCGGCCTCGACGGGATGCGGGCCCGCGCCGAGCGGCTAGCGGGCGGCGTCACCGTCGAGTCGGAGGAAGGCGGCGGCACCGCGATCTCCGCTCACGTACCGTTGGTCCGCCATGACCAGTGACTCCGCACCTGCCGCCATCAGTCTGCTGATCGTCGACGACCACCCCGTCGTACGGGACGGCCTGCGCGGCATGTTCGAGTCGACGACCGGTTTCACGGTGCTCGGCGAGGCGGCCAACGGGGTGGAGGCGGTCGCCCGCGCCGAGGCCCTCGACCCGGACGTCGTCCTCATGGACCTGCGGATGCCGGGCGGCGGCGGCGTCGACGCGATCCGGGAGCTGGCCGCGCGCGGCGTACGGGCCCGCGTCCTGGTCCTCACCACGTACGACACGGACTCCGACACGCTGCCCGCGATCGAGGCGGGCGCCACCGGCTATCTGCTCAAGGACGCCCCGCGCGAGGAACTCTTCACGGCGGTACGGGCCGCCGCCGAGGGCCGCACGGTCCTGTCGCCCGCGGTGGCGTCCCGCCTGGTCACCGCCGTACGGACGCCCGCGGCGCCCGCCGACGAGACGCTCTCGGGCCGCGAGCGCGAGGTGCTCGTCCTGGTCGCGCGCGGCACGTCGAACCGGGAGATCGCGCGCGAGCTGTTCATCAGCGAGGCGACGGTGAAGACCCATCTCACGCACATCTACGGCAAGTTGGGCGTGAAGGACCGGGCGGCGGCGGTCGCGGTGGCGTACGACCGCAAGATTCTCGGCTGAGGCTCAGCCGATCTGGTCCGGCGTCACAGTCACCCACCGCTTGTCGGCGGTGGCCTTCTGCCCGAGTTCCTTCTGCCGCTTCACCCCGTCCGCCTTCATCCCGTTCAGCTCCTTCATGTAGCTGTCCTTGCGGTTGACCCAGACCCGGACGCCCCCGTGCGCCACGTCCACCGACCGCAGCAGCATCGGGCCGTCGCTCTTGGGTGTGTCCCCGGCCGCGAGGATCGGCTTCTTCCAGGCGTCGATGTACGTACTGATGGCGGCGGGCTTGCCCTCGTACCAGGTGGCCGGAGCCCACAGCGTCGGCGTCAACTCCCAGTTCGCCAGGGCCTTTTGGTCGAAGTTCCCCGCGGCGATCTCCTTGCGGGAGCTGGTGACATCACCCGTCTTGCGGTCCTTGAGCAGGGCGGCGACACCGAGCACGTTCTCGGGCTTCACGTCGTAGCCGTACTTCGGGTCGCCGAGCACCATGCGTACGAGGTCCTCGCTCGCGGCGCTCACCACGTACACCTCGATGCCGTGCGAGCGCAACGCGTGGTACAGCTCCCGCATGCCGTCGGAGAACACCGGCGGCTCCGCGCCGCCCGGCAGCTCGCCCTTGTACGCCAGCAACTCGTCGACGTACACCTTGAGTTGCTTGAGCGTGAACCCGGAGAAGATCTGCGCGGCCCACGGGTAGGAGACCTGGTCGTCGATCTCGCACAGCCGGTTGTAGTACTCGGTCAGGGTCTCCTTGTGCGTCGCCGTGTCCTTGAAGGGGATCACCTTCAGCGACGGGTCCATGGTGTCCCGCGTCAGGACGCCCTTCATCTCCATGAAGGGCAGCAGCGACTCCTCCAGGTCGTTGCGGTACGTCGTGTTGTCCGCGTCGAAGGTGGCGTACGCGCCCTGGTGCTCGTGCGCCGCGATCACCCGGGCGAGCTGCTTGGCCTGCGGTCTCGGCCAGTGCTTCAGTTCGGCGGCCACGGCGCGTGCGTCACCGGATGGGGCCGCGGTCGCCTCGGTCCCCGGCCACAGGGTGACGGTCGCGGTGAGGGCGGCGGCGAGGACGGCGCCCGCCGTGGCGAGCAGGAGGGGCTTCTTGCGCAGGGAGTCTGCGTTCACAAAGGTCACGGCGCGTCAGCCTAGGGGCACGGGCCCGGAATCCCCATGATCGGAATCACCGTCCGTGAACGGCATGTACGCGGCGGGTGCGGGTAGCCGCCAGGCGTCCGGCACGAGTCCGTGCCGCGTCGCATACTGGACGTCATGAGCACCGGCTCCCAGGAGTTCGTGCGCGCGACGCCACGGCCCGGCGGCCCGATCGTCTCGGCGGTCGGCTACCGCACGCGAGGCCTGCCTCCCGCGCTCCACCGCGGCCTGCCCTCCCCGTACCTCACGGTGATCTTCACCCTCGACGAGCCGGTCGTCGGCGGCCACACCCCCGAGGAGGCCATGGGCCCCGACGCGGTCCGCACGGACATCGTCGTGGGCGGGCTGCACCAGCACCCCGAGTTCATCGCCCAGTCCGGGTCCGAGGCCGGCATCCAGCTCGCGGTGCACCCCCTCGCGGCCCGCGCGCTGCTCGGGGCGCCGGCCGCCGAGCTCGCCGGGCCCGTCGCGATCGAGGGCACGGACGTGCTCGGCCGGACGGCGGCCCTCGTACGGGAGGAGCTGGCCGGGCTCGACGACTGGCGGGCTCGGTTCGACCTCGTCGCCGACTACGTGGCGACGCGGACGGCCGACGACCCGCTGGCCGGCGTACGCCCCGAGGTCGCCGAGGCGTGGACGTGGCTCGCCCGGCACCGCGGCGCGGGCACGCTGAAGGGGCTCGCCGCGCACGTCGCCCTCAGCGAACGCCGCCTCACCACCCTGTTCCGCGCCGAGACGGGCCTGAGCCCCAAGCAGGCCGCCCGCCTGATGCGCTTCCAGCACGCGAAGGCGGCCGTCGTCCGCGCGGTGGCGGCGGGCGCCCCGCCGGACCTGTCCCGCGTCGCCGCCGAGCACGGCTACTGCGACCACTCGCACCTGGTCCGCGACTTCCGCCAGTACACGGGCCTGAGCCCGACCGGCTGGCTCGCCGAGGAGTGCCGGAACATCCAAGCCGGGGGACACCACAACGGCGAAGACTCGGAGCCATGAACACCACACAGAGCACCCAGCCCAAGCCCTCCCGCGAGCCCGCCGTCTGGCCCACTCTCCAGGCGAACGACGCGCCCGCGCTCATCGACTTCCTCGTCGACACCGTCGGCTTCCTGCGCACCGCCGTCTACGAGGACGGCGACCGCGTCGCCCACGCCCAGCTCGACTGGCCCGAGGGCGGCGGGATCATGCTCGGCTCCCACAAGCCGGACGCCGAGCCCGGCACCTGGTGCGTCAAGCCGGGCAGCTTCGGCGGCTACGTCGTGACCACCCGGGTCGACGAGCTGTACGCCCGCCTCGTCGACGCGGGCGTCAAGATCCTCCGCGAGATCGAGGACCAGCCGTACGGCAGCCGCGAGTTCGCGATCACCGACCCCGAGGGCAACATGTGGTCCTTCGGCACGTACGCGGGCGAGCCCAGGCCTACGGCCTGACCTTCAGGAGCAGCACGGTCCTCGCCTCCACCGTGATCGTGGCGCCGGCCTCGTGCGGCACGGCCGGCGCCACGCCCTGTTCCTCCTCGCCGGTGTCCACCACCACCTCGTACGAACGGGCCCAGGGCTCGCCCGGCAGCACGAAGCTCTCGGCCCGGTCGCCCGCGTGCAGGATCGCAAGGAAGCTGTCGTCGCGCACCGGCTCGCCACGCGCGTCGCGGCCGGGGATGTCGCGCCCCGACAGATACATGCCGACCGTGCCGGCGGGCGCGTACCAGTCGCCCTCCGTCATCTCGGTGCCGCGCGAGGTGAACCACGCCAGGTCCCGCAGCCCGTCCACCGAGTGCGCGCGGCCGGAGAAGAAGGCGCGGCGCCGCAGCACGGGGTGCGCGTGCCGCAGCGCGACGAGCCGTGCGGTGAGCGCGAACAGCTCACGGCAGCCGGGGTCGTCGAGGAGGGACCAGTCCAGCCAGCTGATCTCGTTGTCCTGGCAGTACGCGTTGTTGTTGCCGCGCTGCGTGCGCCCGAACTCGTCGCCCGCCACCAGCATCGGCACTCCGGTCGACAGCAGCAGCGTCGTCAAGAGGTTCCGCAACTGCCGTCTGCGCAGGGCCCGTACGCCCTCGTCGTCGGTCTCGCCCTCGACGCCGCAGTTCCAGGACCGGTTGTCGTGCGTGCCGTCCCGGTTGCCCTCCCCGTTCGCCTCGTTGTGCTTGCGTTCGTACGAGACGAGGTCGCGCAGCGTGAGGCCGTCGTGGGCGGTGACGAAGTTGACCGAGGCGTACGGCCGGCGCCCGCCCCACGCGTACAGGTCGCTCGAACCGGAGAGCCGGTACCCGAGGTCCCGTACGTCGGGCAGCGCGCCGCGCCAGAAGTCGCGCACGGCGTCGCGGTAGCGGTCGTTCCACTCCGTCCACAGCGGCGGGAAGGAGCCGACCTGGTAGCCGCCCGAGCCCACGTCCCACGGCTCCGCGATCAGCTTCACCCGGCGCAGCACCGGGTCCTGCGCGATGACCGCGAGGAACGGGGAGAGCATGTCGACGTCGTGCATGGAGCGGGCGAGCGCCGCGGCGAGATCGAACCTGAACCCGTCGACCCCCATCTCCGTGACCCAGTACCTGAGCGAGTCCGTGATCAGCCTGAGCACCTGCGGCTGCACCACGTGCAGCGTGTTGCCGCAGCCCGTGTAGTCGGCGTAGCGGCGCGCGTCGTCCTGGAGGCGGTAGTAGCCGCGGTTGTCGATGCCCTTCAGGGACAGCATCGGGCCCAGCTCGCCCGCCTCCGCCGTGTGGTTGTAGACGACGTCGAGGATTACCTCGATCCCCGCGTCGTGCAGCGCCCGCACCATCCGCTTGAACTCGCCGACCTGCTGCCCGGCCGTGCCGGACGCCGCGTATCCCGCGTGCGGGGCGAAATAGCCGATGGAGTTGTAGCCCCAGTAGTTCCTCATCCCCCGCCGCAGCAGATGGTCCTCGTGCGCGAACTGGTGCACCGGCAGCAGCTCCACCGCCGTCACGCCCAGCCGCACCAGATGTTCGATCGCCGCCGGGTGCGCGAGCCCCGCATACGTACCCCTCAACTCCTCCGGAATACCCGGGTGTTGACGGGTGAAGCCGCGCATGTGCAGCTCGTAGATCACCGAGTCCGCCCAGGGCGTCTTCGGCCGCCGGTCGTCCACCCACTCGTCGCCGGACGCGTCGTCGTGCACGACCACGCCCTTCGGTACGTACGGCGCCGAGTCCCGGTCGTCGCGCACCGTGTCGGCGACGTGCTGTTCGGGCCAGTCCCGTACGTGCCCGTAGACCTCGGGCGGCAGGCCGAACTCGCCGTCCACCGCCCGTGCGTACGGGTCGAGGAGCAGCTTCGCCGGGTTCCAGCGGGCACCCGTCCACGGGTCCCAGCGGCCGTGCACCCGGAACCCGTAGCGCTGCCCCGGAAGCACTCCCGGTACGAAGCCGTGCCAGATCTCGTGCGTCAACTCGGTGAGCGCGGCCCGGCGTTCACGTCCCTCCTCGTCGAACAGGCACAGCTCGACGGAGTCGGCGCCACCCGCCCACAGGGCGAAGTTGGTGCCCGCGACCCCGTCCGGCCCGACCCGGAAGCGGGCGCCGAGCGGCACGGGCGTGCCCGGCCACACCGGCTCCAGTGGGGACACGCGCTCCCGTTCGCGGCCGGGGAGCGGGGCCGGCAGCGCTCTGCCGTTGCCCGCGCGCGGCGCGCTCTGAACTGCCTCCTGCTCGGGTGCGCTCGACACCTGACGGCCTCCCGCGGCTCCACGGCTCCTGGGCAGCGGGGCGTGCGGCGTCCCGGCCGCGCTCCCCCTGCTTCCTCTCCCTGTTCTGCCCAGAGCTTCGCTCGCACTCACGTTTCCCCGGCGGATCGGGAGGGGTTACGTGCTGGCCGAAACCGGGGCATCCTCCCCACTGTTGGGACGGAACGGTGACATCCCTGGGGATCCGTTTCCCCAGGTCGTGTGGTTACCTTTCGCAATGCGTGCGCGCGAAGGCGCGGTAGTGCGGGCCTTGGGGCAAGGCCGTGCGAGGGGAGAAGAATTTTGAACGGGCGACGACCGATATCCACGGTTCTGCTGGGGGCGGCACTCTTCCTTGTCACCGCTTGCGGTGGCGGCGGGGGCTCCGGCGACGACAAGGGGAGTTCCGGCAAGGCGGCCGCGGCTCACAAGGAGTCGCAGGCCGTGCTGAAGGTGAAGCCGAAGAACGGCGCGGACGGGGTCGCGACCAGCGGGGCCCTGAAGGTCACCGCGGACAAGGGGAAGCTGACCGAGGTGAAGGTCGCCGACACCAAGGGCAACGAGGTGCAGGGCGCGATCACCGGCGGCGGCCGGAGCTGGACCCCGGCGCGGCACCTCGCCGCGTCGACCGAGTACAAGGTGCACGCGATCGCCAAGGACAAGGCGGGCCGCGAGGCCGCCAAGGACTCCACGTTCACCACGCTCACGCCGAAGAACACGTTCATCGGCACGTTCACCCCGGAGGACGGCTCGAAGGTCGGCGTCGGCATGCCGTTCTCGATCCGCTTCTCGCGCGGCATCACCCACCCCGAGGACGTCGAGAAGGCGATTTCGGTCAAGGCCGAGCCCGATGTCCCCGTCGAGGGCCACTGGTTCGGCAACGACCGCATCGACTTCCGGCCCGAGGAGTACTGGGCGAGCGGCACGAAGGTCACCGTCAAGATGAACCTCGACGGCGTCGAGGGCCGCCCCGGCGTCTACGGCAAGCAGGCCAAGACGGTGAAGTTCACCGTCGGCCGCAGCCAGATCTCCACGGTCGACGCCAAGACGCACACGATGACGGTCGAGCGCGACGGCAAGACCATCAAGAAGATCCCGGTCACCACGGGCAAGCCGGGCTACGAGACGTGGAACGGCAAGATGGTCATCAGCGAGAGCCTGCGCGTGACCCGCATGAACGGCGAGACGGTCGGCTACGGCGGCGAGTACGACATCAAGGACGTCCCGCACGCCCAGCGTCTGACCGACTCCGGCACGTTCATCCACGGCAACTACTGGGGCGGCGGCACCTTCGGCAACGTCAACTCCAGCCACGGCTGCATCGGGCTGCGCGACGTCCGCGGCGGCTACGACAAGAAGGTCCCGGCGGCCTGGTTCTTCAACGAGTCGATGACGGGTGACGTGGTCGTGGTCAAGAACTCCCACGACAAGACGGTCGACTCGGCGAACGGCCTGAACGGCTGGAACATGTCCTGGGCGGACTGGAAGAAGTGACCAGCACCGTGGTTGCCGTTCGGGGCTCTGCCCCGGACCCCGCTCCTCAAACGCCGGAGAGGCTTGGTGGACGGTGGCCCGCAACGATCAACTGGGTACGCTGCGCCGCATGACCGTTCACCTCGAAGTAGCCGCCGGCGTGGGCACCATCCGCCTGGACCGCCCCCCGATGAACGCCCTGGACGTAGCCACCCAGGACCGCATCAAGCAACTCGCCGAAGAGGCCACGACCCGCACCGACATCCGGGCCGTGGTCCTCCGCGGCAGCGAAAAGGTGTTCGCGGCCGGCGCGGACATCAAGGAGATGCGCGACATGGACCACGCGGCGATGGTCGCGCGCTCCCGCGGCCTCCAGGACGCGTTCACCGCGGTCGCCCGCATCCCGAAGCCGGTCGTCGCCGCCGTCACCGGCTACGCACTGGGCGGCGGCTGCGAACTGGCCCTGTGCGCCGACTTCCGCATCGCCGCCGACAACGCGAAGTTCGGGCAGCCCGAGATCCTGCTCGGCCTGATCCCCGGCGCGGGCGGCACCCAGCGCCTGTCCCGCCTCGTCGGCCCGTCCAAGGCCAAGGACCTGATCTTCACGGGCCGCCAGGTGAAGGCGGAGGAGGCGCTCACCCTCGGGCTCGTCGACCGGGTGGTCCCCGCGGCCGAGGTCTTCGACGCCGCGAACGCCTGGGCCGGGCAGCTCGCCAAGGGCCCCGCGATCGCACTGCGGGCGGCGAAGGAGTCGATCGACACGGGCCTGGAGGCGGACCTGGACACGGGCCTGGCCATCGAACGCAACTGGTTCGCAGGCCTGTTCGCCACGGAGGACCGGGAGACCGGGATGCGCAGCTTCGTGGAGGAGGGCCCCGGGAAGGCGAAGTTCGCCTGACGCCGCCCCCAAGTGCCGTGCGGGCAAGCCGAGTTGATCAGTTCGCTCGTTCGGGGAGCATTATCCGAGCCTTAAGAGAACCTTAAGCGAATTCGGCCGAAGACGATCAACGGCAGCGTACGTACGGTGGGTTGTCGCAGCTCACGCGGGGTGCGAACAGCCCTGTACTGCCAACGGCATATGACTGAACGGCCCTCCGGAACGAAGCGTTCCGGGGGGCCTATTCCGTCGGAACGACCCCGCGGGGGCCGCCATGGCCCCATCATGGAGGCATGGCGGGGCTTGAGGGTGTGGAACAACCGCGGCGGCACGCAAGTGCGACCGCGGCGCGCTGGTCTCCCGCGGTCGAGGACGAACACGCCCTGAGGGCACTGGAGTTGTTCGGGAACCCGGCCGAGGCGGAGGTGTCGCTGCCGTCGCGCCCCGAGTCGGCCGCGACCGCGAGGCGGCTCACGCAGGTCGTCGTCCTGCGCCACTGGGGTCTCTCCCCGAAGATGACCGAGGACGGCGTCCTGCTCGTCTCCGAGCTGGTCGGCAACGCGGTGCGGCACACCGGGGCCCGCCACTTCGGCCTGCGCATGCTGCGCCGCCGCGGCTGGATCCGCGTCGAGGTTCGCGACCCGTCCCGCGGACTGCCCTGCCTGATGCCGGTGCAGGCGATGGACATCTCGGGCCGCGGCCTCTTCCTCGTCGACAAGCTCTCCGACCGCTGGGGCGTCGACCTGCTGCCGCGCGGCAAGACGACCTGGTTCGAAATGCGCGTCGCCGACCGCTGACCTTCGTACGCTGGGTGGCTCGAGTCCCGGGTGGCTTGAGTCTCAGACGACTTGAGTCTCGGACGGCTTGAGTCTCCACCCACTGGAAGGCCCAGACTCCTCGACATGATCGACGACGGCCCACAGCTGCTCACGATCGGACAGCTGGCCTGCCGCACCGGCCTCACGGTGCGCACCATCCGGTTCTGGTCCGACGAGGGCGTCCTGCACCCCGTGACCCGCAGCGAGGGCGGCTACCGGCTCTACGACGCCGAGTCCGTCGCCCGCCTGGAGCTGATCCGCACCCTGCGCGAGCTGGGCCTCGGCCTGGACGACGTACGGAAGATCCTCTCCGGGGAGCGGGACATCGCGTCCGTCGCCGCCGCGCACGTGACGGCGCTCGACGCGCAGATCCAGGTGCTGCGGCTCAACCGGGCGGTGCTGTCGACGGTCGCGAAACGGAACTCGAGCGCCGAGGAGATGGCCCTGATGAACAAACTGGCACGACAGTCCGCCGCCGAGCGCAAGCGGATCATGGACGAGTTCGCCGAGGAGATGCTGCACGGCCTGGACACCGTCGACCCGGCGGTCCAGGAACGGATGCGGGCGATGAGCGCCGGTCTGCCGGACGACCCGACGCCCGAGCAGGTCGACGCGTGGGTGGAGCTGGCCGAGCTGCTGCAGGACCCGGCGTTCAAGGCGCGCATGCGGCAGGCCACCGAGTACAACGCGGCGGACCGCACCCCCGAGTCCGCGGCCGGCGCCTCCATGCATTTCCTGAGCAAGCTGGTCGCACTCGCGGGCGACGCGGTGCGCAACGGCACCGACCCCGCGTCGCCCGCCGCCGAGCAGGTGCTCCAGGACCTGCTCGGCGACGCCGACCGCTCCGCAGTCCTCGACCGGCTGCTCGCCACGATGAACGACAAGGTGGCCCGCTACCGCGAACTGCTCGGCGTCCTGAAGGGCGGCGCCCCCGAGCACCCGCACCGCGAGGAGTTCGCCTGGGTACTCGCCGCACTGCGGGCGCGGACCGCCAAGTAATCTGACCCCCGTCAACACGACAGTACGAAAATCGAGGGGTGGCCCGGTGGCGGACATCGAGGAAGCACGCAAGGCGTTCGAGCGGTTCGACGCGGACGGCGACGGCTTCATCACGGCGGCCGAGTACAAGAGCGCCATGGCGCAGATGGGCGACTTCAACGTCACGGACTCCGTGGCCGAGGCCCTCATCTCCCGACAGGACGCCAACGGCGACAAGGTCCTGTCCTTCGACGAGTTCTGGGCCAACCTGAACAAGTAGGCATCCGGATCCGGTGGGGCATGCGCACGGCGCACGCCCCACCGGTGTCTCACGCCCCGGCCCTGTTCACCGCCGACAGCACCGCCCGTACGGAAGCGGCCAGCACGGACGTGTCGCGGCCCGCGCCCCACACCGGCGCCCCGTCCACACGGAGTCGCGCGAACGCGACGGTCTCGGCGTCCCGGCCCGCCGCCAGCGCGTGCTGGCCGAAATCCAGGACGTCCACGTCCCGTCCTGCCGCCGCGAGCGCGTCCGCGAAAGCCGCCAGCGGCCCGTTGCCCTTGCCCTCCAACTCCCTTACCTGACCGTCGACTTCGAGGGTGCACGCGAAGTGGTGCACGGCGCCGTCCTGCCGCACCGACCAGCCGTCGGCGAGCGCCACGGGGCCGGGGACATCCAGATACGCCGCGCGGAACAGGGCGTACAGCTCGCCCGATGTCGCCTCACGGCCGCTGTCGTCGGTGGCCTCCTGCACGAGCCGCGCGTACTCGGGCCGCAGCGCCCGCGGCAGGTCGACGCCGTGGTGCTCCTTCAGCAGATACGCCATCCCGCCCTTCCCCGACTGCGAGTTGACGCGGATCACGGCCTCGTACGTACGTCCCACATCGGCCGGGTCGATCGGCAGGTACGGCACGTCCCACGGCTCGTCCGGATGTGCGGCGCGATGCGCGAAACCCTTGGAGATGGCGTCCTGGTGGGTGCCGGAGAAGGCCGTGTAGACGAGTTCGCCGCCGTACGGATGCCGTGGATGCACCGGCAACCGGTTGCAGAACTCGACCGTCTCGCGCACCGCGTCGATGTCCGAGAAGTCGATCATCGGGTCGACGCCCTGCGCGTACAGATTCATGGCGAGCGTGACGAGGTCGACGTTCCCCGTCCGCTCGCCGTTGCCGAACAGACAGCCCTCCACGCGCTGCGCACCTGCCAGGACGGCGAGTTCGGCGCAGGCGACGCCGGTGCCGCGGTCGTTGTGCGGGTGCACGGAGAGGATGACGGACTCGCGGCGGGACAGGTGCCGGTGCATGTACTCGATCTGGTCTGCGTACACGTTCGGCGTCGAGATCTCGACAGTCGTCGGCAGATTGTGGGTGACCGGGCGCTCGGGACTCGCGTCCCACAGTTCGGTCAGCCCGTTGCAGACCTCCAGTGCGAAGTCCGGCTCGGTGAGGTTGAAGGTCTCCGGGGCGAACTGGAAGCGGATGTGCGCGTCGGGGCGGGCGTCGGCGAGGCGGGCCATGTGGGCGGCGGCCTCGCGTACGGTCCGCCGGATCTCGGCGCGTGTCATGCCGAGGACGACGTCGCGCCAGGTGGGGGAGGTGGGGATGTACAGATGCACTACGGCGCGCGGCAGCCCCTCGATGGATGCGAAGGTCCGCTCGATCAGATCCGGCTTGGCCGGGGTGAACACGACGGGGGTGACGTCGTCGGGCAGCTCGACCTCGGTGGCGATGTGCCGCACGAAGTCGAAGTCCGTCCGGCTGGCCGACGGGTAGCCGACCTCGATCTCCTTGAAGCCCATCCCGACCAGCAGATCGAAGAAGCGGTGCTTGCGGGCGGTGTCCATCGGCTCGGCGAGCGCCTGATTCCCGTCCCGCAGATCGACGGGCACCCACAGCGGCGCCGCGGTGATCTCCTTCGACGGCCAACTCCGGTCGGCGAGAGGGACGTTGGCGACCCGCTCGTGGTGCGGCCGGTAACGGTGGTACGGCATCGGGCCTGGGGTCTGCGGATTCCAGCGGTACATGGCGGCTGAGGCCTTCCTCGGTGCGGTCGTGGCGGTGGCCGACCGGCAGCACGGCACCCCGCGGCGGGGTGCCGGTCGCGTCAGGCCCCGCCGCGGCAGCCGAGAAGAAGGAGTCCGCGGAACATGCCCAGTACACTAGCCACACCTCAGGTCCTCAGACAAGTACACCTCAGACAAGTTGGTGATCCCGTGTCGTCGCCGGCCGGCCCCCTCCGCCCCAGCCCCCTCGTCGAACAGGCCGCGGAGCGCCTCCGCGCACAGATCGCCGACGGCGACTGGCCCATCGGCACCCGTCTGCCCGGCGAGACCACCCTCGCCAAGGAGCTCGGCGTGGGCCGGTCCACGGTCCGCGAGGCGGTGCGCGCGCTCACAGGCCAGGGGATGCTGCGGCCGAAGCAGGGTGCGGGCGTGTTCGTGACGGCGCTGCGCCCGGTCGAGGACTGGCCGACACGCCTGCGCCGAGCGGCGGTCGCCGACGTCTACGAAGTCCGTACGCTCCTGGAGATCCAGGCCGCGCGCCTGGCGGCCGAACGACGCACGGACGAGGATGTCGCGGCGATGCGGTCGGCGCTCGCCGCGCGCAGGGCAGCGGCGGGTGGTCCCGGTGACACGTTCGTCGACGCCGACATCGCCCTGCACGCCACGATCGTCGCGGCCGCCCGCAACCCGGTCCTCACCGACCTCTTCGCCGAGTTCGCCCCGGCCCTGCGCCAGGCCCTGATCGACCTCCTCGCCCTGGTCGACGTACGAGGAGCCGAACAGGACCACGGCGACGCGGCGCACGCGGGGCTCGTAGAGGCGGTGGCGGCGGGGGACGCCGAGGCGGCGGGGCGAGCGGCGCGGGACGAACTGGCGGCGATTCAGGGAAAGTTGGGGTAATGGGAGTCACGGGCCGACGGGTGAGGGTGAGGTCGACCCGGGGATCGGAATAGTGGGTGTGTCCTCCCGGTTCACATCCTGTGCACGTGCATGCTTCTCGCGAAACCTCCCGATCCCGAAGGGCAAGGCTCGACATGAAGATCGGCATCATCGGCGCGGGCAACATCGGCGGAAACCTCACCCGGCGCCTCACCGCCGTCGGCCACGACGTCCACGTGGCGAACTCGCGCGGCCCCCAGACCCTCACCGCCCTCGCGGAGGAGACCGGTGCCACCCCCGCCACCATCGAGGACGCGGTCCGCGACGCGAAGGTCGTGGTCGTCACCATTCCGCTCAAGGCCGTGCCGAACCTGCCCAAGGGGCTCCTGGACACGGCGGCCTCCGAGGTCGCCGTCATCGACACCGGCAACTATTACCCGCAGCAGCGCGACGGGAAGATCGCCGGAATCGAGGACGAGGGACTGACCGAGAGCCGCTGGACGGAGCGCCAACTCGGTCACCAGGTGGTCAAGGCGTTCAACGGCACCTACGCCCACGACATCCTCGACAAGCCCCGCCCGTCCGGCGACCCGCGGCGCGTCTCCCTGCCCGTCGCGAGCGACGACGCGGCCGCGAAGCAGGTCGTCGCGGCGCTCCTCGACGAGATCGGCTTCGACACCGTGGACGCCGGCGGCCAGGACGAATCCTGGCGCCAGCAGCCCGGCACCCCGGTCTACGGCCTCGCGTCCGACGCGGCGGCGGTGCGCAAGGCGCTGGACGCGGCGTCCCCGGAGCGTGCGGCGGAGTGGCGCGCCTGACCGTCGCGGGCGTCAACTCCCGTCAGACGCCGCCCGCCCACTCGTGCAGGGCGTCCTTGCTGTCGAAGTCGGCGACGTTCTTGTCGAGTGGGCTGTCCGTGTACTGGTGGATGGCCCAGTCCGCCTTGATGCGGGGCTTGCCGGCGCTGACGTAGTCGGCGATCCAGAGGCCGTCGCCGGCGTAGGACGTCGTGTCGATGTTCAGCCAGAAATTCCTGTTCGAGTACAACAGGACACGATGATTGGGCCGCAGCCGCTTCACCTCGCGGATGAACTTGTCCTTCTCCGCGTTGCTCGCGTGCGTGCCCTCGCCGGTCGTCTCCCAGTCCGCCGCCAGCAAGTCCCCCACCTTTTCGGGGGCCTTGCTCACGAAGTACTCGGCCTGCGCCGTGATGTTCCCCGGCCACAGGAAGTGGTAGAAGCCGACGACGCAGCGCGCGTCGCGGGCCCGCTTCGTCTGGGCGGCCAGGCGCGGGTTGACGTAACTACGGCCCTCCGTCGCCTTGATGAAGACGAACGACAGGCCGTCCGTGTCGAACGTGGACTGGTGCGAGCTGACGTCGATGCCACGGATCATGCGGGCCTCCAGGTCGGTGGGGCGACGAGGTCGAACCTTCATCGTCCCTGATCCGGCCCGCCGTGAGGCCCCCTTTGCGCAGAGTGATCTGCCGGTCACCGTACAGAGTCGGACGTTTCGGACATCCAAAGTCTTGGAACTCGCTTTACGTGCGCGGACGCAACTGACGGAGGCCCGGCGACTGTCTGACAGGGAGCTGAGCCCCGTTCGGGGCGTGCTGTGCAGGGCGGACTCGGAGAGTGGGGCAGGTCGGTGGAACGGCGCAGGGGCAGTGGCATAGGAGTCGCGCTGGCGACGGTCGCGGTGCTGGTGGGCGCGAGCGCCTGTGGCGGTGGCGGCACGGACAAGGCGGGCGGGGAGCCGTCGGGGAAGGCGAGTGCGAGCGCCAAACCGTCACCGGCGAAGCCCAAGGGCCCGCCGATGCTCCTGGATACGATCACTCCGCAGACCGGCACCAAGGTCGGCGTCGCCATGCCGGTCTCGGTGGTCTTCACCAACCCGGTGGCGGCGAAAGCGCGGGGAGCCGTCGAGAAGCACATGAAGGTGAGCACGTCGCAGCCGGTCGATGGCGCCTGGCACTGGTTCGGCGACAAGCGCGCCGACTGGCGCCCCAAGACGTACTGGCCCTCCGGTACGAAGGTGAAGGTCGACGCCGACATGAAGGGCGTCAGCAACGGCAACGGCCGTTACGGCGTGCACGGTTACACCCACACGTTCACGGTCGGGGACGACGTGCGTGCCGATGTCTCCGTCCCCGGTCACACCCTGAAGGTCACGAAGAACGGCAAGGCGGTACGCACGCTGTCGATCAACGCGGGCAGCGCCGAGTACCCGACCTGGAACGGCACGATGGCCGTCATCGACAAGCAGAAGAAGGTCCACATGACCTCCTGCAGCGTCGGCATCAGCTGCGACAAGGGCAGCCCGAACTATTACGACCTGACGCTGCCCTGGGACGTCCACCTCACCCAGTCCGGCACGTACGTCCACTACTCGACCGGCGACCCGAACCCGGGCAGCGGCAGCGCCCGCGGCTCGCACGGCTGCGTCCACCTGTCGATGTCCGACGCCAAGTGGTTCTACGACCAGGTGAAGCAGGGCGACCCGGTCACCATCACCGGTTCACCGCGCGCCAAGGCCCCCGCCGACAACGGCTACGCGGCCTTCAACCTGAGCTGGGACGACTGGCTCGCGGGGAGCGCGTCGGGCGCGGGGAAGTCCGCCACCCTGTAGCGACCGATGATGACGCTCAGCACAACTTCCAAGGAGACGTACGTTCGTGAACACCAGCGATGTCGAGCCCGCTGCCCCCGCGCCCACCGGCAAGGAGGCGGCGGGCCTGCCGAGCGAACGGCTACTGCTGTTCACCGACGCGGTGACCGCCATCTCCCTCACTCTGCTGGTGCTGCCTCTGGTCGACCTCGTTCCCGAGGCCGCGTCCGCGCACGAGCACGCCCGGGACGTCATCCTCGACCACCTCGACCAGATCTGGAGCTTCCTGCTGAGCTTCGCCGTGGTGGCCAGGTTCTGGTTCGCCCACCACCGGGCGTTCTCCGTGGTCGGTTCGCTCAACCGGTCCCTGTCGGTGTGGAACATGGGCTGGCTGCTGTGCATCGTGGTCCTGCCCCTGCCGACCGAAATGATCGGGTCCTTCGGGGGCGATCGGTTCGCGGCCACGTTCTACTACCTCACGCTCCTGGCGAGCATGGTGTGCCACATGGCGATGCTGAGGGTGCTGAAGGCGCACTCCGAATTGCTCGCCGACGACGGGGAGAAGTCCCGCGCCCTGGTTGCCCGGTCCTATGGCGAGTCCGTGCGCAACATCATGGCGCTGGTGCTGGCCCTCGTGGTCGCGCTCGCCGTACCCGCGCTGCAGTACTACAGCCTGGTACTCCTCGCCTCCACTCCGTGGATGGAGCGCCTGGGCGCCTGGCGCCGCTCGCGCTGAACACGCAGGGCCGCTGAGTCAGGGGCCTGCGTGTTCAGCACTCGATGATGTTCACCGCGAGCCCGCCCCGCGCCGTCTCCTTGTACTTGACGGACATGTCCGCACCCTGTCGCACTATGCCTTTGACCTGCATGTTCGGGGGTAGATGAGCTGCCCTGCATGCCATCAGGGACTTCTCAGGGACTTTCGGACGGGAGGGGTCCCGCAGCCAGGCGTCCATCGCGGCGATCCCTCGCTGCCCCGCACCGGGCATGAAGTGAGCGTAGTGGTCGAGGGTGACCTTCGGTGTCGAGTGCCCGAGCCACTTGGACAGGCTGACGACCGACTCGCCGGCCTCCAGCTGCACGCTCGCGTAGGTGTGGCGGAGGACGTGGAACATGTCCTCGCGTGGGGCGGCGTAGAGCAGGACCCGGCGAACCCGGTTGCCGTCGTGCCGTACCTTCTCGCCCACGGGCTTGATCAGCCCGGCGGCGGCGAGCGCACGCTTCCAGCTGCGGTCGTTCCAGGTGCGGTAGTAGATGCGATTGCCGTGCGACGAGGTGAGGATCAGTTCGACCGTGATCGGCTTCCGCTGGCGCTCCTCGAGCGCGGTGGTCGGGGCCTCCGGGTTCCGCCAGGGCAACGTGCAGGAAGTCGACGGGAACCGGCGGAAGTGAGCTCGGGCCCGGAGGGCGAGGTTGGCCGGCAGGGGGACCTCGCGGGTCTTGCGCCCCTTGGGGAGCGAGAAGTAGGGGCGGCCTTTGATGTCCCACCTGAGCTGGCGGCGGATGTGGACGACTCCAGCCGCGAAGTCGAAGTCCTCTTCGGCGAGACCGAACGCTTCGCCTTGGCGCAGCCCGAGGCCGATGCCGAGATCGACCGCGATCTGGTAGCGGTCCTGCAACTCCGCGCGGACGGCGTCGACGACCTCACGTGACCACGCCTTGGCCTTGCTGTCGATTGCTCGTGGGGGCTTGACGCTGTTCTTCGCCTTCATCGGGTTGCGCAGCAGACGCTGGTCGTCGACGGCGCTGCCGAGGATCGAGGACAGGTGTCCCCAGATCACCTCAGCCGTCGACTCTTCGACCCTCGTGAGTAGTGCTGCCTTGAAGGTCCGTAGAGCGGACGCGTCGATCTCACGCAGGGCGTAGTCGCCCACCAACGGGATGATGTGGTTCCAGATGCGGCTGCGCATCGGGTCCGCCGTCGAGGGTTCGTCGGAGCGGCCCGCCCACCAGTACTCGGCGATGTAGTCGGCGACAAGTATCTCGCCCTTGCGGGGATCGACGAACTCACCACGGCTGGAGTCCGTCTTGGCGCTGGCGAGCCACTGCTTCGCGTCCTCGCTGGTGTGGAACGACCGGTCCTGGATGCCGGGAATCCCCTTCACTCGGTAGCGCTTCCCGGTGCCGTAGATCGCGGTCCGCTCCCGCTTCCCGGTCAGCTTGTCGGGGCGCTTCTTCAGCCATCGGTCTTCTATGTAACCCGCCATGACGGGGCCCTCCAGTGGTGCGTGATCATGAGCTGGTCGGTGTTAACGCGATCTGCGGCACGATCCAATCCCTGTGCGGAGAACTTCTTCTCGGGGAGGCCGGACGCGTAAGCCACCGCGCTACTGCATGGCCTTCGAGCGCCGTTGCGGCTTCCGGCTCAGCGGGTCGAGGGCGCGGTTGGAGCGGGAGTCCGCTCGCTCCTGATCGCGGACCCACTCGTCGAGCGCCGTGATCCGGTACATCACGCGCCGTCCCATGCGGAAGCTGGGAGGCCCCTGTCGGCGGTGTCGCCAGACGTACAACGTGTTGGGTGAGATACCGAGGTACTCGGCAGCACTGGGGAGGGTCAAGAAAGCGGTCTGGGATGCTCCGCGCGGTTCCGGCATGGGTCGACTCCTGTCGTGTGGGGCGATGACAGGACGAGATTCCAGGGAAAGGCCGAGTTGGACGAACCGGGTTCTTGCGATAAAGAGGGCGTTGCTGAAATGGATGTTGCGATGCCGAAGCAGCTAACGGTGGTTGTCCGCTGCGCTAAGGCCGAGGCATGGGTCTGCAAACGAGAGCGGGACTGGCCACCCGTCGGACAGCCCGGTTCATGAAGCGCGAGGGTAGCGGTCAAACTGTGGGTCGGCGCATAACTGACCTGGAACGGAGACGCCGTGACGGACCTCCCCACAGACGGCCAGCCCATCGAAGCCGTACCGACGGAGTACAGCGGCACCACTTTCCGTTCTCGGCTCGAAGCCGACTGGGCCTGCACCCTCGACACCCACAGCATCCTCTGGCAGTACGAGCCTGAGCGAATTACCCTGCCGTCAGGGGCGCATTACCTGCCGGACTTCTGGCTGCCCGAGATCGGGACATGGCTTGAGGTCAAGGGACCATCCACTCCCCGTAAGGAAAAGGCCGTCGAGCTGGGCAAGGCGCGCGCCTGCCACTGCGACGGCCCCTGCGCCTGTGCGTGGCCCGGTGGCGAGATGGTTCTTCTTGGCTGGGTCGCGGAACGCACCCATGGCGACATCAACGTGGCTCGCAGCCGTTCGGGCTATGCCAGTTGGGCCGCCGCTTACGGGCCCAGCGCGTACTTCGTGTTGTGCCCCTGGTGCGGGCTCAGACAGTGGATCACTCTGCGCCGTCCGTGGAAGTGCCGTGCCTGTTGCCGCGGTCTGGAAAGCGAGGAGCTCTACCAGCCCCATGACCGTGTGCTGCCTTTCGGGAGCGGCTCCATTTGGTCGCCCGCGGACACTGCGGCCATCCGCAGGGAGATTGCCGAACAGATAACTGAGGCAGAGGCCGCCGACTTGGATGGATCTCGGTCGGAGACCCCGTACGAAAAGTGAGGGCGCGGGCGTGTATGGCTCGCCCACTCGCGGCTGAAGGGCCCCCTTGACCGGACCGATTGGGCGCCCTGTGGTAGCCACAAGGCGGCGGAACTTCAACGGCTCTCCATGGGCCGTCGGCGGGAGACGCTGAACCCCACAGGCCTGGTACAGATCCGCGCGCCAGACGGTTCCACAACATGGCGGCCCGAACCCTGCGGGCCGCCTCCGGCCCTCTCGCTGGCCTGCGTCGAACACATGGGTAGGGTCGCGGTACCCGAGCTGGAGAGGTAGCCGCATGGACCCCGAGATCGTGATCGCGCAGACGACGAGTGACGACGAGGAGCAGGCGAAGACCCTCGCCAGAGGCGCTGTTGAGAGCAAACTGGCGGCGGGCGTCCACATCGATGCGCCCATCACCGCCTTCTACTGGTGGCAGGGGAAGGTCGAGGCGGCTCAGGAGTGGCGGATCTCCTACATGACGTCGTCGGATCGCCTCCCCGCGCTAGAGGCATGGCTGCACGAGAGGCACCCGTACGACGTCCCCCAGTGGGTCACGCTGCCTGTGACCGGAGGGTCGGAGGCGTACCTGTCCTGGGTCGTCGACGAGACGCGCCCGGGGTAGAGGTCTCCACTACAGCGCCTTGCTCTCACTGAGCCTGTGCGCTTCGACGCTTCACAGCGTCGCGAACGTCAGCAGGTGGCTGGCCAGGTCATGCTCAGTGTCGGGGAGCCCGGCAGCGATGGCCTGAGCCCGCTGCCGGCCCATGGTGTTGGGCTTCGACTCCGCCGCTGCGGCGAACTGGTGCGCTACGTAGGCTCCGCGATCTATGTCGCCGCCGCGCAGAAGGGCGGACGCCAGGTCACCCAGGACGACCACGCCGGACTCGGGTAGTTCGCCGCCGAGGCGCTCGACTGCGGAGTCGGCCGTGGCGGTCAGCTCCTGACGCGCGAGTTCGCCATAGACCGAGAGGGTTAACGAGTCCATGCGGTACGGCGTCACGAAGCGGACCCACGCCTGCTCGCTCGTATGGTCGGCGAAGTCATAAGCGAACTTGGCCTGATCGAGAGCACGAAGGGCGCCAGCGTCATCGCCTGACTGGGCGGCTTCCTCCGCGTACCGGCCCAGAGCCCACGCTGCGGCGGTTGCGTTGCCCCGTCCGCGTACGTCCTGAGCTGCCTGCGAAAGCATCTCCAGCGCCTTCGCCGGGCTGGGGGCACCGTAGCTCGCGTAGCCCAGAGCGAGAGCGCGCAGCGGAGGGTGTCCGGCCCTTTTCGCGCACTCCGAGGTCACTCCGTAATAGGAAGTGGCCTTGTCCTGCTGGCCGAGGTCCCAGGCGACCCACCCAGCAAGAGCGGCAGTCTCCCCGGCCGCGATGGTCAGGGCTCGCTCGTGGGCTCCGGCGCGGGGAAGGGCTGCGGTGATCGCGTCCAAGTGCGCCTCGACGCGGGACTGCAGACTGAGCGCACTCTCGTTCAGCTCGTCCACATGCAACGTGGCGGCATGATCAATAAGCACCGCCGCGGACTCAGGGTCGATCTTGGAACCCTTGCTGAGTGCGTAGGCCAGTCGGCCCCAGGGCTCGGCAGCCGCAGCCGCACCGACGACTGCGCCTCCCAGCAGCGTTCGGCGTTTCACGTCGTCCAGGTCCTCCGCCTCGGCCTTGTTCTTCTCTCGCCGCCTGGCGCGGGCGGCTTTCGCCTCGCGCAGCAGCGGCTCCAGCGGGACGCCACAGGCCAAAGCGATGTTCCCCAGGGTGTGGTCTGTCGGAACGTTCGCACCGTTCTCGTACCGGTTCACCTCCCGGCGGGTCACCGTTGCCCGGCCGGAGGCGGCGTTGATCGCACCGGCCTGCTCGTCCTGCGTCCGATTCGCGTTACGCCGCAGGTGACGGAGCAACTCGGCAAATGGATCCACCGCCATGAGTCTGACCCCTATCCGTGGGAGAAAGCCAATACTCCCCTCAACTCCCCCCTGGTTTTCCCCCCTTGACAAAGATTTCCCCCCTCCGGTTTCCCCTGTCCCGGATCGCGCAGCCACGGTGCGATGTGCTCATGACCACGCACCGGACAGCAACGCCGCCCCGACCTCGGGGCGACGACGGTGGCGCCCACGCCGTCGGCGCCTCGACCGCTCGGTGTCCGCTGGCCTCTCACGTCTTCGAGATGGCCATGGAGCCGGTAGATGTGCACGTCGCTCAAGCGCGACGAACGACGGCCACCGTGCTGAAGCACTGGTCGTTGCCGGAGACGCCGGCAGAGGACGCCCGGCTGGTCGTCTCGGAGTTGGTGTCCAACGCGATCATCCACGGTTCCGGGGACGTCCGACTGCGACTGCGACACGACGAGCACGAGCTTCGAATCCGAGTCACCGACGACAGCACGGCACCGGCGAGGCGACGACGTGCAAGCGCCGCCGGCCTCGGCGGTCGAGGGCTGCACCTTGTCGCCTGCTTGTCGCTTCGGTGGGGCGTCGCGGACGGCGGCCGGACGACGTACGCGGTCATCCCCACTCTTACGGAGGCACCCCCATGTCGCCGCACAACGCAGTCAAGCACGGAGCCGACGTGTTGAGCCTCGCCGCTTTTGATCGGGGGCGAGAGAAGCACACGGGCGGTGGGGCGCCGACCGCTGGCCGTGACTACCCGAGCTGGTTTCGCACCTCTGCCCCGGTGAAGCGCCAGTCCCGAGCTGGCCAACTCCGAGGCTTACGCCAGCACTTCTACCGTCAGGCCGTCGGCGCGCAGGCCGATCAGCCGCTGCGCGTGCTGGCGTACAGCCTGGTACCGAGTCCGAGGGTCCGACCTGACGAGGACTGGGGGACGCTACAGGCTGAGGCCGACCAGCTCGGTTACGCGATCGCCGCCCGTCTCCACGATGTGGCGGTCCCGGTGACCACGACGTACTTCCCAGCATCCAGTGCGAGCCAGGGCGTCTACACGCCGCCTTGGGATCGACCTGGTTGGCGGGAAGCCGAGCGGCAGCTCCGAGAGGGCTTGGCCGACGGCGTGCTCGTCCTCGACCGGCACAACATCAGCTCCGATGACGACGAGTACCACGCCGTGATCAAACACCTGGGCGAGCACTGCCGGGCGTTTCTCCACCTCGTGATCTCCGAGGAGCCCGTCGCGCCGACTTGAAGGCGTCCGCTGCGCTGGATGGACAGGAAGGGCTGGGGCTGGCGGCAGATCAGCGCCCAGATCGCCCTGATCGTCACCGTGAGCGTCGTGCTCGTCTTCACCTTCAAATACACCTGACCGAGGGCTGACCATGACTTTCGAGGGACACATCGATCGTGCACCGCGCCTCCTGCCGCACCGCGAGCAGGGCGAAGCGCTCCTCGCCATCAGGGAGGCCGCCCCTTCGGCACCCAGCGAAGAGGGGATCGACCTCTTCGCCGTGCCCGCTGGTGAGGTTCAGGGGCGTGGCTTCGACCTCTCGCGCTTTCACCGGCTCGCGCGCCTGCCGGCCGTGCCGGACGGATCGACCTCGCCTTCGGCTGACGGCCCGCCGGACGCGGCCTGACTCTCCTCAAGCGAGCACGACGGCGACCACCACTGCCCCGGATGCCGTCGCCGGTTGCCGCACCGCCCCATCCATCCCCGAGTAAAGGTCGCAGATGAACCGTCCCGTTCTCGCTCTGGCCACCACCATCGCCCTCGCGTCCGCGGTGCACATCGCCCAGCGCCGCCAGCAGCACCGCCAGTCCCTGGAGTTGGCAGTGCACCAGGCTCACGGCCGCATGCTCGAAGTCGCCACCACGCACCCGGACTTGGACCCGATCTGGGTGCGCAACCACCCCGATCACGTCAAGGACGACGAATCGGGTCCGCTCCTGATGTGCCAGTGGTGGCTTGAGTTCTGGCGCACCGGCCTCAATCTCAGGGTGTTCACCCCCGCCATCCTGCGGCAGAACGCGCGGAACTTCATGCAGGACCCGACGGCCCTCAAGGCGTGGGCCCTGACCCGCCACGGGCGTGCTCTGCAGTCCCGAGGGCGATGGGACCGCTTGCACGTGGCGCTGCTCGACGCGGCGTTCGAGGAGGCCGGCGGTCCGGCCCAGTACCCCGAGCTGGAACTTGCCCCGGCTTCGGCCCTCTGAGGCACGACGACACCCTGACGAGAGGACGATCATGACCGTTCCCGCTTGCGGATCGCCACCCGCTCCGGCCGCGCCGAGCGACCACGGGTCGCGCGCACTTCTCCTCGACCTCGACGGGGTCCTCCTCGACACGCGTCCCGTGATGCGGAGGGCGTGGCAGAGGGTCCAGGAGGTCCATGGCATCGCGCTCCCGTTCCGTGACTACGAGCGCCACCTGGGTCGCGAGTTCGGGGACATCATGGAGCGCCTGGGCGTGACCGATGCCGAGGCGGTCCGTAGGACCTACGAGGCGGAGTCCGTGGCCACCGCGCACCTCGCGGAGGAGTTCGCCGGCATCGTCGAGACGCTCCACGCCTTCGTGGCCGCCGACTGGCGGCTGGGCGTCGTGACGTCCAAGCACGTCGACCGGGCGGCCCCGCTCCTCGCGCGCCTCGGGTGTCCCTTCGCGACCATCCGCACGCCCGCCGGCGCGGGCCGGACGAAGCCGGCCCCGGACCCGCTCCTCCTGGCACTGGTCGACCTGGGAGTCGACCCCGCCTCCGCCGTCTACGTGGGTGACATGGCGGTCGACCAGGAGTCGGCCGCACGCGCCGGCGTCCCTTATGTGCACGCTGTGTGGGGCTACGGGCAGCCGACGGCTCCCGCCCCGGAGACGGTCTCGTCCCCCAGGGAACTGCTGAGCCTCCTCCCCGCCAAGCAGCTCGTCGAGGGGAGCACGGTGTGAGCCCCCGCACCACTGGTGGCCTCGGCCTGGTCCGCTCCTCCAACGTCGGGAAGCCGACGTGGACTCTTGTCGGAACCGGCGCCCTGGCGCACGCGCGAACCGACCACATCCACACGACGGAGCTTGATGCGACGGCCGTCGACAAGCAGTTACTGCGCTCCGGCGTCGAAGACGTCATGGAGGCCGTCGACCGCTACAGCGCCAAGTGGGCCGCCACCCCGGGCGGAGCCGACTGGCTCCACGTTCAGCACGTCCCCGTGCGACGCTTCGTCGCCGAGATCGTGCGCAAGCTCCTGGCCCTGAACTCCTGGGTACCGTTCGCCTCCGCCCCAGGGCCCCTGATCCTGGCCCCCTACGAAGGTCTCGTGGGACTGCGTTCGAGCAGCTCGCGGGAGTACCTGGCCTACACCGTGACATGGTCCGGCGTCGCGTACGTGCTCGGTGCTGCGGCACCGCACAACCCGACCCGCTCCGCCCAGCTCCGGAACCGCGCCCGGACGAGTACGGCGAACACGGAGCCGAGTCCGCTCCCCTCGGATCTCGGACGGCAGGACGTTCTGGCGCTGTCGTGGACCTCCCGCCATGCCGCCACGCTGACCCCCGTTCTCGCCGAGCTGGCGCGAGGCGGGCAGAGGAGCCTCCTGCTCGACCTCGCCACTGAGACCGCCGAGCGATGCAGCGCGGGACCGGCAATGGGTTTCGAGCTGCGAGCGGCTCCGAGTGACCTCTTCACCGTCTCCGGCACCGCCGAGGGCCTCCACCGCCCCGACGACGAGCACGTCGTTCAAGTGGAAGGCCACGGCATCCAACTTGCCCGGCTCGTACGGCTCTTGTCCGTTCTCTTGGAGACCAGCGGGGGCTGCACCCAACCGTCGTGGCGGACGGTGGTGCGGGCGGAGAGCTGGCTCGACGACATCCTGTCGACCACCCGGCCGCACACCGTCCTGCTGAGCAACGACACCAGCCCGCTGGGCGTGCTGGCCGCGCACGCCGCCGAGCGGCACGGAGCGAACTCGATGCACGTCCAGCACGGGGCGTGGACGCCGGAATCGGTCGCCTGGCCGGCCCTGCACAGCCGCGACATCATCGTCATGGGCGAGCGGGACCTTGCCCTGGGCCGAGGGTGGGCGCGCCACCCCGAGGCCGAGGTGCACGTCCTCGGGCAGCCCCGCTTCGACGTCCTCACCAGCCTGAGCCGCCAGACACAACGGCGGTACCTGGAGAACCTGCTCGCTCCGGGGGGCCGACGCGCGCCGACCCGGATCGCGGTGTGGGCCTGCCAGCCCTTCAACCCCGATCACCTCGAGTCCCACGCGGACCTCCTCCTGGACGGGCTCGCCGAGGCGGGCGGCGACTGGGGGCTCGTCATCGCTCCACACCCGGCGCAGGGAGCCGACGCCTTCACCGCTCTGGTGAAGCGGAACGCCGGGCCGCCCATCGCGGTGGCCGATCCCCGAGTCGGAGCCCGAGGCTGCCTCGCCGGCGCGGACTTCCTGGCGAGCGCGTACTCGACGTGCGGGATCGAAGCCGCGCTGCTCGGCATCCCGGTCCTCGAAATCGGCCCGCCGGGCGAACGCACCCTGGGCCTGACCAGTCACGGACTGGCGACCCGGTGCGAAGCCGCCGGTGAGGTCGCCGAAGCACTCTCCGGCTTGCGCGCGGGCCCTGCGCCGATCCCGCGGGCGGCCCTGGACGCGGTCTGCCGGTGGCGCGGCGACAGCGCCACTCGGATCGCCCGGCTCATCACCGACCGCGCCACCTCCGGCCCGAGGGCCGACGACTCCACCCACCACCACCCGGGCGCCGCTGCGTCGCCCAAGGACGAAGGAGCATCCGTCCGATGACATCCCTCACGGCCGACAGCATCGCCGAGCTGTTCTCCGGCGCCGTCACGCTGGCCAAGTCCGGCGAGAAGATCAGCCCCCGGGGCATGGCCACCCACGAAGTCCGCGATGTGCACCTGCTGCTCACCCAGCCGCGTGCCCGCCTGCTCTACGCCCCGCCCGCCCGCATCGTGAATCCGGCCTTCGCCGTGGCCGAGACGGTCTGGCACCTGTCCGGCTCCGACGCCCCGTGGATCTTCGACTACAACAACCGGCTGCGGCAGTTCGCCGACGAAGGCGTCCTCCTGGGGGCGTACGGCCCCAGGATGCGGAACTGGGGTGGCAAGGTCGACCAGCTCGCCCGCGTCGTCGAGATCCTCCAAGCCGACCCCGACTCCCGGCGAGCCCTGATCCAGCTCTACGACCCGGCCCAGGACGCCGCAGGGCACAAGGACGTGCCGTGCACCCTCGGGTTCCGGTTCCACCTGCGCGCCGGCCGCCTGCACATGGCGACCATGATGCGCGGCCAGGACGTATGGATCGGCATGCCGTACGACGTGTTCTTCTACACCGTGCTGCACGAGCTGGTCGCCGGATGGCTCGACGCCGAACTCGGCGAGTTTCACCTGCACATCGGCTCGCTGCACATCTACGACGAGCACATCGAACAGGCCGACACGCTCACCTCACTCCCGGCGAGCGGGATCATGCCCGACCTGCGAACACCCTGGAACGGCTTCGACGGCCTGCTCGACCAGGTCGAGGCCCGTGACGTGACCGGCCACCCCGGCTGGGACGCGATGGCCGAGACGCTGCGCAGCTACCGGTTGTGGAAGGACGGCAAGCGCGAGCAGGCGTGGCGGGCGGCCGACACGATCGACGGGCCCCTCGGCCAAGCTCTCACCGCCTGGTACGGAGAGCTGGAGCGGCGCTCGACCAATCGCGCCGCGACGGCAGGGGCAAGGTGACCGCCGCCATGAAGCGCACCCCCTCCGTCGTCCTCGGCCTGTGCTCGTACACCCACGACTCCTCGGCCGCCCTTCTCGTCGACGGTGAACTCGTCGGCTTCGTCGAGGAGGAACGCCTCTCCGAGCAGAAGCACACCAAGCTCTACCCGGCTCGCGCCGTGGGCTGGCTCCTCGACCAGGCCAAGCTGAGCGCCGGCGACGTGGACGCCGTCGCTTACAACTTCCAGCCCGCCCGCTACCTCGCCGAGTCGCCCGTCGCCCTGCGTATGGCGCTCTCGTCGGCCACGCGCGACCGCAGCCTGGCTCGCGCCCACGGGTTCGCCAAGGTCGCCCTGCGCACCCGGCGGCGGCTGCGCGTCCTCGGCAGCCAGTTCCCCTCGGCCCGCGTCACATCGGTCCTGCACCACCGCGCCCACCAGCTCACGGCCTACGCCGCCTCCGGCTGGGAGGAAGCGGCCGTGCTCATCGTCGACAGCCTCGGCGAGCGGCAGACCACCACGATCGCCCACGGCCACGGCGTTCAGCACCCCCGCGTCCACACCCTGGAAGCGATCAACGACCCGGCCTCCCTCGGCTACGTGTACGGCGCCGTCACCGAGCACCTGGGCTGGCGGCGGGGCGACGAGGAAGGCACCGTCATGGCGCTGGCCGCCCTCGGCGACCCAGCCCGCTTCCGGCACCTGTTCACCACGGCCGTCCGCACGACGGCCACGGGCTTTCGCATCCACCCCGACTACTTCCCGACGCGCACCCTCACCTCGGGATACCCGAGAACATCCCGGCGGTTCGTCGCCGAGACCTGCCCCGAGCGGCACCCGAGCGAGCCGCTCACGGACGTCCACCGAGACCTGGCGGCTGCCCTTCAGGAGCGGACCGAGCAGGTGATGGTTCACCTTGCCCGCCGCGCCCGTGTGCTCACCGGCTCCCGGCGCCTGTGCGTCGGCGGCGGCGTCGCCACGAACTGCGTGAGCATCGGGAAGATCATCGAGGCTGACATCTTCGACGAGGTGTTCGTCCCGCCGGCACCGAGCGACGCCGGAACCGCGATCGGGGCCGCGCTCGCCGTCCACGTCGACGCGCGCACGCCTCGCCCGGTCGCCGGCATCGCACGCCACTGTTACCTGGGCCCCTCCTACGGGGACCAGCCCCTCGACCTGACCCCCTGGCCCGGCCTCCACCAGAAGACCCTCGGCATCGAGACCGCCGAGTTCCTCGCCGACCAGCTCGCCCACGGCGTGATCGCCGGACTCTTCCAGGGAGGGGTCGAAGCCGGGCCGCGTGCCCTGGGCAACCGCTCGATCCTCGCCTCCCCGCTGGAGCCCGGCGTCGTCGAGCGGCTCAACGCCACCGTGAAGTTCCGCGAGCCGTTCCGGCCCTTCGCCCCCATGGTCCCCGCCGAGCGAGCCGCCGAGTTCTTCACCCTCGGCCAGCCGGCCCCATACATGTCCATGGCCTCCGGGGTGACAGACCTGACGCGCGAGCGGGTGCCGGCCATCGTGCACGCCAACGGCACCTCCCGCCTGCAGACCGTCACCCGGTCGCAGAACCCGTTCATGCACGCGGTGCTGACCGCTTTCGGCCGCCGAACCGGCATCCCCGTGCTGATCAACACCTCCCTCAACGTCAAGGGGAAACCGATCTGCGGGACGCCCGAGATGGCCCTGGACTGCCTGGCCAACTCCGGCCTCGACGCCCTGCTCCTCGAAGGGCGGTGGATCACCAAATGAAGATCGGGTACAGCTTCTGGGGCTTCCTCGGCAACGGCGTCACCGACACCCCTGACGGAGGCCGCAGCCACCGCCGCCCCTTCATCGACGCCCTCCTTGCCCGCGGTCACGAAATCGTCTTCCTCCAGCCCGACCGCGACCGCCTCGAAGCCGACGACGACCTCGGCGGTGCGTACACGTTCGACGACGGCCTGCCCAGCATCGACGTCCTGTTCCTCGAGTGGCGCTGGGCCATCCCCGGCCGCAACACCACCGTGTGCGGCAGTGAGGGGCACACCTGCGACCTACACCGGCAGGCCCAGCTCATCAACCACTACACGGCCCGGTCTCGTACGCCCACCGTCATCTGGGACAAGGACCGCACCCTGCGCGCCGAGAGCGTGTGGCGCCGTACGGCCCACACCCGCGTCTGCGAGGCCGCGCTCGCCCCGACGCTCGGCGCGCACTCGCTGCTCTTCCCCGTCGCCGAGGACCTCCTCGCCCAGGCTGATCCCCTCACCCTGGCGGCGCGGCCCCGGGATCTCGCGCTCGGCTACGTGGGCAACCAGTACGACCGCGATGAGCCCTTCGACCGCTTCTTCGCCCCGGCAGCCGCCCGCGTCGAGCACCTGGTCGCCGGGAAGTGGGCGAAGACCGGCCGCTGGCCGCACGTCCGCTTCGCGGGCCGGATCCCGTTCGAGGACGCCGCCGGCGTCTACGGCCGGTCCCTGGCCACGGTGCTCATGCTGCCCGAGCGGTACGCCGCCGTCGGGCAGATGACCCAGCGCATCTTCGAGGCCGTGCTCGCTGGCTGCCTGCCGCTGGCCCCGGCGGACATCCGCTTCGCCGACCGGTTCGTCCCGAAGGAACTGGTCGTGCGCTCCGGCAACGACGTCCTCGAACGCCTCTCCTACCTGCGCGAGATCGCTGGCACCGAGCAGCACGCCGCCCTGATCGCCGCATGCGTGGACCGGCTGCGCCTATTCGGCCTGTGCCGGCAGGTCAACACCCTGGAGTCCGTCCTGCACGGCCTCCTCCAGACCACGGCGACCGAGCGGGGAGCTGCCTGATGCAGACCGCTCGATCGACCACGGCGCGCGGACCCTCCGGGCCTCTCCCGGAGGATGGGTCCGCCGGACACCCGAACCTCTCTACGCTGGAGCACCATGAAGAAGGTCGCCATCGTCGGCTGCGGAGGCAGCGGCAAATCCCACGTGGCCCGCGAACTGGGCAGGATCCTCGACGCCCCGGTGACGCACCTGGACGCCGCGTTCTACGACGACGAGTGGAACGCGTTGCCCATGGACAAGTTCACCGACGTTCAGCGCGAGCTGGTCGCGCAGCCGCGGTGGGTGATCGACGGCAACTACAACTCGACGCTGCAGGTACGGCTCGAAGCCTGCGACACGGTGGTCCTGATGGACGTGTCGACCGTGGCTGCGCTGTACGGGATCTTCTCCCGGCAGATCCGGCACGGAGCCGGACACAAGGGCAACGGAGTGCACAACCGCATCCACTGGGGCGTGATCAAGTACGTCGCCACGTACCGGCGCAAAATGCGCCCCCGCGTGATGGCGAAGATCGAGGAGTTCGGCTCCGGCACCGACGTAGTGCTGCTGGCCAACCGGCGTCAGACGCGCCGCTGGCTGCGGAAGGTCGCCGCCGAGCAGTGCTGACCGGCCCGCGCCCCCGGCCAGGGGGTGCGGCATGAACGAGCCCAACCCGTTCCTGGACCCCGCCCGACAGTCGGAGCTGTACGGGCACGCCTCTCGGCTGGCCGGGCGCACCAGCGCCCTGATGCGAGCCAAGACCACCGGCCACCCGGTGCCCGAGACGATCGTCAGCCTGGTGCAGACTCATCACGCCCGGCCCGACCGGCTCGGCGTGGTGCTCGACATCGGCTGCGGTCGTGGCACGAGCAGCCGCGTCATCGCCGAGCAGCTCCGGCCCGAGCGCCTCGTGGGGCTGGACGCCGCCCCCTCCCTGCTCGCCCAGGCCCGCGAGCGCGCCAAGGACCTGCCCGACAGCACGGTGGACTTCGTCGAAGGCGACTTCCACGACCTCCCTCTGCCCGACGGGTCGAGCGACATCGTCGTCGCGGCGTTCTGCCTCTACCACTCGCCGCGCCCCCAGGACGTCGTCGGACAGATCGCCAGGGTCCTCGCCCCCGGTGGTGTGGCCGTGCTCGTCACCAAGGGCCTCGACAGCTACCGGGAGATGGACCAGCTGGTCGCCGCCGCCGGCCTCGATCCGCGTGCCGCCCAGCACGAAAGCCTCTACACCGCAGCCCACAGCGGCAACCTCGCCGACGTGGCCGCCTCCTCGCTCGACGTGATCGCCGTCCTGGACGAGGAGCACGTCTTCACCTTCGACGGCCACGACCACACGGCGCAGTACCTGGCCACCAACCCCAAGTACGACCTGGCGCCCGGCCTGTACGGCAACCCCGGTGCCCTGGCGGCGACCCTGCACGAGTTCCTTCCCGACCAGCCGCTGACCACCCGGTCCCGGATCACCTTCGTCGTCGCCCAGCCGAAGGAGGGAGGAGAGCCGGCATGAGCCCCGCCTCGTTCACCAAGCACTACGCGGAACCGGAGCGCGCGGCGGGGGCGGTGCGCCACTACCGGTGGCTCACCGCACACGCCAAGCCGCTGCGGCAGCCGGCTCTCCACACTGCCGGGCCGCGGTTCCTGACGTTCGAACGGATCGAGGGCCGCCCCGTACGTCCCGAGGACCTCCCGCGCGTGGCGGAACTACTCGGCCACGCCCACGGTGCCGCCTGGGCCAGCGACCTGCACTCCGCCTCGCTGGACACCCCGCACCTCTTCGAGGACGGCACGCTGTTTGACGACTACCTCGGTCCCCGGAAGGTCGCTCTACGGCGACGCCACGAGCAGGGCTACCTGCCCAACAAGACGGCCCTGCACGCGATGCTCGGCCTGCTGCAGGCGACCGCCGAGGGCCCGTGCGTCTTCTACAAGGACAGCAACCCGCGAAACTTCATCATCACCGCGCAAGACATCGTCGCCGTTGACACCGACGACCTCTCCCTCGCCCCGCTGGGCTACGACCTCGCCAAGCTCGTCGCGACGCTCCACCTGACCTACGGGCCACTCACGGACCAAGCCGTCACTACCGCCCTGCTCGCGTACAACGCGGCAGCCCGACGCTACGACGCCCGGCTGGGCACGACGGACCGGGGCCAGCTCGACAGCTTCCTGGGCCTGCACGCCGTGCTCACCGCCCCGTACGTCGGCCGCAACGGCTACCACTACAGCCTGCCCCTCCGTTTCACGCACCGAGGAGCCTCATGATCACCACCGAACTCGTCTTCGTCCGGCACGGCCAGGCCCAGTGCAACGCCGACGGCTTGGTCGGGGGCCCGCGCACCTGCAACGGCCTGACCAACCTCGGGTACGCCCAAGCCGAACAGGCCGCACGCCGCCTGGCCACCGAGCATCTGAAGAAGCCCTTCGACGTCATCTACACCGGCCCGCGGATCCGCCTCGTCCAGACCGGCGAGATCATCGCCCAGACGCTCCAGATCCCCGTGCTCCACGACGAGCGACTCGACGGCCCGGTCCACGGCGACGCCGACGGCCAGCCCTGGGACGCGGTGAAGACGGCCGCCGACGGCGGGCCGCACGCCCACCCCGACACGCCCTGGGCCAACGGCTCCGACACCTGGAACGGGTTCCTGAAGCGCGCCAGCAGGAACCTGAGCCAGCTCATCGAGGAGAACCACGGCAAGCGCGTTATCTTCGCCGCCCACGGGGAGACGGTGATCACCGCACACACCCTGCTGCTCGGCATCCCGATCGGCTCGCCCGCCGGATTCACCCACAACCACGCCTCGATCACCCGCTGGCAGCACCACCGAAACCGCCTGGGCCAGAACCGCTGGATGCTCGACCGGCACAACGACACCGAGCACCTCAGCCTCCTCACGCCGGAGCCGACCCCGTGATCGCGACCTCGCGCGACCCCCGGATACAACTGGCGCACCAGCTCCTCGGCACAGTCGACATCGCTGCGGACCCCGCGCTCCCGCCCCGCGTCGTACGCCTGGTGGCCGGTGACGGGCGTCAGTACATCGCGAAGCAGCACGCGGAGCGAGACCGGTACGCCGGAGAACTCCACGCCTACGGGGCGTGGGTCACCCATCTGACCGGCCATGCACCGGTGTTGGTCGGCCGGGATGATGCCACCCGCATCCTGCTGCTCACCGCACTCGCAGGTGACCGGGCGGACGCCTTCGCTCCGGGCTCGCCGGAGGAGGAGCTGGCCCACCACGAGGCCGGGCACGTGCTGGGCAAGCTGCACCGAGCCACGGCCATGCCCCAGGGCGGTGCCGTCGGCGCCTCACTCGCCGAGCGGTTCCAGGGGTGGATAGACCGGGCCGTCCACGCCGATCTGCTCGACGCGGCCGAGGAGAACCTGCTGAAGCACCACGCGGTCATCCTGGGCACCAGCCACATGGACAGCGCGATCTGCCACCTCGACTACCAGCCGCACAACTGGCTGCTCGGCGACACCTTCGGCATCTACGACTTCGAGCACATGCGACGCGACGCAAGGGTCCGCGACTTCGCCCGGCTCGAATTCCGACGCTGGCAGGCCGCCCCCCACCTCCGCACCGCCTTCTTCGACGGCTACGGACGCTCACCCAACGACCTCGAACGACGCCTCCTGGAGTCCTTCGGCGCCATCGAGGCGGCCACAGCCCTGGTCAAGGGCCACCAGGAGAACGACGCCGCGCTCAGTGCGCACGGCAGAACCGTCCTGTCGCGGCTCGCCTGACCAGCCCCTTAGACGACACCACTCTGGAGATCTCCGTGCCACAGCACGAGCAGCCCCCGACCAACGCTTCCCCCCGACGGGCCGTGGTGACCGGCTCCGCCGGATTCATCGGCTCCCACCTCGCCCACGCCCTCGTCCAGGCCGGCACCACCGTGATCGGCGTGGACCGCCGAGACCCGTCTACCGACCCGACGGCCGCCGCCAACCTCGCCGCGCTGCGGGGTCGCCCGGGATACCACCACGTCACGGCCGACCTCCTCCACTGCGCGATCGACCCGATCCTGATCGACGCCGACACCGTCTTCCACCTCGCCGGCATCCCCGGCGTACGGCCCTCGTGGGGACCGCAGTTCGGCGACTACCTCGCGTCCAACGTGCTGGCCACCCACCGCGTCCTCGAAGCCTCCACCCGGATCGGCGTATCCCGGCTCGTCGTAGCCTCCTCCTCCAGCGTCTACGGCCCGACCGACGGCGACGCGAGCCGCGAGACCGACCGCCCCAATCCCGCCTCCCCGTACGCCGTGACCAAGCTGGCCGAGGAGCAGCTCTGCCTCGCCTATGCCAAGCGCCCCGGTGGCCCCAGCGTCGTCGCCCTGCGGTACTTCACTGTCTACGGCCCCCGGCAGCGCGCCGACATGTTCACCCATCGCGCCCTGTACGCCGCCCTGACCGGGCAGCCCCTGCGCCTGTACGGAGACGGTCACCAGCGCCGAGACTTTACCTACATCGACGACGTGGTCGCCGCCACGATCGCCGCCGGCGTCGTCCCGAACGCTCACGGCACCATCAACGTCGGCGGCGGCTCGAACGCATCGCTGCTGGACGTGATCGACATCGCGAACAGCCTCACCGGTCGCGAGATCCAGCTCCACCAGGACCACGTGCGCAACGGGGACGTCCTGCTCACGTGCGCAGACCCCGGACGTGCGGGAGAGGCCCTCGGCTGGCAGCCGCGCGTTGACCTCCACAGCGGACTGCGCGCCCACATGCAGGCTCTGGCCGCCCCGGTTCCGGACTACAGCCGGGCCGCGTAGCCCTACGCCTCGGAACCCGAGAGGAATGCTCATGGAAACTCCCGAGCGAGCACGGCTGGACGCCTTCTTCCGGAGGATCACCGCGCAGTTCCCCGCCGGGCAGGCGATCACGACGCTGGTCATCACCCACCTGCTTCCGGAACGCCCCGCGTTCTTGCGCGCTATGGCCGCGGTGTCCACGATCGGTGCCGTCCTCCCCAAGCCCCGGTCGATCCACCAGCCGACCCTCGACACTGTCCGCCGCACCCTGCCGGTCCACGACCTGAGCCGGGAGCGGTTCACCGACGAGACCCAGGCCCTGCACTATCTGGAGGACACGGCTGGCGGCCAGGACGTCGTCCTGGTCGACATCGGCGGGTACTTCGCGGCCAGCCTCGACACCCTCGTGAACAAGTTCTCCGGCCGCATCCTCGGCGTCGTCGAGGACACCGAGAACGGGCACCAGCGGTACGCGGCCCTCGGCTCGCTGCCGTGCCCGGTCGTGTCCGTGGCCCGCTCCCCGCTCAAGGACTGCGAGGACCACCTCGTCGGCCGGTCCATCGTGTTCTCCACCGACGCCCTCGTCCGCGCCCGCGGGGACATCCTCACGAGCCGCAGCGCCTGCGTCATCGGCTTCGGCAAGATCGGCCGCTCGATCGCGCAGACCCTGCGCGCACAGGACCTGCGCGTCACCGTGTACGACAACGACGCGGTCAAGCGGGTACAGGCGCACGCCCTCGGCTTCCACACCAGCGCCTCCACCACCGAGGCCGTCCACGACGCGGAACTCGTCCTCTGCGCCACTGGCAATCTCGCCCTACGGCACGAGGATTTCGCCGCCCTGCGCAACGGCGCGTACCTCGGATCGGTGACCTCTTCAGAGGACGAACTCGAACTCAGCAGCCTTGACGACCTCTACGAACGGCAGCCTGTCGGAACCCAGTTGACCCGATACGAGGTCACTGGCCACTACTTCTACGTCCTCGCCGACGGGGGTGCGGTCAACTTCGTGCACGGCGCCGCCGTCGGCACCTACATCCACCTCGTCCAGGCCGAGATACTCGCCGCCACCGCCGCACTCAGCCACGCGCGACTGCAGCCCGGACTGCACGAGATGCCGGCGGCCGACCGCGACACCATCGCCAGGACCTGGCTCCGCCACTTCGAACGGTGACCTCGTTGCCTCCCGCCACCGAACACATCCGCACGGTCACGGAGGCGTACCTCGCCCGCCACCCGGACGAGCGCGCCTCCATGACGATGCTGTTCGACGTGCTCGCGGGCGCGGACGATCCCACCAGCCGCAAGACCTTCCCCGCCCACGTGACCTGCAGCGCCATCGTCATCAACGGTGAACGGCACGTGCTCCACATCCTGCACAAGGCGTCCAGGAAACTTCTGGCGCCCGGCGGGCACAACGAACCGTCCGACCAGCGCCTGCGCGACGCCGCCCTGCGCGAACTGCACGAGGAGGCTGGCATCCCGCCGAGCGCCGTGGTTCCCCTCGCCGGCTACGAGGACATCCCCCTCGACATCGACGTGCACGCGATCGACGCGAACCCGTCGAAGAACGAGCCGGCCCACCACCACGTGGACTTCCGCTGGGCCTTCCAACTCGCGACCGATCACGCGGTGGTGCTGCAGGAGGAGGAGGTCGACGGCTACCAGTGGCGGCCGTTCGCGACCACTTCCTCACCCACCGTCCGCGCCAAGCTCGCCCAGCTCACCTGAAGCCCTCGACTCCGACCACCAGGAGGACGCCGTGGCCGCCACCACAGCCCGACAGACCGACGCCGAACGGCGCCGGCACATCGCCGTCATACCGTGCCGCTGGGGTGCCTCCCGCTTCCCCGGCAAACCACTGGCCCTCCTCGGCGGCAAGCCGCTGCTCTGGCACGTCCACCAGCGCTGCCTGGAAGCCAAACGCCTCGACGGAGCCATCGTCGCCACGGACGACGAACGCATCGAAGCGGCGTGCCGCGAACTCGGCATCGACTGCATCCGCACCGGGGAGCACCTCACCGGCACCGACCGCGTCGCAGAGGTCGCCGAGCGCCTCCCGGCCGACGGATACATCAACGTCCAGGGCGACGAGCCGTTCATCTCGCCGACCGCCATCAACGACGTCTCCGAGGCCCTGGAATTCACTCCGCCCGGCACCTTCGCCGTGAACGCCTACACCGAGCTGGTCGACGTCGGCGCCGTCCTGGACCACAACGTCGTCAAGGTTGTCGTCACGGCCCGCAGCGAGGCCCTCATGTTCTCGCGCCAGCCCATCCCGTACCCGAGGGGTGACCGGCCGAAGTACCTGCGCCAACTGGGCCTCTACGGTTTCACCGGCGAGGCTCTCCAGCACTTCCGGCGGCTCCAGCAGGGGCCCCTGGAGCGTGCGGAGGGAGTAGAGATGCTGCGTTTCGTCGAACACGGTCACGCCGTGCGGATGGTCCCTGTCCTGGACGACGGGGTGGCAGTAGACACCCCTGAGGATCTGGCGCGAGCTGAGCGCCTTCTTGACCATCGCAACTGAGGCATCGGCAAGAACTCAATGGTCCCTGTTGGGCGACTTGTTCCATTTCCCGGGCATCAACTAGGTTCGCTCCGTGAGGGGTTAGCGTCAGTCATCAAGCACACTGGACAGAGGCTAGCCGCGAAACGGTACGCCCCTTGGAGGTCGAACTCCAGAGATAATTTAACGATCAATAGTCTAAGGCGCGCTGGCCTTTTCGATCTTGACCAGTGATAGTGGCCTGGTCTACTCGGGTGACCTTTGCAACACAGCCTTCTCTCATGATCGCTAAATCCCCCTTGTACGCTTAGGCGCGGACAGTTCGTGCCGGTAGAGCGCCGTGCGCATCGGATACAGGCTCCAGCCTGCCAGCGCCTCGCCTAGGTACTGGGTTTGCAGTGAGCATGAATGGAGCGACTATGCGTTGGCGTAGGGATCCTTCACGTCGCGCCCTTGTGAGGGAATGCGAGAGGAAGCTCGCTGATCTCCCTATACCAACCCCCTTCAGCGTCGAGACGCTGGTGAGCAATATGGAAAGCGTGTTGGGGCGCCAGATCCAATTGGTTCCACTGGATGACCCCGACGGGGGCCTCGGGACAGCGTGCGGCCTACGGGTGAAAACTCCGGAGGTGACCATAGTTCTCTATCGACGTCGCTCAAGCCGAAATCAGACGGAACACATCATCCTCCATGAGATCGCACATGAGTGGATGGACCACGGCACGTCACTGACGGCTGTCGAGATCGAGCGATACGTACCTGAGCGCATCCGGCAGGAAGTTCTTCGGCGTTACCCGTCGGCCCTGATCCAAGCGCGAGTCGACTTCGACAGTCACGAGGAGAAGCAGGCTGAGCTTTCAGCCTCGTTGATTAAGCGACTGGCGCGCCGCCAGTCTGCTACCGGAGACGATGTAATCAGCCTGCTGGAGTATTCGTTGGCGCATCCGGTCGCTCCACCGCGGCGTCGGCGGTAGCTCAACTCGACCTCAGCTCTCGCAAAGCCCCCAGCAATCAGTCTGCACTCTGCAGGAGCCGTGAGCGGCGACAGGTGCGGCACGTATAGATCGACTGATCCCGTGTTCGACTTCTTCAAATACTTCACTGCGGCAGTCATGACGCTGATATCCGTCTGGCGTTTCCCAGCCGTCAGGTACGGCGATGCGCACCGCAGGGCGCTCTGGGGCGGCTACGCTGGATTTGCGGTCGCTCTGTGTCTCTACACCCCAGTAGCAATGGTCGCAGTCGATCGCATTCCTATAGTCGATCTCAGCGCTCTGCTCCGGCACTTCGCCAGCACGGCGGCGATCATGGCAGCCCTGACCTACGTCGCCACCAGCTACGGCAAGACTGCTGAGACCGTCGTGCCCAGGCACGTTGAGGTCTCGCGGTGGATCGCCCGAGCGTCGTACAGGGCCGGTGCCGTAGGCGTGGTTCTGCTCGCGATCCTGTTCTTCACCGTTGTTCAACGAAACCGGCCGAGCGAAGATTTCCTCATTGACCACGCTGGACAATGGGGGGTCGCGGTCTACATGACCGTGTTCTATTTCTTCCCGCTGGTCACCACCGCCGTATGCGGCTATCAGTGGACGAGGGCGGCACGCCGAGCCGAAAGCACGAGCATGCGCATCGGGCTCGGACTAATGGGCTTCGCAATGTGGATGGGGCTAATCCACACGATTGCCAGAATTGCCATCCTGTGGAGCGCCGTAATATTTCCACTCAGTCGATCAACCGTTCGCTTCCTTGTCGATGCCACCGCGATTTGGATGAACCTCCTTTTCGTTATCGTCGCTGTAGGGGCGAGCATTCCGACAACCCGTGCGGCTGCTGCGCGTTGGAAGACATTCCGAACGCTGAATCTGATTTATCCACTCTGGTTCGATCTGGTAGAAGCTTTCCCCGGAACAAGCCTTTATCCACCCGGTCGGCGCATTACGGAACTTCTGCAAATTCGCGTTCCCATCGACGTCCGTTTGGACCGATGGACGCAAGACATCTCCGACGCCTGCGAGAAGCTGCGCTACTACGTCCCGCGCGACTTGATGTTTTCCGCGGACGACGCAGCATCCATGCAGTCCGATCCTGAGCCCGCTGCGGAGGCGTACTGGATAAGGGCCGGACTTCTCGCCGCTAACGCTGAGTCTGTCAGACCGCTCTCGGCCACGCCCATGAGGGATAAACCGTTTGTCGACACCGAAAGCGAAGCTGCGTGGTATGTGCGAGTCGGCGCGTTCTATACGCGGATCACCGGTGATCAAGCGCGAGAAGTTCTCGAAGACTCCGAGAAGTTGGAATCGGACTCTCGGCTGTAAGTCTGAAGAGAGATACACGGGTGATTATCGCAACTGTGTTTGCGGCGTACACGCCCTGTCACTTAGAGCCGCGATCTTGCGCAGTAGCGTGAGATTCGGCACCATCGGGCGTGTGGTCGCGACTGGTACCGTGGGCGAGGCGGACAAGGAGGTTTTGCCCGCCTTCTACGTGCACTTCCTGGCCGACGATGCGCAGCTTCTGTGACTGTCATACACGCCGGGTCCGAGACGCTGTCCGGTCTGGATAGGCGTCCGAAATATCAGCAATGGAGTTCCCCGCATGTCCAACCGCCGTACCGGCCTCATTCTTGATTTCGGAGGCGTTCTCACCACCCCTCTGCTGCCCGCTGTGTTGGCGTTCGAGCAGCGTGAAGGGCTTCCCCAGGGTGCCTGCCTCACCGCCCTGTACAAGGACCCGGAGGGCGTCCGGATCACTAGTGATCTCGAGCGCGGAGTGGTGTCCCAGAGCGAGTGGAACGAGTTCGCCGGCAGGATGTTGAATGTGTCGGCAGACGGACTGATGGGGAGGATCTTTGGCGACCTCCGTCCCGAGCCGCTGCTGATCGACGCAGCCGCCGCAGCGCGCGAAGCCGGGATCAAGGTCGGCATCCTGTCCAACTCGGTGGGCTTGGCGCCGTGGGACCTGTACGACGGATACGAGCTGGAGAAGCTGTACGACGTCGTCGTCATCAGTGAGCACCACATGATGCGCAAGCCTGACCCCCAGCTCTTCGAGGCCACACTCAAGCTCATGGGGCTGCCCGCCGAAGAGTGCGTCTTCGTCGATGACACTGAGGCTTACGTGCAGGCAGCGGAGCAGCTCGGCCTCGCCGGCGTGCATAACCAGGACCCGAAGCAGACGGTCGCAACTCTGTCCGAGCTTCTCGGCGTGGACCTGGCCGCTTCGTAGAACTGCGTCGACTTCGTCTGCACGAAGGGGCTACGGCTCAGCCTCCGCGGAGGCTGAGCCGTAGCCCCTTCGTCTTTCCGGTCCGAGGTCTGTGGCGACTCGGCTAGAGCCAATTAGTGCTGCGAACGATCTTCACCCGCCAGCTGCCGGCGGGTTCATTCCTCGTCCTGAACCTCGGACAACTTGTGCCGCAGCTCTCCCACGAGCCTGTTGATGTCGGCCATCGTTCTCAGGGACAGGATCTCGTTGCCGCGTGCGGCCAGGCCAAGGACCTGTCCCTGGTGGATCGAGCCGATGAAACGAACAGCCTCCAGGAACTCCTGGATCATGGGGCTCAGTTCGGCGTCGTCGCCGAACAGCCAGGGGGGAACCTGGAAGGCGTGGGCTAGGCCGGCGCGCACTGCCTCCGACGCCGCGGTCTCCGTTCCTTCGCGTAGCTCGCCGATGCCCGCGGCGGTGGCGGCTGCCGTCGGCGCGTGCTGGTTGACGATCTGGGCAATCTCCGCGTCGGAGAGCGTCTCCTCCCCGGTGGAGCCGTACTGCAGGAGAAAGTTGATCTTTTCTCCGACCGTGCGGGGCGCGGCTTCTTGGTCGTCACGCGGGGAGGTGGTGCGAATGCCGAATGAGCGATCCTGTGCCGCGAGCAGCTCATCATCGGTCACCCCGTACGCCGCCGCCAGTGGCTTCACATAGATGGCGTTGAGCCTGCGCCGCCCGGACTCGGCATTGCCTACCGGTCCTCGGCTGGCCCCGATGATTTCGGTGGCCTCCGCCACGCTGAGGCCGGCGTCGCATCGCAGAAGCTGCAGGTCCGGCGGTCCCTCGTGGGGGAAGAGTTCGTCGAGCGGCTCTTCGAGCGCCGTTGCGATCGCCGGCAGCTTCTCGCCCTTGGGGAAATCCTTCCCGGATTCCCAGCGTGCGACGGTGGCACCGCTGACTCCCACCAGTTCGCCCAGCTGCTTCTGGTGCATATCCCTGCGTCGGCGGACAGCCCGAACGAGGCTGCCGTCGAACTGACGAGGGGGCACGGGGACTCCTGGTGGGAGGTGGTGATGAGCTCGGTGTCGGGATCAACTGTAAGCCAGGGTTGATGCATTTCCGAAACTGACGTACGTTTTCGTATCGCACCCCTGCTGATCAGGGCGATTCTACGGTGCCAACCCCTGGGGGACCTCTATGCGTAATCCTCTGTCATGACCGCTGGCGCAACGAACGCCCGGAAGGCGCCCAGACGGCGCGGATTCATCTCGCCCTCTCCTTGGTGAAGCCAGCCGGCACCGGGTGAGTCGACCACAAATGATCTTCCTGGCAACGGGATGGACTTGTCCGCAGGGTCTACGTATGTTCGTCGTCCCACGTCGGGCAGCGCCCCGGAAAGGGGCCGATGACCAGCGAAAAGGAGGCGGGACGGATGCCGGCATACGACCAGTGATCTGACCCCAAAACTGAAACCGGCGCCGAGGAGCTACCAACTCCCAAGCGCCGGGCTGGCACCCCGAGGGGCGCCAATTACACATCACGCGGGCGGCAGGGCTTCTTGCACGAGACCGCCGCACCGCGCTCCTTCGAACAACGGAGTATCGCATGCTCGCCACGCCGAGCGGAAGCCCGGCCTGCGCGGACGACGGCCGTCCGCGCCGCCTCGCCGCGCAGCTCGCCGACATGATCCCGGGGGCGGCCACGATCCGGGTCAGCCTCACAGACCCGACACAGACTTGGCCTCATCTGCACGCCGTGGTCAAGAACGAGGCCGGAAGGACCCTGGAGCTGGGTCGCCCGATCGCCAGGGTCGCGTCACGCTGGATCCTGCGGGTCTGGCCGGAGGTGGACTGGATGCGCCCGCACACCTTCTGCCTCGCCGACGCCACCCTGACCCGCAGCGACCTGGTCGCCGCTGAGCGGGGCCGCTGAGATGGCCCGGATCCGAACCGTCAAGCCGGAGGCGTTCACGTCCGAGTCGCTCGCCGAAGTGACCGTGGCGGCCGAGCGGACCTTCTTCGGCCTGCTCACCCAGGCCGACGACCATGGCCGCCACCGGGACAACGCCGCGATCATCGCGGGGCTTCTCTGGCCCCTGCGCGCCGAGCACACCTCGGTCCACGTCGAAGACGACCTCCACCAGCTCGCGAACGCCGGACTGATCTGCCGATACACCGGATGCGACGGCCGCCTCTACCTCCACATCGTGACCTGGTCCGAGCACCAGAAGATCGACAAGCCGAGCCAGTCGCGCCTGCCCTCGTGCCCGCAGCACCAGGCTGCCGACCGGTGCGCCCCCTGCAAGGGCTCCTGCTCCCGGAGGGGGAAGGGCTCGCCCACCACTTCCCGAGGACTAACTGAGAGCTCGGCGAGGGCACCCCGAGCCCTCGATCTGCCCGCCGCACCCTCCTCGACGGTGTCGGAGCAGGCAGACGGGCCAAGCGCCGACCGGCAGGGCGCCGCCGATGGAGCCAGCAGCGCACCCGGGCGGACCGGAATCAAAAGTGCAGGTCAGAGGGTTGTCTCCGGCGGCTCCCCGAACCTTCCCCGAAGCCTCCCCGAAGGCTCGGCGCCTGGATCTAGGATCTTGGATCCTGGATCTCTTGTCCCTACGGGGCGCACAGCGCCCGCAGCCGGCATCTCCGCCAAGGACCTCGTCGGGGAGTACGTCGCCGGGTGCGACCAGCGCCCCCCGAGCGACGTGATCGGGCACCTCGGCCGGATCATCAAGAAGCTCCTGGACGAGGGCATCGCACCGGCGTACATCCGAGCCGGGCTGGCGAACTTCACGGCCAACCCCAAGCACCCAAGCGTGCTGACCAGCATGGTCAACGAGGCGATGAACGCTCGCCCCGGCGGTTTGGCGCGGCCGGGAATGCGGCCTAACGTGCCCGCCCACCAGGCGTGGACCAACCCGGCCAACGCTTCTGCCGCCTACGCCGAGGAGCTGTGATGCACACCCGTCACCGCGAACCCCAGCTCCTCGGCCACGAAGGCACCCTGGAGCGCATGGCCCGGATCCTGGCCGCCCGCAACATCGACCCGGCCGACGCCGCGCTGCCGGACGACGCCGAGCCCTTCTCACCGCTGGACGCTCTGCTCGCCGGGATGCCCCCGCGCTATCAAGCGGCTGTCGCCGACCACCCCACGGTCCTGGAGTGGGTCCGGAAGGTCACCGACGCGGCCGTCGCCCCCAGCCGAGGAGCCCGACGACAGGTCACCACCGGCCCTAGCTTGCTGATGGCCGGGGTCGTCGGCGCGGGCAAGACGCACCAGGCGTACGGCGCGGTCCGAGCGCTGGTGCAGAGCGGGGTCGGCGCGCGCTGGCGGGCGACCACCGCCGCCGACCTCTACGCCGATCTCCGCCCCCGGCCCGGGGCGGACAGTGAGCGGGAGCTGGCGGCCGTCAGCCGGTGCCCGCTGCTGATCATCGACGACCTCGGCGCGGCCAAAGCGAGCGAGTGGGTCGAGGAGATCACGTACCGGCTGATCAACCGGCGGTACAACTACGAACTCCCCACGCTGATCACGACCAACCTGGCGATCAAGGACCTGCGTTCCTACCTCGGGGACCGAGTCGCCAGCAGGCTCGCGCAGATGACCACCCGAGTCGAGTTCGAGGCCGTCGACCGCAGACGCCACAGCGCCGCCGCCTGACCCTCCACAGGCCACCCCGCCGGACCGCGCCCTCGCACCGCCGTCCCCCGGGCACCTACCGCCAGCGCACCTCTCCGCCGATGCCCCTGCGCGCGGAGAGCGATCGGAGCACCCCGCATGACCAGCACGATGAACGGCCCCGCCCAGCACCGTCAGCTCGGCGACCAGACCTGGCAGGCCGACGCCGTCTGCCAGAGCACCGAGTACAACCCGGTGGACCCCGAAGTCTTCTTCCCCGAACCCGACGAGACCGCCAAGATCGCCACGGCCAAGGCCCTGTGCGGCCAGTGCCCGGTCCGGCGCACCTGCCTGGACGCCGCTCTCGAAGGGGGTGACACCGACGGGATCCGTGGCGGCCTGACGGAAGAAGAGCGCGGGCCGCTGCACGACAAGCTCGCCAGCCGCCTCGACTACAGCCGCGTCAATGCCACCATCGCCGGACGCGACGTGCACCTCACCCATACGGAGCGCCGCGCGGTCGAGTACGCGGCCTACCGCCACGGGGTGAGCGAGCAGCGCCTGGCCTGGCTTCTGAAGGTCACCGAGGAGCACGCCAAGAAGCGGTACCGCGAGATCCGCCGGGCCGAGCGCAACCGAACCCTGAACCAGCCCACCACGAACACCACACCCCCCGAGACCAGCGGCGAGCGCCTGATCCGCGACGACTTCGGGACGGCGGCATGAACATCGCAAGCGCGTCGAAGACTGCGCACATATCCGGGTGGGACCGCGCGGCTGTCGTGGCGCTCGGGGGCGCGGGGTGCGCGCTGTCGTACGACGCCCTGCAGCAGATGGCCGTGGCCATCCACATCCGAGGCTTCCTTACCTACCTGTTCCCCCTGGTGATCGACGGGTTCATCGCCTACGGCATCCGAGCCCTCCTGGTCCTGCGCAACGCACCACTGCGCGCCCGGCTCTACGTCTGGACGCTCTTCGGCACGGCCACCGCCGCCAGCATCTGGGCCAACGCACTCCACGCGGTGCGCATCAACCAGGACACGGTCGCCGGCACCGGCCTCCTACTCGGTAACGCGGTGGTCGCGGTGCTCTCCACCATCGCCCCGCTCGCACTGGCCGGAGCGGTCCACCTCTACATCCTCATTGCCCGGGGCCCGGTCGAGGACTCTGGCCGGCAGAACCTCGGTCAGCCCGGTCACCTCGGTGAGACCGACCGGAGCGACGCCATCGAGGTCACCCGGACCGACCGAGCCGGTCAGCAGCGCTCAGCGGCCGGTCAGGTCAAGTCCGGTCAGTCGGTCACCGCTCTGACCGACCGGCTGCCCCTGTCCCCGACCGACGAGGACACCGCCGCCCGGTCAGTGACCGGAGACTCGACCCCGGCGACCAGCGACCAGTCGGACACCGACCACCACAACCGCAGCCACGGTGCCCCTGACCTGCCGGGACAGCCGGACAAGGGTCTGACGGTCACTGACCGCCCCAGCAGTGCGGCCCCGGTCGGTGATGACCAGGACAGCCCGGCGGCGGTCAGTGCCCCGCCGGTCACCTCGCCGCCGGTCACTGACCGGGCCGCTCGTCCGACTGGTGACCGGCGTCCTGACCCGGACACCGAGGAGCTGCTGGCGATCGCCCGGTCGGCGGTCAGGGCCGAGGACAAACTGACCCGCAAGGTGGTCGCCCAGGCGATCCGAGGTCAGCAGATCCCGCTGTCCAGCGACACCCTGACCGCGCTGATGGCCCAGCTTCGCGAGCAGCACCGCCAGCCGGTCACTTCCGCCCGGCCCTGACCGGACCTCCACGGAGCGGGTGACCGAGGCGGTCACCCCGACCGATCACCCGCCCCGTGCGTCTCCGAGACACCCCGCCACAGCAGAAGCAGAGAGCACCCGATGCGCACTCACCCGGCCACGCCCGCCGAAGTCGACTCCTGGCTGACCGTCCTGCACCAGCACGGACACCTGCACCGCGCCCGTTCCGGCCCCGACGCCACCTGGATCGTCCAGCGAACCCGGGAAAGCCGCCCCTGGACCCTGCACCACCCGGTCCTGGCCATGGACTGGATCGAGGAACTCGTCCGCGAACTCCAGCAGCAGGACCCGGAGACGAGCCGGTGAGCACCAACGACCCGGTGGCCACCCCCGCTGGACAGCAGCGTGACCCCACCACGGCTCCTGGCGGAGCAAGCTATCGCGTACGACGGTCCTACGGCCCGACGTACGCACTTGCCCCCGCCCAGGAGGGCGGGGGAAGCCCGGCTGGTCCCCGAGCGAGGGCGCACGGGGACCAGCCGGGCAACCGGCACCAGGGGGCGCCGGTCACCGGGGGAGAAGCCGATCGCGACGACCACCGCGAGCAGCCGAGCCCGAGCACGCCCGCCTACCCCGACCGCAAACCGCGCCGCCGCACCCGCAACCCCAGCGAGCGCACCCGCAAGACGACCACCCGCCTCTCCGACACCGAGAAGACCGAGATCGCCGAGGCCGCCACCAAGCGCGGCGTCACCGTCGCCCGCTTCCTCGCCGTCTCCGGCCTGAGCGCCGCCCGCGGATGCGCCGCCGTGCACAGCAACGACCAGCTCGACACCGCCATCGATGAACTCGCCGCTCTGCGCACTGCGCTGGCCCGCATCGGTAACAACATCAACCAGATCGCCTTCGTCCTCAACAGCGGTGGCCAGCCGCGCGCCGGTGAACTCGAACACGCGCTGGGCGCGCTGACCGGACTTCTCGCCCGCGTCGATGACGCGGCGAACGACCTGGTGACCCGGCGGCTGTGATGGTTCCCGACATCGGACGCGGCTCCCGCACCCACGGCCTCCTCGTCTACCTGTACGGCCCCGGACGGCGCGAGGAGCACACCGACGCACACCTCGTCGGCTCCTGGGACGGCTTCGCCCCCGACCCCGGCCGCGACACCGGCCTTGACCCCGACCCGAAGGTCACCCTCGCCCGGCTCACCGCCGCCCTGGACCTGCGGGTCAAGCAGGCCGGCGACCGCGCACCCGCCAAGCACGTCTGGCACTGCTCGGTCCGCACCGCCCCAGGGGACCGGCGGCTGGACGACAAGGAGTGGAACGCCGTCGCCCAGCGCATCGTCCACGCCACCGGCATCGCCCCGGCTGGAGACGCCGACGGCTGCCGGTGGATCGCCGTCCGCCACGCGGAAGACCACATCCACATCGTCGCCACCCTCGTACGCGGCGACCTGCGCAACCCGCGCCTGAACTACGACTTCAACAAGGCCCAGGCCGAATGCCGCCGCATCGAGAAGGAGATGGGCCTGCGGCGCCTGAACGCGGGCGACGGAACCGCAGCGAAGAATCCCAGCAGCGCCGAGAAGTTCAAGGCCGAGCGCACCGGCCGCCCGGAGACCTCGCGCGAGACGCTCCGCGAGGCAGTTCGTCGAGCCGTGGCGGGAGCGGATTCGGAAGAGGAGTTCTTCACGCGGCTCCGAGAAGCGGGGGTACGGGTGAAGCTGCGACACGCACCGTCCGGTGACGCGCTCGGCTACAACGTGGCCCTGCCCGGCGACCGCAACCGCGACGGAGACCCGGTCTGGTACCCCGGCTCCAAACTGGCCCCCGACCTCTCCCTTCCGAAGATCCGACTACGCCTCACCGACGGGGCCGCCGAGCCGAGCGCGCCCGCGGTCGGCGCTGACCGGACCAACTGGTCACCGCCCGCCCGTCAGCGACGCAACGCCACCGTCATCGCAGAGCGCTCGGCCACGCTCCTGGAACGCGACGAGGACGGCGAGGCCGCCCCCCAGCTCGTCGGCGTCGGAGAACTCCTCGACGCAGTGGCCCAGACCTCACCGGCCACCACACGCACCGAGCTGGCCGCCGCAGCTCGCGCCTTTGAACGTGCAACCCGCAGTCATGTCCGCGCCGAACGCGCCGACACCCGGGCCCTCCGCTCAGCCGCCCGAGGCATTGTCCAGGCCGGCGGAGCGCTCGGCCGAGGCGAGGACGGCGGCACCACCGCCATGCTCGTCTCCACCCTCGTCCTCGTCACCCTCGCCGCCGCCCGCTGGCACTCCGCCCGCGGACACGCCCAGCAGGCCCACGCCTCCCGACAAGCCGCCGCGCATCTGCGCACCGCCTACCGCCAGGCCGCCGCCACCCCGATGCGCATGCTGCACGACCAAGGCCGCGCCCTTCCTGACGCCCAGCGCCTCATGCACGAGGCCACCCTTCGCGCCGTCCTGCCCGAGAAGGTCGTACGGGCAGGAGGCACGGAAGCGAGGACCGACGCCTTGGTCGCCACCCTCGCCCAGGCAGAGCGGGCAGGCCATGACTCCGAAGCCCTCCTGCGCCAGGCCATCGACATGCGCGAACTCGACAGCGCCGACGACGTGAACGACGTCCTGGTCTGGCGCCTGCGGCGCATCGCCCAGCTCCCGGCACACCCGGGTGACGGTGCCCGTCGTCCGCAGGTCGCCACCCGCCAGGCCACCGCGCCGAGCAGCCGCACCAGTGAACGAAACGCGACGGCAGCCGTACCGCTCGGGACTGCTCAAGCCCCCAACCGCCGCTCGCCACGTCGCTGACCACGTCGAACCGGACGTAGACCACCACCGCCCGAGCGGACGCCGCGAAATGTATGGACAGCCGGTTCCACCGGCTGTTACGGATGAAGACAGGACCGACAACCGGGAGATGACGCTCGTGCTCAGAACTACCACCCGCACCACGGAGCCGGCACCCGTCCTGCCCGTCCTCCCCACTGGTACCGACCCCCTGCTGCAGCTCCAGGCCGAGATGCGGTCGGCTGACGGCCCCGGGGCAATTCGCTGCGTCGGCCACTCACGCGAACTCGCTCTCGGCGGCATCCCCGTGAAGTGCTCCGCCTGCAGTGCCCGACGCGACTGGCTGCTCATCAACCACGGCCCCAACGTCTGGGTCCGCTGCCGGTGCGGCAACCAGTGGCCCGAGCCCGAGATCAGCCGCGCCCACTTCGATGCCCTGGTCGGCGGTCCGCACGGGACGACCTACCCGAGTGTCGAGGCGGGCCTAGCCGCGCTCGGGTTCGACGGGGCATTCGCCGGCATCTACCTGGAGTAGGCGAGCAACAGACGGAACGCCGAGGGGCGCCACCGATACGTCGGTGGCACCCCTCGACGTTCGGGCGTGGTCAGCCGCGTGCGCCGTCGCTTGGTAGTCCGCCCCGGAAATCACACCCCGGTCATGCGTCCCCCTGGATGTGGCCCTCGAACCAGCCATGAACCGTCGCGTGCCGGATGGCTTCCTCCGCGCCGGCCTCGCAGCTACGGACCGACGAACTGCCCTGGAACTAATGCGTCGTCGAGGGCCACGTCAACCGGATCAAGATACGCAAGTGGCAAATGTGACCTCCCGAGGCACTGACGAGGGCGGGGCTCGATCTCGAATCCCTAGACGATTGATCGTTGTCCTTTTACGCTGCGTGCCTGGGGAGTTACGAGGCGGGGGCACATGGACGATCCAATTGAGGTTGAAGCGCCGGATGACTCCGGTTCCACGACCTTGCGCCGATATGAGTATCAAGTCCATATTGCGGCGCAGGGCGTTCTGGAGATGCTCGCGGCGGACGGCAGTGTGGAGCACGTCACGTGCGAGCACATTGAGGACATTGTGATCGCTCGGAAGGGCGATCACCGGTGCGCTGCGGGTGATCTGCTGTGGGACTTTCAGCAGGTCAAGACGCGCGATGCAGTGGAGCCGTGGACGTTGACCGATGTGCTCGCCAAGGGTGCGTTGAAGAGTCTGTGGCGCACCTACCAAAGCCTTCAGGCGGTGCACCTGACCTACCAGTTGACCGTGGCAGTAGAGGGGCCCCTCGACCTGGCGGACGAGCCCCTATCAGCGCTCGCCCGGGGTGTCGGCCACGAGAACGCCACGTGCCTCTCGCGCGTCGCCAAGCACTTGAAGAAGACCGACGAAGACCGGGACCAGGTAGGCGACTTCCTGAGCCGCGTTCGGGTGCGGCGCCTGGCTCGCCGCGAGGACGTCGAGGCTCACAATCTGCGCGTCATGAGCAGTCTAGGCGGCCCCAACGCGACGGTTGCGCTGATCGAATCCCTCTACACAGAGATCCTGCGCCTCACCCGGAACGCGACTCAGGGTCGTTTGGGACCTCAGTGGCCGAAGCTGCTGGCCCTCGATCTGCAGCCTGCCCTTCTCCTGGACAAGCGGCTCACGCAGGCAAGTGTGCATGACATCCGCCAACGTCTACAGCGTCCGGACCACATTCTGCTCGGAGAGGTCGCGGACCTGCTTCTGATTGAGGAGACGCAGCTGGTCCGCAAACTGCGCCGCGGCGGGGCGTCCAACGACGTAATCGAGGACGCCCAGATGATGCGTGCCCATGCCGACTACCACCGTCTGACGGAGGTGGCTCGGGGGATGTGGCCTGACGAGGCTGTCGAAACTGATTTGGACCGGCGGCTGCTCTACCTAGCCCGGCGGATGAAGCGCGCGCAGAACGAAAACCCTCGCCCGGCAGACGCCATTTTCGACTCCCTGCAGGAGTCGTTGCAGAACAGGCCCGAGGAAGTGGACCGTCGCCCCCTCTATGCGAGAGACGGCGTGCTCCTGATGGGGCGCGCCTGCGCCGTGTCCGACCAGTGCAAGTTCGACTGGGGGACCGCTCGTGACGCCTCCTGACGTGATCGTGAGGGAGTTGCCTCTGCCGGCCACTGGAGGAGCGCCACCCTCGGCGGATGCGCAGGCCAGACTTCTGACTCTGATCGATGTCTTCTCTGCCACCCGAGCAGCCAAGGGCGTCGAAGGGCGCATGAAGCTGGCGAAGCTCGATTTCCTCCTGCGCTATCCAGACCGATTCAAGGTCTTGATGCAGCGGCGGCGTCCCAACGTCGAGGTGGGCGAGGATCCCTGGCTGACCGGCGTCATCGAACAGAAAATGATCCGCTACCGCTACGGCCCGTGGGACCCCGCCTACTACGCACTCCTGGGTGCACTAACCGGCAAGGGCCTCGTCACACCGCGGCACGAGGACACCATCGCCACCTACCGCAGTACGGACACGGGACACGAGGTCGCACTGGCTCTGGCAGGTAGTCAGAGCTGGAAACCCGTGCGCGAGCGCGCCGTTCTGCTGCGCCGACACTTCGATGTCACCGGCATCACGCTCAAGAATATGATCTACGAAGAGTTCCCCGACATCGTCGAGGCGGACTGGGGGACCCCGTTGTGAGACTACGCATCGAAGAATTGCAGCTGTTGGGCACCAGCCGGGTCGTTCGCTTCGAACCAGGAATGAACGCGATCGTCGGAGCGATGAGCGGCGGCAAGACTGCCACCGTTAACTGCCTACGCGCGCTCCTGGGAGCTGACGTCAAGGTCATTCCGGAGCTCCGGGGCAGAACTATCGCGGGCCTGGTCGTCGTTGGCGACCGACGTTTCCGGATTGTCCGTCAACTCGTCACTACCACCACAGCCAAGGTGGACGTTGCCGAAGTTGGCGGACAGCAGGAGGCGTGGCGACTTCCCGCCAGCGAACTCCAGGAAGGCTACGACCAGACCTTCCGCGACTGGTGGCTGGACATGCTGCAACTGCGTGCCGTGCGTGTTCCCCGCGCGCCCTCAGACGACGCCAGCCCTTTGGTTCCCGTCACCATCAGCGACTACCTCATGTACTGCATCCTGCGACAGAAGGAGATCGACAGCTCGGTCTTCGGGACCCCTGACAACAACTACAAGAACATCAAGCGCAAGTACGTCTTCGAAATCCTCTACGGCCTCTACGAGCCTGAAGCCGCAGGACTGCGCGAGCGTCTACGCGAGGTGAGCACCGAACTGCGGAGTTTGACCGCGGACGCGGCCACCCTAGAGCGCATCCTGGAGAGCTCGAACTACTCCTCCCGCGCTCACCTCGAAGTCCAAAGAGACGATACCCAAGCGCAGTTGGCCAGCGCCCGCCTGGAAGACGTCCAATTGACCGGGCGCACAGCAGACCCCACCACAATCGGACTGCGGCAGCAGATTTCCGAGGTGGAAGCAGACCTAGGCCAGTTGAGTGATACGGAAACTGCAGAGCAGGCAACAATCGGCCGTCTGCAAGAACTTCGTGGTCAACTCGTCGCCCAGAGCCGGCGTCTCACTCGGGCCCTGGTCGCGGAGCGCCTGCTCAACGACTTCGAGTTTCACACCTGCCCACGCTGTGGCTCAGACGTCCCCGAGCGCGGGGACGAGGACACCTGCCGCCTGTGCTTACAGACCCCGCCCGACGCACCCGCGCCTGCAGCACTGGCCGCCGAGCAGGACCGCATTATCGACCAGGTTGCTGAGACCGACCAGCTCGTAGAACGCAGCACACGCCGACTCGAAACCCTCAGGGCAAGTCGCACTGCGCTTCAGCACCGGCGCTCCGACCTGGGGAGCCAACTGGAACGCGCCGCAGCCATCTACCTGACGGATGAGACCGACCACGTGCGCGAACTGGCAACCAGGCAAGGTCGCCTGGAGGAACACCTTGCCCGACTCCACGACGCCTTGGACCTGCACGACCGGTTGCGTGGCCAGGGAGATAGAGTGGCACAACTTCAGCAGGAACAAGAAGAACTCAACGAACGCATCGCCGCCGCCCGCCACAGCAATCCGTCCGTGCATGAACGGCTCTCCAGCCTTGATCGAGTACTCGAAGCCACGCTGCGAGAATTCGATGCGCCCCGATTCGACAATCGCCCAGGATCACGTATCAGCCGCGAGACTTATCTGCCGGTTGTCGACGGCCGCTCCTTCGCGGACCTCGAATCGCAGGGGGTAGAGGTCCTCGTCAACGTGGCGCACGTACTGGCCCATCAACGCGTAGCGCTGGCAGACCCAACCATTCCCTTGCCCAACCTGCTGATCATCGACGGCATTAGCAGCAATGTCGGCCATGAAGGACACGACCTCCGCCGTCTGCGCAACATGTATGCAGCCCTTCTCGGCGCGGCCACGCAGAACGTCGATCGGCTACAGATCATCGTCACCGACAATGACTCCCCTCCCATCAGTGGCATCCACCGAGCGCTCGATCTCTCAGACAGCGACCGACTTGTTCCTATGCCCGTCGATGATGGAGTGGTGGAGGAAAGCTGAGCGCGCTTCGAGCCACTCAACGTGGCCGCACCACAGAACTGGAGCCAGAACCGGATCCTGTGAACAAATCCAGCCGCCCCCGCCTGATCGGCGTGGGGGCGGCCTTAGGCGGTCCTCGATCAAACTCCGGCGAGTCGGTTAGAGAGGTCGAGGGCGGCGGTCGCGAAAGCGAGGGCGGCGCACAGGCCGGTCACCTCGTACAGGGTCGGACGGACCAGGCGTGGCCAGTCGTCCGGGGCGGCGGGCCAGGAACCGAGGAGCACCTCGGCCGTGGTCAGCCCCAGGTACGTCGTGACGTCCCAGCCGCTGCGCGAGCCCGGCTCCCAGCGCAGTCGGATGCGCCCGAGGGGAAGTTGGGGAGTTTCGGCAGCGAGCCAGGTGATGTCGAGGGGACCGTCGGGGCGAGTGGAGATGCGCTGGAGAAGCGCGCTGTGCACGCCGTCCGGCATGGGGCGCACGGCGACATCGTGCAGCGCGAGTCGAGGCACGGGACGCGGGAGCGAGGAGATGGAAGCCTCCTTGGTGGTAGGGAAGCGATCAAGCCCAGGTGAGGGCATCGCGCGCCCCCACCGGGAGGTAGTCCTCCTGACCGTCATCGGCGATGTACGCCTTGCCGTCGCGGACGACGACCTCGGCCCCCACGAAGTGAGCGAAGGGGAAGTCGGGGTTGACGGCGAGACGGACCGGCAGGTTGGGGTTGAGTTCCTGGAGCTGGCGGAGCAGGTGGCCGACGGTCAGGTACTGGGGCAAGGGAGTCTCCGTGAACGGTGGCCATTGACGGGGCTGGTCGGCCCGACGACGGGGAGTCGTCGCGCCGTCGGTGGATGTATGAGCGGAGCCTGATCGGCAGTCAGCACGAGGAGTTGGTGACCAAGGCGGCGAGGAATCCGGCGACGGCCTCGGAAGGGGTATGGACACCGAACTCCTGGACCCACACCTCGCCGTCGGCGGGCAGCACCTGGACGCGCCAGACGATCTCGCGCGCCCAGGCGGAGGGGTCTTCGGGGAGCCAGCCGACGTAGACGCCGCCGTCCGGGCTGGTCGCGTGGACGTTGGCCTCCGGGGTCTCGGCGATCGTCCAGCCGAGAGCTTCCAAGAGGTCGAGCACCGGAGCGGCGCAGTGGTCGGAGGAGAGCCATTGGCGGTCTTCCACGGAGGGGCGGACGACGGCGGGCAGGAGGGTGGCAGAGGCGTTCACGGTTGGACGATCCCTTCGTTGACCTGCGGTTTTCCCGACACCCGTACGTTGGCATGCGGCATGCCGAAGTGCGTAGTCGTTTCCCCGGGGATGCCGTCTGCCGTGGGCGAACTGGAGACCACCAGCGAGCGGTCGGCGGGACGGGAATGGATCGGCGACCGCGGTTGTCGTATCTGGGTTGCGGTGAGGGACCGCACGTCGGTGAAGGGGAGCAGGGGATGGCCGAGGCGAGCAGACACTGGGACGGCGCCGGACTGGAACGCAAGATCCGCGCCGCCGGACGGCCCTGGACCGTGGGCGACATCGCGATGGTCGCCGACGGCCAGTGGGGAGTCGGCGCACAGCCCGACCGGTGGCCGGAGGAGGAGACGGTGGAGCGCCGGGTGGCCGAAGGCCGGCGCGTGGAGCTGACGGTGGAGGAGCTGGCCCGCGCGGTGGGCCCCCGGGCCGAAGAGGGCCCCCGCGACGAGAATCGGAGCTAAGCGTTCAACGTCGGGGCCCCGTTGTGGGCGCTGACGGCCCTACGACCGCCGCCGGAGAGGGCGGTTCGGGCACGGCCCCCGGGGCGTGCCGCGTCTGCCCGGAGCGGGCGACAGCGGCCTGAGCCAGCCGAACCGCCGGTGCCGCAACCTCGGGTGCGGCGGCCTCCCGGGCTTCCACCACGCGCCGGATCGCCTGGAGGTACGCACGGCTCTCCGCGTGGGCGACGCGGAGCTTGACCGCCGTTTCGGTGATCCGGTCGAGTTCGTAGAAGTCAGGCACGTACCCACGCCGGGACAGGGCGTGAAGACGGTCCTGGTGAACGGTTACCGCGCTGTCCGTGATGGCCAGGGCCGCGCGGGTGTGCATGGCGCAGCGCAGGAGCGGGTCCTCGCTGGGGCGGCGGACCCCTAGGACCTCAAGAGCTTCGATGGGCTGGCCCCAGGCGTTCTCGATCATGGCCGTGGCCTGGTCGAGCATGGTGGTGGTGGTGGTGGTGGGCATGGTGGAACTCCTGTTGGGCGGGGACGGTCGCGAGTGGAGTGCGGCCTGGGGTGGGAGTCAGCGTCCGCGCCGGGGCGTCGGCGAGCTGGCCGGCAGCCGGGCAGAGGGCGCGGGCGCCGAGTGTCCCGTCCGTTTCTGCGCCGCCCCCGTGGAGCGGCTCTGCGCGGCCATCACCCGGAGGTCGGCTGCCGTGCGTGGTGCCCGCGCGGCACGGTGTACGGCCTGGGTGACCGCGGTGCGGCGTACTTCCAGCGGAGTCGGAGCGCGCCGGACCTGAGCCTCGGCGATCGGCGCGGCTGCAGCGACAGGGGTCATGGTGACCAAGTGCTGCATCCGCCGGTCGACTTGGTGGCGCTCGCGGACCACCGGCGTCGACTTCGCCATCACAGCGGCCGTTGCGGCGATCAAGTGGGACGGGGTGCGGGCCGTGAACGTCGCTTCGGCACGAGTGCCCCAGCCCGGCGGGCCAGCCCACAGCTCAACGGTTGTGCGGTCGGAGCCGTAGCCGCGCCGATCGATGAGGATGCCCGCTTGGTCGTCAGGAGCGATGATCTCGACCGTGCCGAGTTCAGCAGCTCCGTCAAGGTTCCAGCCGGCATCGGTCAGCGGCCGGACGGTGTCCCTCCAGGGGACGGCTGGTCCTGTCAAGAAGCGGCCGGGGGCGTCGGAGGCGATGGCTTCGTCGTAGTCCTGGACCAGTGCGGCGGTGAGGCCGGCGACCATCTCGGCCGGGGTGACGTGGTTGAACGTCGCCGTCCAGCGAGGCGCCGAGAAGGCGTCCTCGGCTGCGCTGATCTTCCACAGTTCGAAGTCGTCGCCGAACCAGCCGATCCGAATCCGTTGGTCGGGAGAGGTCACGAGGAGCTGGCAGGGGCCCTCATCGAGGTACTGATGGGGCCAGTGGGCGACGGGCGCGAAGCCAGCCTCGCCGGTCCCGTTGGAACCAGCCAAATACATGGGGCTGACCAGTACCTCTTGGTACCGGGTCGGGTCATCAGGGGCGTACATGGTCGAGTCTCCGGAAGCGAAGGAGGAGAACGGATCCGCGTATGCAGCGGCGGGAGCCGCCGGAGTGCACGCGGATGCCGTAGTGGCGGCGAGTGGCCTCTCGTTCTCACCGCCGTCACCGGCCCCGGCCCGGTGCCGACTGAGCAGTCACGGCCGCCGGCACCCGCGGTTCCGGCTGAGGCGCGTGGCTGAACATGACGTTCGACGCGGCGGCGCTCCGTCGTAGGGCCGCCGCGGTCCGGGCGCTCTCGGCTCCCGCCCCCAGCGGAACGCCGAGATGGGTCCGCGTGGCTGCCGCTGTCGGACGCGGTGCCGCTGTTCCACCTCGCAGCGAGAAGGGCTGGCTCCAGTGCTCGACACTCGCGTAGACGGCCCCCAACGCCTGGCCGGCATCGGTGAGCACGTACGGGTCTCCGTGCCGGGAGCCCGTCCGCGTGACCAGGCCATCGGCCTGAAGCCGGACAAGTCGTTGCCGTGCGAGGCCGTAGTCCAGACCGGCCGCCTCGGCGATGTGGACGAACCGCATCTGGCCGTCAGCCGAGTCGAGGGCCTGAACTACGGCAGTTGAGTGCCGAAGATGTAGGCGGCGCAGCGCGTCCTCGACACGCTCGGCTTCGGCCATCGGTTCCTGTGTCAGGTGGGTGCGGGACCAGTCCGAGACCGTGCGGAGGACGGGGGCCAGAGACGTGCCGAGCGCGCTGAGTTGGTACGGCGCGCCCCGCCGGTCGTAGCCGCGGACCACCAGTCCGTCAGCGTGCATCGTGGCCAGCCGTTTGCCGACGAACTGCTCACTGACGAAGGGGAGCTGCGCAGCAACGTCGCGGACGCGCACGGGGCCCCTCACCTGGGCCAGGGTCATCGCGGTCCAGGTGGTCCACTTGGGCCCGATCCGGGCGAGAGCCTCCTCGACGCGCTGGGCGTCGATGGAAGCGATGGAGAAGGTGGGGGGCAGGCCGGGGGTAGCCATGGTGGGGTCCTTATCGGGATGAGGTCAGCGTGAGCGGGGGGTCGCGAGGGAGGTCCTGGCGATGGGCACGGCGGCCGGGTCGGAGGGCGCGCCTGACGTGGTCCGCGTGGTGGTGCGGCCGAGGGCGGCGGACACACGGGAGGTCGTCGCGCGACCATCACGCAGGGCGGCTTCCCCCTGCGCAGTGAGCGAGAGGAGCTGGCCGGGCCGGTACACGTTCTCCGTGATGTCCTGATGCAGTAGCCCGTCGGCGACCAGCCGCTGCACGGTCTGCGGGAAGACCGCCGGCTCCTGCCACTGGGCCTTCTCCCGCGAGATGTACGGGTCCTCGCCGATCGCGTTGCGGCGAAAGCGAACACCTCCGGCCGCAACCGCTTCGAGGGCTACCAGCCCGCGCTCCCCGGCGACGGCCCAGTCGTCGTCCCGGTGGGGCCTCGTCTTCTGGCCCTGCCCGTGGCTCTTGTTGCTCGCGTGTTGAGCAGGCTCGGGCGAGGGAAGAAGCCGGCGGTAGGCGGACAGGGACTCGACGAGCTGGCTGTATGCCCGGTCCTGCTGGGCCAGGCCGTCTCCGAGGTCCGGGAGAGCTGTGCGCAGCAGCGCGTACGAGACCTGGGCTCGGCCGACTTCACCCCGACCAGTGCCTTCGAGCAGCCGCTGAGCGCGCTGGACCGCGTCGAGCACGCTCTCGTGTCGCTCGTCCAACGCCGCTGCGGCTTCGATGACGCGTGTAGCGGCCTGGTGCAGCGGCTCTTCCGGACCATGTGCGAGGGCGTGCACGCTGACATCCCCGACACCGAGCACTTCGACGACGAGGTAAGGCCCAGGGTGTGTGTCTGCGTCGTACGGGTTCACTCCGTCGTCTCCATCCGGGCGAGTAGGGAGCGGACCAGAGCGGGCAGGCTCCCGGGATCGTTGTCGAGCCGAGGGCGGTCGCTCACTTCGCTGAGGAGATCGGCGTCATCGAGCAGGCCGCTGGAGATCTCCATGCAGGCGTCGGTGATCCGGGCGGCGGCGAGCAGCGACTGGGAGAGAACCTCGACGTAGTCGTCCGTCGCGAGGCCGGCGGCCTCGGCTGCGTTGCGGACCGCCTCCAACTCAATTGCGTTGAAAGCGAAGTCAAACTCGTCGTCCTGCTCCGTACCACCGGGTGCGGCGGTGATCGGGGCGCGTGGCTCCGTGGGTATGCCCACGCGGGTACAGATCTCGTCGACCGAGGAGGTCAGCTCGGCGAACGACTCGGTGAGCCACCCCAGCGCGGAGGCGTATGAGGCCAGAGCGAACAGGCCCGCCGAACCAGCAGGGCGTGGCTCGGTGGCCACGAAGCCCTCGAACCGGTCGTTCAGCTCGGTGATCACGCGGGGCCCAGCGGCCAGCGGACCCAAGACGGGATGCAGGTAGGACCGGGCGGCGGCCGTCGGGTACTCGGCGGCAGGGATGCCGCCGACGTTCTGAGCGGCCTCGGTGAGGAGATCCGCCAGCTCTGAACGGGTCAGCGCAGTACGGTCGTTGGTCATCGCTGGGTGGCCTTTCGAGAAGCAGTGGCCGAGGGCGGCGCTGGTGACGGGGCAGCCGCGCGGCCCGTTGTCGGCCGTTCGGTGGTGAGCGTCGAGCGAGACCGGGCGGCCTGCACGCGGGCCTCCGTGGCGGAGTCCGGGCCGAGCCCTTGCTGAGGCTCGGTCCGCAGGTGGGCCGCGCGGTAGACCGCGTAGTCCTTCCGGCTGCCAGCCGCCACGAGGTAGATCTCGCGCTTGTGGGTCGAGGTCGGCGGCGCTTGGCGGAACTGGATGACCAGCCGGTAAGAGACCGCCGGGTCGACGTACACCTTGTGGAAGCCGGCGAGACGGCCCTTCAACGGCAAGCAGTCGTCGCTTCCGTGGACCAGGTTCTGCAGCTCCAGCAAGGCCAAATCGCGCATCTCAGGCGGGAGTTCCCGCAGGTCGGCGATGGCGTCAGGGTGCGCGGCGAAGGCGAAGCGGGCGCGGCTCACAGCAGCCTCCCCTGGACCGCGCGCTGGACCGGTACCGCCGCTGACGCGCGGGGCGCGTCGCGCCCGGTCCGCGGTGTCGGAGAGGTTCCGGCGGACCGGGAAAGGGCGATGCGAGCGATGCGAGCCCGGACGACAGCACCGTTGTGGTCGCTGTACTCCGGAGGCTCGGGCAGCGGTTCACTGCGCTCGTCCAGCCAGGTCTGGGCGACGCCGACGTCGGGGAAGGCGCCCTCGCGCATCGTGTACGTGCCGGCATTGTGGTTGCACTCCTCGTAGAAGAGGCGAACCGGTGCATGGGTGGCCTGGGAGTCGTTGACGAGTGTCCACGCCTCGCTGGGGTTGTCGTCAGAGGTGTAGGTGTCGAGGACCTCGTAGCGGGTGCCCGACTTCTGGATCTGCTGTTCCACCTGGAGGGTGAGGTCGTCGGCGGGCTTGATGTAGTCGCCACCGTGCAGTGCGATCCGTTCGAGCGGGCAGCCGCGTTCTGCCAGCCAGTTCTGTGCGAAGGACGCCGTGGCGTGGTGACTCGTCTCGAACGTGAACGTGGACTGCCGCAGATCCCGAGCGACTGCGATCGCAACGAGCTGTGGCTCGCCGGGTATCCCCCAGGTGACCGATCGGTCGTGGGCGAGGACGAAGCTGTGCGAACCGCTGGGCGTGGTGTGGTGCTGGGACAGCACCGTCAAGTCGCCAGCCCAGAGAGCCTCCATCGCTTCCTCGGAGTCGTCGTCGACCGGCGAGAGATCGTCGAGGCCGAAGTCGAGAACGTCGTTCACGCCGCCACCCCCGCCTGCTCGGGCGCCGGGGTGGCCAGCACCCGGTGATTGGGGCGAGTTGCGCTGGTCGTGCAGGCCGCGAACGGTCCGTCGGGCGCACGCAGGTGCGCCAGGGTCTGGTCCAGGTGGTCGCGGTGCCAGGTCGAGGGGCCGGACAGGCCGGCCTCCGTGTCGGTGAACTGCTGCCAGGCGAGCCAGAGTGCGTGGAGCCGGGCGACGGCCTCGGGGTGTTCGTACCAGTGCGCGCACCAGGGACGGCTCGTGCTGATCTCCCGGCCGTACACCGGCAGGAAGAGGTAGTTCACCCAGTCGCTGAGAGCAGCGAGTTCGACGGCATACTCCTTGCCACCCAGGGCGAGAATGAACACCGAGGCAGGACCGTCGGGCTTCTTCCCGTCAGCCGCCTCGGCTTCCGAAGCACCGTCCGGCGGCTGGCTGCCGGTGGATTCGGGCTCGGAGCCGAGGCGGTCGAGGATGACGCCGTGCTGCCTGACCTCGGCCATGGTCTTGGCGAGGGTGCTGGCGAGGTCGTCGAGGTCTGCGTCGGGGACGCGGTACGGCTCGGGGCCGGGGGAGGTCGGGCTGGTGTCGGCCATGGGGGTGTGCTCCATCTGTGAGACGGCGACATGCCCGAGAGGATCCGGAGAATCAGCGGTTTGGTGCGGCCGGAAAATCGCGGTAGTGGAGCGCTATCGGTCGGCGCAGCGGGGACAGCGGGGGAAGGGTGGCGCCGCCAGCGACTGCAAGGCGCGCGAAGCCTGTTGTGGGACGACACCGTTGCCGAGCGCGGTGAGCTGCGCCGGACGGCCGAGCCCCGGAGTCGCGGTGACCCAGCCGGCGTCGAGGCCCTGCATCCACTCCACGAAGTCCGCGCGGAGCCGACCGGCGCCGTCCGTGGGAGCCGGGGCCGGGCGGGTGAGGCTCTCCCATCGGGTGATGGCGGATCCGTACGCTCCCCATCGCCGGTCCGCGCCTCCGCCTCCGGCGTCTCCTGCGTCCAGAGGGGCAGGACCACCGCCGACAAGGGAGGCCGCCATCCCTTCCCGGGGCGGCGGCCCGGGGTGCCCGTGTCGCTGGCCCTCGGCGTCGGCAACAACGACGCAGCCGCGCTGGGCAGGGTCATGTCGCCATTGCCGTGCCGCTGGTTCGGCGAGCCCTTGATTCCGTCCGACGCCTTCGGGGTCGGCAGCAGCAGCCACTCGACTTCGTCGGCCAGGTTCGGACCGTGGCCCCCGCTCTTCCGCTTCGATGGATGCTGGCTGCCGCCGTTCTTCCCGATGTTGCTGGTCGGCGTCTTCAGCAGGGTGCCCGGCGGGCCATGCGGCGAGGAAGGTCCGCTCGCGGCGGTGTGGGGCCCCGACGTCGGAGGCGCGAAGCACGAGCCACTTCGCGTCGTACCCGAGGTCGGCCAGGGATCCGAGTACGGCACCGAGTGCCCGCAGAGCAGGCTGACCTGCGGTGTCTCCCAGACACCACGGGCAGGGTTCCACGTCGCCAGGGGAACCGGCGGGGGAGGTGAGGAGGCCGCGCACATTCTCGATCACAACCAGGCAGGGTCGGAGGGCTGCGACCGCACGGGCGACGTGCAGCCAGAGCCCGGAGCGGGTCTGGGCGTTGAGTCCGGCCCGGCGGCCGGCGACCGAGACGTCTTTGACAGGGGAAGCCGGCCGTCAGGACGCACACCTGGGGGACGGTGGACCAGTTGACGGCGGTGATATCGCCCAGGTTCGGGACGCCGGGCCAGTGGCGGGCCAGGATGCGTGAGGCGTTCGGGTCGACCTCGGCGTGCCAGGCGAGCGTGCCGCCGAGCGCGGACTGCACGCCCAGGTCGAGGCCGCCGTACCCCGAGCAGAGAGACCCGATCAACGGGGCGGCGAGACTCGGGGCCGTGGGACGTAGGTCCAGCGCGGGCGCGGAGATGGGATAGATCAAGACGAGTTCCAGGGGCAGAAGAGGCTGGTGGGGAGGGGGTCTCACGGGTGGCCGCGCGAGGGTGGTCGGGCCGTCGACAGCGTGGGGAGATGGCTGGCCGGGGCTGGGGGTGACGCACCTGGGCGGGGTGTGCTGCGGGCGCGGGCGGCCTTCACTCGGTCGGGCGGCGGCTCGGCCGCCGACGGAGCGGATGCCGTGGTCTTCGGAGGCGGACTGCTGTTCGCGGTGGCCCAGCGGGCACGTACCTCGTCGAGCGGACCGAGTTCGTGCAGGGCGTGGTTGATCAGCCGGCCGGGCCCCAGAGCCTCGTCCTGGGCCAGGGTCCGGATGGCTCGCGCGGAGGCGGCGGCGGTGCGGGTGACGGAGGAGCGCATCACCCGCTGTCCGAACCAGTCAGCGCTGCCGGGGACCATGCCTTCGCAGATGGCGGTCAGCTGCTCGCTCGACACAGTGCCGTCGGCCAGCAGACCGCGTCGCTGGGCCTCCCAGAGCAGGGTGATCCGGTCGATGGGTTCGCCCCGGTGGTGCAGCGCGCCCAGGCACCGGTAGAGCTGCCCGTGGGTCGGGTCGGCGAAGTCTCCCGGCCGCAGCCAGGCCACCACCTCGCCCATGGCCCCCGGCTGTTCGGCGAGGACGGCCAGGAGGAACCGCTCGTCCTCGGCGACCTGGCCGCTCTGCGCCGGAGGCGGGATGTGTGTGGCGGCAGAGGGGCCAGCGGTGGGTGGGACCGGTCGAGGGTCGGTTCCCCAGCGTCGTGCAAGGTCGGTGAGTACGCCGGTCAGGACGTCCGCCGTGCGCAAGGCTCCCTCGACCTCGCCCTGGACGGCGTCGGCCCGAGCCGCCTGGTGGAGACGGATCGCGTGCTGGGCGACGGTGCGGTGAATCGCCCCCTCCAGCACCATGCGTCCGTACACGGGGGCGTGCTCTGTTCGGGGACACGCCTGGATCAGGGTGTGGGCGTACGCCGCGGTCAGCCCGCGCACGTGCTGTCCGGCCTCCTCGACCGCGTCGGTCACCCACGACAGCGGCAACGGACCAGCGGCCGAGAGCGCGGGATGCCCGTCGTTGCGCAGCTTGCGGAGCGCGGCGAACAGCGCTTGGTGGACGGGCCGATAGAAGTGGTCCGCAGCGAGCCACTCCAGGTGCGTGAGCTGCTCGGGGTCGAGGAGTGCGGCACCGAGGACCGCCTGCTCGGCACTCATCAGCGGGTTCACCACCGGCCTCCGGGATCAGCGCAGGACGCCTCGTCCTGCCGGATGCGGAGGTTGGCGACTGCCTGGTCGGCAGCGGCCATCGACAGCGCGAAGGCGTCCAAGACGGCAGTGAAGGCGGGATCGGAGGCGGGAACCGAGCCTGCCTCGCCGTCAAGCCACCACCGGCCACCGCGCAGGACGACCGGAGCGTGGGCCAGCCGCCCCTGCGGTGGTGTGGGCGCGCTCATGCCGACAGTCCAAGATCGTCCTGGCCGATGCTCTTCGCGAGGGCACGCTCGGTGATGGCCTTCGTGGCGCGAGCGGAAGCCGGGCCGACCACCTTGGCGGAGGGCTCCTTGTACCAGGGCTTGAGGTTGAGCATGGCGACCCGGATGCCGGTGGCCAGCAGCAGAACCTTGCCCTTGGGCAGGGCGCGGATGGCGTCCGGCGGAAGGATCCGTTCCGTGCGCATGCTCACCGAGGTGGACTTGCCGCCCTCGCTGGTCGACACCGAGGTGGTCTGGACGTCGTGATCGCCGACCTGACGGCTGAGCCGGTCGGCGAAGTCCGCGTCGTCGATGCCAGATCCGATGATCTTGATGGTGGCGGCGGAGTACAGGGCGTCCATACCGGCCTCGCCCCAGCACCGCTGGCCCTGCCGGTAGGACTGCAGGATCGTCATCGGGATGACGCCTCGGCTGCCCAGGTGGCTGTAGAGATCAGGGAGGTCCGAGATGCGGCAGACGTTTGCCGCCTCGTCGAGGACGCACAGGGCGGGCGGGTCGAGTCGCCCGCCGGAGCGCTCGGCCACGATCACGGCCGCGCGCATCACGGCGTCGGCCGCAGCAGCGATGATCGCGGACGCGCTGCCGCCGCCGTCCTTGCTCAGCAGGTACAAGGTGTCGCGGGACGTGGCGAAGGCGAACGGCTGGAACTCGGGAAGGTCGTCGCTGGGGGTGACCCAGGCGGCGACGTCCGGGTCGAGCAGGCAGCTCGCGTACTGCCTCGCGGTCTCATAGATGCCGTCGCGCGTTTCGGTCGCGCCGGAGACGGTGCCCTGGAGCTGGGCGGCGACCGCATGGTGGCCGGCGTCGGTGAGCAGGTCCACCGGGGTGCGGTCGGCCGGCATCGCGAGCCAGGCCAGGACGTCGGTGATCGGCCGCCGGTGGGACGCTGCGGCGAGGAAGAGAGCACCGAGGGTGTTGCTCGCGGCGGTCGACCAGAAGTCGGAGCCGCTGGACTCGTCCACGCTCGCGGTCACGAAGTGCCCCGCCAACCTCTTCGCCCCGGCGAGATCGCGGGCGTCAGCGAGGATGTCCCACCACATCTCGCGCGGGTGGTGGGCGATCTGCTGCGAATCGAGGGTCCAGATCGTGCCGACCTCGGCACGGGCGTCCACCGTGGTAGTGAAGGCGTCGTTCGCGGCCTTGTTACTGGTGAGCAGGACCGGGCCCGGTGCCGAGAGGATCGCGGGGATCGCCAGCCCGGACGTCTTGCCGGAACGCGGGGCCATGATCGCGACGATCACGTCCTCCCAGGACGCGCGGACCTCCGCACGACCGGGATCGAGGGTGCCGAGCAGGATGCCGCGGTCAGCGGGCAGGACCTCTTTTACTCTCCCGGCCGCCCAGGCTCGGGCGCAGGCTCTTCGCCTTGGCGACGATCTCCTTGTCCAGCAGCGGCGCCAGATCCGCCTTCCGGGCGAGGCCGGACTTGGACCCGACACGCCACCGCATCCACAGCACGGCAGTGGTGACGACCAGGGCAACGGTGAACAGGGCGGGGACGAGGCGGGCACCGACCATCAGCATGCTGGTGCTCAACGACGGCCACAGCACCTCCGGGTGCAGCAGCGCGTCCGTGACGCGGAAGGGGGCCCATGTCCCGCTCCCGACCAAGGTGTTGGTGAGATTTCCGGTCAGCCAGGCCAGGGAGCCGAAGGCCATGGCGGCGCCGAGGATGCCGAACAGGAGGTAGAGGAGCGCGTCCGACCCGGTGGTGGTCGAGGGCGCGCTGGTGCGCGGGGAAGGCACGGCGGTTCCTTGGGTGTGCGAGCGGGCAGGGGCGGGGCGCGCTCGGCTCTCGTGCAGATCATGGGGGTACTCCTGGACGTCTGAGGCGGAACTTTTCAGCGGAGTCGGCCGGCAGAACGAGGCGCGGGCGGAGGCGCTGCGGTGGCCGGCGGACTGCCGGTCGACGGCGATGTTCCGGCGCGCGGCGACGAGGCGCGGGCCGCCCGCTGCCGGCCTGAATCGACGTTCTGGGCAGCGGACGGCACAGGAGCAGCCTCGGCACCGAGGACATCGTCGAGCAACTCCCGGCTGCGCAGGACGTTGACCATCTGGTGGTGCCGGGGGTCCGTGCGCTCTGCGGGGCAGGCAGCGAGACCGTCCTCGGCGGCTTCCAACTGCTCACGGACGTCCTGGAGCATCCCGTACGCGGCTGCCAGTCGGGTCCACGTCTCGAATGTCGGATGGTGATGCGGGTCGTCGAAGTCGAGGCGGGCGCGAGTCCAGTCGGCGGCAGAGGCGACGAGTTCGGTCAGCTCGGGCAGAGCCCCGACCAGTGCGCCGTTGACCTCCTGGATGATGCCCGCCACCTCATCGGGCGAGGCGTCCTCGTGGAGGCGAGAGATCATCCCGCGAACCGAGTACGGATCGGCGGAAGCGCTGGGCAGGTGCCTGACCTGCAGCGGCTTGTCGGAGCCCGGTGCCGCGCTGCGGTGGGCGAGCCGGATGTTGTGCTGCATGGCCGCACCGACGGCCTCGCCGATGCTGGAGTAGTGCTCGGGCACGTTTGCCTCTTCGGGTGAGTGGTCCTTGACGGGTGAGTCGAGCGGGGGCGCGCGACGTAATGGAGGCCGGCGGCGGAGAGGGCGGCCGGGGTCACCGTCGGGGGGTTGAGGCGCGCGGTGGGTGACTCGTCGCAGAGCAAGGCGCCGACGGGGAACTGGACGCCGAGGAGACCTTGGCCTGGTTCGCCGCAGGAGAAGTGGCGAGAGCGGCATCACGGTGATCACGGACGGTCGGTGCTGGGGAGTAGCTCGTCGAAGCGGCGCCGACGCGGCGTAGCTCGGCCTCGGAGTCGACGAGTTCGGACTGGGCCGAGCTGACGAACTCCGAGGCGAAGCCGAACCGGTCGGCGAGCGCATACGCGTCGTCGTCCAGGTCGTTGACCTGTTCTCCCGCTGCTTCCAACGCCTCCCGGACACGCTCCAGCGCACCGTGCTCGGGGTGAAGGAGGTGGTCGACTGCCCGCTGAAGGCTGGCTCCGTCTTCGGCCGCACGGATCTGGTCCGTGATGCTGAGGAGTTCAGCTCCGGCGGCGTAGGGCCCCAGCGCATGCACCGGAGGGCTCATCCGGGCCGTGTCGAGGGACGGCGGAAGGGTGACGTCATAGCGAGCGGCTCGAAGCATCTCGGCCGCATGGCTGGCGATGGCGACCTGGTCGGCGAGCGGAGTGGTGGTGGGCAGGCGATGGCGTCGGCCGTGCCAGTCGTCGATCTGCTTGAAACCGGCGTGACGGAGGAGCTGCGCGGAGAGGTCATCAGTAGCGCCCTTGGCAACGACGCTGCCGCTGAACTCGGACGTGATGGTGATCGAGGTAGGCACGGAAGTCTCCGGGGCAGAGGGAGCGAAGGACCCGTTGGAGGTGGGCCAGTGGGCAGAGCGTCCGGCAAATGCGGGGTTTGGTCCGGCCGAGAATCGCTGGTAGAGGCCGCACGGTGGCGGTCAGCCGGGTGCCCCGCCGCAGCAGGGCACCCGGTCGGTCAGAAGAAGGGATTCTCTGTCGGCCGGTCGGCCCCGGTGGCGGCTCGGAGCAGTTCGGTGAGGTCTTCGGGCTCGGACGACCTCTGGTCTATCCACCACCCGGCACGGGTCACCGTACGAGCGTTCTCCTCGATCTCCGCCCACTCCGCTTCGCTGGTCGTACCTTCGGTGACCAGTGCGGTGTAGGCGTTGGTCAGGATCTGGTGACGACAGCGCACGCCCCAGGGAACGGCCCGCTCGGTCCCCTCCAGGGGAGGCATCCGGTACTGCTCGGACCAGGCTTCGGACGCCGTCTGCTCCTCGGCGCGCTTCGCCTTGAGCCAGGCAGCCTTGTCCTGCTCGTCGCCCTCGTTCGAGGCGCGCCAGCAGTCCGTGCACTCCTGCCTGGCGAGCCACTCGGCGAAGCCGGCGCGTCGGTCAGCCGGTCGGTCGGACAAGTCGCGGTCGGCATGGTGACCGCAGGTGTGGTCGATAGGCCAGATCGTCTTCACGGCCATGGAAGGGCCTCCTTGAGGAGTTGGATCAGCGGTCGCGGGAGTACGCGACGCGGGGGTCAACCGGCCGGACCGCCGGTGTGGAGACGGCGGCGGCGGGGACCGGCGCCCTGCCCGGGATTCCGGCACGGGCCGGGCTGGCGGCGAGCGCGGCGGCGCTCAGCGGAGACGCGCGGGCGGGACCACGACCGCGCTCACGGCCGGTGGTCGGCGTGGCAGCAGGGCGGGGCCGAGCCGTCACCTCTTGAGCGAGGCGGGGCTGCACTGCGACCTGGAGCCCCGAACGGTGCAGGGCCACCGTGGCGGCGGCGACTTTCCCCAGCGCCTCGACGCGATCGGTGGTCGCGGGGAGCGTGTAGATGTCCAGGCTCGAGTTGTGCCGCCAGCCGTCCTCCAACAGCGCCAGCCCGCTGAGGCCGGAGACACGGTCGTCGAAGGCTGCGACGATGCCGAGCTGCGGGTGGTCGGCGAAGGCGACGTCTGGTTCACCGAGCGGACCGCGGTCGCGTACCTGTGCCGTGTCGGGCGCCGGTGCAGGGTCAAGTGCGACGTCCACATCGACCTGGTAGCCGGCCTTGCGCAGCAGCTCGATGGCCCGGCTCGTACGGCCGTGTCCGTCACGGTTCTGGTCGGCCAGCGCGTACAACGTCGGCTGGTCGGGGACGGGATGGAAGTCGAATCCCCTGAGCATCCAGGTGCTGGCCGCGAGGTTCTTCGGGTTGGCGGCGACGATGCCGTGGACGGGGTGGTGGCCGAAGGCCAGGTCGGGCAGCACGTCGTAGTGGCTGGGCATGGCAGATCCATCCGAGGCGGGTGCGGTTGCAGGTGCGGGCGACGGGCGGATCAGTTCTGGGGGTGCGGTGCACGGAGGGCTCCTGGATCGCGGTCGGTCAGAGTCGGGGAGCGGGTGAGGAACTGACCGACGGCGGCGCGGTCCGCGCGGAAGACTCCGGCGGCGGACCGGTCGGGAGCACGAGCTGGCCGACCGACGGCGAAGGGGCGGGAAGTGGTCCAGCGGGAGTTGATGGGATCAGCCCAACGGAGTTGGTCCAGTCGGCATGATGATCGCCATGCAACCTGAAGTGCTCTCCGGTCTGATCGGTTTCGGCGGTGCCCTCGTGGGTGGTGCGGCGTCCTTCGGGGGCGTGTGGCTCACTCTGTCCCACCAGAGAAAGCTGGCCAGGGAGGCCCGTCTCGCCGAGATCGGCCAGGAAGCGGCGGACAAGGCCCTGAACGAACTGATCACGCTCGGGGAGTTTCTAAGTTCAGTCAGGAGTGACGTCGCCACGATGCCCACGGACGAGCGGGCGTCGTACCTGGACACCGTGTTCGGCCACATGGAGAACGTCGAGAGGGCTGTGGCCCGCATCCCGAACCGGGAACTCCGAGACCGTGTGAAGTCCCTCCTCATCGTCATGCGCCGGTTCCGGGCAGCGGGTGTCCGACACTTCTTCGCGGTGAGTTGGCTTGCGGAGCTGACGGACGAGCTGACCGACCTCTTGTCGGCCTACATCCGCTCCGATCCGCTTCCATCGCTCTCCTCCCGGACGGAAGAGAAGCAGCGCAGGGCCGCCCAGCACGAGCTGGCTCAGCGGCGTCGCTTCGAGCTGATGCAGGACCCCGATCCCGCCAACGTCGACCCCCGAGAGGAGGACGCCGACGACGATGGTCCGGCGACATGACTCCGGTCAGAACGGGTGCTTACGCTTTGGAATCCGGTGATCGGTCGGTTTGGTGCTGCCGTGACTCCGTGCTAGGGGTCATCGGGAGCGACCGGGAGCCGGCGGATTTGTTGCTGGGGATAGTGGAGGCACAGCGGTCGGCTCGCCACGGACGTTGTGAGTGGACCGGGTCAGGGCGACGCGCGCCCGCTCGCTTGGGGCTGGCCGTTCGGCGTCCGCCCGGTCAGCCAGGTATTCACCGGCGCGCACCAACGCCGCCCCTTGGACAGACAGTTCGTGTGCGTAGTGCCAGCCTTCGCTGTTGCGGTGCTCCTCAGCCCGCTCCTGGTAGAGGTGGAGCACGCTCGGCTGCGAACCGTCCATGAGCGCCATGACGTCGGCCCATTCGTGCCGCAACTCCTCCGCCCGGAACAGGATGGTGTCGATCCCGCGTATCCGACGGAGGTCGTCACTGATCGGCCCCTCGACGTAGTCGGGGCCGTCGGCGGCGGCGCGGACCCCGGCCAGCACCTCGGGTCCGTGGTCGAGGAACACTTCGGCGTGCTTCCACGCTTCGGCGTCTCGCTTGACCTTCCCGTCCCCGTAGACCTTGTCGTCCAGCGGCCAGCCGTCCGCGTCGCAGAGGGAGTCCGAAACCGCGTCCCAGGCGTCGCACGCCTCGTTGATCCCGGCGGCGGCCGAGGCCAGTGCCGGGAGGTGCCGTCGCCACGCCAAAGGGTCGGTGGCCTGCGACGGCTGGTTGTCACCGGAGGAAGGAGTGGAAGAAGCAGACATGATCGATTCCCGTTGCTGTGCTGGTCGTTGGGCTAGGCGGCCATGCGGGCGTCTGTGTCGAACAGCTCCCGCTCAGCCGGGTGGAGGATGTGCTGGGTGATGAACGAGCGGCCGGCGACCTTCCACAGACCCCGCCCCTTGGTCAGAGCGGACACGGCTTGGGTCTCGACGCCGGTCAGGCCGAGCAGAGAGGCAGCGGCGGCGAGCTGGTCGGGCTCCTGGCGGTAGATGATGCGCGTGCTGCAGTCCGCGAGGAGCCCCTCGGCAAGGACCCGGCCGCGTGAACCGGCGTCGCCCGCCGAGAGCAAGTCGCTGAGCCGGTGGATCACCATGAGGTTCGCGATGCCCAGCCCTCGGGAGAGCTTCCACTGGCTCTGCATCCGCTCCAGCAGACCGACGTGCCGCATCAGCCGCCACGCCTCGTCGTAGATCACCCAGCGCCGACCACCATCGGGATCACTGAGGGCTGACTCCATCCACGCGCTCGCGCACGTCATCGCGAGCACCAGTGCCGTGTCGTCACCGGAGCCGCCGAGACGGGAGAGATCGATGGACAGAATCGGTGTGGTCGGGTCGAACGACACGGTGCTCGGCGCGTCGAACATGCCGCTCAAGTCGCCGTGCACGAGCCGTCGCAAGGCATGGGCGAGGTCCTGGGCGGCTGAACCTAGGTGCCCCGCCTGGTGGCCGAGGGCCTGGTCGAGGCGCTCGGGGGAGCCAAGTACGTGCGCGATCTCGCCGAGCAGCGGCACCGTACCCCGGGCGGCGGCGGCGTCGGCGACGACCAGATCCAGGGCCAGGTCGAGGGCGGTGTGCTCCATCGGCAGCAGGTCGCGCTTCAGCACGGTGCGAGCGAGGCTGGCCAGCAGCAGCAGACGGCGCTTGCGAACCTCCGTGAACCAGTCCTCCTCGCTCACGGAGGCGGGACGGGCCGGGGCGTCCAGCGGGTTCAACCGGCCGGGGAGCCCGGGGCCCAGGGCGATGCTGTAGCCGCCGAGGGCCTGCGAGACGCCGGTCCACTCCCCCTTGGGATCGCAGGGGATGTAGATCCGGTAGCCGTGGGCGATCGACCGGGTGGCGATCGACTTCGCCAGCGCCGACTTGCCCATGCCGATGATCCCGGCCAGGACCGCGTTGGGGTTGGTGAAGCCCTCCACCCTGCCGCTGTTGTAGAGCGAGAACGGGTCGAAGCAGAAGGCCGCCTCCGCGTGCACATCGCGGCCGATGAATACCCCTTCGGCGCCCAGGCCGCCCTCGGCCACGAACGGGTACGCGCCGCTGGCTGTGGCGGTGGTCATCCGGTGGGCGGGCAGGGCGAGCTTGCCGCCGCGGGCGGAGGCCGGACCGGGGCGACCGGCGGGCGGGTAGGTAGGCCGCAGATCCGGGTCGAGGGTCTGCTCGGCGCGGTGCTTGGGCGGATTTCCGGCGAGGCGTGCCTGGCGGCGGGCTTCGGTGAAACCGGCTCGGGCGGCTCGCTGTTCGGCGCGTGTCGTCTTACGGGGCACGAACAGAGGGGAGGCGCTGGCGCGGGTACGGGGCATGAGCGTTTCTCCAGATGAGAGGTGGGTCAGCGGCGGACGAGGCCGGTGAACGGTGCGTGCAGGTCGGCCGGGGTGGTGCGCCGCCGGACGAGATGAGCGGTGCGCTGGTGGCGCTGGCAGATGGTCAGTTCCGGTGCTCCCTCCGGAAGGCCGGCCTGGCACGCCTCCGGTGCGGGGATCTCGCCGGAGTCCGGCCGGGACGCCGCGTGGTAGGCGGCGTGGAGGTGCTCGGCGGCCTGCCAGATGCGGGTGCGGGCGGTACGGAGCTGGTCGCCCTCGACCGCGACGAGCTGCCCGGTGCGACCGGTGTGGGCGTCGAGCAGCCCGTACAGCGAAACGAGGTGCGCGTGCAGGGCGTCCAGCTCGGCCCGGGTGGTGACCAGCGGGCCGCCCGGGATGTTGAGCGCCCGGTGGAAGTCGAGCGCGGCGGTGGCGAAGGGCACGAAGTCCTGCGCGGTCGGGCTGGCGGTGCGGGACATGAGGGTGCTCTTTCGAAGGGAAGGGTCAGGCAGCGAGCGCGAGCGGCAGGGCGGCGGCGGTGAACGCCTCGGCCTGCTGCCAGGTCAGCGGCCTCAGATCGAGCTGGGCGCCGACAGCGGCGGTTTCCACGACGGCGCAGGCGGTGCGCAGCTCGTCCTCGGTGTCGGCCGAGACGGTCAGCAGACCGGTCAGGGCGATGTCGGCGTGCCCGGCGATGAGCTGGCGTTCGCGGGACTTGATGTCCTGGTACTCGATCGAGTCCGCCTCGGAGTCGACCTGGCCGCGCCGGGCCCGTTCGGCGGCGTCGGCGATCACGCTGGACTTCTTGCGCTGCACGTCGCGCAGGGCGGCGTCGAGGTTCTTCGGCTCGTAGGAGAGCGACAGCGTGCGCCGCACCCCGCCGGTGAACAGGAGCTGGTGCAGGAAGCCGGCGCTGGTCTCGGTGCGCGGCCAGTTCTCCACCCAGTAGGTGGCGTGCACGGCGGAGTCGGTGGCGATGTGGTCCGCCTTCTCGACGACCACGACGGGGCCGGCGGCGGCGGGCTCGGCCTCGGGGCGACCGGCCGTGGACCAGCGGTCGAGTGTCGCCAGCGCCTTCGGGTCATAGGAAGTGCGCACCACGGCGGCGATCTCGCGGGCGGTGAGCCAGCCCGTCGGGGTGAGACCGGCGGTCCGCGCCGCCTGGTCGAACGTGGAGGTGAGCTGGGCGAGGACGCTGAAGGCACCGGTGAGACCGCCGCCAGCCTGGTTGATCAGCCGACGGGCCGCCTGGGTGTCCAGGGACACCGCGACGTACGCCTCGTGCGGGGCGGCTGCGGGACCGGCGCTCTGGATCAGCTCGTTGTAGATCGCGCCGGCCATCGGGGTGTCGGGGCGGCCGTGCTCTTCCCAGTAGCGGCGCAGCGCGTCGCCGGAGTCGGGGATGGTGCGCTCGATCACCTGGATGCGGGCGATCTGCCCGGTACGGGCGAGAGCTGCCAGCGCGCGTCCCCAGCCGCCGACGTTGGCCTGCTGGGTGCCGGGGTCGAGCAGGGCGTAGGCGCGGGAGGAGACCTTGACCACCGCGGTCAGCGTCCCGGTGTGCGGGTTGTGAACGGCGCCGTACTTGCCGTCGGGAGCAGTGGTCACGCGCAGGCTGGCAGCGGTGCCGGGAAGGTGGAGCAGTCCCTCGCGGGTCGGCCGGCGAGAGGGCCGGGTGAGCCAGACGAGCTGGCCTCGCATCCGGCGCAGCGCGTACCGGACGACGATCGGGGCCCAGTCCGCCAGAGCACGGCCTCGGTGGCGGACGAAGACGAGCAGGGCGATCACGGCCCACAGCGGGATGAGCTGGAGGGCGCCGACCACACCGCGGGCGAGGATCACGGCGAGAAGGAGAAGGCCGGTGAGCCCGGCGACGACCAACTGCGGGACGGACAGGCCGAGCAGGACGCCGCGCCTGCTGCGATGCGGGAACTTCACGGTGGGCGTGGAGGACTGGTGCTTGCCGGACATGGTGGTTCCAGACGGTGAGAGCGGGCGGAGGACGGGGCGCGCGGCGCTCTTCTGGACGTCATGGCGAAACCTTCCTGCTGGTGGGGGGGCGGGGGCGGGCCGTGGAGTGCGGCCCGCCCCCGGGGATGTGGGTCAGGAACCCGACGGCGGCTGGGTGGGATACACCCAGTTCGTCGGCGTCGCGGAGCCGGTGGCCGACGGACCGGACCCGGACGCCGGAGTGCCCGAGGCCGAAGGTCCGGGGTCGGCTGGCGGCATGGAGGTCATGTCGCCGCCCGGAGCCGATGCGGCTGCGAGGTGACCGGAGCCGCCCGCAACGCCTTGGGCAGTCGATTCGGACCCTTCCGGTTCGTCCTCGCCAGGACGTGTGATCAGCGGCGGGATCCCGGGGCGCTGGATCAGAGCCCGGCCCTTGTCGCCGCTCGCGTCCGGGTCTTCGCCGTACCGGAAGCGGGTCTGCTGCTTGGGCGGCCCGGCGTCGATGCCCTCCTTGCTGAGGTTGCCGCCGGAGGGGTTGATGCCGGAGGCGACGCCATCGGTGCCCGCGCCGGGGACCTGGTTCGGACCCTGCGGAGCGGGGGCGCCGGTACCGGCCCGCAGCGCGAGGCTGCCTGCGGTCTTCGCGGCTCCTGCGGCGACCGCCATGCCGGCGACACCGGTGCGGTGCATGTCGTCGTGGCCGCCGCCGTCGCTGGCCCAGTGAACGAACTTGTACGTCGCGTAGGGGCAGAGCAACACCAGGACCATCACGACGATGCCGGCCATCGCGTCGGACAGGGCCGCCATTCCGTTGCTGGCGTCGGTCTTGCCCATGGCGGAGACGCCGATCAGGAAGACCACGGTCATCAACAGCTTGGAGACGATCAGGGTGCCGGTGGCCTCGATCCAGCCGCGCCGCCACCGTTTGGCGACTTCCCAGCCGCCGCCCGCCCCGGCGAACACCGCGAGCGCGACCATGATCAGGACGCCGACCTTGCGGGCCACCATCACGCCCCAGTAGAGGAAGGCGCCGATCGCGCACCCGAAGGCCACCAGCGCGGGCACACCCCAGCCGAGGCCGTACATGGCCCCCATCTGATCAACCTTGATCACGCGGCGGATCACGTCGTCGATCGAGGTGTTGGCGGCTTTGAAGAGGCCGTCGGACAGTGCGTCCACCACGGTGATGGCGACGGTCGTGAAGGCGATGGCGGAGAAGCTGAAGAGGACTCCGGTCATGGTGCCGAACGCCGCCTTGGCGAGGGCACGTTCGTCGCGGCGCCAGGCCGCGGTCATGAGTTGGATGCAGAAGATGCCGACGGTCAGGGCGAGGCCGATGGGCAGCAGCAGCTCGTAGTTGTCGCGGAACCACCCGGCGTTGAGGTCGATGGCCGTCGTCTTGTTGACGGCCTTGGCGGCCAGGTCGGCCGCGCTGGACGCCAGCTCGCCCGCCGACTTCGCGATCCACGCGCCGAGACCGTCGGTGACGGTGCCGGCGGGGTTGGTGGCGAAGTCGACAGCGCCGCACACCTTGTCCATCAGCGGGAAGTCGCAGACTCCCATGGGTCGTACCTCCGTTCTGGGGCGAGGTTCAGGGCGCGACGGACGGCATGACGCCGACCAGGGCGCAGGAGTGGTTGGGTCGGCACTGGACCGCGAGGGTGGTGGACCGGCTCTCCGCGCCGCCTGCGGCCGAGCCCTTCCAGCGAATCGACTGCTTGCCGGAGACCGTGACGGCGTAGACGTACGCCTGGGTGATCGCCCCGGGGTCGTCCTGGAGGGCCTGGGTGAAGGCGTGCGGGAAGTGCCCCTCGTTGATCTTTGCGGTGGCGACCTGCTTGTTGGCCGCCATCTCCTTCCACAGCACGGCCGAGGGGACCGCCTGGTCGACGGAGGCCGGGTCGGCGTACTTCGACTCCGTGGTCAGCCAGCCGCGCAGCGCCTTGCGCAGCTCGGGCTGCGAGTACGCGCGGGTGTCGTACGACCACAACGCTGCGGCGGCGGCCTTCCCGTACGTGATCGGGTCGTGGGTCTTCGGCGGAACGGGCAGAGCGCGGGGCCGGGTGTGCGGCCCGGACGGTGTCGCGGGCGACGAGGACGTGGTGGGCGAACTCGGCGGTGGGGAAGCGGTATCGGAGGGGCTTCGGCCCTCGCGGGTGAGGTAGGCGGCCAGGCCGGCGAGGGCGACGAGCACCGCCAGGACGGCAGTGCCGAGCAGCGCCCGGCGGCGCACGCGAGATGCGCCGCCGGGGTGGGTGGAGTGCTGAGCCATCAGTGGACCTGCGTCCCGAGCGTCGAGAAGAACGCCACTACACCGTTGGCCGCACCGAGAAGAAGGGCCGCGCCCGCGCTGACCAGCACGCCCTTCTTACCGTTCGCCTCGGCCTGGTGACCACCGGAGTGGTGACCCCAGGCCCACACGCCCGCACTGACGGCTAGGGCTCCGACCACGGCGATGAGCCCGAACAGGTTGATCGAGCCCATCACCTGCTTGAGGACGTTGAGGCCAGGGAGCCCGCCCTCGTTGGGCTTGATTCCGGGGTCGTAGGCGAGCTGTATGACCTGTTCAGCGAGATACATGGGAACTCCAGTTCGAATGAGCGCACGCCAAAGCCCGGTGGGGCGAACCAGCGGTGCGAGGAGGAGGTGAGGAGGGGAGGAGCGCCGGTCAGACGACTCGGCGGGCCGCGAGAATCCGTGATTTCCAGGACGCGACGGTGGTGATCCGTACGACGTCACCGGTGTGCGGGGCGTGGACGATCAGGCCCTGCCCGATCGCCATCCCGACGTGTTCCGGTACGGCGGCCGTTCCCTCGGTGAAGAGGAGGTCGCCCGGCTTGAGGGCATCGACCGAGACGGCCTTGCCGTCCTTGACCTGCGTGTACGTGGTCCGCGTCAGGGTGACCCCGGCGGCCTTGTACGCGCCCTGCATCAGGGAGGAGCAGTCGCAGCGGCCCATCGGGTTTTTGCCGTGGGAGTCGGTGCACGTGCCGCCCCACTGATACGGGGTGCCGAGCTGGCCGAGCGCCCACCGGATCGCCGTCTGTACCTTCGGCGGCGCGGAGGCGGGGATCTTGTACTCGTCCGGCAGGGCGCCCGCCGGGATGGTGCCGAAGTCCGTCCCGTCGCCGTCCGCCGAACAACCGCTCGCGGAAGCTGGAGAGGGGCTGCCGGTGTCGGCAGAGCCGGACGGCGACGGGCTCGGCGATGCGCCGCCGGCCTTCTGCAGCAGGGGCTCGATGGCCTTCTGCAGGGCGGTGGCCAGCGGCTCCCATTTGGCGTATGCCTCGGGGAAGCCCGACTTCTGTACCGCCTGCGCGGCCTGGGTGACAGAGAGGGACTGCCAGCCGGAGACCTTCTTGAGCCCCTCGTAGAACTTCGTCGAGGCGTGCACCGGATCGAGGATCTGGCTGGCCGTACCCCAGCCCATCGACGGCCGCTGCTGGAAGAGACCCAGCGAATCGCGGTCGCCGTAGGTCAAGTTCCGCAGGCCGCTCTCCTGCAGCGCGGTCGCCAGGGCGACGACCTGCCCTCGGGCGGGGATGTTCATCGCGACGCCCGTGGCCTGGATCGTCTTGGCGTTGGGCACCTGGTCGGCTGGCGCGTCCAGGCCCGGCACGGAGACCGAGCCCTTGTCGCCGCCGTCCAGGATGGCCTTCACCTGCTTGGCGACGGCGGAGGCGTCCACACCCTGTGCACTGTCGGTCGAGCACGACGCCGAGGCGGTCCCGGCGCCGATGCCGAGGATCGGCAGTGCCAGCAGGAGTGGTCCGGTGGCGCACAGACCGACGAGGGCTCCCGTCGTCTTCTTCACGGCCGCCGCCGTTCAGCGCGACGGCGGTGCGGACGGGGCGACGGAGGTGGGTCGGGGCGCGGGTGTGCCAGGGCATGCTGCATCGCAGCGGCTCCTCGGTGTTCGAAGGAGACGCGGTGCCGACTTCTCGTGCAAAGCCGTCGGCACCGCGCCGATGTGCATCCGCCTCTCGGCGGGCCCGGGTCAGAGGAGTTGGTAGCTCCAGGACGCCGGTTTCAGGTCACGCGCGGCAGCCAGCCGCGCTCGTAATCTCAGGCAGTGCACAGGGGCCTCCTCACGGCGATCGCGGGCAGATGGGCAACATGCCTCCGACGCTGCTCGATTGGACGAGGCAGCACGGATAAGCACAGCTCAACGGGGGTGGAGCAGCGCTCCTTCCCGGTGGCACGGCGAGACAGTAGACCGGGATTCCGGCCGCGCCAAACGACTGCCATCCAGGGGCCCGAAGCAGGGAGTCACCTCGTTAGGCGCGGCCGGAATTCGGCGTTAACCTCCGCTGCAACCTCGCACCGGATGCACGCCGTTGAGCGCGTCCGGAGCAGGTCCAGACTCCGCCGCGCCCGAAGAGAGGCCCTCCCCATGAGCTACACGCTGCACCGAGGCGACGCCCTGACCGTCCTGAAGTCCCTCCCGGACGAGAGCGTCCAGGCGGTGATCACCGATCCGCCCTACAACTCCGGGGGCCGTACCAGCTCCGACCGGACCGGCCGCACCGCACGTGCCAAGTACGTCACGAGCAACTCGGCGCACGACCTCGCCAACTTCCCGGGCGAGAACCGCGACCAGCGCTCCTACCGCTCCTGGCTCACCGAACTTCTCACCGAGGCGTACCGGGCCTCGACCGAGCACGCGGTCGCGATGGTCTTCACCGACTGGCGACAGGAGCCGACCACCTCCGACGCCCTCCAGATGGCGGGATGGACCTGGAGCGGCACGATTCCGTGGATCAAGCCCTCCAGCCGGCCCCGCAAGGGCGGGCCGAAGCAGGACTCGGAGTTCATCATCTGGGGCGTCAAGGGCTCCCTCGACAACACCCGCGATCTCTACCTGCCGGGGCACTACATCGCCTCCCAGCCCCGCAAGGGCCGGGTTCACATCACCCAGAAGCCGGTCGAGGTCATGCAGCAGCTCGTCCAGGTCTGCCCCGAGGGCGGCACCGTCCTCGACCCGTTCACCGGCAGCGGCTCCACCGGGGTCGCGGCCCTGCGCGAGGGACGCCGCTTCGTGGGAGTTGAGCTGTCCGCGCACTACGCCGACGTCACCGAGGAGCGGCTGCGGGCCGAACTGACGAAGGACGACTTCGAGCTGGCCGGACCGGAGGCATGAGCGTGAGAGCGAAGAGAGGTCAGGGCCGGCGGCCCGCAGACGCCAAAGGGGCGGCTGGAGCATCGACTAACCGATGCACCAGCCGCCCCTCCTGTTACGTCAGGCCGCCTCGAACGCCCGCCGGATCAGCGGCGCCGCCTTCTCCAAGTCGACTGCCGAGACGACGCGGACCTCCAGGTCGCCGGTCCCGAGGTGCCCGATACCGCGCATGTCCCGGGTGAAGCCCTCCTCCAACTCGACCGCGTCCGGGTCGAGTCTGAGGTACACCAGGATCGCCTCGTGCTTCGGACGGAAGATCACCGACGCCACGTTCACCAACCGCCTATAGGCGATGTAGTGCCGCAGCGACGCCACCTCCACCTCGCCCCACGCCGTGAGCGCCTCGTCCAGCTCCGCGTACAGGTCCCGCAGGCACTCCGGCACCGCTCCGCCACCCGCAGGCGGAGAGACCGCCGAAGCCGTCGGCACACTGTCCGCCACGGGCGCCCGCTCCCGAACCCGGCGAGACGAAGCAGCGCTCGGGAAGCCGGTCGCGGAGTCCACGAGCAGCAGCCCCAGCAGGCCACCGTCGAAGATCCGGTAGCGCACCAGGTCGATCCGCTCGGGCAACCTCTGCACCGCTACCCGGTCGTGGTGCGAGAAGCCCGCCGCGATGCAGATCATCCGCGGACGACGCCAGTCGACGGACTCGGCGGCCTCCGCCCCCAGCACCTTGCGCACGAGCGCCTCGAACTCGTGGTGTGCCGACTCCAGCCAGGACAGGTAGGAGACCGCCTGGGACATCACCCCGCTGTCCGAGCCCTTCTTGAACTCGATCACCACCGGGCTGCCGTTCTCATCGAGTCCCAGGGTGTCGATCCGCCCTCGGTGCCAAGGCCCGGTCGGATACTCCGATGCCAGGAAACGGACGCCCAGCATCTGCTCCAGCCCGGCCTCGACCCGGCGCTGCAGCTCCACCTCCAGCGCCACCGTCGAACCGGTCAGCTCGATGTCCCGCCCGTCCGCGTCCTGCCGGAACATCATCAGCTCGGCCACCAGCGCCCCCTCCCGCGATCTCTGCAAGGAGGCCAATCGAACGAACGCGCCAGTTATTCCGCGTGACCAGGTCGCTCGCGAAGCAAGTAGAGGTGGGCCGCCGTCGAAGCGACGTCACCGGCTACGCAGATTTGTACGTGGAAGCCACCCCCTGATCTCCGTGTCGGCGTCCTCGACCTTCTCTCCCTGGACTGCGAGACCGCGGGCAATGGTGGCGTCGGGACAAGAGGCGGCGTAGTCGCGTTCGGTGGAGCCCAGACCGCTCATGGCGTAGGTGGTGACGGGGTGGACGGTCTTTCCGCGGAAGTCCAGTCCGTCAGTGAACGTGGTCATGATCATGGGGGCGCGGACGTTCCAGATCGGGCTGGCGAGCAGGATGGTGCCGTAGCTGCTCAGGTTGGGCAGTGTGCCCTTGATAGCGGGGCGGGCGTCACTGTTCTGTTCTCGGACGTTGCGCTTGACGGTGGCGTCGTAGTCGTGGGGGTAGGGTTCGGCGGGCTCGATGCGATAGAGGTCGCAGTCGATGAGGTCGTGGATCTTCCGGGCCAGGACTTCGGTGTTGCCGATCTTCAAGTCGGTGCGGTCGCCGTAGTAGTAGTTCTCTCCCGGCCGCGAGAAGTAGGCGAGCAGCACCTTGCCGCGACGTGGGCCGGTGGACTCGTACACCGACGACGTTGCGGTCTGGCCGGATGTCTGCCGGTTGGGGCTGGAAGTGCAGGCGGCCATCGCGGGAGTGGTCATGGCGGCAGCTCCGCTCACCAGCACGGCCCGCAGGAATGTGCGCCGCACGGGTAGCCGGTCGGTTCGCTTCACAGGACGGCTCCACAGGGTGGGGGCGGGTAGGAAGTAGGTGTGGGCGGCAGACCGACGGCGTGCCGCCCACGCTTGAGGGCCCGCGCTTCAGATCAGCTGTCGAGGCGGCGCTTGGCGAGCCAGGTGACGATCTCAGGGTCGTGGTGGTCGAAGAACAGGGACTGGCCGGTGTCGAGGGTGGCGATCTCGGCCATCTGCTCGTCGGTGAGATTGAAGTCGAAGACGTCGAAGTTCTCGGCCATGCGCTCCGCGCGGACGGACTTGGGGATGGTGATGACGTCGCGCTGGGTGAGCCAGCGCAGGACGACCTGAGCGACGGACTTGCCGTGCTCCTTGCCGATGCGGGCGAGGAGCGGGTTGGTGAACAGGTCGTTCTTGCCTTCGGCGAAGCCGCCCCAGGACTGGTGCTGCACGCCGTGTTCCCGCATGAGGGCGTGGTAGTCGGCGCGCTGGAAGAAGGGGTGGGTCTCGATCTGGTTGACCTGGGGCGTGATCTCGTTGTTGACGATCAGGTCGATCAGCCGGTCGGGGTAGAAGTTGGCGACGCCGATCGCGCGGGTCAGGCCCTCGCGGTGGGCGGCTTCCATGGCGCGCCACTGGCCGTAGACGTCGCCGAAGGGCTGATGCATCAGGTACAGGTCGAGGTGGTCCAGGCCCAGCTTGGCCAGTGACGTCTCCAGGGCCCGCTCGGTGTTGTCCTGGGCGGGGGCGTCCTGGACCCACAGCTTGGTGGTGACGAACAGTTCTTCGCGCGGGATGCCGCTGGAGGCGATGGCGCGGCCTACGGCTTCTTCGTTGCCGTAGGCCGCAGCGGTGTCGAGCAGCCGGTAGCCGGCGGCGAGCGCGTCGGACACGGCGCGCTCGGTGTCCTCGGCAGGGATCTGGTAGACGCCAAAGCCGAGCAGCGGCATGACGACGCCGTTGTTGAGGGTGACGGTCTTCATCAGGGGTGTCCTTTACCGTGCGAGGGCCGGTGAGGGGTGCCGGTCGTGGTCAGGGGCGGATGAGGGCTTTGAGGACCTGGCGGTCGGCCATGGCCTGGTAGGCGTCCGGGGTGCGGTCCAGGGGGAAGGTTTGGTCAAAGACGCGGCCTGGCGCGATGGCCCCGTCGAGGACATCGGGCAGCAACTGCTCGATGTAGGCGCGGGCAGGACTGGCGCCGCCGGTCAAGGTGATGTTCCGCATGAACTGAGCCGGGCCGACCGGCCCCTGCTCGTACTGCGGCACGCCAAGGCGACTGATGATGCCGCCATCGAGGACGGCGCCGAGCGCGGTGTCGAGGGTCTGGCGCGTGCCTACGGCCTCGATCACCTTGTCGACGCCGCCGCCGGTCAGGTCCTTGATGCGGGCGATGCCTTCCTCGCCGCGCTCGGTGACCACGTCGGTGGCACCGAAGTCGCGGCCGAGGTCGGTGCGCGCCTGGTGGCGGCCGGCCAAGACGATCCGCTCGGCGCCGAGGCGTTTGGCGGCGATCACCGCGCACAGGCCCACCGCGCCATCGCCGATGACGAGGATGGTGTCGCCGTGGCCAACGCCTGCGGTGACCGCGCCGTGGTGGCCGGTGGTCATCACATCGGACAGGGCCAGCAGGGACGGCAGCAGCGCGGAGTTCGCGTCTACCGGCAGCTTGACCAGGGTGCCGTCGGCCTGGGGGACGCGGACGGCCTCGCCCTGGCCGCCGTCGACGCCGTCGAATCCGTACCGGCCGCCGTGGCGGCAAGAGATGTGCAGACCCCTGGCGCAGTAGTCGCAGGTGTTGTCGCTGTAGGTGAACGGGGCGACCACCAGGTCGCCTGGCTTCAGCCCGGTCACGTCCGCGCCGGTCTCCTCGATGACGCCGAGGAACTCGTGCCCCATGGGTCGGCCGGGATCGGTGGTGGGCATGGAGGCGTAGGGCCACAGGTCGCTGCCGCAGACGCAGGAGGCGACGACCCGGACTACCGCGTCGGTGGGCTGGACGATCTTCGGGTCGTGCCGGACTTCGACGCGTACGTCTCCGGCTCCGTACATTACGGCTGCACGCATGACGGTGTTACTCCAAACGGGTGCAGGGGTGGGGGGTGCGGTCCCGGCGGGCGCGGGTCTTAGCGCTCGAGCATCCGGGCCTGGGCCTCGGTGTGGGTTTCTCCGGAGGCCGGCGGCAGGGCGGTCAGCACGTCGATCTGCTGCGAGGTGAGGGTGACGGCGTCGGCGGCGGCGTTCTCCTCGACCCGGGACACGCGCTTGGTGCCGGGGATCGGGGCAATGTCGTCGCCCTGGGCGAGCAGCCAGGCCAGGGCCACCTGTCCCGGCGTCGCGCCAACCTCGTCGGCAAGGGCCTTGACCTGGTCGGCAAGGTCCAGGTTGCGCTGGAAGTTCTCGCCGGTGAAGCGCGGGTTGTCGCGGCGGAAGTCGTTCTCGTCGAACTGGTCGGTGGAGCGCACCGTGCCGGTCAACATCCCCCGTCCGAGCGGGGAGAACGGCACCAGGCCGATGTTCAGCTCCCGCAGCACCGGCAGCACCCGCTCCTCGACACCGCGCGTGAACAGCGAGTACTCCGACTGCACCGCCGTGACCGGCTGGACGGCGTGCGCGCGACGGATCGTGTCCGGGCCCGCCTCGGAGAGTCCGAAGGCGCGGACCTTGCCCTCGGCGATCAGCTCGCCGACGGCGCCCGCGGTCTCCTCGATCGGCGTGTTCGGGTCGACGCGGTGTTGGTAGTACAGGTCGAGGTGATCGGTGCCGAGCCGCTTCAGCGAGCCCTCGACGGCCGTGCGAACGTTTGCCGGCGAGGAGTCCAGGTTCCACGGACCGTTGCCCCCGTGCGAGACCAGGCCGAACTTCGTTGCAAGGACCACCTGGTCCCGGCGCCCCTTCAGGGCCCGGCCGAGGAGGTCCTCGTTGGTGTAGGGGCCATAGATCTCGGCGGTGTCGATCAGGGTGACGCCCAGCTCCAGCGCCCGGTGCACCGTCCGGATCGACTCCGCGTCATCGGTGCCGGAGCCGGTGTAGCCGTGAGACATACCCATCGCGCCCAGCCCGATCCGGGAAACCTCCAGGTCACGCAGCTTGATGTACCGCATCTCGCCCTTCTTCCACATGGCAGGTGTCCAGCCCTTTCAACCTTCGACAGGCCGGGCACTTCGCGCCTACCGAACGTGGGACTGGGGTGTCTTGCTTCCTTCACCTTCGCCCGGATTGCGCGCGTGTGGCAGGGCGGGCTTTTCGGGGGTAACGACAGGGCCCCCCTCGCTGCCGCGCGGCGGGCGCACGGCGGGTGAAACTGGAGACATGGCATCGACGAGCGCACACAGCGAAGGCGCCGAGCTGGGCCGCTACCTGCGCGCCCGCCGTACCCAGACCGGCCCCGCACACGTGGGCCTCACGCCTGGGGCCGGAACCCGCCGCACCCCCGGCCTGCGCCGCGAGGAACTGGCCACCCTCGCCGGCATCAGCATCGACTACTACGTACGTCTGGAACGTGGTAAGGAGACCCGCCCAAGCCCCGCCGTCCTCGACGCTCTCGCCCGCGCCCTGCACATGGACGACCAAGAGCACCAGCACCTGCGCGAGCTCGCCGTCCGCGCTGCCCGTTACGTCGCTGAACCGCCGCCCGCACCCAGCCGTACTGTGCGACCCCACCTCAAGCTGCTGCTGGAGTCCCTGCGCCCGAACCCCGCGTACGTGATCAGCCGTAGTATGGACATGCTCGCGTGGAACCCCGGCGGTCTCGCCCTGTACGCGGGACTCGAAGACTGGCCCGCCAAGCACCGCAACCTCGCCCGCTACCTCTTCCTCCACCCCGCTGCCCGCGATCTCTTCCCCGACTGGGTCCGCCAGATCACGGCCTGCGTCGCCCGCCTGCGCGCCACCGCCGGCACCGCACCCGACGCGCCGGATCTGACCAACCTCGTCGGTGAACTGCTCCTCAAGAGTCCGGACTTCGCTGGCCTGTGGGAGCGCTACGAGGTGACCGGACGCAAACCCGCCCACAAGGCGTTCCAGCACCCACAGGTCGGCGCCCTCACCCTCACATCGCAGTCCCTCCACGTCGAGGGCACCCCTGGGCAGCGCCTCGGCGTCTACACCGCCGAACCCGGCAGCCCCGACCACGACGCCCTGCTGCTGCTCGACATGACCGCTCCTCGCCCCACGCACAGTACGGCTCCCGGATCGACGATGCCGGGGACCTCCTTGTAGGACAGCCGCGCCCTGCCGAGCGCCGCGGTGCGTGGGTGTTACTCGGCCGGGGCGGTGGGGAGGTGCTGGTCGGCGGCCCAGGAGGCGAGTATGCGCAGGCGGTCGTGGGTGGGGCTGCCGGCTTCGGCGGTCCAGACGACGAGTTGCTGGTCGGGGTCGGTGCTGGCGGTGAGGGTGTCCCAGTCGAGGGTCATTTCGCCGACGACGGGGTGGTTGAGGGTTTTGGAGCCGATGGCGAATGTGGCGACGTTGTGGGCGGCCCACCATTGGCGGAAGTCGCTGTCCTGGACGGAGAGTTCGCCCACGAGTGCGGTGAGGCGGGGATCGGCGGGGTTTTTCGCGGCCTCCATGCGGAACTGGGCGACCGCTGTGCGGGCAGCGTTCTCCCAGTCCGCGTACAGGGTCCGCATCGCCGGATCGGTGAAGAGAATGCGGATGTAGTTCCGCTGCTTTTCGGGGATCTGCGAGTAGTCCGTGATGAGGGCGGCGGCCAGCTGGTTCCAGGCGATGACGTCCATCCGCCGCCCCAGGACGATGGCGGGGGTGGTGGTGAGGTCGTCCAGCAGCCGCTGGAGCTGCGACTGCACTTTCTGGCGGGCGACGCGTCGCGGGCGCGGGGATTCCTTGCCCGCGAGGCCGAAGAGGTAGTTGGACTGCGCCTCGTCGAGCTGCATGACCTGGGCGAGGGCTTTGAGCACAGAAGCGGACGCTTGGAGTCGGCCCTGCTCCAGGCGGGTGTAGTAATCCGTTGAGATCGCCGCGAGCTGCGCCACCTCTTCCCGGCGCAGGCCCGGGACCCGGCGGGGTCGCTGGGGTTCGGGCAGGCCGACGGTGCGGGGGGTGAGTTCGGCCCGGCGGGCCTTGAGGAACTCGCCCAGCTCATTGAGTTGCGGGTCTGGACTCATGTCACCCAGTGTCGCATCCCCGGCCCGGAATGAAGGGGGGAGAGTTTCTTCCCAGGATGTTTCCTTCCCCGGAAAGAACTCTCCTCTTTTCCCTGCACCGATTCGGTGTGACAGTCGAAGAGAACCAACCGGAAAGCCCAGCCCTCGTCTTTCGGATGTGCGTCACGAAAGCCATTCGATGGTAGCCGCAGAGAAAGCGTGTGGCGAGTGCGGGATCTATCGGATCACTGAAGAGTTCGGGAGTGCGACGTTATGACGAATGAGCCCTCGGCCGCGCAGAAGTCGATCGGTGATGTCACACCGAAGCTCGCGGACCTCACCGACCGGGTGCTGTTCGGCGACGTGTGGGAGCGCGAAGGGCTGTCGCCGCGTGACCGCAGCCTGGTCACGGTCACGGCGCTGATCGCCCTCTACCGCACCGACCAGCTCGGCTTCCACCTCAAGCTCGCCCTCGACAACGGTCTGACCGAGGAGGAGCTGAGCGAGGCCATCACCCACCTGGCGTTCTACGCCGGATGGCCGAACGCGATGGGCGCCGCCGCACAGCTCAAAGCTGTGCTGGCCTCCGCCCGCGCGAACAGCTGACCCGGGCCTCCTGAGCCCTCACGTACTGACCCCTGGGAGATGACCATGGAGTTCGTCCAGCCCCGGCCCACCACCAAGGCCCCCGCCGAAGCGTTCACCGGCGACGTCTGGTTCGACGTCATCCACGCCGGCCAGGAGCCGTCCCGGCTCCGCGCCAACATGGTGCGCTTCTCACCCGGCGCCCGTACCGCCTGGCACCACCACGCCGTGGGGCAGACCCTCCACGTCACCGAGGGCGTCGCCCTGATCGGTACCCGCGACGGCACCGTCTTCGAGGCCCATCCCGGCGAGACGGTCACCTGCCCGCCCGGCGAGGAGCACTGGCACGGGGCCACCGAGGACCGGTTCATGCAGCACATCGCCCTGTGGGACGGCACCGCCCCCGACGACGACCGGCCCGAGACCACCTGGCTGGAGAAGGTCACCGACGAGCAGTACCGCGGCCCCCGCACCCGCAGCCGCTGAACCGCCCCCCACCACCCGCACCGGCACGCGCACGAAAGGACCACCCATGAACGCGACCATGACCGCCCTGTTCGGTGGCACCGGCCCCACCTGGGAAGCCCGCCAAGTCCCGATACCGCGACCCGGCCCCGGGCAGGTCCTGGTCAGGACCCGCGCCCTGGCCCTGAACAACGCGGACGGGTCCATGCTGGCCGCCGCCGACCCCACGAACGGCGGCACCGGTGAGGAGTACCGCGCCGGATACGAGTTCGCCGGGGAGATCGCCGCTGTCGGCGACGGCGTCGACACCCTCACCGAGGGGGCCCGCGTGATGGGCACCAGCCCCGCCGCGTTCGCCCAGTACGTCCTGGCCGACCACCGGCACGTGATGTTGATCCCCGCCGGCCTCGACGACGAGCAGGCGTCCGCGCTCCCCACCGGGCTGCTGACCGAGCACGGTGCCCTGATGGCCGGTGGCTTCACGGCCGGGCAGTCGGTACTGATCACCGGGGCGACCTCCAGCATCGGCCTGCTCGGGATCCAGATCGCGAAGGCCCTGGGAGCAGGGCAGGTAGTCGCCACGACCCGCTCGGCCGCCAAACGAGCACTGCTGACCGAGGCCGGAGCCGACACCGTCGTCATCACCGGCGAACAGGATCTGACCGACGCGGTACTGAAGGCCACCAACGGCGACGGGGTGGACCTGGCGCTGGACCACGTCGGCGGGCAGACGTTCGCCGCGTGCCTGCCGGCCACCCGGCCGGGCGGAGCGGTCGTCAACATCGGGCGCCTCGACCAGGCCGCCTCCACCATCGACCTGGATGCCCTGTCCTACCGGCGCCTGCGCCTGCACGGCGTGTCCTTCGGCCACGGCCGGCCCGCCGAGTTCGGCGCGGTGGTCGCCGCAGCCGCCGACCAGACCGGCCCGGCCCTCGCCGACGGACGGGTGCGCGCCGTCATCGACAGCACCTTCAGCCTGGAGGACGCGTCCTCGGCCGCCGAGCGGCTGCTCTCCCACCAGGCCCACGGAAAGATCGTCCTGACGGTCTCCTGACCCCCACGACCTGACCCACCGGACAACGCCACCACGGCCGTTGCCCCGCACACCCCAGCCGGTGGAGCCGGACCTCCGCCTCCACGGCCGGACCACTTCCCCCCTTTTCGAGCACCACACGAAAGTGAGCCACCCCCATGCGAGCCACGTTCATCCACGAAGCCGGCGATGTACGCGTCGACAACGCCCCCGACCCGGTCATCGAGCAGCCCACCGACGCCGTCGTACGCATCGTGCGCTCCTGCGTCTGCGGCAGCGACCTGCACTTCTTCCACAGCCTGACCGCCGCGGACGGTCCGATGCCCATCGGGCACGAGTTCATCGGCGTCATCGAGGAACTCGGCTCCGACGTCTCCGGCTTCAGCCGCGGCGACCTGGTCGTCTCCCCGTTCGCGTTCGCGGACAACACCTGCGAGTTCTGCCGCCAGGGCCTGCACACCTCGTGCGCCAAGGGCGGCTGGTACGGCTCGCCCGGCGTGGGCGGCGCCCAGGCCGACGCCATCCGCGTCCCCCAGGCGCAGGGCACCCTCGTCAAGCTGCCCAAGGGCGTCGACGACAAGCTCCTGCCCTCGCTGCTGACCCTGGCCGACGTGTACGGCACCGGCTACCACGCCGCCCACCAGGCCCACATCAAGCCGGGCGACTCCGTCACCGTCGTCGGCGACGGTGCTGTCGGCCTCCTGGCCGTCCTGTCCGCCAAGCAGATGGGGGCCGAGCAGATCATCCTCATGGGCCGACACAAGGCCCGCACGGACCTCGGCCGCGACTTCGGCGCCACCGACGTCATCGCCGAGCGCGGCGAAGAAGGCATCGCCAAGGTCCGCGACCTGACCGGAGGCCACGGCACCCGGGCCGTCCTGGAAGCCGTCGGCCACATGCCCGCCTACGAGATGGCCGTCGGCGCCGTCCGTCCCGGCGGCGTCATCAGCCGCGTCGGCGTCCCCCAGTACGAAGACGCACCCGTCGGCTTCGGCAGCCTCTTCGGAAAGAACGCCACCCTCACCGGAGGCCCGGCCCCCGTCCGCGCCTACATCGAGCGGCTGATGCCCGCCGTCCTGGACGGCACCGTCGACCCCGGCCGCGTCTTCGACCGCACCCTCACCCTGGACGAGATCCCCGAGGCATACCGCGCCATGGATCAGCGCGAAGCCCTCAAGATCATGATCACCCTCTGACCAACCCGGCCGCACGGTGGAGGCGAGCAGGCGAAACGCCGCTCGCCTCCACCGCGCGGCAGCCCCCACGAGGGCGGTGAACACCGATGACACAGGACGCACCATGACCCGATGGACCCCCGGCGAACTCGACCAACTCACCCGGGCGGACGAGCTCGTCATCTTCCCGGCCACCACCGACGAAACACCGCGCAACGGCACACCGATCTGGATGGTCGTGGTCGATGACGCCCTCTACGTACGCGCCTACCGGGGACGCGGCAGCCGATGGTTCAGCCACGCCCTGCAAGCCGGCCGGGGCCGGATCGAGGCCGGCGGACTCACCACGAACGTCACCTTCACCGACGCCCAAGGCGAGCACGCCGCAGCGATCGACCGCGCCTACCGCACCAAGTACAGCCACTACAGCGGCCAAGTCGTCGATCCGATGGCCGCCCCCGACGCGCACGACGCCACCCTGCGCGTCGAACCCGCCGCCCCCTCCGGGTGAACCCGGACCGGTGCGCGCACCGCGACGCGCACCGGCGACCCCGGGACCGCACCTGGGCCCTGTCCGCAGGCAAGACCACAGGCAGTGACCCGGCAACGCCCGGGAACACGCCGATCCTGTCCGCACAAACGTGCGCGCCCACGGACCGGGTGCGCCTTGTTTTCAGCCCGTTCCAGGAGTCCCGTCGTGCCCCTCTCTCCCGCTCTGCCCGCCGCCGCGGTGAACACTCCGCCGGGGAGGAAGACAAGGCCGGCAGCGGCACTGACCGCAGCCGTCCTCGGCTTCGCCGTCATCACCCTCGACGCACTCGTCGTCAACGTCGCTCTGCCCACGATCCGCACCGACCTCGGCGGCGGCCTCACCGGACTCCAGTGGGTCGTCGACGGCTACACCCTGCTCTTCGCCGGCCTCCTGCTCTCCAGCGGCGCGCTGTCCGACCGCATCGGCGCACGCCAGGCATACGGAGCCGGGTTCGCCCTGTTCATCGCCGCATCGACAGCGTGCGGACTCGCCCCGAACCTCGGCGCGCTGATCGGCGCCCGCCTTGTCCAAGGAGCCGGAGCCGCCATCATGCTGCCCGCCTCGATGGCCCTGATCCGCGAGGCATACCCCGAAGCCAAATCCCGCGCCCGCGCCCTGTCCATCTGGGCACTGGGCGGCACCGTCGGCTCCGCCGCAGGGCCCGTCGTCGGCGGCTTCCTCACCGAACTGAGCTGGCGGGCCATCTTCTTCATCAACCTCCCCCTCGGCGCGATAACCCTCCTCCTGCTCACCCGCATCGCACCCTCCCCCAAGCGCCCCACTCCCTTCGACACGGCCGGCCAGATCACCACCGTCCTGACCATGTGCAGCCTCACCTACGGAGTCATCGAAGCCGCCGACGCCGGATTCACCGCCCCCCGCGTCGTCGCAGCCCTCACCGTTGCCGCCGTGGCGCTCGCGGTGTTCCTCATCTCCCAGGCCCGAGGACACCACCCGATGGTGCCGCTGCCCCTGTTCCGCTCCCGCGGCGTCGTGCTGCCCGTGCTGGGAGGCTTCGCCTTCACCACCAGCTTCTACGGGCTCGTCTTCCTGCTCAGCCTCTACTTCCAGCAACTGCGCGGCCTGTCCGCCTGGCAGACCGGCCTCACCTTCCTGCCCATGACCGTCATCACCGGCCTCGTCAACCTCACCGCAGCCCGCACCGCCGAACGCTTCGGCCCCCGCGTCCCGATCGCCTTCGGCCTCGCCCTGATGGGCGCCGGCATGGCAGCACTGGCCACGATGCCCGCCACCGCCCCGATATGGCTCGTCATCATGCTGATGATCCCCGTCGGCATCGGGGGAGCACTCGCGGTACCGTCCCTCACCGCCGTACTCCTGGACAACGTGCCCGCCGAACGAGCAGGCACCGCCAGCGGCGTACTCAACACCTTCCGCCAACTCGGCGGCGCCCTCGCCGTCGCCATCTACGGCGGCCTGCTGGCCACCAGACCCACCTTCCTCAACGGCATGCGCACCAGCCTTCTCATCTCCACCGCACTCCTGATCACCGTCGCCGCCGCCAGCCTGGCCCTGAAACCCGACAGCAGGGAAACGGCTTAAGGTCTTCCTCACCTTCGACTGACCAACTGCCAGGCCGATATGCCTGGTTGTGGTGCGTCTAACCGCGCTGCCGTCTGGGGACCATTAATCGGCCCCAGGCACGAGTTGGTCACCTTAAGAGGAAGGTCCTGCGGGGGGCTGATGCTGATGTTGCGCCGGTTGTGGGGACACGACAACCTCGTCGGACGGCGCACTATTTTGGTAGCGACGGCTCCGCCAGTGCAGGCGGAGGGGTTACTGACAGCCGTGAGGAGACGTGCTCCGGTGGACAACCGGTGGACAGACGCCTTTGGACGAGTCAATACGAGGCCGCACGAGATAGGCGGCCATACATGTTCTGATCAGCCACGACGTCACTGGGCAGTATGGCGCGGCACTACTCGACATGAACGCTCTCGGTCTCGTAATGCGTAAGTCTCGCTACCTGGCGTGTACCCACTGCACCACTACCTGAGTCGGCCGCAAGAGCGCCAGATCAGCCTGAAAGTTGGCCTACCCCAACGGCTATCAGCCAAGTCCTACGGGGACATCCCAGGGACTTTTCAGGGACTTTCACGTCTGTCCCAGGGAGGTTCCAGGGACTTTCCGCCGCGTAAGCAGGGAAGGCCCTGACAGCGCTGAAAGACTCGAACGCGCTGGTCAGGGCCCGTTTCCCTAGCACTCGATGATGTTCACCGCGAGCCCGCCGCGGGCCGTCTCCTTGTACTTGACGGACATGTCCGCGCCGGTGTCCCGCATCGTCTTGATGACCTTGTCCAGGGACACCTTGTGCGAGCCGTCGCCGCGCAGCGCCATCTTCGCGGCCGTGACGGCCTTGACCGCCGCCATGCCGTTTCGCTCGATGCACGGGATCTGGACGAGGCCGCCGACCGGGTCGCAGGTCAGGCCGAGGTTGTGCTCCATGCCGATCTCGGCCGCGTTCTCCACCTGCTCCGGGGAGCCGCCGAGCGCCTCGGCGAGCGCGCCCGCCGCCATCGAGCAGGCGGAGCCGACCTCGCCCTGGCAGCCGACCTCGGCGCCGGAGATGGAGGCGTTCTCCTTGAAGAGCATGCCGATCGCGCCCGCCGTGAGGAGGAGGCGGATCACGCCGTCCTCGTCGGCGCCCGGCACGAAGTTCACGTAGTAGTGCAGGACCGCCGGGATGATGCCGGCCGCGCCGTTCGTGGGGGCCGTCACGACCCGGCCGCCCGCCGCGTTCTCCTCGTTCACGGCCATCGCGTAGAGGGTGATCCACTCCATGGCGAGGGCCTTGGGGTCGCCCTCGGCGCGCAGCTTGCGGGCCGAACCCGCCGCGCGGCGGCGGACCTTGAGGCCGCCGGGCAGGATGCCCTCGTGGGACATGCCGCGGGAGACGCAGGACTGCATGACGCGCCAGATGTCGAGGAGACCCTCGCGGATCTCGTCCTCCGTACGCCAGGCCTTCTCGTTCTCCAGCATCATGGCCGGGATGGACAGGCCGGTCTCCTGCGCGAGGCGGAGCAGCTCGTCGCCGGTGCGGAAGGGGTACTTGAGTGACGTGTCGTCGGGGACGATCGGGTTCGCGCCCTCGACAGCGTCCTCGTCGACGACGAAGCCGCCGCCCACCGAGTAGTACGTCTTGGTGAGCAGTTCCTTGCCGTCGGCCTTGCCATCGGCGCCGTACGCCCACAGCGTCATGCCGTTCGCGTGGTACGGGAGGGCCTTGCGGCGGTGCAGGACGAGATCGTCGTCGTACGAGAACGGGATCTCGTGGGCGCCGAGCAGGTTGAGGCGGCCCGATTCCTTGATCGCCTCCACGCGCTCGTCGGCGTGCTCGACGTCGACCGTGCGCGGGGAGTCGCCCTCCAGGCCGAGCAGCACCGCCTTCGGGGTGCCGTGCCCGTGCCCGGTCGCGCCCAGGGAGCCGTACAGCTCGGCGTGGACGGCGGAGGTGTGGGCCAGCAGGCCCTCGTTCTTCAGGCGCCGCGCGAACATGCGGGCGGCGCGCATCGGGCCGACCGTGTGAGAGCTGGACGGGCCGATGCCGATCGAGAACAGGTCGAAGACCGAGATGGCCACGGGTTCCTCCAGGGGACGGTACAGAAGTGGTGCGGGGCACCGCGCACTGTCCAGTGTGCGCGGTGCCCCGGGGAGCGAGCCCGCTGTTACTTGCCGAGATTCGGGTACAGCGGGTGCTTGTCGGCCAGAGCGGTCACTCGGGCCTTGAGCGCCTCGGTGTCGTAGGACGGCTGGAGAGCCAGCGCGATCACGTCGGCGACCTCGCGGAAGTCCTCGGCCCGGAAGCCGCGGGTGGCGAGGGCCGGGGTGCCGATCCGCAGGCCGGAGGTGACCATCGGCGGGCGCGGGTCGTTCGGGACCGCGTTGCGGTTGACCGTGATGCCGACCTCGTGGAGGCGGTCCTCGGCCTGCTGGCCGTCGAGCTCCGAGTCGCGCAGGTCGACGAGGACCAGGTGCACGTCGGTGCCGCCGGACAGGACGTTGACGCCCGCCGCGCGGGACTCCGGGGTCGTCAGGCGCTCGGCGAGGAGCTGGGCGCCCTCGATCGTGCGGGCCTGGCGCTCCTTGAAGTCCTCCGAGGCGGCGACCTTGAAGGAGACGGCCTTGGCCGCGATCACGTGCTCCAGGGGACCGCCCTGGAAGCCCGGGAAGACCGCCGAGTTCAGCTTCTTCGCGAAGTCCTTGTTGCGGGCGAGGATGATGCCGCCGCGCGGACCGCCGAGCGTCTTGTGCGTCGTGGACGTGACGACATCGGCGTGCGGGACCGGGTTGGGGTGCAGGCCCGCGGCCACGAGGCCCGCGAAGTGCGCCATGTCGACCCAGAGCAGCGCCTCGACCTCGTCGGCGATGCGACGGAACTCGGCGAAGTCCAGCTGGCGCGGGTACGCCGACCAGCCGGCGATGATCACCTTCGGGCGGTGCTCCTTGGCGAGCCGCTCGACCTCGGCCATGTCGACCAGGCCCGCGTCGTCCACGTGGTACGGGACCACGTTGAACTGCTTGCCGGAGAAGTTCAGGCGCATGCCGTGCGTGAGGTGGCCGCCGTGCGCCAGGTCCAGGCCGAGGATCGTGTCGCCCGGCTTGGCGATGGCGAAGAGCGCGGCCTGGTTCGCGGAGGCGCCGGAGTGCGGCTGCACGTTCGCGTACTCGGCGCCGAAGAGCGCCTTCACGCGGTCGATGGCGATCTGCTCGGTGACGTCGACGTGCTCGCAGCCGCCGTAGTAGCGGCGGCCGGGGTAGCCCTCCGCGTACTTGTTGGTGAGGACCGAGCCCTGGGCCTCCATGACGGCGGCCGGGGCGAAGTTCTCCGACGCGATCATTTCGAGGGTCGACTGCTGGCGCTTCAGCTCGGCGTCGACCGCGAGGGCGACCTCGGGGTCGAGCTCGTGCAGGGATTCGTTCAGTACGGACATCAGGGGGTCAGCTCCCGGAGAACTCGGTGTACTCGTCGGCGGAGAGCAGGTCCTTCGGCTCGTCGGCCAGCCGGACCTTGAACAGCCAGCCGCCCTCGAACGGGGCCGAGTTGACGAGGGCCGGGTCGTCGACGACGTCCTGGTTGATCTCGGTGACCTCGCCGCCGACGGGGGAGTACAGGTCGGAGACCGACTTGGTCGACTCGAGCTCGCCGCAGGTCTCGCCCGCGGTCACGGTGTCACCGACCTCGGGGAGCTGGACGAACACGATGTCACCGAGCGCGTTCGCGGCGTGCTCCGTGATGCCGATCGTGGCGACGCCATCCTCGACGGCGGAGAGCCACTCGTGCTCCTTGCTGTAACGCAGCTGCTGGGGGTTGCTCATGAGGCGAATTCTCCTGTACGCGGGAAGGTGCTGGTGACAGAGGGGGCGCCGGTGCGCGGCGCGGACTACTTCTGGCGCTTGTAGAACGGCAGCGCCACGACCTCGTACGGCTCGTGCTTGCCGCGGATGTCGACACCGACCCCCGATGAAGAAGCAGCACCGGCCTCGGCGTGCGCCGGGTCCACGTACGCCATCGCGATCGGCTTGCCCAGTGTCGGGGACGGGGCGCCGGAGGTGACCTCGCCGATCACCGTGCCGTCGACGACGACGGACATCCCGGCGCGCGGGACACGGCGGCCCTCGGCGATGAGGCCGACGAGCTTGCGGGGCGGGTTGGCCTCGGCGCGCTCGGCGGCGGCGACCAGCGCGTCGTGGCCCACGAAGTCGTCCCCGTGCGAGGTCTTCTCGAACTTCACGACGCGGCCGAGACCGGCGTCGAAGGGTGTGAGGTCGGTCGTCAGCTCGTGCCCGTACAGCGGCATGCCCGCCTCCAGGCGCAGCGTGTCCCGGCAGGAAAGGCCGGCGGGGATCAGGCCGTACTCGGCGCCCGCCTCGGTCAGCGCCTGCCACAGCTTCTCGGCGTCGGCGGGGGCGACGAACAGCTCGAAGCCGTCCTCGCCGGTGTAGCCGGTGCGCGCGATGAGCGCCTGTACGCCGGCGACGGTGCCGGGCAGCCCCGCGTAGTACTTCAGGCCGTCCAGGTCCGCGTCCGTGACGGACTTCACGATCGCCGCGGAGGTCGGGCCCTGCACCGCGAGCAGCGCGTACGCGTCCCGGTCGTCGCGGACCTCGGCGTCGAAGCCGACGGCGCGCTCGGTGAGGGCGTCGAGGACGACCTGCGCGTTGCCCGCGTTCGCGACCACCATGTAGGTGGTCTCCTCCAGCCGGTACACGATCAGGTCGTCGAGGATCCCGCCGTCGGCGCGGCAGATCATGGTGTAGCGGGCGCGGCCGAGGCCGACGGAGCCGATGTTGCCGACGAGCGCGTGGTTGAGCAGGTCCGCGGCGGCGGGACCGGACACCGTGATCTCGCCCATGTGGGAGAGGTCGAAGAGGCCGGCACGCGTGCGTACCGCGTTGTGCTCGTCGCGCTCGCTGCCGTAGCGCAGCGGCATGTCCCAGCCGGCGAAGTCGGTCATCGTCGCCCCGAGTGAACGATGCAGGGCGTCAAGGGCAGTGGTGCGGCTCATGGCTGGTGTGCTCCCGGTGGCATGACGACGATGGCGGAGTCCCGCTGATCGCGCGCGGGACGTCCTCCCCATCTGTCATCGGAACCTGAGAGGTTCGCCCCGAGGGGGCTTGCACCTTGGGTGGGGGCGTCACGTCACAAAGACGCCCCACTTTTCAGATCTGCCTCGCCCGCGCGGTACGGGGCCTGAGAGATTCAAGGGAGGAACTTGCTCCTTCGGCGTCCGGGGACCCGTGGGTACCCGGAACTCTCCCGCGCGGATTCAAGCGGCCGGTATGCAGTTTGCGCGCACATCATTGCATGCCCGTCCGACAGGGAAAGCCCTTGAGTGGCATTACCTTCTCTTTACACTTGAGGGGCAAGGGTGGCGTGACCGGAACGGGGAGGACGATCACGGTGCAGAAGGCAGTGGCGGGGGCGTACGCGGTGGCGGCTTCGGCGCCGGTGGTGGCGGGGGTGCGGACCTCCGGCCGCCGCTCGGTGCGGGACCTGCGCGGCCGCCGCGGTCACACGCCGCGCCTGCTCGCCTTCGCGGCGGGCGACCTCGTCGTGCTCTCGGGCCTGCCGGGCAGCGGAAAGTCGACGCTGATGCGGCGGGCCGTGGCGGAGATCCGGATCGACTCGCAGGACACCCGCGAGCGTTGGGCCGCGCGCATGCCGCGCCACCTGCCGTACGCGCTGTACCGCCCGCTGGTCCGCGTCGCGCACTACGTGGGGCTGCGCCGGGCGATGCGCTCGGGCGTGAGCGTCGTCGTGCACGACTGCGGTACGCAGGCGTGGGTGCGCCGCTGGGTGATCCGCACGGCGCGGCGGCGCGGCGCGGCCGTCCACCTGATGCTGCTCGACGTACCGGCGGACACGGCCCTCGAGGGGCAGCGGGACCGCGGCCGCGGGGTGTCCCGGTACGCCTTCGCCCGGCACCGCAGAGCGGTGGGCGCGCTCGTCAGCTCGACGGAGCAGGGGAACCTGCCGGCCGGGATGGATTCGGCGGTGCTGCTCGACCGGGCGGCGATGGAGGCGCTGGGAGGGATCACGTTCGACGACTGACAGCGGTTAAGGTCGGCGGGCAGCAGCAGCGGGCGGAACAGCAGAGGTTGATGGCAGTCATGGAGTTCCCAGGTACCCCGGAGCCGGGGCACGATCACGCCCAGGGGCACGAGGGCGGCTACGCCCACCCCGCGCAGGGCTGGCCGGCCAACGAGCTGGAGGAGGTCCTCGCCGCGGCGCTCGGGCGGCCGGAGTCCGGCGCCCGCGTCGTCGAGGTGCTCGGCCGCAGCCACGTGTGGATCCCGCTGCCCAGGGGCGGTTCGAACGCCAGCAGGGACCTCGATCTGCCGAGCCTGGAGATCGGGGGCCAGGCCTACGTCCCCGTGTTCAGCTCCGAGCAGCAGTTCATGGCGGTCACCGGTGGCCGGATGGACTGCACCGTGGCCCCGGCCGTGGAGTTCGCGCGCGGGCTTCCGCCGCAGCTCGGCATCGCCGTGAACCCGGACGGCACGGTGGGTGTGCCGCTTCCGCCGCAGGCCGTCGCCGAGCTGGCCCGCAGTGGCCGCACGCCGCTGGACGGCCCGGCGGCGGGTGGCCGCGTGGTGCTCAGCGAGCCGGACTGGCAGGTCGACCCCATGGACTTCCTGGCCGCGGTGCGTGAGGAGTTCGAGGCGCTCGGCACGGTACTGAGCGCCCGGCGCTGCCTCGCGACCGTGGAGGACGCCGAGCCGTCCCTGTTCATCGGCGTGGAGCTGCTGGCGCAGGCCGCCGGCGCCGCGGGCGGCGCGCGGGACGTTCCGCTGGACGCGCTGGGGCGGGCGCTGGGCCGCGCGCCGGTGGCCTGGACCGTCAACCTGGTGTTCCTGGACGTGACGCAGGACCCGGTCGCGGACTGGCTGCGTACACACGTACGGCCGTTCTACGTACGAGAAGGGTGACGGCGTCCGTCAAGTCGGTGTCAGTATCGCCGCTTAAGCTGGTTTCATGACGTGACCGGTCGGCGCTTCGCTCTCCGGCCACGTGTGGGACACGGACGTATGTGAAGAGCCGAAGGGGCGGTTACGGGTGAGTGCGTCGGGCACGGCCGCGGCTGGACAAGTCGAGCACATGCTGCGCCAGGTGACGCCGGGACGCTACGACGCGTACGAGGCGCTCCTCAAGGCCCTCGCCGACCCCGCGGCCGGGCAGGTCTGGATGCTGCTCTGGCACGGCCAGGCCGGATCCCCTGACGCCCAGTACGGGAACATGGAGGTGGACGGCTTCTCGTACGCCCCGTGCGTCACCTCCGCCCAGGAGCTCTCCGCCTCCGGCTGGTCAAGGGCGTACGAGGTGGTGAGCGGGGTCGACGCGGCGCGCACGCTCTACCCGGACCAGTACGGGCTCTGGCTGAACCCGCACGCGCCGGGTGGCGGCGTCGGCATCCCGTGGCTCGACCTGCGCCGCATCGCGGGCGGCCTCGACCGGCAGCCGGCGGGCCCGCTGAGGCTCTCCGAGCCCGCGATCGAAATCCCCCAGTTCTATGCGGTGTTGACGCAGAACGCCCATCGCACGACGGCGATCCGCTCGCTGCGCCGTGCCTGGGTCCAGCCGACGCTCGGCGCGCCCTACCTGGCCATCGGCCTGGACGTCTACGACACGTCCCCGGCGTCCGTGGACGCGGTCCGGGCGATGATGCAGCAGTCCATCCCGGCGGTCCCCGAGGGCCTCCCGGTCTCCACGGTCGCGATGTCGGACGAGTACGACCCCATTGCCATGTGGCTCCGGGCCAACGCGCGGCCGTTCTACGACCGCGAGGCGCATGTCGCTCCCGCTGGCGGTGGGTACGGGTATCCGCCGCCGTACGGCGCTACGCGCTGAAAGGATGCCCTCAAACGCCGGGCGGGCTTGATTCATCCGGACGGGCTGGAACATTCCAGCCCGCCTTTGGACGAGAGGCACATCTTTTTGCGCCGGTGCCGCCCCAACTGTCCCGGTTGCGCGGCCATTCGGCCGCTTGTGGCCCAACTGCCCACCGTCCGCACCCCGTTCACCCCTCTCCGGATAACGGAACACCCCAGCCTGCATCACGTTTAGGCATCCTTTCGCTGTCAAGTCTGGTAACAGATCGCGCCCAGGTTGAAGACTCCCGCAGCAAGGGGGCTTCGCCTCTGTGTACGACGGACTGAACCACGCCGCCACAGCGGCAAGTGCGGGCCGGTCACCGCCGGTTGAGAGGGGTCCTTGCCACGATGACGGCACCATTGCACGACACGAGCGCGGAAGCGGAACCGAGCGCCCCGGTCGAGCCTGCCAAGGGAGACGGAGAGCGCAAGGTCGAGGGCCGGTCGCTCAAGCAGATCGCCTGGAACCGGCTGAAGCGCGACAAGGTCGCCCTCGGCGGTGGCATCGTTGTCGTCCTTCTGATCCTGGTCGCGGTCTTCGCTCCGCTCATCGTCAGCCTGCTCGGCCACCCGCCGAACCAGTTCCACCAGGACAAGCTGGACGAGCTGACGAACCTGCCCAAGGGCGCCCTGGGCGGCGTCAGCGCGGATCACCTCTTCGGCGTGGAGCCCAACAAGGGCCGCGACATCTTCAGCCGCATCGTCTACGGCACCCGCGTCTCGATGCTGGTCGCCTTCCTCGCCGCAGTCGTCGCCGTCGTGCTCGGCACCCTCTTCGGCATCATCGCCGGCTACTTCGGCGGCTGGGCGGACGCGGTGATCAGCCGCGTGATGGACGTGCTGCTGTCCTTCCCGCAGCTCCTTTTCATCATCTCCCTGGTCTCCGTCCTCCCCAACGACCTGCTCGGCCTCACCGGCAGCGGCGTGCGCATCATGATTCTGATCATGGTGATCGGCTTCTTCGGCTGGCCGTACATCGGCCGGATCGTGCGCGGGCAGACGCTCTCCCTGCGCGAGCGGGAGTACGTGGAGGCGGCACGCAGCCTCGGCGGCGGGCCCCGGCACATCCTCTTCCGCGAGCTGCTGCCGAACCTGGTGGCGCCCATCACCGTGTACACCACGCTGATGATCCCCACCAACATCCTCACGGAGGCGGCGCTCAGCTTCCTCGGCGCCGGTGTCCGGCCGCCGACCGCCTCGTGGGGCGGCATGCTGCGGGACGCGCTCAGCACCTACGAGCACGACCCGATGTTCATGGTCTTCCCTGGCGTGGCGATCTTCATCACCGTGCTGGCCTTCAACCTCTTCGGGGACGGCCTGCGCGACGCGCTCGACCCCAAGGGCACCCGATAGACACCCGTCAACTGCCCCTGCCGTCCTGTCAGGAGCACTCCCTGTAGGTCCCTCATGGCCCTGCGGCCGCAAGGTCAAGGACCGCGATTCCCGGAGGATGCGAGAAGAATGCCCAAAGGTTTCCAGAGTCGACGGATGACGGCGGCCGCTGCCCTCGTGGCCGCGTCGGCGCTCACCGTCACCGCCTGCGGCGGTGGCGACGACAGCGACAACAAGTCGAAGGGCGCCGGCTACAACGCCGCCATAGGCAAGATCGCCAACAAGTCGACCACAAAGGGCGGCACGCTCCGCATGGTCGCCAAGCAGGACCTGGACAGTTTCGACCCGCAGCGCGCCTACTTCGGCATGGCGTGGGACTTCATGCGCTTCTACAACCGCACCCTGGTGACGTACGACACCAAGCCGGGCGCCGCGGGCAACGCGCTGGTCCCCGACATGGCGAGCGGCATGGCCAAGGTCAGCGACGGCGGCAAGACCTACACGTACAAGCTGCGTTCCGGCCTCACCTGGGAGGACGGCTCGAAGCTGACCTCCAAGGACATCAAGTACGGCATCGAGCGCATCTGGGCCGACGACGTCATCACCGGCGGCCCGGTGTACCTGAAGCAGGTGCTCGACCCCAAGGGCGAGTACAAGGGCCCGTACAAGGACAAGTCCAAGGACAAGCTCGGCCTCAAGGCCATCGACACGCCCGACGACAACACCATCGTCTTCCATCTGCCGCAGCCCAACAGCGACTTCGAGCAGATGCTCGCCATGCCGTCCGGCTCCGCGGTGAAGCAGTCGGCGGACACCCGGGAGAAGTACACGACCAAGCCGATGGCCAACGGTCCGTACAAGGTCCAGTCGCACCAGGCGAACAAGTCGATCGTGCTGGTCCGCAACAAGGCGTGGAAGAAGTCCTCGGACCCGAACAACCCCGCGCTGCCGGACAAGATCACGGTCGCGATCAACAAGAACCTCGAAGAGAACGACAAGAACCTGATGGCCGGCCAGTACGACGTCGACCTCAACGGCACCGGCATGACCCAGTCCGGCCGGACCACCGCCGTGACGGACAACAGGGCCGACGTCGACAACATGCAGACGCCGTTCGTCCGTTACGTGGCCCTGGTCACGACGACCAAGCCGATGGACAACGTCAACTGCCGCAAGGCCGTCTTCTACGCCACCGACTTCAAGAGCCTGCAGCAGACCCGCGGCGGCGAGGTCGCGGCCGGCAAGATCGCCAACAACCCCTTCCCGAAGGCGGTTCCGGGCCACGACGACGCGTACGACCCGTACGGCGTGGTGGAGCGCAAGGGCAAGCCGGACGTGGCCAAGGCCAAGGACGCGTTGAAGAAGTGCGGCAAGCCGAGCGGCTTCTCGACCGTGCTGACCGCGCGCAGCGACCAGCCCGGTGAGGAGGACGCCGCCGAGGCGCTGCAGGAGCAGCTCGGCAAGGTCGGCATCAAGCTGACCATCGACACCTTCTCCGGTGCCGACGCCTCCTCCATCTCCGGCGACCTGAAGAAGGTCAAGGAGCGCGGCTACGGCATGACGATGAGTGGTTGGGGTCCGGACTTCAACACCGGCCAGGGCTTCGGCCAGCCGCTGTGGGACAGCCGCTTCATCCAGAAGACCGGCAACTACAACGAGTCGCAGATCGACGACCCGAAGATCGACAAGATGTTCGACAACGCGCTGAAGACGACCGACAAGGCCGAGGCGAAGAGCATCTACACCGACATGGGTCACCGGATCCTGGACGAGGCCTACTGGATGCCGTTCATCTACGAGGCCAACATCACCTGGCGCGGGCCGCGACTGACGAACGCCTACTCGGCTCCCGCCTGGAGTGGCCGCTACGACTACGCCAAGCTCGGAGTGACGAAGTAGCAGCGACCGACTCGCTGACATCCCAGCCGACACCCACCAGTCCGAAGGGCAGGTGATGGTCCCGGCAGGCGGCCGGACCCCGTAACCCGAGGTCCGGCCGCCCAGGGGCCGCGCACAGTGCTTGCTTACCTCATCCGGCGCCTGAGCGCCGTCATTGTGATGGTGCTGATCGTCCTGCTGACGACGTTCGCCATCTTCTTCCTGCTGCCGAAGTGGTCCGGGCAGGACGTCGCCACGCTCTTCGCGGGCAAGGCCACATCGCCGGAGCAGCTTGCGGGCATCCGCGTCAAGCTCGGGCTCAACGACCCGCTGCTGGTGCAGTTCTGGGACTTCGTCAGGGCGATCCCGATGGGCCGGGACTACGTCTCCGGCGGCAGTGTGACCCACTGTCCAGCGCCGTGCCTCGGCTACTCCTTCCGCACGGAGGAGCCGGTCTGGAACACCATCACCGGCGCCCTGCCGGTGACCGTGGCGCTCGCCGCGGGCGCGTGCGTCCTGTGGCTGGTCGGCGGCGTGGCCGTGGGTGTCGTCTCCGCGCTGAAGCGGGGCACCGTCTGGGACCGCAGCGCGATGATCGCCGCGCTCTCCGGCGTCTCCATGCCGATCTTCTTCACCGGCATGGTGATGATGGGCATCTTCGTCCACAGCCTGGGGCTCATCAAGATCAGCGACAGCCTGTCCAGCGACCAGTCCATCGGGACCTGGATCGAGACGCTGATCCTGCCCTGGATCGCCCTGGCCTTCCTGCAGGCGGCGATGTACGCCCGCCTCACCCGGGCCACCATGCTCGAGGTCATGGGCGAGGACTACATCCGCACCGCCCGCTCCAAGGGCCTCGGCGAACGGGCCGTCATCACCCGGCACGCCCTGCGCTCCACGATGACGCCGATCCTCACCGTCTTCGGTCTCGACCTGGGCGTCCTGATGGGCGGCGCCATCCTGACGGAGTCGACCTTCGGCCTGAAGGGCGTCGGATTCGAAGCCGTCAACGCCGTCGAGGCCAAAGACCTCCCGGTGATCCTGGGGGTCACCCTGGTCATGTCGCTGGCCATCGCCATCGCGAACCTCGTCGTCGACATGATGTACGCCGTGATCGACCCCCGAGTGAGGCTGGGATGAGCGAGCAGAGCAACACAGGGACCGTCGTGGGCGAGCCCTTCGCGGCCGACTCCCGGCCCCCGACCGCCTTCCTCGAGGTCCGTGACCTCAAGGTGCACTTCCCCACCGACGACGGCCTGGTGAAGTCCGTCGACGGCCTGAACTTCTCGTTGGAGAAGGGCCGGACCCTCGGCATCGTGGGCGAGTCCGGCTCCGGTAAGTCCGTGACCTCGCTGGGCATCATGGGCCTGCACACGGTCGGCCAGTACTCCAAGCGCCGGGCGCAGGTATCCGGCGAGATCTGGCTGGACGGGGAGGAACTGCTGTCCTCCCCGAAGGACAAGGTGCGCCGGCTGCGCGGCCGCGAGATGGCGATGATCTTCCAGGATCCGCTGTCGGCGCTGCACCCGTACTACACGATCGGCAAGCAGATCGTGGAGGCCTACCGGGTCCACCACAACGTGGACAAGAAGGTCGCGCGCAAGCGGGCCGTCGAGATGCTCGACCGCGTCGGCATCCCGCAGCCCGACAAGCGGGTCGACTCCTATCCGCACGAGTTCTCGGGCGGCATGCGCCAGCGCGCGATGATCGCGATGGCGCTGGTCAACAACCCCGAACTCCTCATCGCCGACGAGCCGACCACCGCGCTCGACGTGACGGTGCAGGCGCAGATCCTCGACCTGATCCGCGATCTGCAGAAGGAGTTCGGCTCGGCCGTCATCATGATCACGCACGACCTCGGTGTCGTCGCGGAGATGGCGGACGAGCTGCTCGTCATGTACGGCGGCCGCTGCGTGGAGCGGGGGACCGCCGAGCAGGTCTTCAGCACGCCCCAACATCCGTACACCTGGGGCCTGCTGGGCTCGATGCCGCGCATCGACCGGGACCAGGGGGAGCGGCTCACCCCGGTCAAGGGCTCCCCGCCCAGCCTCATCAACCTGCCGAGCGGCTGCGCCTTCAACCCGCGCTGCCCGTACGCGGACGTGCCCAAGGACAACATCACGCGCACCGAGCGCCCCGAACTGCGGGAAGTCGGCTCCGGACACTTCTCCGCCTGCCACATGTCGGGCGAGGAACGCGAGCGGATCTGGACCGAAGAGATTGCGCCGAAGCTGTGACGGACGCCAAAGGACCTGACACCGAGATGACGCCCTCTACGATCCCCCAGCAGGCGACGACCTCTCCGGACCCGGCGGCCGGTGAGCCGCTGCTCAAGGTCGAAGGACTGGTCAAGCACTTCCCCATCCGCAAGGGCCTGCTCAAGCGGCAGGTCGCCGCGGTGCAGGCGGTCGACGGGCTCTCCTTCGACGTCCGCGCCGGTGAGACGCTCGGCGTGGTGGGCGAGTCCGGCTGCGGCAAGTCGACCATGGGCCGGCTGATCACGCGGCTCCTTGAACCCACGGCCGGACGCGTCGAGTTCGAGGGCCAGGACATCACGCACCTGGGCACCGGCGGGATGCGGCCGCTGCGCCGCGACGTCCAGATGATCTTCCAGGACCCGTACTCGTCGCTGAACCCGCGCCACAACATCGGCGCGATCGTCGGCGCTCCGTTCCGGATCCAGGGGGTCAAGCCCGAGGGCGGCGTGCGCAAGACCGTCCAGGAACTCCTGGAGAAGGTCGGCCTCAACCCCGAGCACTACAACCGCTATCCGCACGAGTTCTCCGGCGGGCAGCGTCAACGCATCGGCATCGCGCGGGCGTTGGCGCTCAATCCGAAGCTGGTGGTGGCGGACGAGCCGGTGTCGGCGCTTGACGTCTCCATCCAGGCTCAGGTCGTGAACCTCCTTGACGACCTCCAGGACGAGCTCGGCCTCACGTACGTGATCATCGCGCACGACCTCTCGGTCATCCGGCACGTCTCGGACCGGATCGCGGTCATGTACCTCGGCAAGATCGTCGAGTTGGCGGACCGCGACGACCTCTACTCGAAGCCGATGCACCCGTACACGAAGGCGCTGCTCTCGGCGGTGCCGGTGCCGGACCCCAAGCGGCGCGGCGTGAAGTCGGAACGCATCCTGCTGCGCGGCGACGTCCCGTCACCGATCGATCCGCCCACCGGGTGCCGGTTCCATACGCGGTGCTGGAAGGCGACGGAGCTCTGCAAGACGACCGAGCCCCCGCTCATCCCGCTCGCCACGGCCCACCAGGTGGCGTGCCACCACCCGGAGAACGCGGCGGACCAGGCGCCGGAGGACTCCACGCTCCTCCAGGTGGCGAAGGAGGCGATCGACGTGATCACGGTCCCGGAACCCACACCCCCCAAGGACTGAAAAGACCGGGGCTCCGCCCCGCACCCCGCTGCGGCGATTGGTATTTCCAGCCCCGCCGGCGATTGAGGCGCGGGGTCCGGGGCGGAGCCCCGTGGCGTAGGACCGGTGCCGCGTGCCGGGCGCAACCCGTTCCCGCGCAAATGGCCCGATGGGGTCATGTACACGCCGACCGCCGAGCGGCAGAGTTCCGCTGTCCGTTACACCGGAACCCGCTCGAAGGGACGCCCATGGCCCTCTCCCGTTCGGCACGCCTGGCCGCGCTCACCGTAGCCGCCGCCTCCTTCTGCCTGATAGCCGCCGGCCCCGCCCCCACCCCCGGCTCCGACGGCATCGGCGACCCGTACTTCCCCCAGCTCGGCAACGGCGGCTTCGACGCCCGCCACTACGCCCTCGACGTCGCGTACAACCCCGACACCGACCGCCTCGACGGCCGTACGACCCTCACCGCGCGCGCCACCCAGAACCTCTCCGCCTTCGACCTCGACCTGCAGAAGCTGACCGTCACCAAGGTCGAAGTGAACGGCAGACGCGCCGAGTTCACCCGCAGCGGCGACGAACTGCGCGTCACACCGCGTGCCTCGCTCCACAAGGGCAAGACCTTCACCACGACCGTCACCTACGGCGGCGTGCCCGAGCCCCTCAGCGGCCCCATCGTCTTCGGCTCCGACTACGGCTGGATGAAGACGGCGGACGGCGTCTTCGTCGCGTGCGAGCCGAACGCCGCCTCCACCTGGTTCCCGTCCAGCGACCACCCGTCGGACAAGGCCACGTACGACATCCGTATCAAGGCCCCGAAGGGTCTGACCGGTGTCTCCAACGGCCGCCTTGTCGACACGTACGACACCGACAAGGGCAAGCAGACCGTCCATCACTGGCGCGAGTCGAAGCCCATGGCGACGTATCTCGCGACCGCCAGCATCGGCAAGTTCGACGTGAAGAGCGGTAAGACGCCCGCCGGAACCCCCATCTACGTAGCCATCGACCCGGTCCTCGCCAACAGCAACAACGTCGACGTGTACGCGGTGACCGCCGAGGCCACCGATTACTGGTCGCGGGTCTTCGGCCCGTACCCCTTCGAGGAGACGGGCGCGGTCGTCGACGACATGCCGCAGGCCGGATTCTCGCTGGAGACCCAGTCCAAGCCCAGCTACTCCGCCGTCCGCTCCGAGTCGACGATCGTGCACGAGCTGGCCCACCAATGGTTCGGCGACTCGGTCTCCGTCGATCAGTGGAAGGACATCTGGCTCAACGAGGGCTTCGCCACGTACGCCCAGTGGCTGTGGACCGAGCACAAGGGCGGCGCCTCGGCCCACGACTCCTTCCTCGCGGGCTACAACTCCCGCCCGGCGGACTCCACCTTCTGGCAGGTGAAGGTCGGCGACCCGCAGCGCGACACGATGTTCGCCTCCGCCGTCTACCAACGCGGCGCGATGACGCTCCAGATGCTGCGCGAGCGCATCGGCGACAAGGCGTTCTTCAAGCTGCTGCCGAAGTGGACGCAGGCGAACCGGTACGGCAACGCCCGGACGTCCGACTTCATCGCCCTCGCCGAAAGGGTCTCCGGCAAGCAGCTCGACAACCTCTTCGACACCTGGCTGTTCACCACGGGCAAGCCGAGTCTGTAGCAGCGCCCCCGACAGGTAAGAATGTCGGGTGCTTGAGGAACTGTTCACGCCCTCCGTCCAGCATTGGCTCGACCTCATCGGGATCTTCGTCTTCGCGATCTCCGGTGCCCTGATGGCCGTCCGTAAGAACTGGGACGTCTTCGGGATCGCCGCGCTCGCCGAGGTCACCGCGCTGGGCGGAGGCGTGTTCCGCGACCTGGTCATCGGCGCCGTGCCACCGGCCGCGTTCGTCGACCTCGGCTATTTCGTCACGCCGCTGATCGCCGCCGCGCTCGTCTTCTTCCTGCACCCGGAGGTCGAGCGCACCCAGACGGCGGTGAACGTCTTCGACGCGGCGGGCCTCGGCCTGTTCTGCGTCACGGGCACGACGAAGGCGTACGACCACGGGCTCGGGCTCACCGCGTCCGCGGCGCTCGGCCTCGCCACCGCGGTCGGCGGCGGTGTGCTGCGCGACATCATCGCCAACGAGGTGCCGTCCCTCGTGCGCTGGGACCGCGACCTGTACGCGGTGCCCGCCATGGTCGGCGCCGGGATCGTCGCCCTGTGCATCCACCTCGACGCCCTGGGCCCCATCACCAGCACCCTCGCGGCCCTCACCGCGTTCGTTCTGCGACTGCTCGCGATGCGCTACCACTGGCGGGCGCCGCGCGCGTGGAACCGCAGGTCCGCCGGGGTGGAAGTGACCGAGGAGACTCCGTAGTCAAGGGTTGATGATTGGTGCAAGCTACCGCTTAGTAATTTCCTGTTGTACGTTTCCGTGTATGGCAGACGCAGTATCCACGCAGAGTCGCCCGGCCGTCATCGGCGACAGCGAGTTCGACCGCGACACCGCCGTCACCCGGCGCGCGGGCGAACCCGGTGTCTACGACATCGACCTCTCCGCGGGCTGGACGATCATCAACGCCCTCAACGGCGGCTACCTCCTCGCCGTGCTCGGCCGCGCTCTCGCGGACGCCTTGCCGCACGACGACCCGTTCACGGTGTCGGCGCACTACCTGACCGCGTCGGCGCCGGGCCCCGCCGTGATCAGGACCGATGTGGCCCGCTCCGGTCGCACCCTCTCCACCGGCCAGGCCTCCCTGTTCCAGTACGCGGAGGACGGCAGCGAGGTCGAGCGGATCCGGGTCATCGCCGGCTACGGCGACTTGAGCTCGCTCCCCGACGACGTGCGCACGAGCGCCGAGCCGCCCGTCATGCCGCCTGCCGAACAGTGCTTCGGTGCGGGCGACGCACCCGAGGGCGCGCCGCCCGTGCCCGGCAGCTCCGCGATCTCCGACCGGCTGGACCTGAAGCTCGACCCGGCCACGCTGGGCTGGGCGCTCGGCGCGCCGTCCGGCAAGGGCGAGATGCGTGCCTGGTTCGGCCTCGCCGACGGCCGCGACATGGACCCGCTGTCGCTGCTGCTCGCGGTGGACGCGCTGCCGCCGACCGCCTTCGAGATGGGCCTCAAGGGCTGGGTACCGACGGTCGAGCTGACCGTCCACGTACGCTGCCGCCCGGCTCCGGGCCCCGTCCGGGTGTCGATCGCGACGCGCAACCTGGCCGGCGGCTTCCTGGAGGAGGACGCCGAAATCTGGGACACGCAGGACCGCCTGGTGGCCCAATCCCGCCAACTCGCCCGCGTACGCCTCGACTGACCCCATCAAGCCCCGCCGGCGATTGAGGCGCGGGGTCCGGGGCGGAGCCCCGAGTCTTCACCCCGCGGGGGCCTCACGCAGGAACTCCCCGAGCACGGCGGCGAGTTCGGCGGGCGCATCCTCCTGGACCAGATGCCCCGCGCCCGCGATCACGCACAGCTCCGCGCCGCGGATCAGCTCCACCAGCTCGTACCCCCGCGCGACCGGGATCCAGGTGTCCTCGGCACCCCAGCAGACGAGCACGGGCAGGTCCAACTCCCCGTACCGGCCCTGGATGTCGTCCGTGCCGTCGTGCGGAGCGTTCTGCGCGATCTGCCGGTAGAAGGAGTCCTTCCCGGCCTCGGTCAGCCAGGGCGCGACCACGCGCGCGTGCGTGTCCGGGTGCAGCCCGTGGTGGCTGCCGGAGGCGATGTAGCGGTGCACGAGCGCCTCGTGGAGATCGGGCGGCAGCTGCCGGAACACGTCGGAGTGGTCACCGAGCAGCCGGTACGTGGGGGAGCCCCACGGCCGGATCGCCACCGGGTCGACCAGGGCGAGGCGCGCGTACGCGGCGCCGTGCACCAGGTGTGCGCGCAGCGCGATGCAGCCGCCGAAGTCGTGGCCGATCACCGCGGGTTGCCCGTCGCCGAGGCCCCAGTGGTCGAGCAGCTCGGTCAGGATGCGGGCCTGGGCGTCGAGCGAGAGGTCCTGACCCGGACCCGTCTCCGAGACGCCGTAGCCGGGCAGGTCCCATACGTAGACGCGGTGTTGACGCGCGAGCGCACCGGCCGGCGCCCGCCACACGTACGACGAGAACGGCGTGCCGTGGACGAGGACAACGGGCGGCGCGTCCTTCGGCCCGAGTGCCGCCCAGCGGATCTCACCGGACGAGCTCGAGAAGCTTCGGTCGAGGTTCCATTCGGCTGCTGTCATGACCGTAACGCTAGTAGCTCATGACATGTCGAGCCAGTGCTTTCGGCCGACGCTCACCAGGCGCAGCTGTCGCTCGGCCCGGTCCGCGACCCGCTCGAACTCCTCGGGGTCCGTCGCGAGCAGCAGCGATGCCGTCGCCAGCATGTGGTCGACGTACAGATTCGCCAGCATCTTCAGGTCCTCCTGGCTCCACCCCGCCGCGTCGGGGTCGTGGCGGAGCGCCTCCCGCACCTCGTCCGCGAACTGCGCGAGCTGCTCGCCGATCGCCTCCCGCACCGGCTGTACGCCACCGTGCCGCTCGCGCGCGATGAAGCGGACGTGTGCGGGGTACGCGTGCACGTGACGGGTGATCAGCTCGATGGTGCGCGTGATGCGTTCGTCGCTGTTCCACGTCGCCGTCAACGCGTCGCGGATCACCGTGTGCAGACTGTCGAGCGCCTCCTCGACCAGGGCCACCCCGAGGTCGGCCGTGCTGTCGAAGTGCCGGTAGAACGCGGTCGGGGTCACGCCTACGGCGCGCGTCACCTCGCGCAGGCCGAGGCTGCTGAGGCTCTGGTCCTCCAGCAGCCCCAACGCAGCGTCCAGGAGTGCCTGTCGGGTCTTCTGTTTCTGCGCCTGTCGGGTGCCCGGGGTGTGACTCATGTCATCCAGTTAACAACTGTTCTCTGTAATGAGGAAGTCGCGCCGCGAGTTAGACTGGGCAGTCAGTGAACAGTTGTAATCCAACTTTTCGAGAGGCCTCCATGCTGTTCCTCGTAGCGGCCCTCCTGCTGCTGGGCTTCGCGCTCGGCACCGTGGCCCACGCCCCGCTGTCCATCACGCTCGTCGCGGCCGCCGTCATCGGCGTCTGGCTGGCCGTCTTCGCGGCCCGCGAGCGCCACGCGCGCCGCCGGCACCAGCACTGAACCGTCAGCAGTTCACGTTCTCAGGGGGTATCACCATGCAACTCACCGCAGAACCGCGGACGACGTCCCGGCCCCAGGCCCGTCCCACCCGACGGCGTGACGCCGACGGCATGGCCGTCGCCTCGTTCGTCCTCGGCCTGGTCGGACTGCTCGTCATGAACGTCTTCCTCGGCCCCGTCTCGATCGTCCTCGCGTCCGTCGCCCTGTGGCGCGGCACCGAGCGGCGCGGCCGCGCCTTTCTCGGCCTCGGTCTCGGCGTCGCCGACCTCGTCGTGCTCGGCGCCCTGATCGCCGCCGACGGCACGATGTCCTGGAGCATCACGGGCTGACCGTCGGGCGCGCACGGGGGCGCGCTTGGGGGCTTGCGCGGGAGCTCGTACGGGGGTCCGTGCGGGGGCTCGTAGAATCGAGCCCACCATGGCATACCTCGACCACGCCGCGACCACTCCGATGCTCCCGGAGGCGGTCGAGGTGATGACCGCCCAGCTCGCCGTCACCGGCAACGCCTCGTCCCTGCACGCCGCGGGGCGCCGCGCCCGCCGCACCGTCGAGGAGTCCCGCGAGACCCTCGCCGAGTCGCTCGGCGCCCGGCCCAGCGAGGTCGTGTTCACCGCCGGCGGCACCGAGGCCGACAACCTCGCCGTCAAGGGCCTGTACTGGGCGCGCCGCGCGGCCGATCCGGCCCGCACCCGCGTCCTCGCCAGCCCCGTCGAGCACCATGCCGTGCTCGACGCGGTGCACTGGCTCGCCGAGCATGAGGGCGCGACCGTGGAGTACCTGCCGGTCGACGCGTACGGGCGGGTGCACCCGGACGCGCTGCGGGAAGCGATCGCGCGCAACCCCGACGACCTCGCGCTCGCCACGGTCATGTGGGCCAACAACGAGATCGGCACGATCCAGCCGGTGCGTGAACTGGCCGACGTGGCAGGGGAGTTCGACATCCCGCTGCACGCCGACGCGGTGCAGGCCTACGGGCAGATCCCGGTCGACTTCGCCGCCTCCGGCCTCGCCGCGATGACCGTGTCGGGCCACAAGGTCGGCGGTCCCTACGGCATCGGCGCCCTCCTCCTCGGCCGCGAGTACACCCCCGTCCCCGTGCTGCACGGCGGCGGGCAGGAGCGGCACGTCCGCTCCGGCACCCTCGACGTCCCCGCGATCGCGGCCTTCGCCACGGCAGGCCGGATCGCGACCGAGCAGCGCGAGTGGTTCGCCCGCGAGATCGGCGCGCTCCGGGACGCCCTGGTCGCGGCGGTCCGGTCGGCCGCTCCCGAGGCGATCCTCGGCGGCGACCCGGAGCCCGGCGGCCGACTGCCCGCCAACGCCCACTTCACCTTCCCCGGCTGCGAGGGCGACTCGCTGCTGCTTCTCCTGGACGCGCAGGGCATCGAGTGCTCCACGGGCTCGGCCTGCACCGCGGGCGTGGCCCAGCCCAGCCACGTCCTGCTCGCCACCGGCACGGACCCGGACCTGGCACGCGGCACGCTCCGCTTCTCCCTCGGCCACACCACGACGAAGGCCGACGTGGAAGCGGTGGCGAAGGCGATCGGCCCCGTGGTGGAGCGGGCGAGGTCGGCGGGACTCACGTAGGGCCTGTCGCGTCCGGAAGGGGCTACGCCTTGGCGGACCCGGCCCGCTTGTACGCCGCCTTCACCAGGGGTATGTACCGGTCCCAGTCCCAGTGCGGCCCCGGATCGGTGTGGTCCGTGCCCGGCACCTCGACGTGCCCGATGATGTGCTTCCGGTCGACCGGTATGTCGTAGCGCCTGCAAATCCGGGCGGTGAGCCGGGCGGATGCTTCGTACATCTCGTCCGTGAAGTCCTCGGGCCGGTCCACGAAGCCCTCGTGCTCGATGCCGACACTGCGCTCGTTGTAGTCCTTGTTCCCGGCGTGGAACGCGACGTCCAACTCCCGGATCATCTGCGCGATGTGCCCGTCCTGCCGGACGACATAGTGGGCTGCCGCCCCGTGCCACGGATCCTTGAAGACCTTCAGCGTGCCCTGGTAGCTGCCCTGGGTGACGTGAATGATGACCCGGTCGACGGAGTAGTCGGAGGGGCGGTCCGCACGCCGCCAGTTCGCCGACGCCGCTGCCACCCACTCCGCGCCCTTGAAGTCCACCACGCCGGCCTCGCGCGGCTTGTCGACGCCCGGCATCTGCCACCACATGCGGGCGAGATCGCCGCGCGCCAGCAGCCCGACGCCCACGGCCGACGCGGCCCCGCCGATGAGCAAGGTCCGCCGGCTGACACCACGATCACGGTCCCCGCCGCGGCCCTTCCCGGACCCGGCTCCCTGCTTCCCCATAAGTCGCCCCCGTCAGTGCCGTACGAGATCCACAACGCATATCCGAGCGATTCGGTTCCCGCGGGCCCTTACCCTGTTAGTGCTATGACTTCGCAGACTCCGCAGCGCTCCGCGGGCCCCGAGCAGGCGGCCCGACCCCTCCGTGTCCTCGCCGCCATGTCCGGCGGCGTGGATTCCGCCGTCGCAGCGGCCCGCGCCGCAGAGGCGGGCCACGACGTGACAGGCGTGCATCTCGCGCTCTCGGCGAACCCCCAATCGTTCCGAACGGGAGCCCGCGGCTGCTGCACCATCGAGGACTCCCGTGACGCGCGCCGCGCGGCCGACGTCATCGGCATCCCGTTCTACGTCTGGGACCTCGCCGACCGCTTCCGTGAGGACGTGGTGGAGGACTTCATCGCGGAGTACGAGGCCGGCCGCACGCCGAACCCGTGCCTGCGCTGCAACGAGAAGATCAAGTTCGCCGCGCTCCTCGACAAGGCCCTCGCCCTCGGCTTCGACGCGGTCTGCACGGGCCACTACGCGCAGGTGATCGTCAACGACAACGGCGACCGCGAGCTGCACCGCGCCGCCGACATGGCCAAGGACCAGTCGTACGTGCTCGGAGTCCTGGACGACCGCCAGCTCGCCCACGCGATGTTCCCGCTCGGCGACACGGAGACGACCAAGGAAGAGATCCGCGCCGAGGCGGAGCGCCGCGACCTCGCGGTCGCCAAGAAGCCCGACTCCCACGACATCTGCTTCATCGCCGACGGCGACACCCAGGGCTTCCTCGCGGACCGGCTCGGCAAGGCGGAAGGCGACATCGTCGACGAGTCGGGCGACAAGCTCGGCACCCACGAGGGCGCCTTCGGCTACACCATCGGCCAGCGCAAGGGCCTGCGCATCGGCAGGCCCGCCCCCGACGGCAAGCCGCGCTACGTCCTGGACATCTCCCCGGTGGACAACACGGTGACGGTGGGCCCGGTGGAGGCCCTCGACGTCACCGCGCTCACGGCCCTCAAGCCCCGCTGGTGCGGCGCCGCCCCGACAGGACCCGGCACGTACACGGCCCAACTCCGCGCCCACGGCGGCGAGACCGAGGTCTCGGCGGAGCTGTCGGGCGGCGAACTCCAGGTCCGCTTCACGGAGGCCGTCCGCGGCGTCGCCCCCGGCCAGGCGATCGTGCTGTACGACGGCACGCGCGTGGTGGGCTCGGCGACGATCGCCACTACGGAGCGGGTCACTGCCGGGGTCTGAGCCGGGGCTTCAGCCCCGGGCCTGCATGTAGTACTGCAGTACGGCGCTCAGCTGACCGCACCACTCGGACGCCTGCGCCTTCTTCCGGGCCTGCACCGCGCACGTGTAGACGGCGCCGTCCACCATCGCCGCCGTGACGAACACCCCGGACGGCATCGGCTGGAAGTTCGCCGTCTGTACGTGCGTCCACGGCAGGTCGATGGCGTGCGGCCCCTGCTCGAAGTGCAGCCCGTCCACGTCCACGACCACGCCGTTGTGCTGGTCGGCAGCCACGAAATCCGGCCCGGCGGGCCCCGCCGGGGGAGCGGGTGGCGTGGGCGCGAACTGCGGCGGATGGGCGGGCGGCGGCGGGGCCGCGGGCGGGTGCGGCGGCGGTGCGGGCGCGAACGGCGGCGGGGGACCGCCGAACCCTCCCGCCGGAACGTCCTGCTGCCCGTCTCCGTGAGTCATGTCGCCTCACCCTCCGCCTTACGCCGTGTACCTCCTCCTCATTCGACCACGCGCGCGTGGCTACGCGGCGTCGACCTGCGTCTCGTAGAAGCACAGGTGGTCCTTGATGGCGGCCACCTCGGCCTTTGGCTCCGGATACGCCCAGACCAGGTCCCGCGCGTCGGGCAGCGACCAGTAGGAGGCGTCGCCCTTGAAGGGGCAGTGCGTAGTCGTGTTCGAGGGCGTAAGCAGATCGGTCCGTACGTCCTGTGGCGGCAGGTAGTACCGCACCGGACAGCCGGTCTCCTTCAGGACGAGCGGGCGTGCGCTCTCGGCGAGCACCTGCCCTTCGTGGACGACCCGCACGCGCTGCGAGCCCTGCTCGACGGTGATCGTGTGTCCTTGAGTCATACGTGTGTCAGCGCTCACAGTGGGCGAGTTCTTCCCGGCGGCACCGGACCGTACGGTAGATGGCATGAACATCTGCGTCTTCCTCTCCGCCGCCGACCTCGACGAGCGCTACACGCGACCTGCCCGTGAATTCGCCGAGCTGCTCGGCAAGGGCGGGCACACGCTGGTGTGGGGCGGTTCGGAGAGCGGGCTCATGAAGGTCGTCGCCGACGGAGTGGCGCAGGCCGGCGGGCGGCTCACCGGCGTGTCCGTGGACTTCCTCGCGGCGAAGGCGCGCGTCGTCGCCGAGCCCGACCAGATGGTGATCGCGGGGGACCTCGCGGAGCGCAAGGCGCTGCTCCTGGAGAAGTCCGACGCCGTCGTGGTCATGGTGGGTGGCACCGGCACGCTCGACGAGGCCACCGAGATCCTCGAGCTGAAGAAGCACGGCAGGACCGACAAGCCGATCGTGCTGCTCAACTCCGCGGGCTTCTACGACGGCCTGAAGGAGCAGTTCCGGCGCATGGAGGACGAGGGTTTCCTCCCGATCCCCCTCACTGACCTCGTGTTCTTCGCCGAGGAGCCGGTCGGGGCGATGGCCTACCTGGAGGAGTCGCAGGGCGTCGAGTAGTGCGAGCATGGCGGGCATGGCTACACATGTGATCACCGGCGCCGGTTCCGGAATCGGCGCCGCCGTCGCCCGCCGACTCCACGAGCGCGGCGACGAAATCTACCTCCACGCGCGCGACGCGGGCCGCGCCAAGGAGCTCGCCGCCGAGTTCCCCGGCGCGAGCACGCTCGTCGGCGACCTCGCGGACCCGGACAAGCTGTCCTGGGCCTTCTCGCACCAGACGCTGCCCGACCGGGTCGACTCGCTGCTGCACATCGCCGGCGTCGTCGACCTGGGCAAGGTCGGGGAGCTCACCCCGAAGTCGTGGCGCAACCAGCTCAACGTCAATCTCGTCGCCCCGGCCGAGCTGACCCGCCACTTCCTGCCCCAACTCCGCGTCGCCCAGGGCCACGTGGTCTTCGTGAACTCGGGCTCCGGCCTCAACGCCCACGCGGGCTGGTCCGCGTACGGCGCCTCCAAGCACGGCCTGAAGGGCCTCGCGGACGCGCTGCGCGAGGAGGAGCACGGCAACGGCGTGCGCGTCACCTCCGTCTACCCGGGCCGCACCGCGAGCGCCATGCAGGCCAAGGTGCACCAGCAGGAGGGCAAGGAGTACGACCCGGAGCGCTGGATCGACCCCGAGTCGATCGCCACGACGATCCTCATGGCGATCGACCTGCCGCGTGACGCCGAGGTCAACGACCTGACGGTGCGCCCCGGCCGCTGACGTCGCCGCACTGCCGGCCACGGTCGTTACGTACCCTTCCGGGGTGAGCGCTGCATTCTCCCGGGGGGCGACCCCCGGACCCCCAGCCGACAAGCATGTCGGCCAGAGCGACCGGGATCGTCATCGCGTGGAAAACGTCAGTGAACAGAGCGACTTCAAGTGGGGGCCGGCCACGGGCGTCGGTTCGATGCCCGGTGGCGATGCCCGTGAGGCCGCCAAGACCGTGACCGGCAGTTTCGAGGGCCCGGAGCAGGGGATGCCGTTCCTCGCCGAGCTGCCCGCGCGCGGACCGGGCGCCGACATGATCGGCCGTACGGCCGGGATGCTGGTCGACCTCTACGCACGCGTGGAGCCGAGCGGCTGGCGGATCGGCGACCGGCCGGGCCGGGACACCAAGCGCGCGAGGTCCTGGCTCGGCGAGGACCTCGACGCGCTCGAGGAATTCACGCAGGGGTACGAGGGGCCGCTGAAGGTTCAGGCGGTCGGGCCGTGGACCCTCGCCGCCGCACTGGAGTTGAGGAACGGGCAGGCCGCGCTCTCCGACCTCGGCGCGTGCCGCGACCTCGCCGCGTCCCTGGCCGAGGGGCTGCGGGAGCACCTCGCCGAGGTCCGCCGCCGGGTGCCCGGCGCCCGGTTGGCGCTGCAGCTCGACGAGCCCTCCCTCATCTCCGTGCTGCGCGGCCAGGTCAGGACCGCCAGCGAGTACCGCACGCACCGCGCCGTCGACCGCCAGCTCGTCGAGAGCACGCTGCGGGACGTCTTCGCCGTGCTCGGGGACGGGGCGCGCCTCGTGCACTCCTGCGCCCCCGACGTGCCGTTCGCCCTCCTGCGCCGGGCCGGCGTGGACGCGGTCTCCTTCGACTTCTCGCTGCTCACCGAGCGTGACGACGAGGTGATCGGCGAGTCCGTCGAGGCCGGCCTGCGACTCGTCGCCGGTGTCGTGCCGGGCGTGGACGGCCCATTGTCAGACCCTGCCGGTAGCGTCATGGGTGTCAGGACGCTGTGGCGCAGGCTGGGGCTGAATCCGGGTTCTCTCGCGGACTCGGTGGTGCTCACGCCGTCGTGCGGACTCGCGGGTGCGTCGCCCGCATACGCCCGGGCGGCACTCGCGCACTGCGTCCGGGCGGCGAGATCACTCGCGGACAACCCTGAGTGACCGTGGACGTAGGCGAACGGGAGGACGAGACGGTGGCTGACGAACTGCAGAGCGAGGGCACGGTGCCCGCCAAGGCGAGGGACGAGCACGCCCAGCTGGCGGAGCAGATCGAGGAGCACCGCTTCCGGTACTACGTGAACGATGCCCCGGTCGTCTCCGACGCCGAGTTCGACAAGCTTCTGCGCTCCCTGGAGGCGCTGGAGGAGAAGTACACCGAACTGCGCACGCCGGACTCGCCGACCCAGAAGGTCGCGGGCCAGTACGAGACGGAATTCACGTCCGTAGAGCACCGCGAGCGCATGCTCTCGCTCGACAACGCCTTCGACGACGAGGAGTTGGCGGCCTGGGCCGACCGCGTCGCCAAGGACGTGGGCGCGCCCGGCTACCACTTCCTGTGCGAGCTGAAGATCGACGGCCTCGCAGTGAACCTGACGTACGAGGACGGGCGGCTCACGCGCGCGGCCACCCGCGGGGACGGCCGCGTTGGCGAGGACATCACGTCCAACGTCCGCACGATCACGGAGATCCCGAACCGCCTGAAGGGCGACAACATCCCGCCGCTCGTCGAGATCCGCGGCGAGGTCTTCTTCCCCATGGACAAGTTCGAGGAGCTGAACGCCAGGCTCGTCGAGGCCGGCGACAAGCCCTTCGCCAACCCCCGTAACGCGGCGGCGGGTTCGCTGCGCCAGAAGGACCCGCGCGTCACGGCCACGCGCCCGCTGCACATGGTGGTGCACGGCATCGGCGCCCGCGAGGGCTTCGACATCGACCGCCTCTCGGGCGCCTACGACCTGCTGCGCGAATGGGGCCTGCCGACCACCAAGTACAGCAAGGTGGTCGAAGACCTCGAAGGCGTACGGAAGTTCATCGCGTACTACGGGGAGAACCGCCACTCCGTGGATCACGAGATCGACGGCGCGGTCATCAAGCTCGACGAGATCCGCCTGCAGGGCCGCCTCGGCTCCACGGCGCGCGCCCCGCGCTGGGCCATCGCCTGGAAGTTCCCGCCCGAAGAGGTCAACACCAAACTGATCAACATCCGCGTGGGCGTGGGCCGCACGGGCCGCGTGACGCCGTACGCGCAGGTGGAGCCGGTCACCGTGGCGGGCTCCGAGGTCGAGTTCGCGACACTGCACAACCAGGAGATCGTCAAGAAGAAGGGCGTGTTCATCGGGGACACCGTCGTCATCCGCAAGGCCGGTGACGTCATCCCCGAGATCCTCGGCCCGGTCGCCGACCTGCGGGACGGCAGCGAGTACGAGTTCGTGATGCCCGCCGAGTGCCCCGAGTGCGGCACCCCGCTGCGGGCCATGAAGGAGGGCGACATCGACCTCCGGTGCCCCAACGCCCGCACGTGCCCTGCCCAATTGCGCGAGCGCCTCTTCTACCTGGGCGGCCGGCAGAGCCTGGACATCGAGAACTTCGGATACGTCGCCGCCGCCGCGCTCACCGGACCGCTCGAGCCCGCGCAGCCGCCGCTCACGGACGAGGGCGACCTGTTCGGTCTCACGATGGACCAGCTCCTGCCCATCAAGGCGTACGTCCTCGACCAGGACAGCGGACTGCCCAAGCGCGATCCGAAGACGGGCGAGGAGAAGATCGCGGACATCTTCGCCACGAAGGCGGGAGAGCCGCGCAAGAACGCGGTCTCGATGCTGGAGCACATCGAGGCGGCGAAGAGCCGCCCGCTGGCCCGGGTCATCAACGGCCTGTCGATCCGTCACGTGGGCCCGGTCGCCGCAGAGGCGCTCGCGCGCGAGTTCCGCTCCATCGACCGCATCGACCAGGCCACCGAGGAGGAGCTCGCCGCCACGGACGGCGTGGGCGGGATCATCGCCACCTCCGTGAAGCAGTGGTTCGCCGAGGACTGGCATCGGGAGATTCTGCGGAAGTGGCGTGAGGCCGGTGTGCGGATGGAGGAGGAGGGGGCCGGTGAGGACGAGGGGCCGCGGCCTCTCGAAGGGCTCACCGTGGTGGTCACCGGGACGCTGCAGGACTTCACGCGGGATGGCGCGAAAGAGGCCCTGCAGACCAGAGGTGCCAAGGTCACGGGTTCCGTTTCCAAGAAGACGTCCTTCGTGGTCGTGGGGGACAACCCCGGTTCCAAGTACGACAAGGCCATGCAGGTCAAGGTTCCGGTGCTGGACGAGGAAGGCTTCGTCGTCCTCCTGGAACAAGGGCCTGAGGCCGCCGCCGACGTGGCCCTTCCCGCGGAGCAGGAGGCCGCCGAGTAGCGGTCGCAGGTCACTCGATCGGCGCATACCAGACGCAGCGGGAAAGCCAGGGCCTATTCGGGCAACCGTGCCCGGGCGCGTCCGTCTAGTGCCCGTGGAAGCCTTCTGCGGCCTACTGTTGAGGTGTGCGCCTGCCGAGTCCTGCTGCGGATGGGGCGAATCCTCGCTCACTGGAGCGAGGAGAGCGGGCAGCGGACGCAGGCACCGCCGGCAGTGAGAGGGACGGGAATGGAACCGACCGAGAGCGCCGCCCCGGACTCACGCCTGCGCCCACGTCGACGTGCGCGGCGCGGTACGCCGCCGCGCCCCGACGGCGGCGGCGACGGGACCGACGGCAGTGCGAGCGGTCACGGGGAGAGCGAGCGCGGTGGTCTGGTGAACTGGCGCACATGGTGGCGTGCGGCGGGATTCGGTATCGACGGGATGGGCGGGGCCTCGGCCCCTGACGTCCCCGGGCCCGAAGCGGCCGACCGCAAAGGGCTGTTGAAGCGCGGGGCGGAGGATCGCCCCGCGGGCAGCGGCAGTTCGAGCGACGCCCACACCGCGCCCGGCCCGCAGGCGCCCGCTCCAATGCGACCCGGAGGCACCGACGAGCAGCCCCTGCGCAGCCTGCCGGCCCGCATCCGGAACGCCGGAGGCGCGCCCGACGTGCGCATATCCGGCAGCCCGGCGACAGGTGGCGGGGAGCCCAACGACCGCACGTCCGGCGCGCGGCCACAGGGCGGCGCCAACGCCTCGACCGGTGACCGTACGCGCGACGGCCGGGGCCTGCCCGGGCGGGCCCCGGGCCCGATGCCCGGGACCGTCCCCGCGGGAGGCTGGGTCGGGGCGGCGACCCCCGCGCGCAATCAGCTCGCGGGCCAGGGGGAGACCTCGCGGGCCGCACTCCTACCGCTGCTGCCCGGCATGGTGGTGGCGCTCGCCGCCGTGGTGCTCGGCGGCGGGTTCACCTGGTCGATCCGGCAGGGGCACGCGCTCTTCCCGTCCGGCACGGTCGGCTGGTGTCTGGCGATCCTGACCGGGGTCATCGTCGGCCACCTCGTCGCGCTCGGCCGCGACCGCTGGTGGGGCGGCGCCGGATCCGGCGCCGCCCTCACCCTCGCCGTGCTGCTCCTGTACGGCTGGGTGCCCGCGGGCATGGTCAGCCTCACCGTCGTCGTCCTCGTCGGCATCGCCCGCAGACACTGCTGGCGCCAGGGCCTGTTGCACGGGGCGATCGACATCCTCGGCATCGGCGCGGGCGCCCTCGTCCTCGCCGCGTTCGGCCGCGCACCGTCCGTCGAGACGCCGTGGAGGCCGGAGAGCTGGAGCTTCTCCACTGTGCCCGAGGTGGTCCTCGCGGCCCTCGCGTATCTGCTGATCACCCGCACCCTGCTCTGGTACGTGCATGCGCCGCCGAACTCGGGGATGCCGACCGTCGCCCGTACCGCGCTCGTGCGGCACGGTCTGATCGCCGTCGCGCTGCTCGGGATCGCGCCGTTGATCTGCGTCGTCGCCGTCGCCCTGCCGGTGCTGCTGCCGCTGTTCGCGATCCCGTTGATCGCGCTCGACTCCACGCTGTGGATCGCGCGGGCCCGCGCCGAGGAGCAGCTGCGTGACCATCTCACCGGGCTGCCGAACCGGCAGTGGCTGCTCGAGCGCACCTGGACCGCGCTCGACGACGCCGAGCGGATCGGGGTGCGCAGCGCGCTGATGCTGATCGACCTCGACCGGTTCCGCTCGGTGAACGACACGCTCGGCCATCTCGCCGGTGACCGGCTCCTGTTGCAGATCGCGGATCGGCTGAGAGGGGCGCTGCCGCGCGGTGCGGAGGTCGCGCGGCTCGGCGGCGACGAGTTCGCGGTGCTGCTGCCCGTCGCCGACTCCACGACGTCCGCGACGCGGGTGGCCCGCAACCTCGTGGCGACCCTCGGCTCGCCCCTCGACCTGGACGGGCTGACGCTCGTACTGGAGGCGAGCGCGGGACTCGCCGTCTTCCCCGACCACGCGCTGGACGCGGAGGGGCTGCTGCGCCGGGCCGACGTCGCGATGTACCAGGCCAAGCGGGACCGCACGGGCGTCGAGGTCTACGAGTCGAAGCGGGACTCCAACACGCCCGACCGGCTCGGCCTGTTGGGCGACCTGCGGCGCGCGCTCGACGCGGGCGAGGTGGAGCTGCACTACCAGCCGAAGGTCCGGTTCGACGGGCACGTCGCGGGCCTGGAGGCGCTCGTACGGTGGGTGCACCCGGAGCGCGGAAAGGTGCCGCCGGACGAGTTCATCGCCATCGCCGAGTCGTCCGGGCTCATGCCGCATCTGACCGAGTACGTCCTGGAGACGGCGCTCGGACAGGTCGCGCGCTGGCGTGCGCAGGGGTTGTACGTGCCGGTCGCGGTGAATGTGTCGCCGCGTGACGTGCACACGCCCGGCTTCGCGGGAGCGGTCGCCGCGCGGCTCGCTCGGCACGGGGTCCCGGCCGGATCCTTGCAGCTGGAGATCACGGAGCACGTACTCCTGGAGGACCCGCAGCGGGCGGCCGACACCCTGGCGGGGCTCACCGGGCACGGCGTGAAGATGTCGCTCGACGACTTCGGCACCGGGTACTCGTCCCTCGTGCACCTGCGGCGGCTCCCGGTCAGCGAGCTGAAGATCGACCGGTCCTTCGTGGCCCGGCTCGCGGTGGACACCGAGGACGCGGAGATCGTCCGCTGCACCGTCGACCTGGCGCACTCGCTCGGCCTGCTGGTCGTCGCCGAGGGCGTCGAGGACGACGAGACGTGGGAGCGGCTGCGGGACCTGGGCTGCGACGCGGTGCAGGGCTGGCTGGTCGCCGCCGCGATGCCGCCCGACGAGACGACGGCCTGGCTCCGCGCCCGCGGCGACCGCGGCTGGCGCCCACCGGCGGCCCTCCCCGCGGCCCAGTCGGACGACCGGGGCGGCCCTCTCGCCTGACGGTGCGGTGCGCCGTCGGCGGTGCAGGGTGCGCCCCGGGCGGGCGGGGTTCACGCCGTCGGCGGTGCGGGCCACCCGTGGCTGGGGTTGCGCAGTTCCCCGCGCCCCCAAGATGCCCACCCGTGGCCGGCACCACCGTTTTTAAGGGGCGCGGGGAACTGCGCAACCCCAGCCACGGTGGACCCGCACAGGCGCGCAGCCCCACCTCGACACCCGAGGCCACACGAACCCCGTACCACCCGCCCCCCGGTAAACCGTTTACCGACCACGGCTCCGCGACCCATAGGATTGGGCCCAAACCGAGAACACGCACCCCGTGAGGATCCGCATGCCTGGCATCACGCGCGAGGAGGTCGCCCACCTCGCCCGGCTGGCGCGTCTGGAGCTGAAGCCCGAAGAGCTCGACCACTTCGCAGGCCAGCTCGACGACATCATCGGCGCGGTCGCCCGCGTCAGCGAGGTCGCCGACCAAGACGTACCGCCGACTTCGCACCCGCTGCCGCTGACGAACGTCATGCGCCAGGACGAGGTCCGTCCGTCGCTCACCCCCGAGCAGGCGCTCTCCGGCGCCCCGGCCCAGGAGCAGCAGCGTTTCAAGGTGCCGCAGATCCTGGGGGAGGACTAAACAGTCATGACGGACATCAACGTCAACATCATCAAGCTGACCGCCGCGGAGATCGCGGCGAAGATCGCTTCCGGCGAGCTCACCGCCGTCGAGGTCACCGAGGCCCACCTGGCCCGCATCGGTGCCGTCGACGAGAAGGTGCACGCCTTCCTGCACGTCGACCGTGAGGGCGCCCTGAAGCAGGCCGCCGCCGTCGACGCGAAGGTCAAGAACGGCGAGAAGCTCGGCCCGCTGGCCGGCGTCCCGCTCGCGCTGAAGGACATCTTCACCACGGAGGGGATCCCGACCACCGTCGGCTCGAAGATCCTCGAAGGGTGGATCCCGCCGTACGACGCGACGCTGGTCAAGAAGTTGAAGGCCGCCGACGTCGTCATCCTCGGCAAGACCAACATGGACGAGTTCGCCATGGGGTCGTCGACGGAGAACAGCGCGTACGGCCCGACCGGCAACCCGTGGGACCTCACCCGGATCCCCGGCGGCTCCGGCGGCGGTTCCTCCGCCTCCCTCGCCGCGTACGAGGCCCCGCTCGCCATCGGCACGGACACCGGCGGCTCGATCCGCCAGCCCGCCGCCGTCACCGGCACCGTCGGCGTCAAGCCGACCTACGGCGGCGTCTCCCGGTACGGCATGGTCGCGTTCTCGTCCTCCCTGGACCAGGGCGGGCCCTGCGCCCGTACGGTCCTGGACGCGGCGCTCCTGCACGAGGCCATCGCGGGCCACGACCCGCTGGACTCCACGTCCATCGACGCCCCGGTCCCGGCGGTCGTCGAGGCCGCGAGGAACGGCAGCGTGCAGGGCATGCGCGTGGGCGTCGTCAAGCAGTTCCGCGGCGAGGGCTACCAGGCCGGCGTCGTGCAGCGCTTCGACGAGTCCGTCGAGCTGCTGAAGTCGCTGGGCGCCGAGGTCGTCGAGCTGGACTGCCCGTCGTTCGACCTGGCCCTGTCCGCGTACTACCTGATCGCGCCGTCCGAGTGCTCCTCGAACCTCGCCCGGTTCGACGCCATGCGCTACGGCCTGCGCGTCGGCGACGACGGTTCGCACTCCGCCGAGGACGTCACCGCGCTGACCCGCGAGGCCGGCTTCGGCGACGAGGTCAAGCGCCGCATCATCCTGGGCACGTACGCCCTGTCGAGCGGCTACTACGACGCGTACTACGGCAGCGCCCAGAAGGTGCGCACGCTGATCACCCAGGAGTTCGAGGCCGCGTTCGAGCAGGTCGACGTGATCGTCTCGCCGACCACGCCGACCACCGCCTTCCCGATCGGCGAGCGCGCCGACGACCCGATGGCGATGTACCTCGCGGACCTGTGCACGATTCCGACCAACCTGGCGGGGAACTCGGCGATGTCGCTGCCCTGCGGCCTCGCCCCCGAGGACGGGTTGCCGGTCGGCCTGCAGATCATCGCCCCCGCGATGAAGGACGAGCGCCTGTACAAGGTGGGGTCCGCCGTCGAGGCGGCTTTCGTGGAAAAGTGGGGGCACCCGTTGCTAGAGGAGGCTCCGTCGCTGTGAGTGCCATGGCAAAGAAGGCCAAGAACTTCAAGAAGTCCAAGTCCGGCGTCTACATCTCGTTGGCCAGCACCGCCTTCGGTGCGATCAGCGTCGCGAAGCAGGCGAAGATGGCCCGCAACGACAACGACACCCTGCGGCTGGTCGACGCCGCCGTGTCCGCTGCCGCCATCGCCACCGGCCTGGCGATCCTCTACCGGGAGCTCAAGCGCCTGGGCGACGACGACGTCCTGCTGGGCTGAGAGGGAAGTTTCAGAAATCGTGACTGCCACGACCACGTCCGAGCTGATGGGGTACGAGGACGCGCTCGCGTCGTTCGACCCGGTCATGGGCCTTGAGGTCCATGTCGAGCTCGGTACGAAGACGAAGATGTTCTGCGGCTGCTCCACCGAGCTCAAGCAGGACGCCAACAGCCAGACCTGCCCGACCTGCCTCGGCCTGCCCGGCGCGCTGCCGGTCGTGAACGAGATCGGCATCGAGTCGGCCATCAAGATCGGCCTCGCGCTCAACTGCTCGATCGCCGAGTGGTGCCGTTTCGCCCGGAAGAACTACTTCTATCCGGACATGCCGAAGAACTTCCAGACCTCTCAGTACGACGAGCCGATCGCCTTCAACGGCTATCTGGACGTCCAGCTGGAGGACGGCGAGGTCTTCCGCGTGGAGATCGAGCGCGCCCACATGGAGGAGGACACCGGCAAGTCGACGCACGTCGGCGGTGCCACGGGTCGTATCCAGGGCGCCTCGCACTCGCTGCTCGACTACAACCGCGCGGGCATCCCGCTCATCGAGATCGTCACCAAGCCCATCGAGGGCGCGGGCGAGCGGGCCCCCGAGGTCGCCAAGGCGTACGTTGCCGAGCTCCGCGAGGTCATCAAGGCGCTCGACGTGTCCGAGGCCCGGATGGACAAGGGCCAGATGCGCTGCGACGTGAACCTCTCCTTGCGCCCGCACGGGCGCGAGGAGTTCGGTACGCGTTCCGAGACGAAGAACGTGAACTCGCTGCGTTCCGTCGAGCGTGCCGCGCGGTACGAGATCCAGCGGCACGCCGCGGTGCTGACCTCCGGCGGATCGATCGTGCAGGAGACCCGTCACTTCCACGAGGAGGACGGCTCCACCACGTCGGGCCGCATCAAGGACAACGCCGAGGACTACCGGTACTTCCCGGAGCCCGACCTGGTGCCCATCGCCCCGTCCCGCGAGTGGGTCGAGGCGCTGCGCGCCGAGCTGCCCGAGATGCCGCTGGCGCAGCGCAACCGGCTGATCGAGGAGTGGGCCGTCAGCGCCCACGACATGCAGTCGATCCGCAACGCCGGCGCGATCGGGCCGATCGTCGCCACGATCGCGGCCGGCGCGGATTCGGCGTCCGCCCGTAAGTGGTGGATGGGCGAGCTGGCCCGCTCCGCGAACGACCAGGGCGTCGAGCTCGCCGCGCTGCCGATCACGCCGGAGCAGGTGGCCCGCGTGTCCGAGCTGGTCGCCGCGGGTGACCTCAACGACAAGCTGGCCCGCCAGGTCATCGACGGCGTCCTCAAGGGCGAGGGCACGCCGGACGAGGTCGTCGAGAAGCGCGGCCTGAAGGTCGTCTCGGACGACGGTGCGCTCACCACTGCCGTGGAGGAGGCGATCGCGGGCAATGCGGCGATCGCCGACAAGATCCGGGGCGGCAAGGTTGCGGCCGTCGGTGCGCTCGTCGGTGCGGTCATGAAGGCGACCCGGGGCCAGGCCGACGCGGCCCGCGTCAAGGAACTGATCCTGGAGCAACTGGGCGTCAGCGAAGGCTGACAGCGCCTGGGCGGCGGTGCACCGGGTCACCGGTGGGCCGCCGCCTTTCCGTGTCCGACGTCGCGGGGCGCTGCCCCGGACCCCGCTGGCTCTCGTCCGAAAGGCGGGGCTTGAAATGATCACCGCCCTCGCCCTCCTGCTCGTCACGCTCGTCTTCGCCGTCCTACGGCCCCGTAAATGGCCGGAGGCCGTTGTTGCCGTACCCGCGGCGGTAGTGGCCATCGCCACGGGAAAGGTGACGCCCGCCCACGCCTGGGCCGAGACCCAAGAGCTGCTCCCGGTCGTCGGGTTCCTCGCGGGGATCCTCCTCCTGGCCCAACTGTGCGCCGACGAAGGCCTGTTCCGAGCGGCAGGCGACCTGGTCGCCCGCGCCTGTCACGGCAGTCCGAAGCGGATGCTCGGCGGCGTCTTCGCGGTGGCCGCCGGGATCACCGCCGTACTGAGCCTCGACGCCACCGTCGTCCTGCTCACCCCGGTCGTCTTCGCGACGGCGGCCCGGATCGGCGCACGACCTGCCCCGCACGTCTACGCGAGCGCCCACCTCGCCAACTCGGCCTCGCTGCTCCTCCCCGTATCGAACCTCACGAACCTGCTGGCCTTCGCGGCGAGCGGGCTCACGTTCACGCACTTCGCCGGGCTGATGGCGCTCCCGTGGCTGGTGGCGGTCGGCATCGAATACGCGGTGTTCCGCCGCTACTTCGCCAAGGACCTGGCCGCGCCCGCGCACGACCCGGATCCCGAAGAGCCGCCCGGCGTCCCGGTGTTCACCCTCACGGTGCTCGCGCTCACGCTCGCCGGATTCGTCGTCACGTCCCTCGCGGGCGTCGAACCGCTGTGGGCCGCCTTCGCGGGGGCGGCCGTGCTCGGCGCCCGAGCCCTCGCCCGCCGCCACAGCACCCCGGTGGAACTGCTCAAGGCGGCCAACCTGCCGTTCTGCCTCTTCGTCCTTGCGCTCGGCGTCGTGGTCAAGGCCGTGGTCGACAACGGGCTCGGGGACGCCATCGCCCGCTTCCTCCCCGACGGTTCGTCCCTGTCCACGCTCCTCGCGATCGCCGGGGCCGCGGCACTCCTCTCCAACGTCATCAACAACCTGCCGGCGATCCTCGCCCTGCTCCCGGTCGTCACTCCGATGGGTCCCGGGCCGGTGCTCGCCGCTCTGATCGGAGTCAACCTCGGCCCCAACCTCACGTATGTCGGCTCGCTGGCGACCCTCCTGTGGCGGCGCATCGTGCACGACCACGGAACGGAGCCCGAGTTGGGCACGTTCACCCGCCTCGGCCTGCTCACGGTCCCCGCGACGCTCGCGGCTTCGACCGTCGCTCTGTGGGCCGTGCTCACCTTGTGAGTAAGGACACGAAAGCGACAAAGGATCACTTCTGCCTGTAAGAGTGTCTCGCTCTTGCTCATGTGTTCTTTGCGGGCGGTTTACGCACCAAGCGGATGTTCCCTGCCAAAGACCAACAAATGACTCAGGGGGCACGTCCGTGGCCGCACTTGCCCGCTGGTGCGTCAGGCACCGGCTCGTGGTCGTACTTCTGTGGTTGACCGCCCTCCTGGGCACGAGCGCCGCCGCTGCCGTCGCCGGTTCCGCGTACTCGAACGACTACGAGGCGCCCGGTACGGAGTCGGGGCGCGCCACACAGCTCCTGAACGAGAACTTCTCCGGGCTCGGCGGCGACAGCGACACCGTCGTCTGGCACATAGAGGGCTCCACCGTGCGCGCCGCCGACGTCGAGAAGACGATGAGCAACACCCTGGGCGAGCTCGCCGGGCTCCCCGGCGTCGCCTCCGTCGGATCACCGTACGAAGCCGGCGGCACGGGACAGACCAGCGCCGACGGGCACACCGCGTACGCCGCGGTCACCTTCGAGAAGCAGGCCGACGACATCCCGAAGGGCCAGGCGCAGGCCGTCGTCGACACCGCGCGGGCCGCCGAGGACGACGGGCCGGACGGGCTTCAGGTGGAGCTCGGCGGCAGCGCCGTCGCGCTCACCGAGTCGACCTCGGCCCACACGTCCGAGGTCATCGGCGTCGTCGTCGCGGCCGTCGTGCTCTTCCTCGCCTTCGGCTCGCTCGCCGCGGCCGCGCTGCCCATCGCCACCGCGCTGGTGAGCGTCGGCACCGCGTACGCGGGAATCGTGCTGCTCGGCCACGCCATGACGGTCGCGGACTTCGCGCCGATGCTCGGCATGCTCGTCGGGCTCGGCGTCGGCATCGACTACGCGCTGTTCATCGTGACCCGGCACAGGAGAGCGTTGAAGCGGGGTCTCCCGGTGGCCGTGGCCGCCGAGCGGGCCGTCGCCACGACCGGGCGGGCCGTCGTGTTCGCCGGGGCCACCGTGTGCATCGCCCTGCTCGGCATGCTGATGCTGGGCCTGAGCTTCCTCAACGGCGTCGCCATCGCCGCCTCCGGGACCGTGCTGCTCACCGTCGCCGCGTCCGTGACGCTGCTGCCCGGGCTGCTCTCGTACATCGGGATGCGCGCCCTGTCGCGGCGCGAGCGGCGGCGGCTCGCCGAGCACGGGCCGGAACCCGTGCTGCCCACCGGGTTCGCCGCCCGCTGGGCCGCCTTCGTGGAGCGCCGCCCGAAGCTGCTCGGCACGCTCGCCGTCGCGGCGATCGCGGTGCTCTCGCTGCCCACCTTCTTCCTCCACCTGGGCACGTCCGACCAGGGCAACAGTCCGGCGAGCAGCACCACCCGGCAGGCGTACGACCTCCTTGCCGACGGGTTCGGGCCCGGTGTGAACGGGCCGCTGACCCTCGTCACCCAGGTCGACGGCGCCAAGGACAAGGCCGCGCTCGCGGAGCTGACGAGCGAGCTGCGGGCCACCGACGGGGTCGCCTCCGTCTCACGTGTTACGTATAACGCCGACGACAGTGCCGCCCACGTCACCGTCGTACCGACCTCCTCGCCGCAGTCCGAGCGGACCAGCGAGCTCGTCGACCGGCTGCGCGCCGACGTCGTGCCCGCCGCCGAACAGGGCAGCACCCTCGATGTGCAGGTCGGCGGCGTCACCGCGAGCTACGACGACTTCGCGGAGGTCATCGTCGACAAGCTGCCCCTGTTCGTCGGGGTCGTGATCGGCCTCGGGTGCCTGCTGCTCCTGCTCGCCTTCCGGTCCATCGGGATCCCGCTCAAGGCCGCCGCGATGAACGTCGCCGCCGTGGCAGCCGCCTTCGGGGTCGTCGTCGCGATCTTCCAGTGGGGCTGGGGGAGCGAGCTGCTCGGGCTCGGGGCGGCCGGGCCGATCGAGCCCTTCCTCCCCGTGATCATGGTGTCGGTTCTCTTCGGGCTCTCCATGGACTACCAGGTGTTCCTCGTGAGCCGGATGTACGAGGAGTGGCTGGAGACCGGCGACAACCGGCGGGCGGTCCGGGTCGGGCTCGCCGAGACCAGCCGCGTGATCAACTCGGCCGCCGTGATCATGATTTCGGTGTTCCTGGCGTTCGTGCTCAGCGGGGACCGGGTGATCGCCATGTTCGGCATCGCGCTCGCCGTGGCCGTCGCCGTCGACGCGTTCATCCTCCGTACGCTCCTCGTGCCCGCCCTGATGCACATGCTCGGCGGCGCCAACTGGTGGCTGCCCACATGGCTGGAGCGACGCCTGCCGCGGCTGAGCATCGAGCCCCCCGAGTGCCGCGCCGCCGCGGGTGCGAGGATCCCGGTGAAGCGAGATCCGTTGCACGACCTCTCGGCGAAGGAGCCCGATGTACGCCATCCCGCTGGATGACACCCGTGCCGAACTGCGGCCCCTGGAGCCCTGGCACGCCGAGGAGTTCCTGGCCCACCTGGACCGGGGCCGGGAGTTCATAGGGCAGTTCATCCCGTTCGGCCAGGACGCCCGGGACGCCGAGGGCGCCCGGGCGCTGATCCAGCGGTACGCCGACAAGCGCGCAGCCGACAGCGGCAGCCTGCACGGCATCTGGCTGGACGGAAAGCTCGTCGGCGGCGTGCTCTTCCGGGTCTTCGACGCGGCAGCGGGCACCTGCGAGGTGGGCTGCTGGCTGGAGCCCGCCGCCACCGGGCGCGGCCTCATCACGCGCGCGGCCGGCGTGCTTATCGACTGGGCCGTCGAGGAGCGTGGCATTCACCGTGTCGAGTGGATCGCCGCCGCCGGCAACGCGCCCAGCATCGGCGTCGCCCGCAGGCTCGGAATGCGCCGCGACGGGGTGCTCCGCGAGGCGTTCCTGTACGACGGAGTACGCCATGACGAGGAGATCTGGTCCGTGCTCGCGCCCGAGTGGCGCAGCGCACGCGAGGCGCACAGAAAACATTAAGACGCCTCTCAGACTCCACCCCTACGGTGCGGCACATGACTACGAAGACTGAAGCGCAGAGCGACGCCGAGACCATGGCGGAGGAGGCCGTGAAGGCAGACAAGGCCGAGCAGGCCGACAAGGAAGCCACGGCGGAGGCCACCGAGGCCGAGACCGAGGACGCCGAGGCGGCTCAGGCCGCCGAAGCCGCCGCCGAGGCCGAGCTCGCGGCCCTCGAAAAGGCCGAGACCGAGAAGCCGACCGGCGTCGGCCAGGGCGCGGGCGCGATCGTCTCCGTGGCCCTCGGCATCGTCGGGCTCAGCGGCGGCTGGCTCGGCACCATCGCCTCGGCCCGCTCGCAGCTCCAAGGCCAGCTCACCACCTCGCAGAGCGCGGGCGTCGCCAAGCAGATCTCCGCGATGTACGGCGATGCCTGGCACTCCGCCGCCCTGGTCGGCGGGATCTTCTCGCTCGTCGCCCTGCTGATCGGCGCCGTCGTCCTGGCCAGGCCCGCGTTCGGCGCGCCCGGCAAGCCGCAGGCGGTGTGGATCAAGTCGACCGCGTGGGCGGGTCTCGTCATCGGCCTCATCGGGCTGCTGCTCGCCGTCGCCAAGTACACCGACCTGATCCTCGGCATGCCCGGGACCAGCGGCTGAGGCATCTGCCTTAGGGCGGCCGAGCCGCCTAAGCACACCGTGGGCCGCGCCTAAGGAGGCGCGGCCCACGAACATGCGGCACTCTCCCGATGTGCCGCACCCCCCTGGGAGACGAAAGTCGAGTCATCGCGGAGAACGCTCCGCGAGAACCGCAGAAATCGTCACCAGGGAGACGCAATGTTCGAGTACGAACTGCACCAGCTCCGCTCCGCAGAACTCATCGAGCAGGCCGAGCGCTTCCGCCTCGCACGCTTCGCCCATTCGCAGGCCAAGGCCCGCCGTGCGGAGCGCCGGGGCAGCCGGCAGGACAGCCAGGACGCCGAGAGGCCGGTGACCACCCGCCGGATCCGCCGGCGGCGCGCCCCGCACACCGCGTGAGCGCGCCCGCCGTGGCCGGCGGCGCGGAAACCACGGGCCCGCTGTCAGACCCGTGTGCCATCCTCAGCGATGTGGAGACCAGGTCCGTCAGCCCGGTGTTCGTCGGTCGCGCCGATGAGCTGGGCGTACTGAACAAGGCCCTTGCGCGGGCCGAGGCCGCCGAGCCGCAGGCGCTGCTGCTCGGCGGCGAGGCCGGCGTGGGCAAGACGCGCCTCGTCGAGGAGTTCGGCGCGGCCGCCCGCGAGCGGGGCGCCGTCGTGGTCACCGGCGGTTGCGTCGAGATCGGCGCCGACGGACTGCCGTTCGCGCCGTTCTCCACCGCCCTGCGCGCCCTGCGCCGCACACTGCCCGCCGAGGTGGACGCGGCGGTCGCGGGCCGCGAGGACGAACTGGCCCGGCTGCTCCCGGAGTTGGGAGACCAGGAAGGCCGGGGCTTCGACGGGCGCGGGGACGACAGCGCCATGGCCCGCCTCTTCGAACTCACCGCGCGGCTCCTGGAGCGCGTCGCCGCCGAGCGCACCCTCGTCGTCATCCTCGAGGACCTGCACTGGGCGGACGCCTCCACCCGCCACCTGCTCACCTACCTGTTCCGTACGCTGCGCAGCGGCCGCCTCGCCGTCATCGCCAGCTACCGCGCGGACGACGTGCACCGCCGCCACCCCCTGCGCCCCCTCCTCGCCGAACTCGACCGGCTGCGCACCGTCACCCGCATCGAGCTCGGCCGCCTCAGCCGGGACGAGGTGGCCCGCCAGATCGCCGGAATCATGGCCGCGGAACCCGAGCCCGCCGACGTGGACAACATCTTCCGCCGCTCCGACGGCAACGCGTTCTTCGTCGAGGAACTCGCCGTGTCCGCCGCCGAGGGCTGCGCCACGGGCCTGACGGACTCGCTGCGCGACGTCCTGCTCGTCCGCGTCGAATCGCTGCCCGAGTCCGCCCAGCGCGTCGCCCGGATCTGCGCGGAGGGCGGCTCCACGGTCGAGTATCCGCTGCTCGCGGCCGTCGCAGGGCTCGGCGAGGACGAGCTGATCGAGGCGCTGCGCGCGGCCGTCGGCGCGAACATCCTGCTCGCCTCGCCGGACGGGGACGGCTACCGGTTCCGCCACTCCCTGGTCCGCGAGGCCGTCAGCGACGACCTGCTGCCCGGCGAGCGCTCCCGCCTCAACCGCCGCTACGCCGAGGCCCTGGAGGCCGGGCCGACGCTGGTGCCCGCCGACGCGCGCGTGACACGCCTCGCCAGCTACTGGTACCACGCCCACGATGCGGCGAAGGCCCTGCCCGCCGTCCTCGACGCCTCCGTGGCGGCCCGCCGCCGGCACGCGTACTCCGAGCAACTGCGCCTTCTCGAGCGGGCGATGGAGCTGTGGGACGGCGCGCCGCAGGAGATCCGCTCGGCGCTGCGCATGGGCGACTACGCCATCGCCTTCAACTCCTGCGGCTGCGACCCCGCCGCGACCCCGCTCGACTACCTCGACCTGCTGTCCGAGGCCGCCGCCGCGGGGCGGCTGTGCGGTGAGCGGGAGCGCGCCCTGAAGATCGGCAAGCGGGGGATCCGCATCCTGGAGGAGAGCGGGAAGGCGGATCCCTTGCGGGCCGCGTGGTTCCACATCCAGAACTCCAAGATCGTCTCCCATATCGGCCGCGGCGACGGCTGGGACGAGATCGCCACGGCCCAGGAGCTCGTCCGGGGCCTCCCGCCGTCCGCCGTGCACGCCGAGGTCCTGGCGAACGTGGCGGCTTGGGGCATGCTGCACAGCCCCGGTGCCCAGACCCTCGCCGCCGCCGAGCGAGCCGTCGAGTACGCGCGCATGGTCGACGACGCGGAGGAGGTCGAACTCCACGCGCGTCTCGTCCGCGGCGGACTCCTCGTGGACGCGGGCGCCATCGAGGAGGGCTTCGCCGAGATGTACGCGGTTCGCGAGCGCTCCTTGGCGCAAGGGATGACTGCCCGCCTCATCAACGTCAATGTCAACCTGCCCTCCCACCTGGAGGGCGTCGGGCGTTCCACCGAAGCCGCGCGCATCTGCGAAGAGGCCATCGTCCTGTGCCGTCGCTACGGCCTCAGCGACAACAAGGGCTGGGTCCGCTCCAATCTGGCCGAGTCCCTCGTCTCGCTCGGCCGCTGGGACGAAGCGGTCGAGATGGCCGATTGGGTGAGCCGCCGCTTCGGACTCAGCGACAAGCCACGCGGCACCGCGTGCGCGCACCTCGCGGTGATCGCACTCGGCCGCGGCGCCCTTCAGGAAGCGGCCGACCATCTTGCCGCGGCCAACGGGTACTACGGCGCACACGACCCGCAGCCCCAGTACACGCTGCCCCGCACCCACCTCGCCGTCGCGCTCGCCGCCGCCCAGGGCCGCCTCCTGGACGCCCGCGCCGAGCTCGACCGGCTGATCACGGCGGGGCTGCCACCCTCCATGCACCGCTACCTGTGGCCCCTCCTACGTACCGCCGCCGCGGCCGAGGCCGATGCCCGGGGGCTGCCCGCCGCCGACGCCGGGCGCGCCGGGGCGATCGCCCGGATCCGGGACGCCGCCAAGCGGCAGGCCACCGCGGTCCCCGTCTGGCGGGCCCATGAGCAGTGGGTGCGCGCCGAGCTCCTGCGCGCGGAGGGCCGCGACACCGCCGCCGACTGGTCCGCCACGGCCACCGCGTTCGAGCTCCTCGACCGCCCGCACGATCTGGCCCGCGTCCGGCTCCGCCTCGCGGAGTCCCTGGTCGCGCGGGGTGCGGACGACGACCGGGACCGCGCCACCGAACTGCTCCGGCTCGCCGGGGCCGTCGCCGAGCACCTGGGCGCGCGCCCGCTCGCCGAATCCGTCGCACTGCTCGCCCAGCGTGCCCGGCTGGCCCTGACCCGCGATGTGCCGCGGCAGAGCGCTCCGGCCGACCCGGCGCAGGAGTTCGGCCTCACGAGCCGCGAGCGGGACGTGCTGCGCCTGGTCGCGGCGGGCCGCAGCAACCGGCAGATAGCCGAGGAGCTGTTCATCTCGCCGAAGACGGCCAGCGTCCACGTCTCCAACATCCTCGGGAAGCTGGGCGTCGCGGGCCGCGGCGAGGCGGCGGCCCTGGCCCACCGCCTGCACCTCGTCCCGGCGGAAAAGGCTCCCGTACGCTGAGAGGGAGGGCCCGCCCGGCCGGTCCCCGCCACTTGGAGGCGCCGTGTTCAACATGTTCGAGGAGCTGTTCTCGCCCGGCCGCAAGCACACCAACGACGAACGCAAGCGCCTGGAGCTCACCCGCACCGACACGAACGACGGCGACCCCGGCCGCGGCCCAATAGACCTCACATCCGGCAAGGTCGTCATCCGCCCGCCGGATCAAGCCCCTGCGGCGATTGAGCAGCCTCCTTCAACCCCCAGCGCCGATTGAGCCATTCAAGCCCCTGCGGCGATTGAGCAGGTCTTTTGAGCCCCGCTCTTGGACGAGAGCCCGCGGGGTCCGGGGCAGAGCCCCGAGTCCGCAACGACGGCGCCGCTCCACCGGCCGACGACCTCAGCCCACCTTCAGCTCCAGGATCCTGTCGTCCCCCGCCCCCGGCGTCCCCCTCGTATCCGTCTCACTCGTCACGAGCCACAACTTGTCCCCACCCGCCGCCACCACAGTCCGCAACCGCCCGTACTTCCCCTCCAGAAACGCCGTCGGCTCATGCGCCGCCTTCGCCCCGTCGAGCGGAATCCGCCACAGCCGCTCACCGCGCAGCCCGGCCATCCAGATCGACCCCTTCGCGTACGCGATCCCACTGGGCGAGGCGTCCGACGTGTGCCACTGGGCGATCGGGTCGTGGTACTTCTCGCCGCCCCCCTTGCCCTCGGCGTCGGGCCACCCGTAGTTGTCACCCGCCACGATGTGGTTCAGCTCGTCCCAGGTGTCCTGCCCGAACTCCGACGCCCAGAGCCGCTTGTCCTCGTCCCAGGCCAGACCCTGCACATTGCGGTGCCCGTACGAGTACACGGGGGAGTCGCCGAAGGGGTTGCCCGGCGCCGGCTCGCCCTCCGCGGTCAGTCGCAGGATCTTGCCGCCCGTCGACTTCTTGTCCTGCGCCAGCGGCTTGTCGTACGTCTCCCCGGTCCCCACGTACAGCAGCTTGTCCGGGCCGAACGCGATCCGCCCGCCGTTGTGGTTCGTGCCCTTGGGGATGCCGCGGAACACGGTGTCGGGGGCGCCCAACTGCTCACCGGACGGCTTCTTCTCGTCGTAACCCATCCGCACGACACGGTTGTCCGACTCCGTCGTGAAGTACGCATAAACCATGTGGTCGGAGGCGTACGAGGGGGAGAGCGCGAGGCCGAGGAGCCCGCCCTCGCCCTCGGGCGCGACGCCGGGCACCTCGCCGAGCACGGTCTTCTTCCCGGTCTTCGTGTCGACACGCGTGATCGTCCCCTCGTCGCGGGACGAGACGAGCAGGCCGCCACCACCGGGCAGCTCGGCGAGCCCCCACGGCGACTTGAGGCCGTCCGTGACGGTCCGCTCGACGCTCACCGAGCCCTTCGCCGGAGGTACGTCCCCCTTGGGGGACGAGGAGCCGCCCGCACCGCTCTCGCTCGGCGCGGACGCCGAGTCCTTGCTCGGCGAAGGGGAACCGTCACCGGAGGAGCACCCGGCCGTGAACAGGAGTGCGGCACAGGCGGTGACGGCCAACGCGGGCCGCACAGCTGGACGTTGCACGATCACGATCAGGTCCCTTCGACACGAAGCTCTGCCGTTCACACACCGCTCTACCGTTCAAACACCTCGCACGCCGCCGAGGTTCCCGAACCCGGCACCTGAACCCGGTACCCGAACCCGGTCGCTCAGTCCCAGGACCCCTGCGCCGCCGGAAGACCCGCGAGCTCCGCGAAGTCCTCGGCGGTGAGCCGCAGTTCCGCGGACGCCGCGTTCTCCAGTGCCCAGCGTTCCTGTTTGGCGCCCGGCACCGGCACCACGCCCTCACCTTGCGCCGCCACCCAGGCGAGCGCCACCTGGGCCGGTGTCACGCGCTCCCCGTGCCGCGCGGCGATCCGGCGCAGGCCCGCCACGAACGGCTGGTTCGCCGCCATCATCTCGGCGGTGAAACGGGGGTGGCGGGCGCGCAGATCGTCCGGCTCGAAGCCCCCACCGGTGGTGAGCGTGCCGGTCAGGAACCCGCTGCCCAGCGGCATCGCGGCGAGGAACCCGACGCCGCGCGCCGCGCACCACGGCAGCAGCGCCCCGAGCGCCTCCGGCGACCACACCGACAGCTCGGCCATGACCGCGCTCACCGGGAACACCTGCTGCACCCGCTCCAACCGGCGGATCGTTCCGGCATGCCGTGCGGCCCGGCCACCGCGCCGCGAGCCCCGCGCGTCCACGGCACAGAAGCCCAGCGAGCGCACCTTGCCCGCGCTCACGAGCTCCGCCATCGCGCCCCACGTCTCCTCGACGGGAACCTCGGGGTCCTCGCGGTGCAGTTGGTACAGGTCGATGACGTCGGTCTGCAGGCGCCGCAGCGACGCGTCACAGGCCCGCTTCACGTAGCCGGGCCTGCCGTTGGCGACGATGTGCTGCTCGCCGACGAGCAGCCCCACCTTCGTCGACACGAAGGCGTCCGCCCGCCGTTCCTTGAGCACACGGCCGAGCAGCAGCTCATTGGTGAAGGGCCCGTACATGTCCGCGGTGTCGACCAGGCTGCAGCCCCGGTCCAGGGCGGTGTGCAGGGTGCGCAGGGACTCCTCGCCGCGCTGCCGCGAGCCCGTGTACGCCCAGCTCATCGGCATGCAGCCGATGCCGACGGCACCCACGTCGAGGCCCGTCGCGCCGATCGCCTTGCGCGCGCCACCTTGCTTCACGTGCCCGTGACCCTCCCCAGGACCTGCCTGGCCCCTCGTGCTGAGGTCCCCAACCTAACCTCTGTCCCTTCACGCGACTGACATAGCCTCCTGACCATGACTGGTGATGTGTGGCTGCCCTTCCGCGCCGACGAGATCCCGGGCCTCCCGCAGGGGCTCGACTACCGTTTCTGGAACGGTGAACCCGACTTCCCCGCGGACCCCGCCGACTGCGCCTACTACGTCGTCCCCTACATGAAGCCGCCGGGCATCGGCGTCCGCCCGATGCCCGAGATGACGTCCGTACGCGCCGTGCAGACGCTCTCCGCGGGCGTCGACCACGTACAGGGCGGGCTGAAGTACCTGCGTCCCGGCGTCCAGTTGTGCAATGCGCGCGGTGTGCACGACGCAAGCACCGCCGAGCTCGCGCTCACCCTGATCCTCGCCTCCCTGCGCGGCATCCCCGACTTCGTCCGCGGCCAGGACCGCGGCGAGTGGCGCGGCGGATTCCGGCCCGCGCTCGCCGACAAGCACGTCCTCATCGTGGGGTACGGCGCCATCGGCGGTGCCATCGAGGACCGGCTCACGCCGTTCGAGGTCGCGCGGGTGACACGCGTCGCGCGCTCCGCCCGTACAACGGAGCGCGGGCCCGTGCGCCCGCTCACCGAGCTTCCGGAACTGCTGCCGCAGGCCGATGTCGTGATCATGGTGACCCCGCTCACCGAGGACACCCGCGGCCTCGTGAACGCCGAGTTGCTCGCGCGTCTCAAGGACGGTGCGCTGCTCGTGAACGTCGGCCGCGGCCCGGTCGTCGACACCAAGGCCCTCCTCGCGGAGCTGGAGACGGGCCGCATCACCGCGGCCCTCGACGTCACCGATCCCGAACCGCTGCCCCAGGAGCACCCGTTGTGGCAGGCTCCAGGGGTGCTCATCTCGCCGCACGTGGGCGGCCCCACATCCGCCTTCCTGCCGCGGGCCAAGCGCCTCCTCGCTGCTCAGCTCACGCGGTTCGCGGCGGGGGATCCGCTCGAGAACGTCGTACTCACTATCGACGGAAGCGGCGACTGACACCCGGTCACCTCGCGACTCTGCACACCCACAGACCTCGCGAACCACACCGGCCCCACGGGTAACTCCCGTAGGGCCGCATGCCGTTCGTCGGGCACGCTGTGCGCCCGCTTGAATGCGCCCCGTGCCCGCCCCGCGCCCGCATCGTGCCTGGTCGTCACGGAGAGTAGAGGAACTATGTCCCTGAGTGACGAGACTGGTGTATCGTCCCGACTGGGGCAGCGCCGTGCCAGCACGCGGCGCCGGGGAAGAGTGACGGACTGCGAGGGGGGCGACGGGCGATGCACGGCCTATGGGCGAACGATCCGACTCGGCGGGGCCGTCGACGGCGGTCCTGTGCGATGACCCGCGCGACGATGCGGGGCCGAAGTCCCGGCTGCCGCAGGGCACATGTGCATCGGACGGGCCCTCGCGGCGGCCGCAGAAGGCATCAGCAGGCCCGGCAGGGGAAAGCGGACATGGGGGCCGCCCGGTGGACCGGGGCGGCCCGGTGAGTACGCACCCCACGCCGACGACGGCACTGGGCGCCTCGATGTACTCCGGCGGCCAGGCCCCCGCCCGAGCCCCTGAACGGGGTGGCACGGGACTCCAGTTGCTCCTCGCCCTGGTGTGCGCCGGCTTCGTGGTGGGGTCCGCGTTCGGCTGGGGATCCGACCGGCTCGCCCTGATCATGGGGGACTTCGGCCTGAGCCTCGCGGCGGCGATCGCCGCCGTATCGAATTTCGTGTACGCGCGCAGCAGGCGCAGCCGCTTTCGACCCGCCTGGCTCCTGTTCTCGTTCTCCTCGCTCATGGCCAGCCTCGGTAACGGGGTGTGGGGCTGGTACGAGGTCGTCCTGCGCGAGCCGGTGCCGTCGCCGAGCCTCGCCGACCTGTTCTTCCTCTGCTTCGCGCCGCCCGCCATCATCGGCCTGCTCGTCCTCGCCCGGCGGCCCGTCACCAAGGCCGGCTGGATCTGCCTCGCGCTCGACGCCTGGCTGATCGCCGGCTCCCTGATCACCCTCTCCTGGAGCCTCGCCCTCGCGCACACCGCCGAGTTCGAGGGGCAGAGCGTCACCCGCACCGCGCTCTCCCTGGCGTACCCGCTGCTCGACATCGCCCTGGTCAGCATGGTGCTCGCGCTGCACTTCCGGCGTTCTCCCGGCGATCGCAAGGCGGTGAACACCGCGATCGGCGCGCTCGCCGTCACGGTGATGTGCGACGCACTGTTCACCTCGCCCCTGCTGCACGCCAGTTACCGCTCGGGCGAGATCCTGGACGCCGGCTGGTTCGCCGGTTCGCTGCTGCTCGCGTACGCGCCGTGGGTGGGAGAGCGGCGCGGCGTGCGCGAGGACGACTCCCCGCCCGGATCCGGCGGCCGCTACCAGGTCAGCTACACCCGCCCGATCTCCGGCTCGCTCGCCGCGCTCACCCCGTATCTGGCCGCCGCCGTCTGTACGTTGGGCATTCTCTACAACGTGCTGGACGGGCATCGGGTGGATCGCGTCGTGCTCTTCACGGCCTGCACCGTCGTCCTGGCGCTCGTCATGCGCCAGGGCATCATGCTGCTCGACAACATCACGCTCACCCGGGAGCTGGCGCAGAAGGAGAACCACTTCCGCTCCCTGGTCCAGGGCTCCAGCGACGTCATCATGATCGCGGCGCCGAACGGGACGCTGAGATACGTCAGCCCGGCCGCCGCGGGCGTCTACGGGCGGGACGCCGAGGACCTCGTAGGCTCCGAACTCGCGTCGATCATCCACCCCGAGGACCTCGGGCGTGTGATGCACGAGGTGCGCAGATTCCTCGCCGCGAGCCAGATCGAGGAGCCCACTACGCGCATCGAATGCCGCTTCCGGTCCGGCACGGGCACCTGGCTGAACGTGGAGTCGACGGTCAACCGGCACCACGGCGGCCTGATCCTCAACAGCCGGGACGTGACCGAAAGGGTGCGCCTCCAGGCCCAGTTGCAGCACAACGCGGAGCACGACCCACTTACCGACCTGCCCAACAGGTCGCTGTTCACCAAGCGGGTCGGACAGGCCCTCGCCGGTCGCCGGGCAGGCGACCTGGGCACCGCCGTGCTCTTCATCGACCTCGACGGCTTCAAGCAGGTCAACGACACGATCGGCCACCAGGCGGGCGACGAACTGCTCGTCCAGGCGGCGAGAAGGCTGGCCGAATCCGTGCGCGCCTCGGACACCGCGGCCCGGCTGGGCGGTGACGAGTTCGCGGCGCTGATCGTCGGAGACGGAGGGCGCGACCACACCGCGAGGGAACAGCAGATCTACGAGCTGGCCGACCGGCTCAGAATCACCCTGTCCCAGCCGTACTCGATCGACGGGCACGACGATGTGCGGGTCGCCGCTTCCATCGGAGTCGCCTTCGCCGAGCCGGACATCGGGGCAGGAGAGCTGCTGCGCAACGCCGACCTGGCGATGTACCGGGCGAAGGCGGCAGGCAAGGGCCGCGTCGAGCTGTACGCGCCGCAGATGCAGGCCGATGTCGTACGCAAGGCGGAGCTGGCGACAAGGCTGCGATCGGCGCTGCACGAGGGCGAGTTCGCGCTGCTCCACCAGCCGATCGTCTCGCTCGACGACGGCCGGATCACGGCGGTCGCCGCGCAGGCCCGATGGCGCAGCGCGCAGGGCATCCTGTTCACGCCCGCCGAGTTCCTGCGGGTGGCCGACGACAGCGAGCGCACCGCGGAGCTCGGCCGCTGGATGCTGGAGGAGGCCGTCGAGCAGGCCGCCGAGCGCGGGCACAGCGGGCACGGGACGCCGGTCGCCGTGCGGATCAGCGCCGGCCGGCTCCTCGACCGGGCCATGCCGCTCGGCTCGATAGAAGCGCTCCTCACCCGGCACGGGCTGCCCTCGGGCGCGCTCGTGATCGAGCTGGCGGACAGCGACCCCAGAGTCCCGCTGGACGAGCTGGAGCGGCGTCTGACGGCCCTGCGCCGCCTCGGCGTCCGGATCGCGCTGGACGGCTTCGGCAGCGGCTACGCGGCCATCACGGCGCTGCGCCGCCTCCCCGTCGACGTACTGAAGTTGGACCGCTCGCTGATCGAGGGCGTCGTCGAGTCCGCGCGGCTGCACAAGATCACCAGCGGGCTGCTGCGGATCGCGGGCGACCTCGGGCTCAACTCCGTGGCGGACGGTGTGGACCTGCCCGAGCAGGTCGCGGCGCTGCGCTCGATGGGGTGCACGCACGGGCAGGGCATGGCGTTCTCCGGGCCCCTCGACGAGTACCGGCTGCGCCGCGCCCTCACCTCGGGGGAGTATCCGGTCCCCAGGGGCCCCGCCGAGCCGGTGTTCGCGGGCTTCACCACCCTGCGCTCACATAATGAGACGCCCGTCCCACCCACTTGACACGCCCTACGCGCCGGGGGGAGGGTCAGTGCCATGCGCACCCGAATTCTCGTACTTGGAAAGCGCGTCGGCTGAAGCTGGGACCACTGGTTCGAACACCGGAAACCCAGCGACCGCACCCGGCGCGCTCCCCTCGCTTGCCTCACGGCACGAGGGGTTTTTTGTTGCACTGGTGCCGGTTCAGATCCGCCGCCCACCGCCCGACACACACGTAAGACCCTGCAGAACCCTCGCAAAAACCCTCAGCATCGAGAAGAGAATGCCGATGACCGAGCAGGCCACCGGGGCCAGCCAGCCGCAGCCGCGGCCCCGTTCCGGAGGACAGCAGTCCGCCCCCGTCGAGCGCGTCACGGGTGCGAAGTCCCTCATTCGCTCGCTTGAGGAGGTCGGGGTCGACACCGTATTCGGCATCCCCGGCGGCACGATCCTTCCCGCGTACGACCCGATGATGGACTCGAGCCGGGTGCGCCACGTGCTCGTCCGTCACGAGCAGGGTGCGGGCCACGCGGCCACCGGTTACGCGCAGGCCACCGGCAAGGTCGGTGTCTGCATGGCCACGTCGGGCCCGGGTGCCACCAACCTGGTGACGCCGATCGCCGACGCGATGATGGACTCGGTGCCGCTCGTCGCGATCACCGGCCAGGTCGTCTCCAAGGCGATCGGCACGGACGCCTTCCAGGAGGCGGACATCGTCGGCATCACCATGCCGATCACCAAGCACAGCTTCCTGGTCACGAAGGCCGAGGACATCCCGAAGGCGATCGCCGAGGCGTTCCACATCGCGGCCACCGGCCGCCCGGGCCCCGTCCTCGTGGACATCCCGAAGGACATCCTCCAGGCGCAGACGACGTTCTCCTGGCCGCCGCAGCAGGACCTGCCCGGCTACCGCCCGGTGATCAAGCCGCACGCCAAGCAGATCCGCGAGGCCGCGAAGCTGATCACGAATGCGAAGCGGCCCGTCCTCTACGTCGGCGGCGGCGTCCTCAAGGCAGGGGCCACCGCCGAGCTCAAGATGCTCGCCGAGCTCACCGGAGCGCCCGTCACCACCACCCTGATGGCGCTCGGCGCATTCCCCGACAGCCACCCGCTGCACGTGGGAATGCCGGGCATGCACGGTGCGGTCACCGCCGTCACCGCGCTGCAGAAGGCCGACCTGATCGTCGCCCTCGGAGCCCGCTTCGACGACCGCGTCACCGGCAACCTGGACAGCTTCGCCCCGTTCGCGAAGGTCGTGCACGCGGACATCGACCCGGCGGAGATCGGCAAGAACCGCGCCGCCGACGTGCCGATCGTCGGGGACGCCCGCGAGGTCATCGCCGACCTCATCCAGGCGGTCCAGAAGGAGCACAGCGACGGTCACACGGGCGACTACAGCGCCTGGTGGAACGACCTCAGCCGCTGGCGCGAGACCTACCCGCTCGGCTACGACCAGCCCGCGGACGGCTCGCTCTCCCCGCAGCAGGTCATCGAGCGCATCGGCCAACTCGCCCCCGAGGACACGATCTTCGCGGCGGGCGTCGGCCAGCACCAGATGTGGGCCGCGCACTACATCCAGTACGAGAAGCCGGCGACCTGGCTGAACTCGGGCGGCGCCGGAACCATGGGCTACTCGGTGCCCGCCGCGATGGGTGCCAAGGCCGGCGCGCCGGACCAGCCGGTCTGGGCGATCGACGGCGACGGCTGCTTCCAGATGACCAATCAGGAGCTCACCACCTGCGCCCTGAACAACATCCCGATCAAGGTCGCCATCATCAACAACGGCGCCCTCGGGATGGTCCGCCAGTGGCAGACGCTGTTCTACAACCAGCGCTACTCGAACACCGTGCTGCACGCGGGCCCGGACGGCGAGACCCCGCCCAACAAGGGCACTCGCGTCCCGGACTTCGTGAAGCTGAGCGAGGCCATGGGCTGCTACGCCATCCGCTGTGAGCGCCCCGAGGACCTCGACAAGTGCATCGAGGAGGCGAACTCGATCAACGACCGCCCGGTCGTGGTCGACTTCATCGTCCACGAGGACGCCATGGTGTGGCCGATGGTCGCCGCCGGCACCTCCAACGACGAGATCATGGCCGCTCGGGACGTCCGTCCCGACTTCGGCGACGGCGAAGACGACTGAGCGACGACGAGACGTAGAGAGAGACCAAGAGATATGTCCAAGCACACACTCTCCGTCCTGGTCGAGAACAAGCCCGGTGTCCTCGCCCGGATCACCGCCCTCTTCTCGCGCCGCGGCTTCAACATCGACTCGCTCGCCGTCGGCGTCACCGAGCACCCCGACATCTCGCGCATCACCATTGTCGTGAATGTCGAAAAGCTCCCGCTCGAACAGGTCACGAAGCAGCTCAACAAGCTGGTCAACGTCCTGAAGATCGTCGAGCTGGAGCCCGACGCGGCCGTGGCCCGCGAGCTGGTGCTCGCCAAGGTCCGTGCCGACAACGAGACGCGCTCGCAGATCGTCGAGATCGTCCAGCTGTTCCGCGCCAAGACCGTGGACGTCTCCCCGGAGGCCGTCACCATCGAGGCCACCGGCTCCAGCGACAAGCTCGAGGCGATGCTCAAGATGCTGGAACCCTTCGGCATCAAGGAGCTCGTCCAGTCGGGCACCATCGCGGTCGGCCGCGGCTCGCGCTCCATCACCGACCGGAGCCTGCGGGCACTCGACCGCTCCGCGTAGCTCGCATAGCGAGACCCCTCAACCTTCTTTCCGCACCCCGCCGTACGGTGGGACGCAACACCAGCACACCAAGGAGAACCCCAGTGGCCGAGCTGTTCTACGACGACGATGCCGACCTGTCCATCATCCAGAACCGCAAGGTCGCGGTGATCGGCTACGGCTCCCAGGGCCACGCCCACGCGCTCTCGCTCCGCGACTCGGGTGTCGACGTGCGTGTCGGTCTGCACGAGGGCTCCAAGTCCAAGGCCAAGGCCGAGGAGCAGGGCCTGCGCGTCGTCACGCCGTCCGAGGCCGCGGCCGAGGCCGACGTCATCATGATCCTGGTCCCGGACCCGATCCAGGGCAAGGTCTACGAGGAGACCATCGCCCCGAACCTGAAGGACGGCGACGCGCTGTTCTTCGGCCACGGTCTGAACATCCGCTACGGCTTCATCAAGCCGCCGGAGGGTGTCGACGTCTGCATGGTCGCCCCCAAGGGCCCGGGCCACCTCGTGCGCCGTCAGTACGAGGAGGGTCGCGGCGTTCCGTGCATCGCGGCCGTCGAGCAGGACGCCACGGGCAAGGGCTTCGAGCTCGCCCTCTCCTACGCGAAGGGCATCGGCGGCACCCGCGCCGGCGTCATCAAGACGACCTTCACCGAGGAGACCGAGACCGACCTCTTCGGTGAGCAGGCCGTTCTCTGTGGTGGCACGGCCGCGCTGGTCAAGGCCGGTTTCGAGACGCTGACCGAGGCCGGCTACCAGCCGGAGATCGCGTACTTCGAGTGCCTGCACGAGCTGAAGCTCATCGTCGACCTCATGTACGAGGGCGGCCTGGAGAAGATGCGCTGGTCGGTCTCCGAGACCGCCGAGTGGGGCGACTACGTGAGCGGCCCGCGGATCATCACGGACGCCACCAAGGCCGAGATGAAGAAGATCCTCGCCGAGATCCAGGACGGCACGTTCGCCAAGAACTGGATGGACGAGTACCACGGCGGTCTGAAGAAGTACAACGAGTACAAGAAGCAGGACGAGGACAGCCTCCTGGCGACCACGGGCGCGGAGCTCCGCAAGCTCATGAGCTGGGTGAACGACGAGGAGGCGTAAGCCTCCGGACAACGGGCCGCGGCCGCTGCCGCGGCCCGTTGTCCATTCCGTCCAGCCTCGGACGGGTGATCCTTCCGAGGAGGCGTAAGAGGCTCTCCTCGGCGCCACTACACTGCTGACAACATTCGCGTCGGGCCCACAGCGTCGTGCGTCTTCCACGCGGCACAAGCGACACCGAGATGGACCAGGCACGTCCCCGCACCGAACGACGCGGGGACGCACCCGGCCCGTCCCGGTGCCGCTCCCCCCTCCACCGCCTGCGGCCGTCGGGACGGCCGTCCGCACTGGACCTGTGAGGACTCACGTGAGCACTGCTGCCAACGGCAAACCCGTCGTACTCATCGCCGAAGAGCTGTCGCCCGCGACGGTCGACGCGCTGGGCCCGGACTTCGAGATCCGCCAGTGCAACGGCGCGGACCGGGCGGCGCTGCTGCCCGCCATCGCCGACGTCGACGCGATCCTGATCCGCTCGGCCACCAAGGTCGACGCCGAGGCGATCGCCGCCGCGAAGAAGCTGAAGGTCGTCGCACGAGCCGGCGTCGGCCTCGACAACGTCGACGTGTCCGCCGCCACCAAGGCAGGCGTGATGGTCGTCAACGCGCCGACCTCGAACATCGTGACCGCCGCCGAGCTCGCCTGCGGCCTGCTCATCGCCACCGCGCGCAACATCCCGCAGGGCTCGCAGGCCCTCAAGGCCGGCGAGTGGAAGCGCAGCAAGTACACGGGCGTCGAGCTCGCCGAGAAGACGCTGGGTGTCGTGGGCCTGGGCCGCATCGGCGCCCTCGTCGCGCAGCGCATGTCCGCCTTCGGTATGAAGGTCGTCGCGTACGACCCGTACGTGCAGCCCGCGCGCGCCGCGCAGATGGGCGTGAAGGTCCTCTCCCTCGACGAGCTGCTCGAGGTCTCCGACTTCATCACCGTGCACCTCCCGAAGACCCCCGAGACGCTTGGCCTGATCGGCGACGAGGCGCTGCACAAGGTCAAGCCGAACGTGCGGATCGTCAACGCCGCGCGCGGCGGCATCGTCGACGAGGAAGCGTTGTACTCGGCGATCAAGGAGGGCCGCGTCGCGGGCGCCGGCCTCGACGTGTACGCGAAGGAGCCCTGCACGGACTCCCCGCTGTTCCAGTTCGACCAGGTCGTCTGCACCCCGCACCTCGGCGCCTCCACGGACGAGGCGCAGGAGAAGGCCGGCGTCGCCGTCGCCAAGTCGGTGCGCCTCGCGCTCTCCGGCGAGCTCGTGCCGGACGCGGTGAACGTCCAGGGAGGCGTCATCGCCGAGGACGTCAAGCCGGGCCTGCCGCTCGCCGAGCGCCTCGGCCGGATCTTCACCGCGCTCGCCGGTGAGGTCGCGGTCCGCCTCGACGTCGAGGTGTACGGCGAGATCACCCAGCACGACGTGAAGGTGCTCGAACTCTCCGCGCTCAAGGGCGTCTTCGAGGACGTCGTCGACGAGACGGTGTCCTACGTCAACGCCCCGCTGTTCGCGCAGGAGCGTGGCGTCGAGGTCCGCCTCACGACGTCCTCCGAGTCGCACGAGCACCGCAACGTCGTCACGGTGCGCGGCACCCTCGGCGACGGCGAGGAGGTCTCGGTCTCCGGCACGCTCGCGGGCCCGAAGCACCTCCAGAAGATCGTCGCGGTCGGCGAGTACGACGTGGACCTGGCGCTCGCCGAGCACATGGTCGTCCTGCGCTACGAGGACCGTCCCGGCGTCGTCGGCACGGTCGGCCGTGTCCTCGGCGAGGCGGGCATCAACATCGGCGGCATGCAGGTCTCGCGCGCCGACGTCGGCGGCGAGGCCCTCGCGGTCCTGACCGTGGACGACACGGTGCCGCAGTCGGTCCTGACCGAGCTGGCCGCCGAGATCGGCGCGACCTCGGCGCGGTCCGTCAACCTCGACTGAGGTCTCTGCTTCGAGAGCACGAGTACGTATACGAGGGCCGGGTCACCCGCGGGTGACCCGGCCCTCGTATACGTACTCGTGCTCTCAGCCGGAGGTGTTGCTCTCCGGCTCGATCAGGCCCTCGCGGTAGGCGATGCCCACGGCCTCGGTGCGGCTCGCGGCGCCCAGCTTGGCGAGGATGTTCGAGACGTGGACGCTCGCGGTCTTGCCGGTGATGAACAGCTCCTCGCCGATCTGGCGGTTGGTACGCCCCCGGCCCAGCAGCCGCAGCACGTCGCTCTCCCGGGCGGTCAGCGCGGCGATACGGTCCCCGGCGGCCGGGGCGTCGGCGAGCCGGCCCCGCCGGATCAGGGTGTCCAGCGCCTCGCGCAGCGGCTCGGCGCCGAGCCGGACGGCCGCGTCGTGGGCCGCGTACGCCTCCTCGGCGGCCTCCTCGCGGCGGTCGTCGGTGAGTAGGGCCTCGGCCAACCGCCTTCTGCAACGGGCCAGTTCGTACGGCTCGCCGTAGTCGAACGCCGTCACGGCCCGCTCCCAGGCCGCGACGTCGGGGCCGGTCTCGGCGCGCACCCGCTCGGCCTCGGCGCGGGCCAGCCAGGCCAGGCCCTCGGGGCCCTGCTCCGTACCGTCCTCGCCGTGCGCCGCCGTGTCGCGGGCCAGTTCCACCAGCTCGGTGGCGGTCTCCGCCCAGCGGTCCGCGCCCGCCGCGTCGCCGGAGAGCCGGGCCTCCTCCGCCGCGTCCGCGACGGCCGCGAGGGCCAGCGCGGCGAGCCGCACCACGGCGTCGGGCCGCGTGCCGCCCGAGACGTCGGTGAGTGAATCGACCGACGTGCGCATCTGTCGTACGCACTCCTCGGCGTCGCCGCGCAGCGCCGCCGCGTCGGTCAGCACGATCGCGGCGACGAGCGCCGCCATCCAGTCGAAGTGATGGTCGAGCAGCCCCCGGGCCGCGGTGACCGCCGCGTCGTACCCGCCGCGGGCCAGGGTCACGTACAGGGCGGGCGCGATCGCGAACCCGCCTGCGGGCGGCAGCAGTTCGGTGTCGGCGGCCGCCGCACGCGCGCACTCGTCCCAGCGGCCCAGCGTGTAGAGCAGCAAGGACTGCAAGTAGCGCAGCTCCAGGGCGTACGGCGAGGTGAGGAGCCCCGCGCGGCGGGCGATGGTGAGGCCCTCGGCGATCCAGGGCAGGCACGCGTCCAGGTCTCCGGACTCGTAACAGCCGATGGCGAGGTTGTAGAGCGCCCGCATCTCCACCGCGAGGTTTCCGGCGGAACCGGCCAGTTCACGGGCCCGGACCAGTCGATCCCGGCCCTGCGGGGTGCGCCGGGTGTGCACCTCGAGGCCGACCAGCGAGATGAGCAAGTCGGCCTGGGCGTCGGTCAGTTGAAGCCGCTCGGCGACGGCGAGCGCCTGCCGGGCGACGCGCTCGGCGTCCTCGCCCCGGCCCACGTGCCGCGCGGCCAGGACATGGGTCGCGGCGGCCCACACCCAGGTGCCCGACGGCGGCTCGGCCGGGATCAGCGACAGCGCCTCGCTGCTGTACGTGAACGCGGCCTCCAGGTGGTCGATCCGGATCAGGTTGCCCGCGAGGGTGTAGCGCACGCGCGCCGCGAGTTCCGAGTCGGCGTCGGATCCTGCGTGGGCGAGCGCGGAGCGGGTGAGCTGGACCGCGCGATGCGGGTCGCCCGCGCGGGCGGCGGCGGCCGAGGCGCGCAGGGTGAGGGTGGCCGCGTCGCCGGTCTCGGGACGGGCGGACACGTCCACCACGGCCAGGAGTTCGAGCGCGGTCTCCAGGTGCCGCAGCTCCTCGGCGGGTGCGCCGACGCGCTGGGCGTGGTCGGCGGCTTCGAGGGAGGCCGCGAGGGCGTCGGGCAGGTCGTGGCTCTCGCGCGAGTGGTGGGCGCGCTCCGCCGCGCTCTGCGGTGAACGGCCGTCCCCTGCAAGGAGTTTGGCGAACGTGCCGTGCAGCCGGACCCGTTCACCGGGCAGCAGATCCGCGTACACGGCCTCGCGGGTGAGGGCGTGCCGGAACGAGTACGTCGCGTCGTCGCCCGGCACGAGGAGCTGGCGTCCGACGGCCTCGCGCAGCGCCGACTCCAGTTCCTCCTCGGGCAGTTGTACGGCGGCCCGCAGCAGCTCGTGCCCGACCCGGCGGCCCGCGACGGCGGCCGTGCGCAGGACCTGCTGGGTGGTCTCGGTGAGCTGCTCGATCCGGATGAGCAGCAGGTCGGCCAGGCCGCTCGGCATGGCGGGGGAGTCGGCGCCCGCCTCGTCGCCGGGCAGCGCGGCGAGCAACTCCTCGGCGTAGAAGGCGTTTCCCTCGGCGCGGTCGACGATGCGGCGGACCGTGCTGTCGGGCACGGGGCCCGTACGGCGTGCGCGGACGAGCCGGGCCATGTCCGCGTCGGCCATTGGGCGCAGGTCGAGACGGTCGACGGCGGGCAGCCTGATCAGCTCGGCGAGCAGCGGCCGCAGGGGGTGGCGGCGGTGCAGGTCGTCCGCGCGGTACGAGGCGAACACCGCGAGGCGGCGGGGTTGCAGGACGCCCCGGCTGAGCAGGAAGCGGAGCAGGTCGCGGGAGGACTGGTCGGCCCAGTGCAGGTCCTCGACGACCAGGAGCAGCGGCGTCAGTTCGGCCAGGTCGGCGAGGAGTCCGGCGACGCCCTCGAAGAGCTGGAGGCGGCTGCCGGGGTCGGGCGCGGGACCGGCTCCCGATGCCGCGCCGATGAGCCGGTCCACCGCCGGGTACGCGGCGAAGGCGGGGGCGAGCCGGTCGTCGGCGGCCGCCGCGCCGAGGATCTCCGTGAACGGGAGGTACGGCAGGCCCACGTCCCCGAGGTCCACGCAGTGGCCGGTCAGGACGGTCAGGCCGGTGGCGGCGGCGTGCGCCGAGGCCTCCGTCAGCGCCCGGGTCTTGCCGACGCCGGCGTCCCCCGCCACCAGGACGGCGCGCGGTTCGCCGGCCGCGGCCCGCTCCAGGACGCCGGTGAGCCGGGCGAGTTCGTCCGCCCGGCCGATGAACGGCGTATCGAATGTCTGAGCCACGGGCCCATCCTGGCACGGCCCGGGCGGGGCTCTGGTGCGGTCCGTCTGGTCCGGCGGGCGGCCTATTGGAGCCGCCTGCCGGACCGGGGCGTCAGGCCGTCGCCTTCTCGCTGGGTGCCGCGTCGGGCGTCGCGTCCCCGTGGTTCGTGGCCGCGTCGTGCACGGTCACCTTGCGCAGGGTGGCCACCGAGAGGACCGCGGCGGCCAGGAGTACGACCGCCCCGGCGATCGCCGCGGCCTGCATGCCGTCGGTGAACGCCTGCCGTACGGCGGCCGTCAGGGCCGAGCCCGCCTCGCCCGGCAGTTGCCCGGCGACCGCGAGGGCGCCGCCCAGCGTTTCGTGGGCCGCGGCCGGGGCGTCCGCGGGGACGCCGTGGCGGTAGACGGCCGTGCCGATGGAACCGAGGACGGCCATGCCGAGGGCGCCGCCGAACTCGGCCCCTGTCTCCAACAGGGATGCGGCGGAGCCGGAGTTGGCGACCGGGACGGTGCCGAGAGCCAGGTCCATCATCTGCGACATCACGGTCACGATCCCGGACGCGAGGACACCCGCGCCGGCCAGGACCAGCCAGAGCGAGTCGGTGCCGGCCAGGGCCAGAAGCGCGTATCCGCAGGCGCCGACGGTGAATCCACCGGCGACGACATACGAGCGGTGCACGCCCTTCGCGACGAGCTGCGCCGAGACGGGGGCCGCCACACCGACCAGGACGGTGGGAACCAGCGACCACAGGGCGGCTGCCAGGGAACTCTTGCCGAGCACGGACTGGAGGTACTGCGTGGTGAAGTACGCCGAGCCCATCATGCCGAAGGAGGAGATGAGGTTCAGGACGACGCCGGGGGCGAATCCCCGGCCGCGAAACAGTGCGGGGGAGACCAGCGGCGACTTCGTGGTGCGCTGGCGGTGCACGAACAGCGCGGCGAACAGTAGCCCCACTGTGATCGAGACGACGTACCGCACGTTCCAGCCCTCGGACGGGATCTCCTTGATGCCGTAGATGACCGGCAGCACGGCCGCCATCGACAGCGGCACGCTGAGCAGGTCGAAGCGGCCGGGCACCGGGTTCCTGGACTCCGGCAGCAGGACCGGGCCGAGGACCAGGAGCAGCACCATCGCGGGCAGGTTGACCAGGAAGACCGAACCCCACCAGAAGCGCTCGACGAGTACGCCGCTCATCACCGAGCCGAGCGCGATACCGCCGGTCATGACGCCCGACCACATGCCGATCGCCTTCGCGCGCTGCCCGGCATCGGTGAACATCGTGCGGACGAGCCCCATGGTGGACGGCATCAGGGTCGCGCCGCCGACCCCGAGGAGAGCGCGGGCGGTGATCAGCGTCTCGGCGCTGTTCGCGTACGCGGCCAGGAGCGAGGCGGTGCCGAAGGCGGCGGCGCCGATGAGGAGCAGCTTGCGGCGCCCGATGCGGTCGCCGAGTGAGCCCATCGTCATCAGCAGGCCGGCGAGCACGAACGCGTAGATGTCGAAGATCCACAGCTGCTGGGTGCCGCTCGGCTCCAGGTCGGCGCTGATCTGGGGGATCGCGAAGTAGAGGACGGATACGTCCATCGAGACCAGGAGCAGCGGAAGCATCAGCACGCCGAGTGCGGTCCACTCGCGGCGCCCCGCACGGGGTGCGGCGGGTGGGGTGGTGCGCGTCGGGTTCGTCATGCCGGGAACTGTACGAGCGTCTTAAACGCTTGTCTAGTACGAGTGTTTAGTACATTCGTTTAAGACATGCGTCTGAATTCTGGATAGGGTGGGGCCATGGGACATCGTGAGGATCTGCTCGAAGGCGCGAAGCGCTGCCTGATGGAGAAGGGGTTCGCGCGCACGACGGCACGCGACATCGTCAAGGAGTCGGGGGCCAATCTGGCTTCCATCGGTTACCACTACGGGTCGAAGGACACGCTGCTCGCGCAGGCGTACGTGGCCCTGATCGAAGGGGCCTCGCTGGACTGGGGCGAGCCGAACGAACTGGCGGGCGCGCCGGGCTCGTTGGAGCGCTTTCGCGCCCTGATGGAGAACGTCATCGCCAGCCTCGGCAAGCCGGACTCCATGTGGCATCTGAGCATCGAGCTGCTGACACTGGGCGACAAGATGCCCGCCCTGCAGGAGTTCCTGGTGCGGGCCCAGGTGGAGGCCGGGCGCGGCTTCATCGGCATGATCATGGGGGAGGAGCCGCCGGCGGACGATCCGAAGGTGGCGACGCTCGGAGGGTTCCTGGCGGTGGTGTTCCTCGGGCTCGTCGCCCAGTACACCTTCGACCCGGAGACGACGCCGTCCGCCGAGCAACTCACGGAGGGGCTGCGGCAGTTGTTCGAGCTGTCACAGGCGTGACGCTTTCAGCCCCATGTGCAGGAGCAGCCGGTCCTCGCCCTCGTCCAGGTCGAGGCCGGTGAGCTGTTCCACCCGTGACAGGCGGTAGTACAGCGTCTGGCGGTGGATGCCGAGGGCCGCGGCCGTGCGGCCCGCCTGGCCCGCGCAGTCGAGGAACACCTCGGCGGTGCGCGCCAGTTGACGGTGGGCGGGGGAGAGCAGAGGCGCGACCGCCGGGTCGTGCGCGGCCTCCGCGGGCAGCGCGGTGAGCAGCCGGTACGGGCCGATCGACGACCACTGCGCGTCCGGGCCGAGCCGCGGGTCGGCCAGCGCCGCGCGCGCCGCGGCCGTCGCCTCCTGCCAGGCCGTGGCCAGTTCGGCGAGGTCGTCACGGGCGGCGCCGACACCCGCCGCGACCGGGGAACCCGCGCGGGCGCGCAACTTCGCCGCCGCCGTCAGCGCGGGCGCAAGCACGTCACGCGAACGCAGCCGCACCAGCAGGGCGAGGCACTGGCCCGTCACACCCCACGGCACCGTGCACAGCGCGTCCGCCGCCGGAATGGTGCGTACCGAAGGAGCGTCGTCGGGGTCCGCCGAGGGCCACGGCGCGATGCAGACCACCGTGTGAAGCCCCGACGCCCGGCTGCCGAGCGCCGTGCGCAGCGCCGCCACCGCCATGTCCCGCTGCCAGCCCCGCTCCGCCGTGAGCACGGAGTGGAACTCGCGGGTCAGGTCCGCGCCCGCCTGCGCCTCGTCGGCGAGCTGCGCGCCGATCCGGCCCGCCACCTCCATCGCCGCGTCGAGCTGCTCCGCCGTGGGACCCGGATCGTCGTCGAGCAGCCATACGTAGCCGAGGACGAAGCCGTGATGGCGTACGGGCAGGCAGACGCGGCCGCGGTAGACGCCGGCCTCCGGGGTGGCCGGGATCCGGACCGGTTCCTTGGCGCTCGCGATGCCGAAGCCCTCGAACCAGGAGCGGACCGCCGAGGTCGAACCGCGCGTCAGGATCGAGCGCGTGCGCACCGGGTCGAGCGCCGTCTCGTCGAAGTCGTCCGCGCTGACCTGCTGACCGAACGCGATCAGCCGGAAGTCACGATTCTCCAGCGTCGCGGGAGCGCCGAGCAGCGCCGAGATCTCGTCGACCAGTTCCTGGTAGTCGCCCTTCATCCCGCCATTCTCGCCCACCCCGCACCCCTCTTCATACAGATGTCTGAGGCGGCGGACACAGATGCGTGACAGCTGTCGATGGCACAGGATCAGAGGGATCCTTAGATTTCACGGTGGTTCCACGTGCTGTTCCCGCTTTGCGGTGGTTCGGCCCGTCCTCAACTCATGTCCCGTGGAGGTGCCCCGTGCTGGCTCCCTTGATCCTCGCCGCGTCGCGCAGCGACAAGATGCGCGCTTTTGTGTCGGCGGCGCCGGGCACCAAGCAGGTCGTCGACCGCTTCATCGCCGGTGAGTCGGTCGACCAGGTCGTGCCGATCATCGAGGATGCCGCCGCCAAGGGGCTCGAGGTCACGCTCGACGTCGTCGGTGAGGACATCACCACCGTCGAGCAGTCGCAGGCCGCGCGCGATGCCTACCTTGAGCTGGTTGAGCGCCTGAAGGACCTGGGCCTCGGCACGAAGGCCGAGATGTCCGTGAAGCTGTCGATGTTCGGCCAGGCGCTGGACGGCGGCCATGAGCTGGCCCTCGCCAACGTACGGCCCGTCGTCGAGGCCGCCGCGAAGATCGGCACCACCGTCACCCTTGACGCCGAGGACCACACCACCCTCGACTCGATGTTCGCCATCCACGAGGAGCTGCGGAAGGACTTCCCGCAGACCGGCTGCGTCATCCAGGCCTACCTGTTCCGCACCGAGGACGACGCCCGCCGCCTCGCCGCCGCCGGCAGCCGCGTGCGCATCGTGAAGGGCGCCTACAAGGAGCCCGCCGAGGTCGCGCACCAGGACAAGGCCGAGATCGACAAGGCGTACGTGCGGATCATGCGCATCCTCATGGAGGGCGCCGGGTACCCGATGATCGGCTCCCACGACCCGCGGCTCGTCGCCATCGCGCAGGAGCTCGCCCGGCAGGCCGGGCGCAAGCTGGACGAGTACGAGTTCCAGATGCTGTACGGGATCCGCAGCGACGAGCACCTGCGGCTCGCCGCCGAGGGACACCGGATGCGTGTCTACACCGCGTACGGCACCGACTGGTACGGATACTTCATGCGCCGCCTCGCGGAGAAGCCGGCCAACCTGCTCTTCTTCGCCCGCTCGGTCCTCACCAAGGGCTGACCCCTCCCACTTGCTCAACCGATAACTCCCCGACCCCCCGAAGGAGATACGGACCCATGACCCTCGACGCCGTGACCCAGGTCCCCGCCCCGGTCAATGAGCCGGTGCACGGCTACGCCCCCGGTTCCCCGGAGCGTGCCCGCCTGGAGACCAAGCTCAAGGAGCTGGCCGAGAACCCGATCGAGCTGCCCTGCACCATCGGCGGTGTACGTCGGATGGGTGGCGGCGAGCGCTTCGACGTCGTGCAGCCGCACCACCACAAGTCCGTCATCGGTACGTACGCCAACGCCACCGAGCAGGACGCCCAGGACGCGGTCGACGCCGCCCTGGCCGCGGCCCCGGCCTGGCGCGCGACGTCCTTCGACGACCGCGCCGCGATCATCCTGCGCGCCGCGGAGCTGCTGTCCACGAAGTGGCGCGAGACGCTGGCCGCCTCGACGATGCTCGGCCAGTCGAAGACCGCGCAGCAGGCCGAGATCGACACTCCCTGTGAGCTGATCGACTTCTGGCGCTTCAACGTCCACTACGCCCGCAACCTGCTCGCCGAGCAGCCGCCGGCGAACTCCACGGGCGTGTGGAACCGCATGGACCACCGCCCGCTGGAGGGCTTCGTCTACGCGATCACGCCGTTCAACTTCACGGCCATCGCGGGCAACCTCCCGACCGCGCCCGCCCTCATGGGCAACGTGGTGGTCTGGAAGCCGTCCCCGACGCAGACGCACGCGGCCGTCCTGCTGCTCCAGCTCCTGGAGGAGGCCGGTCTTCCGAAGGGCGTCATCAACCTGGTGACGGGTGACGGTCTGGCCGTCTCCGAGGTCGCGCTCAACCACCGTGACCTGGCCGGCATTCACTTCACCGGTTCGACCAAGACCTTCCAGCACCTGTGGAAGACGGTCGGCAACAACATCGAGAAGTACCGCACCTACCCGCGGCTCGTCGGCGAGACCGGCGGCAAGGACTTCGTCGTCGCCCACCCGAGCGCCGACCGCGCCGTCCTCAAGACGGCTCTGACCCGTGGCTCCTTCGAGTTCCAGGGCCAGAAGTGCTCGGCCTCCTCGCGTGCGTACATCCCCGCCTCCATCTGGAACTCCGGGTTCAAGGAGGAGTTCGCGGCCGAGGTCGACGGCATCAAGATGGGTGACGTCACCGACCTGTCGAACTTCATCGGCGCCGTCATCGACGAGCGTTCCTTCGCCAAGAACAAGGCGGCGATCGACCGCGCGAAGTCCGACGCGTCCTGCACGATCGTCGCCGGTGGCACGTACGACGACTCCGTCGGCTACTTCGTGCGGCCGACGGTCGTCGAGTGCTCGGACCCGGCCAGCGAGGTGTTCTCCACGGAGTACTTCGGCCCGTTCCTCGCGGTGCACGTGTACGAGGACGACCAGTACGACGCCATGCTGGAGCAGATGGAGTCGGCCTCGGACTACGCGCTGACCGGGTCGGTCATCGCGAACGACCGTGCAGCGGCGGCCCACACGATGGAGAAGCTCCGTTACGCGGCGGGCAACTTCTACATCAACGACAAGTCGACCGGTGCGGTCGTCGGGCAGCAGCCCTTTGGTGGCGGGCGCGCCTCCGGCACCTGTGACAAGGCGGGGGCCCCGCAGAACCTCCAGCGGTGGACGCTCACTCGCGCCATCAAGGAGACCTTGGTGTCGCCGACGGACTACGCGTACCCGCACATGGGCTGACCGCCTCTGCAGCGTGTCGCCGTCCCCCGGCCACGGGGCTCCGCCCCGGACCCCGCTGCTCAATCGCCGCAGGGGCTATAAATAGCCCTTGCGGCGATTGAGCAGACCCACCCGGCAGGGCCGCTCATAGCCCCTGCGGCGATTGAGCAGGCCCGTCCGGCAGGACTTTCGGGAAGGGGCGGGGTGGGGGAGGCAAGCGGTCCCGGTGTCGCTCAGGGCAGGGTGAGGACCGTCTTGCCCTGGGTGTGGCCCGAGGCACCCAGTTCGTGCGCCTTGGCCGCCTCCTCCAGGGGAAGCGTGGCCGAGACGTGCGGCCGCAGCCGCCCCGCGGCCAGCAACGCCGCCGCCTTCCGGAGCGTCGCCCCCGACGGCTGCACCGAGATGGGCGCGAACCGGACACCCCGGGTCTCGGCGTCCTCCTGACTGACCCCGGGATCCCAGAGCATCGCCGAGGCCAGGAGCCCACCGGGCCGCAGCGTGACCAGAGTGCGCGGCCCGTAGTCGCCACCGATCAGGTCCATGGCCACGTCCACGTCCCGCAGGGCATGGGCGAAATCCGTGGTCGTGTAGTCGATGGGCTCGTCCACACCCAGCTCCCGCAGGAAGTCGTGCTTGTCGGCGCGCGCCGTCCCGATCACGTACGCGCCCTCGGCCTTGGCGATCTGGACCGCCACGTGCCCGACGCCCCCGGCCGCCGCGTGCACCAGCACCCTGCGGCCGGGCCCGATCTGCCCCACGTCGACGAGCGCGAGCCACGAGGTGAGCGCCGCCGCGGGCACCGCCGCCGCGTGGACGTGGTCGACATTGCCCGGCTTCGGCGCCAGGTGCTCGGTCCGGATCACGACGTACTCGGCGTAGCCGCCACCCCGGATCATCGCGAACACCTCGTCGCCCGGCCGGAATTCGGTGACTTCCTGGCCCGCCGCCTCGACGACGCCCGACACGTCCCAGCCGAGCGTGAACGGCGGATCGCCGAGGAGCGGTGCGGCGCCGGAGCGCGCCATCCGGTCCACCGGGTTCACCCCCACGGCCCGGACCCGGACCAGTACCTCACCCGGCCCCGGCTCGGGCCGGTCCACCTCCACCACTTCGAGCACCTCGGGTCCGCCGAGCCGGCGCTGACTGATGACGCGCATGGTGGGACTCCTCCCCAGGGACCGGCCGGGCCACCGCGGCCCGGCCGGTAGGGGACCCATCGTGGTGCGTGGACGGCGGCCACGCCATGGCCCGGCCCGGCCACGCGACCGGACTCGGCCACCACTGTGAGCACTGTTGTCGATGGGGCTGGTGGGGCCCAAGACGCGGGTCCCGTCTCAGATAGTAGGAAGTCCGAGTAATTGTGGAGACAGAAGCAGAGACCTGTCCTAGCTTTGTAGAAGCCGAACGACTCGCCCGATCCGGCGAATGGCGGCAGCGAGCCGGAGCACCTGGCAGGCAACCCCTGCAGCTCCTGCTTCCCGCCCTTCCGGCACCTCGAAATCCCCTTGCGCACATGGCGCGCGAGGATTCCCACGGATTCTCAAGGAGTCGATCCCTCATGGCCACTGCGACGCCCGTCCGCCGCCGAGTCCGTCACGTCTCCCCGTCGAGCGAAGCCGACCGCCAGGCCGCCAGGACCGCGGCCGCCGCCCTCCAGCGCGCGCTGGACCGCAGGGACAACGGCGGCGAGACCGGTCACTGAGATCCGGGCCTGATAAAAAAGCCAGGCCCTACGCCCTTCTTCGTACCTCGAAGTGGTCGATGCGCTCGCCGCTCTCGGCCAGCGCCGACACCTTCATCCGGCCCCTCTCCACCTCCACCGCGAGGAACGAGAAGCCGGCGTACCGCACCCGGGACCATTCCACGGTGTCCGGGTCGGGCAGGCGTGACGTCGTCCAGTGGAAGGTGACGATCGACTCGCGATCGTGCACGTCGCCTTCGTAGCTGTCCGGCACGCCCGGCCCGAAGCCGTAGAGGTCCTTGCCGGCGCCGCCCGCGGTGACGTACACGATGCCGTCGCGCGTCGGATCGGTCGATGCGCCGACCGGCACCGGCTTGCCGACCTCCCCGTTCCCCGCGCCCTTGATCGCGTCCGTGCGCTCGTAGACGTGGTTGTGCCCGTTGATCACCAGGTCCACCTGGTGCTTGGCGAACAGTGGCACCCACGCGTCGCGCACCCCGCCGTCCGAGGCGTGCGTGGACGTCGAGTACGCGCAGTGGTGGAAGAAGACGACCACGAACTCGATGTCGTCCCGCGCCCGCAGCTCACCGAGCCGCTTGTCGAGCCAGGCGGTCTGCTTCCCGTCCAGGTAGCCCCTGTTGGCGGGGATCTCGTACGAGACGTCGTTCGCGTCGAGCGCGACCACGCCCACGCTCCCGTACGTGAAGGAGTAGACGCCGGGAGCCTTCGACGGGTCCGGGCCGTTCTCGGGAAGCGACCAGCGTGCGCTCTGTCCGCCGTAGCCGTTCGGGGAGTACCAGGCCTCCATGTCGTGGTTCCCGGTCGTCACCATCCACGGCACCGACTTGGCGACCGTCTCCGTCTGCGCGAGGAACTGATCCCACACCCGCGCGTCGTACGTGTCCGACTCCCTGCCCTGGCCGCTGCTGTCGGCGTAGCAGATGTCGCCCGCGTGCAGGTGGAAGGACGGGTTCTGCCCGAGAATCATCTGGTCGCCCGCGAGCGCGTCGTAGCTGACGCCCTGGTCGCCGAAGGCCGTGAAGACGAACGACTCCGGGGCGGCCGGCGCCGTACGGAAGGTGCCGAGTGTGCCGAGGCGCTCCGCGTCGGCCGGGTCGAAGCCGTCGTGGCCGACGCCGTAGTAGTACGTCGTGCCGGGCCTGAGGTGGTCGAGCGCGGCGTGCAGGTAGAGCTGCTCGACCTCGGGGAGCTTCTTCGACAGCGACGGGGTGTGCAGGGCGCGCACCTCCGCCGCGATCTTCCGGCTCAGCTCCCAGGGCTTCGATCCCACCCGCAGATAGGGGTCCTTGACCGCGAACGGCACCTGCCACGAGATCCGCATCTGCGTCTTCGGGTCGGCGCCGAAGGCGAGATGCCGGCCGAAGGGGGCGACGAGGGAGCCGTCGACGCGCACCGGGCCGCGCCGCGGGACGACGGTGGTGGCCGCCGTCGCCGTGCCGCCGCCGAGGAGGGCGACCCCGCCCACCGTCCCGGCGGCCCCCGCCAGCATCCGGCGCCTGCTGAACTTCGTACGGAGGTACTCGTGTTGTTCCGCCATGCTCATCCGCTGGGCGAGCCGCTCCGGGATGCCGACGTTCGGAGTGTCCATGGCAGGAGAACTTCCCAGCGACCGTCAACTCCCGCCAGACGTACGGGTGAACAAAGAGCGACAGGTGGACGGTCGTCCGGATCGTGGACAGCCCATGTCATTCCATGGGACAAGGAGTACGGTGCTGAACATGTCTCGCAGCATCAATCTCGCAGTGATCCCCGGTGACGGTATCGGCCAGGAGGTCGTGGCCCAGGGTCTCAAGGTCCTCTCCGCCGTCCTTCCGCAGGATGTGAAGCTGGAGACCGAGGAGTACGACTTCGGCGCCAAGCGCTACCACGCGTCCGGTGAGACCCTCACCGAGGACGACCTCGTCTCGCTCAAGAAGCACGACGCCATCCTGCTCGGCGCCATCGGCGACCCGTCGGTGCCGTCCGGCGTCCTGGAGCGCGGCTTCCTGCTGAAGCTCCGCTTCGCGTTCGACCACCACGTCAACCTGCGCCCGTCGAAGCTCCTTCCGGGTGTCTCGACGCCGCTCGCGGGCAAGCCGGACATCGACTTCGTCGTCGTCCGCGAGGGCACCGAGGGCCCGTACACGGGCAACGGCGGCGTGATCCGCAAGGGCACCGAGCACGAGGTCGCCACCGAGGTCTCCGTCAACACCGCGTTCGGTGTGGAGCGCGTGGTCCGTGACGCCTTCGCCCGCGCCCAGGCCCGCCCCCGTAAGAAGCTCACGCTGGTCCACAAGAACAACGTGCTGACCTTCGCGGGCCACCTGTGGACGAACATCTTCAACAAGGTGGCCAAGGAGTTCCCCGAGGTCACCACCGACTACATCCACGTCGACGCGGCGACGATCTACCTCGTCACCGACCCGGCCCGCTTCGACGTGATCGTCACCGACAACCTCTTCGGCGACATCATCACCGACCTCGCCGCGGCCGTCTCCGGCGGTATCGGCGTCGCGGCCTCCGGGAACATCAACCCGAGCCGCGAGTTCCCGTCCATGTTCGAGCCCGTGCACGGCTCGGCCCCGGACATCGCGGGCCAGGGCAAGGCCGACCCGAGCGCCACGATCCTCTCGGTCGCCCTCCTCCTGCGTCACCTCGGGTACGAGGCCGAGGCCGCCCGCATCGAGACCGCGGTCTCCGCGGACCTCGGCGAGCGCGGCGATGCCGTGCGTTCCACCGACGAGATCGGTGACGCCCTCGTCGCCCGAGTAGTAGCCGGCTGACCCGGCGCTCATCTCGTACTGCTGAAAACAGCAGCCGCCGGGTCGCACACCGCGCCCGGCGGCTGTTCTCGTGCGGCCCCTGGGTGCGACCATCAACCCATGGGCCGCTTTTACGCCCCCGTACCCGACAGGTACCACCGGGTCCGTTTCCGAGCACACCCCGTCTCGCGCGATAATCGAACGCGGGACCGCGATGTACGTGGAAGCTCGGACGTCCTAGTACAAAGGGTGCAGGCGTGAACGCGGTCCGTCACAACCAACGGTGAAGGACACGCAACCATGACGACGCCCACGATCGAGCTCAAGCCCACCGCCACCCCGCTGTCCGCCGCGCAGCGCGAGGAGATCCTGGCCAACCCGGGATTCGGCCGCCACTTCACCGACCACATGGTGACGGTGAGGTGGACCGAGGGGCGGGGCTGGCACGACGGGCAGCTGGTGCCCTACGGACCGCTCTCCCTCGACCCGGCCACGAACGTCCTGCACTACGCGCAGGAGATCTTCGAGGGCCTGAAGGCCTACCGCCGCCCCGACGGTTCGGTCGCCACCTTCCGGCCCGACATGAACGCCAAGCGCTTCCAGCACTCCGCCTGGCGCCTCGGCATGCCCGAGCTGCCGGTCGAGACCTTCGTCGAGGCCTGTGACCTGCTCGTCCAGCAGGACAAGGACTGGGTGCCCGCGCACGGTGGCGAGGAGTCGCTCTACCTGCGCCCGTTCATGATCGCGACCGAGGTCGGGCTGGGCGTGAAGCCCGCCAACGAGTACCTCTTCATCGTCATCGCCTCGCCCGCGGGCGCGTACTTCCCCGGCGGCGTGAAGCCCGTCTCCATCTGGCTCTCCGAGGACCGCGTGCGCGCCGTGCCCGGCGGTGTCGGCGACGCCAAGACCGGTGGCAACTACGCGGCGTCGCTGCTCGCGCAGGCCGAGGCCGCCGCGAAGGGCTGCGACCAGGTCGCCTACCTCGACGCCGTCGAGCACAAGTGGGTCGAGGAACTGGGCGGCATGAACCTGTACTTCGTGTACGGCGACAAAATCGTCACGCCCACCCTCACCGGTTCGCTGCTCGCCGGCGTCACCCGTGACTCGCTCCTCCAGGTCGCCCGCGACCTCGGCTACGAGTCGGAGGAGCGCCGCATCTCCATCGACGAGTGGCAGGCCGCCACGGAGTCCGGCGAGCTGACCGAGGTCTTCGCGTGCGGCACCGCCGCCGTCATCACGCCGGTCGGCACGGTCAAGCGTGCGAGCGCCGAGTGGACCCAGTCCGGCGGCGAGGCCGGCGAGGTCACGATGAAGCTGCGCAACGCGCTCCTGGACATCCAGCGCGGCAAGGCCGAGGACACGCATGGCTGGATGCACGAGCTGGGCTAGTCGCTCCGCTCGGCCGGTCGGCCTACCAGTGCAGGGCCGCACTCCCGTTCGGGGGTGCGGCCCTGTTTGCGTGTGCGCCGTGCGGCGATTTTAGAGCGCGATTCAACCTGCACCGCACCCTGTCACCACCTGGCCTTCCAGCTCGCAGCGGCCAGCGTTAGAATGGCGCTCTAAGAACGACGAGGAGGCGTGACGGCGTGAGACTGACCCCCACGGAACGTGACCGGCTGCTGCTGTTCGGCGCCGCCGAGCTCGCGCGGGCCCGCAAGGCGCGCGGCCTGCGGCTCAACGTGCCGGAGGCGACCGCCCTGATCGCGGACACCGTCTGCGAGGCGGCCCGCGACGGGGAGCGGCTCGCCGAGGCGATCGAGGCGGCGCGCTCCGTGCTCGGGCCCGACGACGTGCTGCCGGGCGTCGCCGATGTGGTGACCGAGGTGCACGTCGAGGCGGTCTTCGACGACGGTTCGCGGCTCGCGGTCGTGAGTGACCCGATCGCGGGCGGCAGTCTCACGGACGAGGCCCCCGGCGCGCTGCTGCCCGGCCCCGAACACCACGACCCCGGGCCCGAGTTGACGCTCACCGTCACCAACACGGCGACCGTCCCCGTCTCCGTCACCTCCCACTTCCACTTCTTCGAGGTCAACCCGCGCCTGGACTTCGTACGGGACAAGGCGTACGGGATGCGGCTCGCGGTGCCCGCGGGGTCGTCGGTGCGGTTCGGGCCGGGGGAGACCCGGGACGTCGGGCTTCTGCCGATCGGCGGGGCCCGGGTCGCCATTGGGTTCGCGGGTCTGGTCGACGGTCCGCTGGACGCCCCCGGCGCCCGCGAGGAGGCGCTGCGCCGCGCCGCCGCCTGCGGATACCGGGGTGCCAAGATTGAGGAGGAGGGCCGATGAGCCGCCCCGGAGGCCACGCCGCCGAAGCCCGCCGACTGACCCCCTACGAGTACGCGGGGACGCACGGCCCGCGCGCCGGTGACCGCGTCCGGCTCGGGGACTCGGGGCTCACCATCAAGGTCGAGTCCGACTCCCAGAGTTACGGGGACGAGTTCCTCGCCGGGTTCGGCAAGACCGCGCGTGACGGGCTGCACCTGAAGGCCGCCGCGGTCCGCGACACCTGCGACATCGTGATCAGCAACGTCGTGGTGATCGATGCCGCGCTCGGGATCAGGAAGGTCTCCATCGGGATCCGGGAGGGCCGCATCCACGCCGTCGGGCGGGCCGGAAACCCGGACACGTTGGACGGCGTCGACGTCGTGGTCGGCACGGGCACGACGATCGTCTCCGGCGAGGGCATGATCGCCACCGCCGGAGCCGTCGACACCCACGTGCATCTGCTGTCGCCGCGCATCATGGAGGCCTCGCTCGCCTCCGGCGTCACCACGATCATCGGCCAGGAGTTCGGCCCGGTCTGGGGCGTCGGGGTCAACTCGCCGTGGGCGATGAAGCACGCGTTCTCCGCCTTCGACGCGTGGCCGGTCAACATCGGCTTCCTGGGCCGGGGTTCGTCCTCCGAGGACGCCCCGCTGGTCGAGGCACTCGCCGAGGGCGGCGCCTGCGGATTCAAGGTGCACGAGGACATGGGCGCACACAACCGCGCCCTCGACACCGCCCTCCGGGTGGCGGAGGAGCACGACGTCCAAGTCGCCCTGCACAGCGACGGGTTGAACGAGTGCCTGTCGGTCGAGGACACCCTCAAGGTGCTCGAAGGCCGGACCATCCACGCCTTCCACATCGAGGGCTGCGGCGGCGGCCACGTGCCAAATGTACTGAAGATGGCGGGAGTTCCGAACGTCATCGGCTCGTCCACCAACCCGACCCTCCCCTTCGGCCGCGACGCCGTCGCCGAGCACTACGGCATGATCGTCTCCGTCCACGACCTGAAGACGGACCTCCCCGGCGACGCCGCGATGGCCCGCGACCGGATCCGCGCCGGGACGATGGGTGCCGAGGACGTACTGCACGACCTGGGCGCCATCGGCATCACGTCCTCGGACGCGCAGGGCATGGGGCGTGCGGGGGAGACCGTGCGCAGGACGTTCGCGATGGCCGGGAAGATGAAGGGCGAGCTCGGCGACCCGGGCGTCGGCCACGACAACGAGCGCGTCCTGCGCTACATGGCGAAGCTGACCATCAACCCGGCCATCGCGCACGGCCTCTCGCACGAGATCGGGTCGCTCGAGCCCGGCAAGATGGCCGACATCGTGCTGTGGCGCCCCGAGTTCTTCGGCGCCAAGCCGCAGCTCGTCCTGAAGTCCGGCTTCCCCGCGTACGGGGTGGTGGGTGACCCCAACGCCGCCACCGACACCTGCGAACCCCTGGTTCTCGGCCCGCAGTTCGGGGCGTACGGAGCGACGGCCGCCGAGCTGTCGGTCGCCTTCGTCGCGCAGGCCGCCGTCGACGACGGGCACGACACGATGCCCACCCGCAGGCGCCGCGTCGCGGTCCGCGGCACGCGCGGCATCGGCCCCGCCGATCTGCGCCTCAACTCCCGTACGGGAGCGGTCGACGTGGACCAGCGCACGGGCCTCGTCACCCTCGACGGCGACCCGCTGCGCTCCGAGCCGGCCGAGTCCGTCTCCCTCAACCGCCTCTACTTCCTGTAAGGGATCGAGCTCATGACGCAGCCCATGACGTATGTGATGCCGCCCGAGTGGGCCCCGCACGCGCGCACGTGGATGGCGTGGCCGGGCCCCAACCCGACCTTCTCCGACGAGGCCGAACTGGCCGGGGCGCGGGCCGCGTGGGCTTCCGTAGCTCATGCGGTGCGCCGCCACGAGCCGCTGACGATGGTCGTCGGCACGGGGCAGGCGGAGTCCGCGCGGGCGCTGCTCGACCCGTCGATCGAGCTGGTCGAGCGGGAACTGGACGACGCGTGGATGCGCGACATCGGCCCTACGTTCGTGAGGCATTCCGGGTCCGGTGAACTGGCCGCCGTGGACTGGACGTTCAACGGCTGGGGCGCGCAGAGCTGGGCCCGCTGGGAGCACGACGCGAAGATCGCGCGCCATGTCGCGGACCTGGCCGGTGTGCCCGTGCACTCCACGTCGCTCGTCAACGAGGGCGGCGGCATCCACGTCGACGGCGAGGGCACGGTGCTCCTGACGAAGACGGTGCAGCTCGACGAGGGCCGAAACCCGGGCCGCCCCAAGGGCGACGTCGAGGCGGAGATCCACGCCCGGATCGGCACGTCCAAGGCGATCTGGCTGCCGCGCGGACTCACCGCGGACTACGGCGAGTTCGGCACGCGTGGACATGTCGACATCGTGGCGGCCTTCGCGGCGCCCGGTGTGGTCCTGGTCCACTCTCAGCGGGACCCGGCGCACCCGGACTTCGAGGTGAGCCGCGAGATCATCGGCTGCCTCGCCGGGCAGACGGACGCGCGGGGCAGGCCCCTGGAGATCGTCGAGGTCCCGGCGCCGAAGGTCCTCACGGACGCGGCGGACGGCGGCTGGGTCGACTACTCGTACATCAACCACTACCTCTGCAACGACGGCGTGGTGCTGTGCGGCTTCGACGACCCGAACGACGAGGAGGCCGCGGCGATCTTCCGCCGGCTGTTCCCGTCCCGGACGGTCACCCTCGTCGACGCCCGCACGATCTTCGCGGCGGGCGGCGGCATCCACTGCATCACTCAGCAGCAACCGCTCTCGGGTGCCTGAGCGGTGACCGGGACGCAGCGCCGACGCACACCGGCGCCACCGCGCGAGGCCGTGCTCGCCGCGACCATGGCGATGATCGCCGAGCACGGCCTCGAACGGCTGACGCTCGCCGCGCTCGGCCGCGAGGTCGGCATGAGCAGCGGCCACCTCGCGTACCACTTCGGCAGCAAGGACGAGCTGCTGCTGCGGACGCTGGAGTGGAGTGAGGGTCGACTGGGCGCGCGCCGCCGGGAGTTGCTGGTCGGCGGCAGCAGCGCGCGGGAGCGCCTCGACGCCTACGTCGACCTGTACGTCCCGGACGCGCCGCGCGATCCGCACTGGACGTTGTGGCTCGAGGTGTTCAACCGCTCGCGCAACGCCGACGACGACGCGCGGGCCCGCCAGGCCGCCATCGAGGGGACCTGGCACCGCGACCTCGTGGCGCTGCTCGCCGAGGGCGTCTCACGCGGCGAGTTCGGGGCCCTCGACCCGGACCGCTTCGCGACCCGGCTGCGGGCGCTGCTCGACGGCTTCTCCATCGCGGTGGCGATCGGCCTGCGCGCGGACCGGGGCCAGGTCATGGGCCACGTACGGGAGTTCCTGGACGAAGCCCTGTCCCGGAACGGCTAGAGGGTGAACCGGAGCGGGGTGCCGGGCGCCGCCTGGGCCGCCGCGCCGAGGGCGTCCTCGTCCACGACGGCGATCACCGGGTAGCCGCCGGTCGTCGGATGGTCGTGGAGGAACACCACGGGCCGCCCGTCCGGGGGCACCTGCACCGCGCCGAGCACCATGCCCTCGCTGGGTAGCTCGCCGTCCAACTCCCGTTCCAGGGAGGGCCCTTCGGTACGCAGGCCGATCCGGTTGCTGTTGGCCGAGACGGTGTACGTGGCGGTGACGAAGGTGCGGCGCGCGCCCTCGGTGAACCAGTCCGTGCGCGGCCCGAACCGGGCCGGCAGCACGAGTTCCTCCGGGGGAGCGGTCCATGGTGCGGCCACCGGTGTGGCGGGGTGCGCACCGGGTGCCTCGCCGACGGGCAACAGGTCCCCCGCGCCCAGCGGTGCGGGGCCGAGCCCCGACAGCAGATCGGTGGACCGGCTCCCGAGCACGGCCTCGACGGCGAACCCTCCGGCTACGGCGACGTAGGACCGCACGCCTGCACTGGCCGTGCCCACGTCGAGGGTCGCTCCGGCCGGCACGTACACGGGTACGCCCCAAGCGGCGGGCGCCCCGTCGACGGTGACCGGGCACGGCGCCCCACCCACGACGAAGCTGACGCCCTGGTCGGGGCGCAACGCACACCCGGTGAGGGTCGTCTCCAGTACGGCGGCGTCCTCCGGATTCCCGACCAGCCGGTTGGCCAGCCGCAGCGCATCCGCGTCCAGCGCGCCGGACCTGGGAACGCCGAGGTGGGCGTGGCCGATCCGCCCGGAGTCCTGAATGGTGGTGAGCGCCCCGGCCCGCACGACGGTGATCTTCCCGCTCATGCCGTGCCCCCTCCCGCCCCGTCCGTCCTCCGCACTGTGGGGCTCCGCCCCACACCCCGCTGGCTCTCGTCCGAAAGCGGGGCTTGATATGCCGAACCGGTCCCCGCCGACCCTTGAGACGCGGACAGATCAAGCCTCGACTCATGAGGCGATGAAGCGGGCAATTCAAGCCCCTGCGGCGATTGGGCAGCGGAGCCCCGTGACGTCAACCCCGTGGGGGCATGAGTCGTGGGCTCCGGCCCGGCGGCGACATCAAGCCCCGCCGGCGATTGAGGCGCGGGGTCCGGGGCGGAGCCCCGTGGCGTCGGCCCCGTCGGGGCGAAACGGACCCGTGTCCCAGGCGACAACAGCGCCGCCGCCGACCGCCCCACATCCCACAGAACCCCGGGATCCGGCATCGTCCCGATCAACTGCCACCCACCCGGCGACTCCCGCGGATACACCGCCGAGTACCCCCCAGCCACCCCAACCGCCCCCGCAGGAACCCGCGTACGCGGAGTCGCCCGCCGCGGCACCCGCAACCCCTCCGGCAACCCGGCCAGATACCCGAACCCCGGCGCGAACCCGCAGAACGCCACCCGGTACTCGAACGAGGAGTGCACCGCGGCGACCTCCGCCACCGACACCCCCCACAGCCCCGCCACCTCCGCCAGATCCGGCCCGTCGTACACGACAGGAATCGTCACGACGTCCCCCTCCGCCACGGAGCCCACCGGCACATCCCACTCGCCCACCTGGCGCGCGAGCGCATCCCGCTCCGCCACCCCGTCGAGCAGCACCGTCCGCGCCCCCGGCACGATCTCCCGCACCGGCGGCAGCACCCCCGCACCGCGCCTGCGCAGCACCTCCGCGTGGAACGCCCCCGCCTGCTCGGCGTCGTCGAACTCCACCAGCAGCGCCCGCCGCCCGGCAGCCCGTACGCGCATGCTCACGTGAACGCCCCGACCTCAACCCCGGCGCCCTCGAGCGCCACCCGCACCCGCGCCGCGATCGCCGCCGCGCCAGGGGTGTCACCGTGCACGCACAACGACCGCGCGGCGACGGCGACATGGGACCCGTCGACCGCCTCGACCCCTCCGTCCACCGCGAACGCGACGGACCGGCGCACCACGGCGTCCGCGTCCTCGACGACGGCGCCCGGCTCGCGGCGCGGCACGAGCGTGCCCTCGGGGGTGTACGCACGGTCGGCGAAGGCCTCGCGCACGGGCCGCAGCCCGAACTCCTCGGCCACGCGCAGCAGTTGGGATCCGGGGAGCCCCAGCACGGGCAGCTCCCCACCCGCGAGCCGCGCACCGTCGACGACCGCACGGGCCTGTTCCGCGTCCCGCACGGTCCGGTTGTAGAGCGCCCCGTGCGGCTTCACGTACGCCACCTCGGCGCCGGCCGCCTCGGCGAACACCCGCAACGCCCCGATCTGGTACGCCACTTCGGACGCAAGCTCGTCCGGCGGCACGTCCATGGCGCGCCGCCCGAACCCGGCGAGGTCCCGGTACGAGACCTGCGCCCCGATCTGTACACCGCGCTCGGCGGCCAGGTCGCAGACCCGGCGCATCACGGAGGGATCGCCGGCGTGGAACCCGCAGGCGACGTTGGCGCTGGTCACCACGGAGAGCAGGGCCTCGTCGTCGGTGAGGCTCCACCGGCCGAAGCCTTCGCCGAGGTCGGCATTGAGGTCGATGACATCCTGGATCACGAGCTCAAGGTAGAGGATCGTTGAACGATCCGACAAGGGTCAAGATTCGGTCTCGATGAAAGCCCGATCGGATGTCCGCGCTCCGGAACCTCTTGTTAGATCGTTGAACGATCCTCTAGGGTCCGTGCATCCCTCATCCATAAGTGCGTCCCTCATCGAAAAGGCCGCCGCATGATCGTTCTGCTCGGCGTGCTCGTGGTGATCCTCGGATTCGTCACGCGCCGCAATCCCGTTCTCGTGGTCGGTGTCGCCGGCATCGTCACCGGGCTGCTCGGCAAGATGAACCCGCTGGAGATCCTCGCCGCCTTCGGCACCTCCTTCGCCGACAGCCGCTCCGTCACCGTCTTCGCCATCGTGCTGCCGGTGATCGGCCTCCTGGAGCGCTACGGCCTGCGCGAACAGGCCCGCACCCTCATCGGGAAACTCGGCAAGCTCAGCGCCGGCCGCTTCCTCACCGCGTACCTGCTGGTCCGCCAGGTCACCGCCGCCTTCGGCCTCAACAACCTCGGCGGCCCCGCCCAGGCGGTCCGCCCGCTCGTCGCGCCGATGGCGGAGGCCGCCGCCGAACGCAAGTCCGGGGCCGTGCTCCCGGACAAGATGCGCGAGAAGGTCCGCTCCTACTCGGCGTCCGCCGACACCGTCGGCGTCTTCTTCGGTGAGGACTGCTTCATCGCGATCGGCTCGATCCTGCTGATCACCGGATTCGTGAACTCGACGTACCACGAGCACCTCGAACCCACGCAGCTCGCGCTGTGGGCCATCCCGCTGGCCGTCTGCGCCTTCTTCATCCACGGCGCCCGCCTGCTGCGCCTCGACAGGCATCTGGAGCGCGAGATGGCGCTCGCCGCCGCCGAGCACGACATCCCGCTGCCGAAGCAGACCCCGGGCGACTCCGGGAAGGAGACCGCCAAGTGATCAAGGTCGAATGGCTCTACTGGCTGATCGGTCTCGTCTTCGTCGTCATGGCCGTGCAGATGGCGAGGGACCGGACCAACCCCAAGCGCTGGACGTCGGCCGCCTTCTGGGGGCTGCTCGGACTGACCTTCCCCTACGGCACCGGGGTCGCGGGCGGCTCGAAGGCGCTGCCCGCCGAACCCCTGGGCGTTGCGGTCCTCGCGCTGATCGCGCTCGCCGGGTTCAACTTCATCGGCAAGGGCGAACCGGTCACGACCACGCAGGAGCAGCGCGAGAAGTCCGCGGTCCGCCTCGGCAACAAGCTGTTCATCCCGGCGCTCACCATCCCGATCGTCGCCATCATCTGCGCGTCCTTCCTCGACGAATCGGGGATCTTCGAGACCGGCCAGGCCACCCTCCTCGGGCTCGGCGTCGGCTGCGTCGCGGCGCTCGTCGTCGGGATGCTGGTCACCGGCGAGCGCAAGGTGTCGACGCCGATCCACTCCGGCCGCTCGATGCTGGAGGCGATGGGCGCGGCGCTGCTGCTGCCCCAACTCCTCTCCGTCCTCGGCACGATCTTCGCGGTCGCAGGCGTCGGCAGCCAGGTCGGCCGGATCACGAACGCCATGCTGCCGGACGACTCCAAGTACCTGGCCGTGATCGCGTACTGCGTCGGCATGTTCCTGTTCACCGTGATCATGGGCAACGCCTTCGCGGCCTTCCCCGTCATGACGGCGGCGATCGGCTGGCCGGTGCTCATCCAGCAGATGGGCGGCAACGAGCCCGCGGTCCTCGCGATGGGCATGCTCGCGGGCTTCAGCGGCACGCTCATCACGCCCATGGCCGCCAACTTCAACATCGTCCCGGCGACCCTCCTCGAACTGAAGGACCAGTACGGGCCGATCAAGGCACAACTGCCGACGGGCTTCGCGCTCCTCGGCTGCAACATCGTGATCATGTCGCTGTTCGCGTTCTAGGAGGTCGGAGCCGATGACCCGGGTACTGCTCACGGGATTCGAACCGTTCGGCGGGGAGTCCTTGAACCCGTCGTGGGAGGCGGCGCGGGCGGTCGCCGCCGCGCCACCGGAAGGTCTCGCCGTCACGGCGGTCCAACTCCCGTGCGTCTTCGGCGAATCACTGAAGACGCTACGGGCCGCGGTCACCGAGACCCGCCCCGACCTGGTCGTCTGCCTCGGCCAGGCGGGCGGCCGCCCCGGCGTCACGATCGAGCGCGTCGCCATCAACGTCGACGATGCCCGCATCCCCGACAACGCGGGTGCGCAACCGATCGACGTCCCGGTGGTACCGGGCGGCCCGGCCGCCTACTTCTCGACGCTGCCGGTGAAGGCGTGCGTGTCGGCGATGCGCTCCGCGGGGGTCCCGACAGCACTCTCCAACACGGCCGGAACGTTCGTCTGCAACCACGTGGCCTACGGCCTCGCCCACCTCCTGGCCACGGAACTCCCGGACACCCGGGGCGGCTTCGTCCACGTCCCGTGGGCACCGGACCAGGTACCGGACGGCTCAGCACCGTCCCTCCCGGCCGAAACGGTCGCCACGGCCATCCGTTCGTTGCTGCTGACGGCTGCCTCGACGAACGAAGACCTCAAGGTCACGGAGGGCGCAACGCACTGACGGCCAGGGGCGCGGGGAACTGCGCAAACCGGACCACAGCAGCACCGCACCCGGCGACGCACACGCACCCCGCGGGCACGCGCCCGCACCCCGCCCCACCGAAAGGCCCCCCATGCTCACCCCGGACGAAACCGCCCAGCTGGCGGCAGCCAACGTCACCCGTGAATACCCCAACTTCACGGCCCACCTCACCACCTCCCCGGACGACAACGCCCGCCCGAGCGAGCTCCACCCCGCCTTCTACGGCGCCTACGACTGGCACAGCTCCGTGCACATGCACTGGCTGCTGCTCCGGACCCGGCCGGAGGCCCACGCCGACGTACTCGACCGCCACCTCACCCGCGAGAACCTCACCCGGGAAGCCGACTACCTCCTCGCCCGACCGGGCTTCGAGCGCCCCTACGGCTGGGCCTGGCTCGTCGCGCTCGCCGCGCAGTGCGAGGGCACCCGCTGGGCCGACGCCTTCGCCCCGGCCGTGGACGCGGTCGACCGCCTCCTCACGGACTGGCTCCCGAAGGCCACGTATCCCGTACGCCACGGCATCCACGCCAACAGCGCCTTCGCCCTCGGCCTGATCCTCGACACGGGGGAGCGGGCCGGACTGCCCGCCCGCACCCTCGACGCCGTACGGGAACGACTGCGGAGCTGGTTCGCCGCGGACCACGACGCGCCCGCCCACTGGGAGCCCTCCGGCCAGGACTTCCTGTCGCCGGCGCTGACCGAGGCCGACGCGATGCGCCGCGTGTTCGAGAACGCCGACGACTTCGCCGCCTGGCTCGACCGCTTCCTCCCCGCCCTCGCCGCCGACGCCCCCTGCGCACTCCTCGACGTACCGGTCGTCTCCGACCACGCCGACCCGCACATCGGCCACCTTCTCGGCCTCGCGCTCTCCCGCGCCGCCGCGCTGCGCACGATCGCGAACGCACTGCCGGAGGGACTCGTGCGCGAGCGGCTCACGAAGGCGGCCGAGGAGCACCTCGACGCGGGCCTCCCGGCCGTCGAGAGCGGCGACTTCACGACCGACCACTGGCTCGCGACGTTCGCCGAACTCGCGCGTGAACCGCACCGCGAACAGCCCCGTGAACACTATGAACGCAAGTACGCGTGATCGTTGCCCGGGTGCTCTTGCTCTGAGCATGACCACTCCCGCATCGTGCCGATCATGGGACGAGAACAATGGAAGAAGATCCTGGTCGGCTCGGCCGGGAACATGGTCGAGTGGTTCGACTGGTTCGTGTACGCGAGCTTCGCGACGTACTTCGCGGGATCCTTCTTCCCGAGCGGCAACCCGACCGCCCAGCTGATGAACACCGCCGGCATCTTCGCCGTCGGCTTCTTCATGCGCCCCGTGGGCGGCTGGCTGCTCGGCCGGGTCGGTGACCGCAAGGGCCGCAAGGCGGCGCTGACCCTCACCGTCTCGCTGATGTCCGCGTCGGCGGTGCTCATCGCCATCGCGCCGACGTACGCGGTGGCCGGCTACGGCGGCGCCGTCGTGCTGCTGATCGCGCGCCTGCTCCAGGGCCTCTCGGTCGGCGGCGAGTACGCGGCCAGCGCCACCTACCTCACCGAGGCCTCGTCCCCGGAGAAGCGCGGCTTCGCCTCCAGCTTCCAGTACGTGTCGATGACGGCGGGCCAGATCGTCGGCCTCGGGCTGATGATCGTGCTCCAGCGCACCATGACCGACGGCGCCCTGCACAGCTGGGGCTGGCGCATCCCGTTCATCATCGGCGCCCTCGGCGCGGCGATCATCTTCTACCTGCGCCGCAACATGCTGGAGACCGAGGTCTACGAGGAGTCCGCCGACGCGGACGCCACCGTGGGCGGCGACGACAAGGGCACCATCAAGGCGCTGATGGCGCACAAGCGCGAGGCGTTCCTCGTGATCGCGCTGACCATGGGCGGCACGGTCGCGTACTACACGTACACGACGTACCTGACGAAGTACCTGTCCAATTCGGCGGGCCTCAGCAAGGACACGGCCACCCTCGTCTCCTTCTTCGCCCTCGTCGTCTTCGCCTGTCTGCAACCGCTCGCCGGCGCGCTGTCCGACCGGATCGGCCGCCGCCCGCTGCTGATCACCTTCGCGGTCGGCTCCACCTTCCTGACCGTGCCGATCATGACGCTGCTCCAGCACGCGGGCTCGTTCTGGCCGGCCCTCGGCCTCTCCCTGCTCGCCCTCGTCATCGTCACGGGCTACACGTCCATCAACGCCTGCGTGAAGGCCGAGCTCTTCCCGACGGGCATCCGCGCCCTCGGCGTGGCTCTCCCGTACGCCATCGCCAACGCCCTCTTCGGCGGCACCGCCGAATACGTGGCGCTCTGGTTCAAGGACGCGGGCATCGAGTCGGGCTTCTACTGGTACGTCGCCGGGTGCGCGGCCGTCTCGCTGATCGTCTACCTGACGATGCGCGAGACCCGCGACATCGACCTGAACCAGGTCAAGAACGCGGAGGCCGTCGGCGGCACGCCGGCGAAGCAGACCGCCTGACCGCAGCGGGCTCTTTTCGTACGGGTCAGATGTCGAGTCGCCGCGCGATCCCGTCGAGCACGCAGTCGAGGCCGAACTCGAACTCCCAGGCCGGGTCGTCCTTGCGGGTCGCCGACAGGGCGTACTGGTGGTAGTTCGGGTAACGGCCGCTTTCCAACAGGTACTTCATCTGCGGGGCGAGCGCCTCCCGCGTCTCGTCGCCGCTCTTCCAACCGTGCCGCTCGCGGTACTCGCGCAGCGCGATCTCGGTCTGGGTCGCGCCGTGCACGAACGCGCCGACCGTGCGGTGGGCGGCCACCATCGCGTCCGTGTCGAGCTCCTTGGTCGCCAGCGCCTTCAACTGCCGCTCCGCCACTGCCATCCGCGCCGGGGTGAGCTGGATGAGCGGCAACGGCGTCTGCCCGAGCCAGGGGTGACGGAGCATCAACTCCCGTGTCTGGAGCCCGAAGGAGCGCAGCACCTCGCGCCAGTCGGTCACGTCGTCGGGCACGGTCAGCTCGGCCGAGACCCGGTCGAACATCAGCGCCCACAGATCCTCTTTGTCGGAGACGTGCCGGTACGCGGCCATCGGGGCGACGCCCAGCTTGGTGGCCAGGCGGCGCATGGTGACGGCGGCGCCGCCCTCCTCGTCGGCCAGTTCCACGGCCGCCGCGGCGATCCGCGCCAGGGTTAGCGAGGCGCGCCGGGTGGGCGCGGGCCGCTCAAGACGCTCCCAGAGCGAGGGCTCGACGAGGCCGCCCGCCTCGCTCTCGGCCTTCCCCTGTGCCACCACGCCATCGACCCCTCTCGCTTCTCACTTCTCACGCATGAACGTGTACAGCGTATCCCCAGTGGACGCCGTACACATCGATGTGTACGTTGTACGCACACCAGAGTGTACGCCGTACACAAACAGGGGGTTCCGTCATGCCAAGCACCGATCCGCTCCGCGTCGCCGTCCTCGTCGGCTCGACCCGCGAGGGCCGCTTCGCGCCCGTCGTGACGAAGTGGCTCGCCGGCCACCTCGGGCAGCGCGCCGATCTGCGCGCCGACGTCGTCGACCTCGCCGAGACGCCGTTGCCGACCGTCCTGCCGGCCTTCGGTGAGCAGCCGCCGCCCGGCGCGACGGAGGCCCTCGCCCGGGTCTCGCCGCGCCTCGCCGCCGCCGACGCGTTCATCCTCGTCACGCCCGAGTACAACCACAGCTTCCCGGCGTCCCTGAAGAACGCGATCGACTGGCACAACACGGAGTGGCATGGCAAGCCGGTCGGCTTCGTCTCGTACGGGGGCCTGTCCGGTGGGCTGCGCGCGGTCGAGCAACTGCGGGTCGTCATGGCCGAGTTGAACGCCATGAGCGTCCGCAACACGGTCAGCTTCCACAACGCCTGGGGCGCGTTCGACGCGGACGGCCGGGTCGACGATCCGGCCGTGGACGCCGCGGCCAAGGCGATGCTCGACCAGCTGACCTGGTGGGCGCATGCCCTGCGCGACGCCAAGTCCGATCGCCCGTACGCGGCTTGAGGCGACCATGACGACACTCACGGAAGAGATGCGGCGGACCGCGGAGCGCGCGCCCTCCCGGCTCGTGATCGCCGGGCTGCTGCTCGGTATCGTGCTCGCCACGCTGGACGGCACCATCGTCGGCACGGCCCTGCCCGTCATCGTCGGCGACCTCGGCGGCATGGATCATCTGTCCTGGGTGGTCACCGCCTACCTGCTGGCCACGGCCGTGACCACCCCGCTGTGGGGCAAGGTCGGCGACCTGTACGGCCGCAAGGGCAGCTATCTCGCCTCGATCTCCGTCTTCCTCGCCGGGTCCGTGCTGTGCGGACTCGCCCAGGACATGGGGCAGTTGATCGCGTTCCGGGCGGTGCAGGGCATCGGTGCGGGCGGCCTGTTCGTGGGAGCGATCTCGCTCGTGGGGACGCTGCTCGGGCCCGCGGAGGCGGGCCGCTCGCAGGCCGTCATCGGCGTGCTGCTGCCCGCCGCGATGATCGGCGGCCCACTGATCGGCGGCTTCCTCACGGACCAGTTGGACTGGCGGTGGGTGTTCTACGTCAATGTGCCCGTCGGGGCCCTCGCTCTCGCCGTCGTCGGGGCGGGCGTGCGGGTGCGCACCGAGCGGGTGAAGGCGCGGGTCGACCTCGCGGGCGCGGCGCTGCTCACCCTCGCGATCCTCGCCCTGACGTTGCTGTCGTCGTGGGCCGGGACGACGTACGCCTGGACGTCGCCACTGATCGGGGCGCTCGCCCTGGTCTCGGCGGCGGCCCTCGCCGGGTTCGTCGCGGTGGAGCGGCGCGCGGCCGAGCCGGTGATCCCGCCGCGGCTGTTCCGCGACCGCAACTTCGGTGTCGCGCAGGTGCTGAGCTTCACCTCGGGGGCGGCCATGCTCGCGGCCGCCACGTATCTGCCGCAGTACATGCAGCACGTACGGGGCATGTCGGCGACGGGGAGCGGACTGCTGCTGCTCCCCCTGATGCTCGGCATGATGGGCGCCCAGCTGACCATCGGGCGGCGCGTGAGCAACGGCGGCCGCTACCGGCCCTACCCGCTCGCGGGCGGCGCCCTGGCGACGGCGGGCGCGCTGGCCCTGCTCCTGCTCGGCACGGGGACGGCGACGTGGGCGGCGTCCGCCCTGACGTTGGCCCTCGGCGTCGGCCTCGGCTGCCTGTTGCAGCCCTCGATGCTGATCACCATGAACAGCGCCGAGCCCCGCGACATGGGCGCGGCCAGCGGGACGCAGACGCTCCTTCGGACCGTCGGGGGCTCGCTCGGCGTCGCGGTGCTCGGGTCCGTGTTCGTCCAGCGGGTGCACGACGGCCCCGGTCCCGCGGGCATCGTCGACGGGCTGCACGGAGTGGCGGTCGGTACGGCGGTGCTGTGCGCGGTGGCGTTCGGGTCGGCGCACCTCGTACGGGAAGTGCCTCTCCGCGCACGGCAGCCGGGGTGACACCGGTCTGACCGCATCGTGAGACCACAGCCCAGGCCTCGCCGGGGCTGTGGCAAACTGCGTCCGTGCTCTCGTTGGCCATGATTATTGGCAGCAGGCGCGCCGGTCCGCAGTGACCACCTCGTACGACCCGGTACAGGTGGACACCGTCGTCCTCGACCCGCGCGCAGACCTCTCGCACCCGCGAGGGGTTTTTTCGGTTTCTGGCCCACCCGCAGCCAGGCCGAGAGCGCGAGGGATCATAGATGGACGGTGGAACCGGTCCTTCCGGTACGAAGACCGAGATCCCGATCAGGAGCCAGATCAGCATGAGCAGCAGCCCCAGTGAACGTCTCAGCGACACCGCCGGCGAACTCGACGATTCCCGCGAGGCCTCCGACGCCTTCCACGTCTTCGACACCACGCTGCGCGACGGCGCACAGCGCGAGGGCATCAACCTCACCGTCGCGGACAAGCTGGCCATTGCCCGGCACCTGGACGATTTCGGCGTGGGCTTCATCGAGGGCGGCTGGCCCGGCGCCAACCCCCGCGACACCGAGTTCTTCGCCCGCGCGCGAGAAGAGATCGACTTCAAGCACGCGCAGCTCGTCGCCTTCGGCGCCACCCGCAGGGCGAACGCCAAGGCGAGCGAGGACCCGCAGGTGCGGGCCCTCCTGGAGTCCGGCGCTCCGGTGATCTGCCTGGTCGCCAAGTCGCACGACCGGCACGTCGAACTGGCCCTGCGCACGACCCTCGAAGAGAACCTCGAGATGGTCCGCGACACGGTCTCCTACCTGGTCGCGGAGGGCCGCCGGGTCTTCGTCGACTGCGAGCACTTCTTCGACGGCTACCGCGCCAACGCCGAGTACGCGAAGTCCGTCGTCCGGGCCGCGCACGAGGCGGGCGCCTCCGTCGTCGTCCTCTGCGACACCAACGGCGGCTTCCTGCCCGCCCAGGTCCAGGCCGTCGTCTCCACCGTCATCGCCGACACCGGCGCCCGGCTCGGCATCCACGCCCAGGACGACACGGGCTGCGCCGTCGCCAACACCCTCGCCGCGGTGGACGCGGGCGCGACCCACGTCCAGTGCACGGCGAACGGCTACGGCGAGCGCGTCGGCAACTCCAACCTCTTCCCGGTCGTCGCCGCTCTGGAGCTCAAGTACGGCAAGAAGGTCCTCCCCGAGGGCGCGCTGCGCGAGATGACCCGTATCTCGCACGCCATCGCCGAGGTCGTGAACCTCACCCCCTCCACGCACCAGCCGTACGTGGGTGTCTCCGCGTTCGCGCACAAGGCGGGCCTGCACGCCTCCGCGATCAAGGTCGACCCGGACCTGTACCAGCACATCGACCCCGACCTCGTCGGCAACCGCATCCGCATGCTCGTGTCCGACATGGCGGGCCGCGCGTCCATCGAGCTCAAGGGCAAGGAGCTCGGCGTCGACCTCGGGGGCGACCGCGAGCTGATCGGCCGGGTCGTGGAGCGCGTCAAGGAGCGCGAACTCCAGGGCTACACGTACGAAGCGGCCGACGCCTCCTTCGAACTCCTGATGCGCGCCGAGGTCGAGGGCAAGGAGCGCAAGTACTTCCGCGTCGAGTCCTGGCGCGCGATCGTCGAGGACCGCCCCGACGGCTCGCACGCCAACGAGGCCACCGTGAAGCTGTGGGCCAAGGGCGAGCGCATCGTCGCCACGGCGGAGGGCAACGGCCCGGTGAACGCCCTCGACCGCGCGCTCCGCGTCGGCCTGGAGCGGATCTACCCGCAGCTCGCGAAGCTGGAGCTGGTCGACTACAAGGTCCGCATCCTGGAGGGCAAGCACGGCACGTCCTCCACGACCCGCGTCCTGATCTCGACGAGCGACGGCACCGGCGAGTGGTCCACGGTCGGCGTCGCCGAGAACGTGATCGCGGCGTCGTGGGGCGCGCTGGAGGACGCGTACACGTACGGGCTGCTGCGGGCGGGCGTGGAACCGGTCGAATAGACCTCTCAAGCCCACATCAAGCCCCGCCGGCGATTGAGGCGCGGGGGTCCGGGGCAGAGCCCCGGGACGCCAACCACGTCGCCGCGAGAGGGGCCCCACGTACCGCGCTGAGTTAGCGTCGATACATGAGGCCCCTCATCGCCGCCCTCGCCGCCCCGCTCCTCGCCCTGGGCGCCACCCTCACCGTGGCGCCCCCCGCGGCCGCCGCCACGGACGTGTCCACCGTGGCCGACGCCCTGGAGAAGAGCCCTGTCTACGTCGCGCCCGGCGCGGCCGGCGGGCTCACCTCGGACGACGTCGACGCGCTCGAGAACAAGATCAAGGACGCGAACAAGCCGGTCATGGTCGCGGTGCTGCCCGCCGACTTCCCGACGCAGAAGCTCTTCAGCGATCTCCGTGCGAAGACGGGGATCGTGGGCGTGTACGGGGTCCGCCTCGGCGACCGGTTCGACGCGCGCGCGGACAGTCGGGTGATGTCCCAGCAGGCCGTCAAGAACGCGGTGGGCAGCGTGCAGGGCGAGTCCGCCAAGAGCCAGCTCGACGACTTCGTGAGCACGTCGGTCCGGACGGCTAGGGGCTCGGCCCCGTCCGCCTGGGACGCGGGCGGCGGCGACGAGGGCGTCTCCGTAGGCCCCCTGATCGGCGTCGGCGCGGTCGTCGTGGTCGGCGGCGTCGGTGTCTACGCCCTGAGCCGGCGCAACCGGCGCAAGCGCGAGGAGGAGCAGCGCGAGGCCCTCGACAAGCTGCGGGTCGTCGTGGACGAGGACATCACGGCGTTCGGCGAGGAACTCGACCGGCTCGACTTCCACCCGGCGGAGGCCGGCGCCGACGACGCGATGCGGGCCGACTTCGAGCGGGCGCTCGACGCGTACGAGAAGGCCAAGCAGTACATGGCCGACGCCCGGCGCCCGGACGACGTACGCGGCGTGACGCAGGCCCTGGAGGACGGCCGGTTCGCACTCGCGCAGCTTGCCGCGCGCCGCGAGGGCCGCCCGCTGCCCGAGCGCAGGGCGCCCTGCTTCTTCGACCCGCGCCACGGCCCCTCCACCGAGGACGCCCTGTGGACGCCGCCCGGCGGCTCGTCCCGCGAGGTCCCGGTCTGCGCGGCGGACGCGACGCGGCTGCGGGACGGCGAGGACCCGCATGTGCGCACGGTCGACGCGGGGGCGGGGGAGCGCCGCCCGTACTACGACGCGGGCCCGGCGTACGGCCCGTGGGCCGGCGGCTACTTCGGCGGCGGCATGCTGCCGGGCCTGCTGGTCGGCACGGTGCTCGGCTCCATGCTGGCGAGCCCCGCCTACGCGGCCGACTACGGCGGCGGCGACTTCGGCGGCGGCTTCGACGGCGGCGACATCTCCGGCTCCGACTTCGACCCCGGCGACTTCGGCGGCGGCTTCGGCGACGGTGGGGGCGGCGACTTCGGCGGTGGCGGCGGCTTCGGCGGAGGGGACTTCGGCGGCGGTTCCTGAGGAGCAGCACGGCGGGACTGTGACGTGTAACGACGACCTGGCCGTCGTTACACGTCACAGTCCCGCCGCTTCGACGCACGTCACCCCGGTCCTAGGCCCGGTTGAGCGTCCGCGTCACACCCGCCAGCACGGTCGTGGTCAGGATCCACCCGACGGCGACGAGCCCGTACGCGAATCCCTGGACGCCCACGCCGCCCCAGTGCCAGCCGTCGCGCTGGCCGAGCCCGCCGATCGGGATCATCAGGTCGAGGGCGTACGCGACGGGGTTGAAAGGAGGCCCCTCGCCCTTCTTGTTCGGCACGGGCGTGTGGGCGGCGAACACGAGTGAGCCGATCAGGGTGAGCAGCGCCAGCCAGATCCCGGCGATCCACGGCCGGTACCCGTACCCCACGGTGGCTTCGAGCAGCCAGCCCCAGGCCCGACCGGCAGGCCCCAGCGTCGCCCGGCGCCGCCGCTCCCGCACGAGCAGTACGCGGCGCGCCTCGTCCTCGCGTCCGGACCGCCGGTAGTGGGCGGCGAGTTGTTCGTACGGCTGCGGGGCGTAGTCCGGTTGCCGGTCCAGCCACTCCAGCCGGGTCCGCGCGTCGTCGCTGCGGCCGCCGGTCGCGTCGCCGAGCCATTCGTAGGTCAGCCCGTCCAGGCCGAGATTCGCGGGCCAGGTCCGGGGATCGTCCTGGATCCGGGTCGCCTGCGCGTTGCGCAGGTTCACGCCGCCGGCGGGCCGGTGCGAGAACGACAGGTCGAGCGCCTCGACCCGCAGCCCCACGGCCATCAACGACGACTGCCCGCCCAGGAGTTGAGCGCCCCGGAACGTCAGCATGTCCGCGATCTGCGCCCCGCGCAGCCGCACCCTGCCGTCGGCCAGGAACCCGTGGGAGAGCCGCACGGACGACGCCTTCAGGTTGTCCCCGTTGAACGCGATGTCCTCGGGCGAGCCGACCCGTATCCACGCGCCGCGCATCCAGAGCCCACCCGCCAACTCGGCGCCGGGAAACCCGACTTGCCCCTCCGAGACGAACCCGTCCTCGCACATCACCGCGCCCCGCATCACGAGCCCGCCCGCCTCCAGGGCCACCCGCCCCGGCGCGACCAGCCGCGCCCCGTCGAGCCGGAGCCCGCCCGCGATGTCGGCGTGCACCACGTCCACGGCGCCGTCGGCCCCGTCCCGCTCGCCGATCACCGACCGGCGCAGGTCGAGCCGCCCACCGATCCGGGCGGTTGAGGCCATCAGCCCCGGCAGGACGCAGTCGACGGCCCCGAACGCGAGCGTGCTCGCGCCCTCCAGGCCGACCTGCTCGTCGAACCGACACCCCTCGAACCGCACGGCCCGCCGCACCTCGGCCCCGTCGAGCCGCAGCGCCCCCGTGATCCGGGCATCACGCACCACGTACGGCTGCGACCCGGCGCCCTCGTCGAGAATCTCCCGCCTGACCTCAGCTGCGGTCAGCGGCACGGGAGTTGAGGAACGCGGTCCAGGTGCCGGGGGAGACGGTGAGCACGGCTCCGGTGGCGGGGTTGTTCTTGGAGTCGCGGATGTGGATGGCGGTGGGTGCGGTGGCGACCTCTAGGCAGTTGCCGCCCTGGTCGCCGCTGTGCGTGGACTTCCGCCAGTGGTAGGCGACTTCGAGGCAGTTGCCTCCGTTGTCGCCGCTGTAGCTGGACTTGAACCAGCCGGTGATGGGTGCCGCGGTGTTCATGAGGCTCCTAGCAATGTGTCCAGCAACTGCGCGCTCTCTGCTGGAGATAGTGCCTGTGACCTCAGCATTCCATACTTGAGCTGGAGTGTGTGCACCTCGTCGGGGTCCTCGACCAGGGCGCTGATGCACTGGTCCTCCAGGTAGGCCACGCTGTCGTGGTCGACGGTCTCCACCAGCACCATCGGGCCACTGAGACCGGCGTGCGGCAGCCGCTTGGTGGGCATGACCTGGATGCCCATGCACTGCAGACCGCCCAGTTCCAGGACACGACGGATCTGCGCCCGCATGACGTCCGGGCCGCCCAGGGGGCGCTGAAATGCGGTCTCCTCGATGATGAAGTTGCACCACGGCGGGTGCTCCCGCCCCCAGATCGCCTGCCGCTCCAGACGTCCGGAGAGCCAGTCCTCCAGGGTTTCGTCCTCGATGGGCGGGTAGCAGGAGTCGAATACCGCACGCATGTACTCCGGTGTCTGTAGAAGCCCGGGCACGACCTGGGTCTCGTACGTCTGGATGGCGCGGGCCTTCTGCTCCAGCTCCACCAGGTCTGCGACCAGCAGTGGGAACTTCTCCCGCACCGGTACCTTGGCCACCGCGACCGCCAATGCCCCCTTGGTGGCAAGTAGTTCATCGATCTGCCCGGCCAGGGCCAGGCCCACCGGCCGTCGCCCCTGCTCGATGGACGCCATCTTGTCGTGGCTGACACGCAACTGATCGGCCAGCCCCGTCTGCGTCATCCCCACGTACTTGCGGAAATGCGCGATCTGAGCCCCAATGGCATGCCACGAAGTCACCTGCTTCTTCATACGCACTCAGTTCCCCTCGCCAACCCGCCCTGACCGGCGTCCACTCGTACAAATCCAGATGTACGAGTCGGCGCGCTGCCCCACGAACACCCCGCAGCGCGAAGCTCAAGGCATGGAGCAACTGCCCTACAAGCGCGAGGCGTTCTACCGACGCGAACGCAAATCCGTCCCCGCGGCCCGCGCGTTCACAGCCTGGGCCTTGCGCGACTGGCATGCAATCGAACGTCTTGACGACGTACTTCTCTGTGTCAGCGAGCTGGCGACGAACGCACTGCTGCACGGCGTACCGCCAGGGCGGGGTTTCCGGTTGCACATCGAGCTGGGCGGAGACGGCGTGCTCCGGATCGAGGTGCACGACAGCGGCCCGGGAACGGTCCACGAGGGCGAGGCCGGCCCCGAGGAGGAACACGGCAGGGGCCTGCACCTGGTCGCGGCGCTGGCCGACAAGTGGGGGGTGGGGGAGCGGGACCCGGGGAAAAGCGTGTGGTGCGAGTTCGCGCGGGGCGGCGGGAGTGTCGCGTGAGGCAACGCCGAGTTGGCGGCCACGAAACCAGTGGCCGCCTCAACCCGCCGGTGCAGAAGGCCGGTTCAGGCCTCCTTGATCGCCGAGATGTCGAAGTTCAGCTTGATCTTGTCCGAGATCAGGACGCCACCGGTCTCCAGCGCGGCGTTCCAGGTGATGCCCCACTCGGAGCGGAGGATCTCGGTCTTGCCCTCGAAGCCGACGCGCTCGTTGCCGAACGGGTCCTTTGCGGCGCCGTTGAACTCGAGGTCGATGCTGAGCGGCTTGGTGACGCCGAGGATCGTCAGGTCGCCCGTGATGCGGTAGTCGTCGCCGCCCAGGGACTCGGCGGAGGTCGACCGGAAGGTCATCGTCGGGAACTCGTCGATCTTGAAGAAGTCGGCGCTCTTCAGGTGCCCGTCACGGTCTTCGCTGCCGGTCGTGATGCTCGACATCTGCACGTCGAACGAGGCCGTGGACTTCGCGGGGTCCGAGCCGTCCAGGTGCAGCGAGCCGGTGAAGTCGCTGAAGCTGCCCTTCACGTTCGTCACCATGGCGTGCCGGGCGACGAAGCCGAGCGTGGTGTGAGCGGGGTCGACGGTGTACTCGCCGGTGAGCGCGGCGGCGTCCGGGTTGACCGGCGCGGCCTGCGCGGCGTCGGCGGGGGTGGTGGCGGATTCGTTCTTGCGGCCGAAGATGCCCATGACGTGCTCCTTGGGGACGGGCGGCACGGGTGGTGCCAGGTGGGGTGGTGCGGTGATGTTGAACGTTGAACTACCAACAAGTTCGACTGTAGCGCGATGATGTTCAATGTTCAACATCAAACAGTGTGTACCTCCTCGATTACAGCCCGATATGGCCAAGGTCGCCCTTTCGGGTGTGCGTGGGATGCGGGGGTGCGGGGTGGTGTGAGGGGGGTCTCAGTGCGCGGCTTTGTGTGACGTCTACAAGGCGGACCCGTGCTGAGCAGTCACTTCGGCCCCCCGGAGGCGGGGTTCTGTTCAGGGCTACCAGGAAAACGGGCCGGAGACTGTACGGAGTCGACGGACCGTTTTCAGGGGTCCACTTCGTAAGGTCACTACATGACCGTTTTGGACGACACCGCCTCGAACCCGGGGGACGAGCCCACCGACGCCCGTGGCCGCGTGGCCGAGCTGCACGCGATCCGCGCCCAGGCGCTGGCCGGACCCAGTGAGAAGGCGACCGACGCCCAGCACGCGAAGGGCAAGCTGACGGCGCGCGAGCGCATCGAGCTGCTCCTCGACGAGGGTTCGTTCAACGAGGTCGAGCAGCTGCGCCGGCACCGGGCGACCGGCTTCGGCCTGGAGGCCAAGAAGCCCCACACGGACGGCGTCATCACCGGCTGGGGCACGGTCGAGGGCCGCACGGTCTTCGTCTACGCGCACGACTTCCGGATCTTCGGCGGCGCTCTCGGTGAGGCCCACGCCACGAAGATCCACAAGATCATGGACATGGCCATCGCGGCCGGTGCCCCGCTGGTCTCGCTGAACGACGGCGCGGGCGCCCGTATCCAGGAGGGCGTCTCCGCGCTCGCCGGCTACGGCGGCATCTTCCAGCGCAACACGAAGGCCTCCGGCGTCATCCCGCAGATCAGCGTGATGCTCGGCCCGTGCGCGGGCGGCGCGGCCTACAGCCCGGCGCTCACGGACTTCGTGTTCATGGTCCGCGAGACCTCGCAGATGTTCATCACGGGCCCGGACGTCGTGAAGGCCGTGACCGGCGAGGAGATCACGCAGAACGGGCTCGGCGGCGCCGACGTCCACGCGGAGACCTCCGGCGTCAGCCACTTCGCGTACGACGACGAGGAGACCTGCCTCGCCGAGGTCCGCTACCTGCTCTCGATGCTCCCGCAGAACAACCGGGAGAACCCGCCGACCGTCGAGTCCGACGACCCGGCCGAGCGCCGCGGCGACGTCCTGCTCGATCTGGTCCCGGCCGACGGCAACCGCCCGTACGACATGACCAAGGTCATCGAGGAGCTCGTCGACGACGGCGACTTCCTGGAGATCCACGAGCGCTGGGCGCGCAACATCATCTGCGCCCTGGCCCGGCTCGACGGCCAGGTCGTCGGCATCGTCGCCAACCAGCCGCAGGCGCTCGCGGGCGTCCTGGACATCGAGGCCTCGGAGAAGGCCGCCCGGTTCGTCCAGATGTGCGATGCTTTTAACATCCCCATCGTGACGCTGCTCGACGTCCCCGGCTTCCTGCCCGGCGTCGACCAGGAGCACGGCGGGATCATCCGGCACGGCGCCAAGCTGCTGTACGCGTACTGCAACGCCACCGTGCCCCGGATCTCGCTGATCCTGCGCAAGGCGTACGGGGGTGCGTACATCGTCATGGACTCGCAGTCCATCGGCGCGGACCTCACCTATGCCTGGCCGACCAACGAGATCGCGGTCATGGGCGCCGAGGGCGCGGCCAACGTGATCTTCCGCCGGCAGATCGCCGAGGCGGAGGACCCGGAGGCCATGCGCCAGAAGATGGTCAAGGAGTACAAGGCCGAGCTGATGCACCCGTACTACGCGGCGGAGCGCGGCCTGGTCGACGACGTGATCGACCCCGCCCAGACGCGTGAGGTGCTGGTCAAGTCCCTGGCGATGCTGCGCACCAAGCACGCCGACCTGCCGTCGCGCAAGCACGGCAACCCGCCGCAGTAACCGGCACGTACTAGTCGTAGGAGACCCGCCACATGTCCATGCCTGACATCCGCGTCGAGAAGGGCCACGCCGAGCCGGAGGAGGTCGCGGCCATCACCGCGATCCTGCTGGCGCGGGCCTCCGCCGCTCCCGAGGCTCCGGTGCACCGGGTGCGTCAGCCCCGTGCGGGGTGGCGCCGCCTGGAGCGCGAGCCGGGGTTCCGCGCGCCGCACAGCTGGCGCTGACCGGCACCGGTACACACGTCTGAGGCCCTCTTCCCGAATCGGGAGGAGGGCCTCAGTGTGTTTGCAGTCGGACGGGGGGGCGCGGTTGCGGGGCTCTGCCCCGGACCCCGCGCCTCAATCGCCGGCGGGGCTTGAAAGACCTGCTCAATCGCCGCAGGGGCTTGAAGCGTGCCTACCGGAGGCGCGCCATCAGGGCGTGTTCCACCAGCGTGATCAACGTCGACTTCGCGTCCGCGCGGTGCCGGGCGTCCGTCGTGATGATCGGCGTGTCCGGGCCGATCTGCAGCGCCTCGCGGACCTCGTCCGGACCGTAGGGCTGGCCGCCGTCGAAGCCGTTGAGGGCGACGACGAAAGGCAGGCCGGAGTTCTCGAAGTAGTCGACCGCGGGGAAGCAGTCGGCGAGGCGGCGGGTGTCGACGAGGACGACGGCGCCGATCGCGCCGCGCACCAGGTCGTCCCACATGAACCAGAAGCGGTCCTGGCCCGGCGTACCGAACAGGTACAGGATCAGGTCCTGGTCGAGCGTGATGCGGCCGAAGTCCATGGCGACCGTCGTGGTCGTCTTGTCCCCGGTGTGAGTGAGGTCGTCGATGCCCGCGGACGCGGACGTCATGACGGCCTCGGTGCGCAGCGGGTTGATCTCGGAGACGGCGCCCACGAACGTCGTCTTGCCGACACCGAAACCACCTGCCACCACGATCTTCGCCGATGTGGTGGAACGGCTTGGAGCAGCCGGCCCTCCGCTAGAGCTTGCGAAGTCCACTGAGCACCCTTTCGAGCAATGTCACGTCTGGCTGGCCGCCGGCGCTCTCGTCGCCGCCGGGCTGATGGATGGCGACCAGTCCCGCCTCCGCGAGGTCGGCGACGAGAATCCTGGCCACACCGAGGGGGATCGTCAGGAGAGCCGAGATCTCGGCCACCGACTTGATCTCTCGGCAGAGGTTGCAGATCCGCTGGTGCTCGGGCAGTTGGCCCTGCAATTGGTGCGGCTGCGCGGTGGTGTGCACCAGCGCCTCGATGGCGAGCTGGTAACGCGGCCTTGTGCGGCCGCCCGTCATGGCGTACGGGCGCACCAGCGGGTTGTTCTTCGCGGCGGGTGCGGGATTCGCGTCGGGGCGCGGCTGCGGCTGCACGGGCTGGATGCGCGGCGCCGGCGGCTGGTCGTAGGGACCGGGCTGCCGGGTCGGTCGGGCGTGGTTCGCCGACGAGGGGGAAGACGGGAAGTTGTACCGGTTCTGGGATCCGTCGTCACCCATACCCGCCTGGCCACGACCCCGGCCGTGGCCGTAAGGCGGCCACTGGGCCGAGGAACCGCTCGGGGGTGTTGCTGAACCAGACACGAACTTCCTCCTCCGACTGCGCTGGGCACCATCACTGTGGAGCCGCGTCCCGAAACCTTACGGCCCCGGGACACGAATACGCACTGCCTGTCTGTTAGTTGAGAAGGCTTCCCTGAAGCTCCGCTCGCAGGTCCGGCGTGAGAACCGTGCCTGCCCGGTCGACAAGAAGGGCCATCTCGTACCCAACGAGGCCAATGTCCGCCTCGGGGTGTGCAAGGACGGCGAGAGAAGAGCCGTCGGAGATGGACATGATGAAGAGGAATCCTCGCTCCATCTCCACAACTGTCTGGTTCACAGGGCCGCCTTCGAAGATGCGGGAGGCGCCCGCGGTCAACGAGGTCAGACCCGATGCGACGGCCGCCAACTGGTCGGCGCGGTCGCGGGGGAACCCTTCGGACATCGCCAGAAGGAGTCCGTCGGCGGAGACCACCACCGTGTGGGACACACCGGGGGTGTTGTCCACGAAGTTGGTGATCAACCAGTTCAGGTTCTGTGCCGCCTGGCTCATCGGGCTCACACTAACGCTCCTGGTTGTAGGTGCTGTCAGGACCACTGTGCTGATTCCTAGTGGCCTGGCCGTTCGTATCACTGCTGCCCTCGTTGCGACCCCGCTGTACGCCGCGACGCAGGTTGCTGAGCCTGCCCCGGACGTCCTCGGGGGCGCGGGAGACCTGTGGGCCGCCCTGCGGCGTGGACTCCGCCGTGCCCTCGACCAGGTTGGCCTTGGGTACCCGGCGCGGCAGCCCGGACGCGGTGACTCCGCCCGCCTTCGGCTTCTTGAGCTGCTCCGCGCGCTCCCACCGGGCGTCGTTGGCCGAGCGCCAGGAAGTGTCCTCGTCGGAGTGGGTCTCGGGGGCCTGCTCGGGGGTCGGTGCGGGCTCCTGCGGGGCGCCGCCACCGCCGCGTCGCGGCAGACCGGCGTCGGTCAGCGCGTGGGGTGCGGAGGGGGCCGGTCCGGTCGTGTCCGCCGAGGGGGTGGCACCGTGCCCGTCGAAGCCTACGCGTTCCTGGTCCGCCGCGGCAGTGCCCGGAGCGGATTCCGCTTCGGGGCCGAACGGGCCCTGGAAATCGGCCTGGTAGGGCTCCCGGAAGGCGTCCTGAGCCTGCCAGTCGGCCCGCGGCGGGGACGGCTCGAAGGGGTTGTACGACTCCCGCGGGGCTTCCGCATAGCCGTCCTGCGTGGGGTACCCGGAGGCGAATCCGTCCGGCTGCCCGTTGTCGTGAGTGGGCTGCACGGGGACGAATCCGTCGAAACCGCCCTGCTGCCGGCCGTCGTAGCCGAACTGCCGCTCGTCGTAGCCACCCTGCGGTTCGTCGTAGACGCCCGGCTGCGGATCGTCGTAGGCGAATTGCCGACGGTTGTCGTACGGGGCCTGCCGGGTGTCGTACGCGTTCTGCTCCGCGAAGGGCGGACGGTCCTGCTGCGGCTGCTGTGGCTGGAACTCGTCGCGGAACAGCGGGCGTTCCTGCCCGGCCTCGTCGGGGTCCTGCTGCTGCGCCTCCAGGGCGGCACGGCGCTCCTCACGCATGAGGGAGCGGCCGACAGGGTCCAACTCGCGGGCGTCGTCCGGGACGTCGTAACGGCTGTCGTCGAAGCCGAGCTCGGCGGCCGTGCGCAGCGGGGTGTGCTCGAAGGCGGCCTGCTCGGGGATCATCGTCGAGACGGTGAACTCGGTGTCCTCCAGGACCCCGCCGCCACCACCGTGCGTGATCACCTCGGGCAGCATGACGAGCGACGTCGTGCCCGCCTGCTCGCCCGAGGGGCGCAGCTGCACGCGGATGCCGTGCCGGTCGGAGAGCCGGCCGACCACGAACAGGCCCATGCGCTGGGAGATCGCGGCGTCCACCGTCGGCGGGTTGGCCAGCTTGTGATTGATGTCCGCGAAGTCCTCGGCGGTGAGGCCGATGCCCTTGTCGTGGATCTCGATCATGACGCGGCCGTCCGGGAGACGGGTCGCGGTGACGCGGACCTTGGTCTGCGGGGAGGAGAACGTCGTCGCGTTCTCCAGGAGCTCGGCGAGCAGGTGCACGAGGTCGGTGACCGCGCGGCCGTGGATCTCGGCCTCGGGGACGCCGGCCAGCTCGATGCGCTCGTACTGCTCCACCTCGGAGGAGGCGGCGCGCAGCACGTCCACCAGCGGCACCGGCTGGTCCCAGCGGCGGCCCGGCTCCTCGCCGGCGAGCACCAGGAGGTTCTCGCCGTTGCGGCGCATACGGGTCGCGAGGTGGTCCAGGCGGAACAGCTGCTCCAACTGGTCCGGGTCGGCCTCGTTGTTCTCCAGGTCGGTGATGAGGGTCAGCTGGCCCTCGATCAGCGACTGGTTGCGGCGCGACAAGTTGGTGAAGATCGCGTTGATGTTGCCACGGAGCAGTGCCTGCTCGGCGGCGAGCCGGACGGCCTCGCGGTGCACCTGGTCGAAGGCGCGGGCGACCTCACCGATCTCGTCGGTCGTGACGATCGGGATCGGCTGTACGCGGGTGTCGACCCGGCCCGGCTCGGTGCGCGAGAGCTGGTCGACGAGCATCGGCAGGCGCTGCTCGGCCACGTCGAAGGCGGCGGAGCGCAGCCGGCGCATCGAGCGGGACATCTGCCGGGCCATCTGCCCCGCGATCAGGACGGCGACGAGCAGGGCGATCACGACGGCGGCGCCGATGATGATCGCTTCGCGCCTGGCGTCGGCGGCGATGCCGGAGGCCTCGGTCACGGCCTTGTCCGCCAAATTCGACTCGATCGTGCGATAGGCGTCGAACTTCGCGGTGTTGACCGCCCACCAGTTCTCGGGCGTGACGCCCTTCTGGGCGAGCGCGAGCCGGGCGCTGGGCTGGGTGCTCGGCATGGCCACCACGGCGGCGACCATCTTGGTGTTCTCGGGCGGCGGGACGTATGAGGGATCCTTGGCCTTGGTCGCGGCGGCCTGCTTGGCGCCGTCGGACTTCAGCTTCTTGATCGTGGCCTCCAGCTTCTGGAGGTCCTCGGCCGTACCACCGCCCTTGTACTCCTCGATGGCGATGTTCTCGAGGTAGGCGTAGCTGCCGAGCGCGGTGCGCTGGCGGCTCAGGTTCGTGGCGCCGGGGCCCGGCTTCACCAGGAGGTGCATGCCGATGGACCGCTCCAGCGAGAGCGCCGCCTTGGTCAGCGAGATCGCGTAGACGGTGCGGCCGTAGCTGGTGATGTTGCCGGTGCCGAGGCCGAGCTCGTTGGCGAACTCCATCAGCGGGTGCTGGATGGCGACGTAGCCCTCTTCGGTCTGCACGCCGGAGAGCTTGGAGGTGTACGCGGCTGCCCGCAGCTTCTTCAGGCCGGGCTCGACCTTGGTGAACTGCGCGAGGCGGCGCTGGAGGCCTTCCTTCTGCGGCATGTTCGCGGCCGCGGCGTGGAACTTCTCGGCGGCGGCGTCCGTGGCCTGGCGGGTCTCGGCGACCTTGGGGTCGCTCTTCTTGCCCTGGAGGAGGGGTGCGGCGGTGGTGTCGCGCTCCTCGATGAGGCGGTTGCCGTACGTCAGCGAGGCCTGCACGAGGCGTGCGGTGCTCTCGGCGTCCTCGGCCTCCTGCCAGGTGTCGATCGAGTTCGACACCTGGAAGCCACCCATGACGAGGCCCACGACCACGGGTATGAGGAGGATGGCGTTCAGCTTGGTGGGTACACGCCAGTTACGGGGCGACAGGCGACCGCCCGACGGTGCCGGCGCCGGTGCTTCGGCCGCCGGTGCGGTCCGCGCCGCTTCGCGCGGGGGCGGGGTGAAGTTGCCCCGCGCCGAGACCGGCTCGGGACTGTTCTTGCTTCGCCTCACTCGACCAACAACCTCTCGGCGTCGGCACCTACGTTGTGCCGCTGTATGTCTCCAGGCCCATTCCTACTGGGCAGTTCAGCGCATTCCAGCACGTCAGGAGGCGCACTTCCAAACAGTCGGAAGCGGAAGCTCCGGGTGACACGTACCCCAGATAAAACGGTCATAAAGAGCGAGCCCCGCCAAAAGGCGGGGCTCTTGTGAGCGCAGGGGAACCGGCTGTGCGCGACGTGTGTCGGCGCCCTGGGAATTCTCTTTCGAAACGTTATGAACACCACGGCCCGGCGTGTCAAAGGCCACAGAGGTCGCCGAAGGGGCTACGGCAACTGTCGTACGGATCCAGCCACTTACTGACCGGTATCCGACCGTTTCTGACAGGCGGCTGCTGTCGGCTGCTGTCGGCGGTCGGCCGGGGCTACTTCAGGCGGGCCATGAGCGCGTGCTCCACCAGCGTGATCAGGCCGCTCTTCGCGTCGGCGCGGTGCCGGGCGTCGGTGGTGATGATCGGGGTGTCGGGGCCGATCTGCAGGGCCTCGCGGACCTCGTCGGGGGTGTACGGCTGGTGCCCGTCGAAGCCGTTGAGGGCGATGACGAAGGGCAGGCCGGAGTTCTCGAAGTAGTCCACGGCCGGGAAGCAGTCGGCGAGGCGGCGGGTGTCGACGAGGACGACGGCGCCGATCGCGCCGCGCACCAGGTCGTCCCACATGAACCAGAAGCGGTCCTGGCCCGGCGTACCGAAGAGGTACAGGATCAGGTCCTGGTCGAGCGTGATGCGGCCGAAGTCCATGGCGACCGTCGTGGTCGTCTTGCCTCCGGTGTGCGTCAGGTCGTCGATCCCGGCGCTCGCCGAGGTCATCACGGCCTCGGTGCGCAGCGGGTTGATCTCGGAGACCGCCCCGACGAACGTGGTCTTGCCGACGCCGAAGCCGCCCGCCACCACGATCTTCGCCGAGGTGGTCGCGCGGGCGGTCCCCACGGAACCGTCAGAGCTTGCGAAGTCCACTGAGCACCCTTTCGAGCAGAGTCACGTCCGGCGCACCGCCGTTGGCCTCGTCGCCGCCCGGCTGGTGAATGGCGACGAGCCCGGCCTCGGCCAGGTCCGCGACGAGGATCCGGGCCACGCCGAGCGGCATCGAAAGGAGCGCCGAGACCTCGGCCACCGACTTCACCTCGCGGCACAGGTGGCAGATGCGCTGGTGCTCCGGCAGCAGCGTCATCAGGGCCGCGGGGTCGGCCGTCGTGCTCACCAGCGCCTCGATGGCGAGCTGGTAACGCGGACGGGTCCGGCCACCGGTCATCGCGTAGGGGCGGACCAGGGGCTGGTCGCCCTCGAAGCCGTACCCGGCGTGGGCGGTGGCACCGTACGGGTCGTGTGAGTCGGTGGGCGGGGTCATGGATCCTCCGGGCGGGACGACAAGTGCGGGGGCCTGCCGTCTGAGGGTGGGCCGGTGGGGGGATTGTGACGGCGGAACAACGGGTGTGCGGATTGCGTGCGCTGACTGGATTCCTGGGATGCCGATGAAGCAGACTGCGAAGCGGCCGGGGTTACCGGCCGTTACGGGCCTCAGTGCAGCAGGCTGCCCTGGAGCTCGGCCCGCAGGTCGGGGGTGAGCACGGAGCCCGCCCGGTCGACCATCAGCGCCATCTCGTAGCCGACGAGGCCGATGTCGCAGTCGGGGTGCGCCAGTACGGCGAGCGACGAGCCGTCCGAGATGGACATGAGGAAGAGAAAGCCGCGCTCCATCTCCACGACCGTCTGATTCACCGGGCCGCCCTCGAAGATCCGGGACGCGCCGGCCGTGAGCGAGGTGAGCCCCGACGCCACGGCCGCCAACTGGTCCGCGCGGTCGCGCGGGAACCCCTCGGACATCGCGAGCAGCAGCCCGTCCGCGGACACCACGACCGTGTGCGAGACACCCGGTGTGTTGTCCACGAAGTTCGTGATCAACCAGTTCAGGTTCTGTGCCGCCTGGCTCATCTGGCTCAACTAACGCTCCTGCTGGTGAGTGGGGCGGGGGTAGCTGCCGGTGTTGCCGGCCTGCCGCCCCTGCTGGATGCCCCGACGGAGATTGGTCAGCCGACCGCGCACCTCATCGGGTGCGCGCGAGACCTGAGGACCGGTCTGAGTCTGCTGCTCCTGGGCGGTTCCCGCCACAAGGTTCGCCCTCGGCACACGGCGAGGCAGACCGGAGTGGGTGACGCCACCCGCGGCGGGCTTGCGCACCCGCTCGGCCTGACGCATCAGGTCGTCGTTGGGGGACTGCCGCCAGTTGGCCTCGGCCGGGTCGGGCGACGCGGCGGGGCGTGCTGCGGGTGCGGCGGAGGGGGCCTGTGCCTGTGCCTGCGGCCGCTGCGGGAGACCCTGCTCGGGGCGTCCGCCCGGCGACTGCATGCCCTGGCCGCGGCCCTGGCCGTTCTGGTTCCGACCGTTCTGGCCCTGGCCCTGGGGCTGAGACTGAGCCTGGGGCTGGCCCTGGCTGTTCTGGCCGTGGAACCAGTTCGTCTCCAGCGTGTCGTACAGCGGCGTACGGCCGTCCCCGCCCGACGCGTCGCCCGGCGGCAGGAAGTCCTCCTGCGAGGGCTGCGCCGGGATGCCCTGGTCCTGAGCGCCGTTGCGCTGAGGCGGCTTCGGGGGCGTGAACTCGAACTGGCCGGTGTCCGAGCGGCCCTGGGGCTGCGCGTACTGGCCGGTGTTCGCCAGGTCGTTCGGCGGGCGGTTGTACTGGCCGGTGTTGGCCGGGGCGCCCTGTGCCGGGTTGAACAGACCGGCGTTCGCCGGGTCCTGGACGCGCGGGAACCGGTCGGTGCCCGACGGCTCCTGCGGGTTCTGGAACTGGCCGGTGGCCGACGGGCCGCCCTGCGGCGGGCTGAACTGGCCGGTGTTCGCCGGGTCGCTCGGGGGGCGGTTGTACTGGCCCGTGCCGGACGAGGGGTTCTGCGGGCGGGGGAAGCCGCCGCTGTCCGACGGGTTCTGCTGCTGCGCGTACCGGCCGGCTGCGGAGGGGTCGCCCTGCTGCTGGTTGTACTGACCAGTGGCCGACGGGTCGCCCTGTGCCGGGTTGAACAGTCCGGCGTTCGCCGGGTCCTGGACGCGCGGGAACTGGGCGGTGCCCGAGTCCTGCGCGTGCTGGGGCCTGCCGGCGGCCGACGGGTCGCCCTGCCGGCCGAACTGGCCGGTGATGGACGGGTCCTGGCGGTCCGTGAGGCCGCCGTCCCGGAAGCCGTTCGCCGCGTCGGGGCCGCCGGCGTTGCCGTCACGCGGGCCGAACACGTCCGAGCGGACGAACTGGCCGGAGTCCTGCGCCGGGCCGTGGCCGCCCTGCCGGGGCGGACCCTGGCGGTCGTCGCGGACGCGCGGGAAGCGGGCCGTGGAGTCCGGCTCGTCGTGACCGCGCGGAGCGTCCAGGTTCGGCTGCGCGTTCTCGTCGCTCCAACTCGGCGTACGGGGCTGCGGGTTGCCGCCCGGCAGCTCGGCGCGCGGGCCACCGCGCGGCGGCAGCACCGGGCGCCGGCCCCGCGGCTCGTTCGGGTCGCTGTGGGTGCGCTGCTGCGGCGGCACGGGACCGCCGGGGGCCTGCCCCTTGCCGAAGGCGTCGGGAGCGGAGGGACCGGAGGGGCCGGAGGAGGCAGCGGGGCCGGCAAGACCGGCGGGACCCGAAGGACCGCCCGCCGCACCGGCACCGGCCGGCGCCTGCGGGCCACCGCGCCCGGGCAGCGCCGCACGCGGCCCACCCGTACCGGCGCCGACCTGCGGCCGCCCGCCGGGCGCACCGGAGCCGCCACCGAGGAGGCCGGGCGGGCCACCGGCGTTGCCGGGCGCCTGGCCGCGCCGCGCCGCGGCGACACCGGCCGCGGCCTGCGCGGCGGCCGGACCACCGGAACCACCGGGGCCGCCCTTGCCGGAAGGCTTCTTGCCGCCCTGCGCGACATCCACGGGGAGCATGACCAGCGCGGTCGTACCACCGGAGTCGGAGGGGCGGAGCTGGATACGGATGCCGTGGCGCTGCGACAGGCGGCCGACCACGAACAGACCCATGCGGCGGGAGACGGAGACGTCCACGGTGGGCGGCGCGGCGAGCCGCTCGTTGATCGCGGCGAGGTCCTCGGGGGAGAGGCCGATGCCGGTGTCGTGGATCTCGACCAGCACCCGGCCGTCGGGCAGCGCGTGACCGGTGACCTTGACCTTGGTCTGCGGCGAGGAGAACGAGGTCGCGTTCTCGAGCAGCTCGGCGAGCAGGTGCACGAGGTCGTTGACGACGCGTCCGGCGACCTCGGTCGCGGGCACGGCGGCCAGCTCGATGCGCTCGTACTGCTCCACCTCGGACGCGGCGGCACGCAGCACGTCGACGAGCGGCACGGGCCGCGTCCAGCGGCGACCGGGCTCCTCACCGGCGAGAACGAGCAGGTTCTCGCCGTTACGGCGCATACGGGTCGCGAGGTGGTCGAGCTTGAACAGCGACGACAGCTGGTCCGGGTCGGCCTCGCGGGACTCCAGCTCGGAGATGAGCGAGAGCTGGCGCTGGATAAGACCCTGGGACCGGCGCGACAGGTTGGTGAACATCGCGTTGACGTTGCCTCGCAGGAGGGCCTGCTCGGCGGCGAGACGCACGGCCTCGCGGTGCACGTCGTCGAAGGCCGCGGCCACCTTGCCGATCTCGTCGCGCGAGTGCACGCCGACCGACTCCACGGACGTGTCGATGTCCTGCGGGTCGGACTCGGACAGCTCCCTGACCAGCTCGGGCAGGCGGTCCTGGGCGACCTGGGTCGCGGTGTCCTGGAGCCGGCGCAGCGAGCGGATCATGGACCGGGCCACGACGAAGGCGCCGACGAGCGAGACGCCGAGCACGAGCAGGATCAGCGCACCGTTGATGATGGCCGAGCGCTCGGACGCGTTGCGCAGCTCGCGGGCCTGCTGCTCCATCTGGTTGAGCAGCGTCAGCTCGATCTTGGACATTTCCTGGATGCGCGTGGTGTCCGCGTCGACCCAGTCCTTGTACGAGCGCTTGTCCTGCGACTTGATGCCGTCGGACTTCTGCAGCACACGGTTCGCGTAGGTGTCGGCGGCCTTGATCGTGGAGTTGTTCTCCTCGATCGGCTTCAGCAGCTCCTGCGCGGCCACGGCGCCGTAGACGGCCTTGAAGGACTGGAGCTGCGACTCCTGGTTCTCGGCGGCCGCGAGACCGTACTGCCGGTCGGTCTCCGAGAGCTTGCCGAACCGGGCGCTGTTGGGCGGCAGACCGGCCGCGATGATGGCGCGCTGCTCGGAGGCGTACTCCTTGGCGGAGGAGAAGGCCGAGAGGGCGCGCGTGCGCTGGATCATCTCGGGGCTGCTGGTCGCCTGCGCCATGTCCGTGGACAGGGAGAGCAGCTCGTCGACGATGCGGGCGTAGGAGTCGACGGTCTGCGAGGAGTTCGACTTGTCCTCGTACGCGCCCTGCCGGATCTTGTTGAGGTTGATCAGCTCGTGGGCGATCTGTACCGCGTGCTCTCGCACACCGTTGAGGCTGCCGGTCTCGCCTTCGGCCTTGATCTCGGTGGTGCTCTGCAGGAACGTGTCCTGGGCGCGGTCGGTCTTCTCACGCGTCGACTTGACGTTGAAGTCGCTCGTCGAGGAGCCGCTCGACAGCGGGCCCGCCGCCTGGTCGCGCTCCTCCTGGAGCGCCGTGGCCAGCTCGGTGGCGTGCTTGGTCATCTCGGTCAGCAGCTTCATGTTCTCGAGCTGCTGGATGTCGTTCAGCGACTCGGAGATACGCAGCGCGCCCAGCGAGGTGGCCGCGACCACGGGAAGCGCGAGCAGCGAGACGAGACGCGTCGAGATGCGCCAGTTGCGCAGCGCCATCCGCGAACCGGGTCCCGTGGGGACCTTGGGCCTCGCCGAGGACGGAGGTGCCGAGGCGCCCTTGCCGTCGCCATCGGAGGTGTCGACGGACGCGGTGCGTCCCGGGTTTTGGGCGTGCGGGGGCCGGGTGCCGCCGGCTGTCGGGCCGGTCCCGCCGCGCGGCTCCGGCTCCGCCGCAGCGCTGCCATCCCTGTTCTTACGTCCCTGCACTAGCGTCGCAACCTCTGGACCAGGCGCCCCGCCCGTATGCACGGACAAGACGGTGTCGGCGTCGTTCGGGGGACGACCTGAAACGTCCCCCTGTGGTCGTGAGTGACCGGCGCTGGATCCCCTCTCCGCCGCTGCTCGGCGCTGCGCTGCGCCCGTGCGCGCCGGTTGTCTACCTGCGGCGGTCCACGCGATTCCAGCACAGTGCAGGATCTCCAACAAGGCCCGAGGTGGCTGTCACACCCTGCGTGACGCGACGTAAGAGGAGGGTCACGGGACGTAGAACTCGACCTGCACCAACCCGGTCATTACCGGACTTTCCGCGTACGCCTGGGGGGTGTCCCGGTCGCCGCGATCGGGAGCGGAATAGTGGCTTCAGTCGGGTAATGTCCGTTTCGTGGGCGGGAGTTGGCGGACCGAAGTGCCCTATTTGCGATGTACCCCGTGAGCAAACTCACATGCCGGGGGTCGTAACTTCCCGGCTTTCGGCGGGAATCAGATGTTTAGCCTGACGTTTAAAAGGGATGGCACACCAGACTACGGAGAAGGTTCCCGAGCACACTCATGACGAAGACGATGATGTTCCAGAACATTGCCAACCCGCGGCGCACGACGCTGGCGCACCTCGCGGACGCCGACGAGATCCAGGCCGCACCGGCCGTACCGGAACACGCGGCATCGCTGCCCACGAACACGGCCAACCCGAAGCGCACGATCCTGATGGTGGCACCCGAGACCGCCCCCGTGGCGTAGGGCCTGTCGTTTGGGTCAGGCCCTCACAACCGCAGCGACGGCGGCAGCCCCACCGCGTTAGCCTGGGTCGGTCACACCCCACCCGGATCAACGCCAGAAAAAGGGGCGCAGCAGACCGTGCGCATCGCCAGATTCTCCATCGACGGGAACGTCGCCTTCGGCGCGGTCGAGGGCGACAAGCCAGACGAGCTCGTCCTCGACATCATCAAGGGCATCCCGTTCGCGGACTACGAGCTCTCCGGTACGAAGGTCCCGGTCAGCAAGGTCCGGCTGCTGCCCCCCGTGCTCCCGAACAAGGTGATCGCCTTCGGCCGCAACTACGCGGAGCACGCGAAGGAGCTGGGGAACGAGGTCCCGGACACCCCCTTCGCCTTCTTCAAGCCGTCGACGTCGGTGATCGGCCCGGACGCCGAGATCCAGTACCCCGGCTTCTCCGAGGAGCTGCACCACGAGGCGGAGCTCGCCGTCGTCATCGGCCGGATGTGCCGCGAGGTCCCGCGCGAGCGCGTGAAGGACGTCGTCTTCGGCTACACGGCCGCCAACGACGTGACGGCCCGCGACGTACAGAAGCGCGAGAAGCAGTGGGCGCGGGCGAAGGGCTTCGACACGTCCTGCCCGCTGGGCCCCTGGGTCGAGACCGACCTGTCCCTGGAGCAGGCCTCCGACCTCACCATCCAGTGCACGGTCAACGGGCAGCAGCGACAGCTCGGCCGTACGTCGCAGATGATCACGTCCATCGAGGACCTGATCGTCAACATTTCCGAGGCCATGACGCTGCTCCCCGGCGACGTCATCCTCACGGGCACCCCGGAAGGGGTCGGCCCGCTCAGCGTCGGCGACGAGGTCGCCGTCAGCATCGAAGGCATCGGCACTCTCACCAACAAGGTTGTCAAGCGTGGCTAGCGCACCCGTCCCCTCCTCCTCCGTACGTGTCCGTTTCTGCCCCTCGCCCACCGGTAACCCCCACGTGGGCCTGGTCCGCACCGCCCTGTTCAACTGGGCCTTCGCGCGCCACAACCAGGGCACCCTGGTCTTCCGCATCGAGGACACCGACGCGGCCCGCGACAGCGAGGAGTCGTACGAGCAGCTCCTCGACGCGATGCGCTGGCTCGGCTTCGACTGGGACGAGGGCCCCGAGGTCGGCGGCCCGCACGCGCCGTACCGGCAGTCCGAGCGGATGGACATCTACAAGGACGTCGCCGACAAGCTCGTCGAGGCCGGCCGGGCGTACCCCTGCTACTGCTCCACCGAGGAGCTGGACGAGCGCCGCGACGCGGCCCGCGCCGCAGGCAAGCCCTCCGGCTACGACGGCCACTGCCGCGACCTCACCGCCGAGCAGAAGGCCGCGTACGAGGCGGAGGGCCGCAAGCCCGTCATCCGCTTCCGGATGCCCGACGAACGGATCACGTTCAACGACCTGGTCCGCGGCGAGATCAGCTACGAGCCGGAGAACGTCCCGGACTACGGCATCGTCCGTGCCAACGGCGCGCCGCTCTACACGCTCGTCAACCCGGTCGACGACGCGCTGATGGAGATCACCCACGTCCTGCGCGGCGAGGACCTGCTCTCCTCCACCCCGCGCCAGGTCGCCCTCTACTGGGCGCTCAAGGACCTGGGGATCGCCAAGCTGGTGCCCGAGTTCGGGCACCTGCCGTACGTCATGGGCGAGGGCAACAAGAAGCTCTCGAAGCGCGACCCGCAGTCCTCGCTCAACCTCTACCGCGAGCGCGGCTTCCTCCCGGAGGGCCTGCTCAACTACCTCTCGCTGCTCGGCTGGTCCCTCTCCGCGGACCGCGACATCTTCTCCGTCGAGGAGATGGTCGCGGCCTTCGACGTCAAGGACGTCCAGCCGAACCCGGCGCGCTTCGACCTCAAGAAGTGCGAGTCGATCAACGGCGACCACATCCGCCTGCTCGACCCGAAGGAGTTCGCGGAGCGCTGCGCCCCGTGGCTGAAGGCCCCCTTCGCGCCGTGGGCCCCGGAGGACTTCGACGAGGCGAAGTGGGCGGCGATCGCCCCCCACGCCCAGACCCGCCTCAAGGTCCTCTCCGAGATCACGGACAACGTGGACTTCCTCTTCCTCGCCGAGCCGGCCTTCGACGAGGCGAGCTGGACGAAGGCCATGAAGGAAGGCTCGGACGCCCTCCTCGTCACGGCCCGCGAGAAGCTGGACGCGGCCGACTGGAACTCGCCCGAGTCCCTCAAGGAGGCCGTCCTGGCCGCCGGCGAGGCCCACGGCCTCAAGCTCGGCAAGGCCCAGGCCCCGGTCCGGGTGGCCGTCACGGGCCGCACGGTCGGCCTGCCTCTCTTCGAGTCCCTCGAGATCCTGGGCAAGGAGACGACCTTCGCCCGCATTGACGCGGCCCTGGCGAAGCTCACCGCGTAAGCACGCGCGCGTAGGCCCCTGAAAGACCCGGAAGCGGACCGCTTCCGGGTCTTTCGCGATTACGGTCGTCGTATGTCTATCCGAGCCATCGTCTGGGACATCGACGACACCCTCTTCGACTACGCGACGGCGGACACCGTCGGCATGCGCGCCCACCTCGCCGCGGAGGGGCTGCTCGACGGCTACGGGAGTGTCGAGGAGGCCCTCGTGCGCTGGCGTGCCGCGACGCGGGAGCACTGGGCCCGGTTCGAGGCGGGGGAGGCCGACTGGGAGGGGCAGCGCAGGGACCGCGTGCGCGGCTTCGTGGGGCGTGCCATGGAGGCCGACGAGGCCGACGGCTGGTTCGCCCGCTATCTCGGTCACTACGAGGCCGCGTGGAGTCTCTTCCCCGACACCGTCCCGGCCCTCGACACCCTCGCCGGCGGCTACCGGCACGCCGTGCTGTCCAACTCCTCGCTGCACAACCAGGACCGCAAGCTGCGCGTCCTCGGCGTGCGCGACCGCTTCGAGGCCGTCCTCTGCGCCGCCGAACTCGGCGTCGCCAAGCCCGAAGCGGCTGCCTTCCACGCCGTCTGCGAGGAGCTTTCCCTGGAGCCGCACGAGATCGCCTACGTCGGTGATCAGCCGGACACGGACGCCCGCGGAGCCGTCGACGCGGGCCTGAGCGGAATCTGGCTCGACCGCACGGAACTGGGCGGCAGACCCGAACTCGTACGCATCACGGGGCTCGGGCAACTGCCTGGGCTGTTGGCCGGGGATACCCGTTTTGGAGCGCAGTCCACCTTCGGGTAATGTTCTTTCTGCGCCAAGGGGAGCGGGCCGAAAGGCTGGACCCCCCGGAAGCGCAAGCCAAGCAAGATCCCCTCGGGGGTTGCGTTTCGGTGGCCTATGGTGTAATTGGCAGCACGACGGTTTCTGGTTCCGTTAGTCTAGGTTCGAGTCCTGGTAGGCCAGCTCGCAGAGCTCATCTGCAACCGTGGATATGGCATCCACAAAGCCCCCGTTGTGTAGCGGCCTAGCACGCCGCCCTCTCAAGGCGGTAGCGCCGGTTCGAATCCGGTCGGGGGTACTGTTCCGGCCAGTCCGGGACTTGCTGGGGCCCCCGTTGTGTAGCGGCCTAGCACGCCGCCCTCTCAAGGCGGTAGCGCCGGTTCGAATCCGGTCGGGGGTACGCATTGAGTTCGCAGGTCACAAGCCTTGAACTTCAGTGGTCTATGGTGTAATTGGCAACACTACGGTTTCTGGTACCGTCATTCTAGGTTCGAGTCCTGGTAGACCAGCTCGATCACGCAAGTGGTCAAGGCCCCCGTTGTGTAGCGGCCTAGCACGCCGCCCTCTCAAGGCGGTAGCGCCGGTTCGAATCCGGTCGGGGGTACTCGCGAACGATCAGACCCTTCCCGAAGCCGGGAAGGGTCTTTTTCGTGCGCGGTGACAGGTGCGTGTGCGGGTGCGGCAGTTGAACCCGGGAGCGTACAAGTCCGGCCGGTCGCTGCGGCGTTGGAGCGACCGGCCGGGAACTGGCGGGAACGTAAAGGGAGTTGTGGGTCAGCCGGTGCGGCGCAGAGCCTCGGAGAGGCGCCCCGCGGCGTCGATGATCGCCTGGGCGTGCATCCGGCCCGGGTGGCGCGTCAGACGCTCGATGGGGCCGGAGACGGACACGGCCGCCACCACGCGGTTCGAAGGGCCGCGGACGGGCGCGGAGACGGACGCGACGCCCGGCTCCCGCTCGCCGATCGACTGGGCCCAGCCTCGGCGCCTGACGCCCGAAAGGGCCGTCGCCGTGAAGCGGGCGCCCTGGAGGCCGCGGTGCAGACGCTCCGGCTCCTCCCAGGCCATCAGGATCTGCGCGGAGGAGCCCGCCTTCATCGTGAGCGTGGAGCCCACCGGGACCGTGTCCCGCAGCCCGGAGAGCCGCTCCGCCGCGGCGACGCAGATGCGCATGTCGCCCTGGCGGCGATAGAGCTGGGCGCTCTCGCCCGTGACGTCCCGCAGGTGCGTGAGCACCGGGCCGGCCGTCGCGAGGAGGCGGTCCTCGCCGGCCGCCGCCGAGAGTTCCGACAGGCGCGGGCCGAGAATGAAACGGCCCTGCATGTCACGCGCCACCATGCGGTGGTGCTCCAGGGCCACCGCAAGGCGGTGGGCTGTGGGTCTTGCCAGTCCGGTGGCCGCGACAAGGCCTGCGAGGGTCGCGGGTCCGGACTCCAGAGCGCCCAGGACAAGGGCTGCCTTGTCCAGAACGCCGACGCCGCTACTGTTGTCCATGCGTCGATACTCCCGTCTCACTCTGTGAAACGCAAGTTCAATTTCCCGTGGAACTTGCCACTCTGTACGGACACCGGCCCGCGGACCAACGGGACCGGTGGCCGACGTCCGGTACGAGGGGTACGAGCGACGGCGATCCGAATCTCTAGTTGGGCCGGCGCACCTGAAGCCGGCCGGAGGGAAAGCGATGGGTAGCACACTCGCGGAGAAGGTCTGGGACGACCACGTCGTCCGGCGCGCCGAGGGCGAGCCCGACCTCCTCTTCATCGATCTGCACCTGCTGCACGAGGTGACCAGCCCGCAGGCCTTCGACGGCCTCCGTCAGGCGGGTCGTCAGGTGCGGCGCACCGACCTCACCATCGCCACCGAGGACCACAACACCCCGACCCTCGACATCGACAAGCCGATCGCCGACCCGGTCTCGCGCGTGCAGCTGGAGACACTGCGCAAGAACGCGGCCGAGTTCGGGGTCCGCCTGCACTCCCTGGGCGACGTCGAGCAGGGCGTCGTGCACGTGGTCGGCCCGCAGCTGGGCCTCACGCAGCCCGGCACCACCGTCGTCTGTGGCGACTCGCACACCTCGACGCACGGCGCCTTCGGCGGCCTGGCGTTCGGCATCGGCACCTCGCAGGTCGAGCACGTGCTGGCCACGCAGACGCTGCCGATGTGGCGCCCGAAGACGATGGCGATCACCGTCGACGGCGAACTGCCCGACGGCGTCACCGCCAAGGACCTGATCCTCGCCATCATCGCGAAGATCGGCACCGGCGGCGGCCAGGGCTACATCCTGGAGTACCGCGGCTCGGCCATCGAGAAGCTGTCGATGGAAGCGCGGATGACCATCTGCAACATGTCCATCGAGGCCGGTGCCCGCGCGGGCATGGTCGCCCCCGACGAGACCACCTTCACGTACCTGGAGGGCCGTCCGCACGCCCCGCAGGGCGCCGACTGGGACGCCGCGGTGGAGTACTGGAAGACGCTGAAGACGGACGACGACGCCGTCTTCGACGCCGAGGTCTTCATCAAGGCCGAGGAACTGGCCCCGTTCGTCACCTGGGGCACCAACCCCGGTCAGGGAGCGCCCCTTTCGGCGAACATCCCCGACCCGGCTTCGTACGAAGACGCTTCGGAGCGGTTCGCCGCCGAAAAGGCCCTGGAGTACATGGGGTTGGAGGCCGGGCAGGCGCTGCGCGACGTCAAGGTCGACACCGTCTTCGTAGGTTCGTGCACCAACGGCCGCATGGAGGACCTGCGGGCCGTCGCCGAGATCCTCAAGGACCGCAAAATCGCCGACGGCGTACGGATGCTGGTCGTCCCCGGCTCCGCGCGTGTGGGCCTGCAGGCCGTCGAGGAGGGCCTGGACAAGGTCTTCAAGGAGGCGGGTGCCGAGTGGCGCTACGCGGGCTGCTCCATGTGCCTGGGCATGAACCCGGACCAACTCGCTCCCGGCGAGCGCTCCGCGTCCACGTCCAACCGCAACTTCGAGGGCCGGCAGGGCAAGGGCGGCCGTACGCACCTGGTCTCGCCCCAGGTCGCCGCGGCCACCGCCGTTCTGGGCCACCTGGCCTCGCCGGCCGACCTGTCCGACACCCCTGTCGCCGCTGGAGTCTGAGAGTCATGGAAGCATTCACCACGCACACCGGCCGGGCCGTCCCGCTGCGCCGCAGCAACGTCGACACCGACCAGATCATCCCCGCCCACTGGCTCAAGAAGGTGACGCGGGACGGGTTCGAGGACGGTCTCTTCGAGGCCTGGCGCAAGGACTCCGAGTTCGTGCTCAACAAGCCGGAGCGCGAGGGCGCCACCGTCCTGGTGGCCGGTCCCGACTTCGGCACCGGCTCGTCCCGTGAGCACGCCGTCTGGGCCCTGCAGAACTACGGCTTCAAGGCCGTCATCTCCTCCCGCTTCGCGGACATCTTCCGCGGCAACTCCCTCAAGAACGGTCTGCTGACCGTCGTCCTGGACCAGAAGGTCGTGGACGCGCTGATGGCGCTCGTGGAGAACGACCCGCAGGCCGAGATCACGGTCGACCTTCAGGAGCGCGAAGTTCGGGCCGAGGGCGTCACGGCGTCCTTCGAACTGGACGAGAACTCCCGCTGGCGTCTGCTCAACGGGCTCGACGACATCAGCATCACGCTGCGGAACGAGGAGGACATCGCCACCTTCGAGGCGAAGCGTCCGGCCTTCAAGCCGCAGACGGTCCAGCTCTGAGCCGACCGGCTTCCCGCGGATCCCGAACGGATCCGTAGCCGAGCAAGGCTTATTCAGGCCACATCCACAGGGCCCCGTACCCCCAATCGTGCACCGGTTGGGGGTACTTCTGTGTCCGGCTCCCGAGCCCCTTCCGGGCGCCGCGGGAGGGGGTGTCGGGGGCCCTCAACTCCCTTGAATATCAAGGGTGTTCCAGGGGTACGCGTGTGTCGGTGGCACTCTGGGCGAGCGGCTCGTGCGAGGCTCCAGAAGGGCCTTCTGGGGCGGGAGTTGCACCCTGCGGAGGCGACAACTCGCCCCAGATGGCACAATCTGTGCATGGAACACGACGGCCAACTCCAGCTGTACGCGGCGGTCGCGGACCAACTCAAGGAAGCGCACGCCAGAGTGCGCACACTGCAAGTCCCGGAGGGCGTACGGATGGCGCTGACCCGGAAGCTGCTGGCCGTCACGGCCGCGGCCAAACACGATCTCGCCGGTGCGGCAAGGCGTCTGGAGCGATTCATGGCGGACCTCGACGACTTCGAAGAGGGCTCCATCACTGAAGAGGAACTCTGAGACTGTCCAGTTCGTTGCGGCACAAGGGTGATTAGCCCGTTTCGCGTTTGATTTGCGGTATATATCTGCCTAACGTGCGAAAAAGCCGGTGCGAAAGAGATTCGTTCCGGCAATGTCTCCGAAGGGGAAGACGTGAACAAGGCGCAGCTCGTAGAAACCATTGCCGACAAGGTCGGTGGCCGTCAGCAGGCCGCTGACGCGGTCGACGCCGTACTCGACGCCATCGTCCGTTCCGTGGTCAGCGGTGACCGCGTCTCGGTGACGGGCTTCGGCTCGTTCGAGAAGGTCGACCGCCCGGCCCGCTACGCCCGCAACCCGCAGACTGGGGAGCGTGTCCGGGTCAAGAAGACGTCGGTGCCGCGCTTCCGTGCGGGCCAGGGCTTCAAGGACCTCGTCGCGGGTTCGAAGAAGCTCCCGAAGAACGACGTCGCGGTCAAGAAGGCGCCCAAGGGCAGCCTGAGCGGCGGCGCTTCGGCGACGGTCAAGAAGGCCGCCGCCAAGAAGGCGACCACCGCCAAGAAGGCCGCCGCGAAGAAGGCGACTCCGGCGAAGAAGGCCGCCACGGCCAAGAAGGCCACGGCGAAGAAGACCACCGCCAAGAAGGCGACGCCGGCCAAGAAGGCGACTCCGGCGAAGAAGGCCGCCACGGCCAAGAAGGCCACGGCGAAGAAGACCACCGCCAAGAAGGCGGCCCCGGCGAAGAAGGCGACCGCCAAGAAGACGGCGCCCGCCACGAAGGCCACGGCCAAGAAGGCGCCCGCCAAGAAGTCGACGGCGCGCAAGACCACCGCCAAGAAGGCCACCGCTCGCAAGAAGTAAGTCGCTTCTCGGGCGTAGCCACAAGGTTGCTCACGCGTCGGGCCGGGCTCCCTTCGGGGAGACCGGCCCGCGGTGTGTCCAGGGGGCCTCACCTGGCCCCACGGGGTTTTCAGAAAGTCTGCAGGGTCACCAGAGTGATCTGCCGCGCGTCGGCCGCGCCTTCGGTGTCCTGCACCTCGATACGCACCCGCTGCCCGGGGCGCAGCAGCCGCAGGCCGCCCGCGTCGAAGGCGGCGGCGTCGAAGGGGACGGGCGTGCCGTCGTCCAGGAGGACGCTGCCGGCACGGGTTTCGGGGTCGTACGTGTACGCGGTGGCCTGCATACGGGCAGCGTACTCAGTCCGGGATCAGGAGCCCCGCTGCGGCCCTCGCGGTGTGCGGGCCCACGCCGAGGGCGAGCGCCGCCCGCAGGTCCTCGCCGGTGTCGACGTCCTGGCGTACGGAGTGGACGCCTTCGAGGGGGAGTTCCGCGGCGCCGGACGCCGTGTGGCGGGCGCGCGACGCCCCGCCGAATGCGGGCAGCAATTCCGTGCCGGGGCCCGCGGACAAGAGTGTTGTGCCGATTCCGGCGGCATCGGGCAGAAATGCGCGGGGGAATGCGGCGGCCGTCGAGAGAACGCGGGCCAATTCGGAGGGCCGCAGAGCCGGCAGATCGGCGTTCAGAGCGGCTATGGCGGCGGTCCGGCGTGCGGAGCGCACGAACGCCGCTCCGTGCGCCAGCGCCGCGTTGAGGCCCGCCTGCGGGGGGTCGGGGACCACGTGGGCGCCCAGGGCCGTCAGTTCGCGCTCCGCGCGGGGATCGTCCGTGACGACCACCACATCCCGCACGGCCGCACAGGCCCCCGCCGCGGCCACGGTGTCCTGGGCGAACGCCAGGGCGAGGCCTGGGCGCAGGGCGTCTCCCGCCGTCGGGGCCAGTCTGCTCTTGGCCCGCACCAGCGGTTTCAGCGGTATCACCAGGGTCCACTGCACGCGCCCATTGTGACCTGTGCATGAGGTGCGGCTGTCTGCGCGGGCGTACGGTGTTCTCGACAGGCCGGTGGGCCGGGGCGAGACTTGTGCGGCCCTGGCCCCCCTAGAGGAAGGTGTCCGAGTGTCCCGCCGCAGAATCGGCTTCTGGTACCGCTTCGCCGCGGTCCTCTGCAAACCACCGCTGGTGGTTCTGTTCAAGCGGGACTGGCGTGGAATGGAGAACATTCCGGCCGACGGAGGCTTTATCACCGCGGTCAACCATAATTCGCATCTGGATCCGTTCCTCTACGCCCACTTTCAGTACAACACGGGACGGGTCCCGCGTTTCCTCGCCAAGCACGGCCTCTTCAGGAAGGGGTTCGTGGGCGCCGCGATGCGCGGTACGGGACAGATTCCGGTCTATCGCGAGTCCACGAACGCGCTGAGCGCCTTCCGTGCCGCGATCGACGCGGTGGAGCGCGGTGAGTGCGTCGCCTTCTATCCGGAAGGAACGCTCACCCGCGACCCCCAATTGTGGCCGATGACCGGTAAGACGGGTGTCGCGCGCGTGGCTCTGCAGACCAAGTGCCCGGTGATTCCGGTCGGCCAGTGGGGCGCCACCGAAGCGCTCGCGCCGTACTCCAAGAAGCCGCACTTCTTCCCGCGCAAGACGCACCACGTGCTCGCCGGCGCCCCGGTCGACCTCTCCGCGTACTACGACAGAGAGATCACGCCCGACCTCCTCAAGGAGGTGACCGATGTCATCATGGCCGCGATCACCGCCGAGGTGGAGGTGCTGCGCGGCGAGAAGGCCCCGCAGAAGCGTTACGACCCCCGCGAGGCCCGCATCCAGCAGCGCCGCAAGGCGCAGGCGGCCAACGGCAAGTCGCAGGCGGAGAGCGGCAGTTCAGTAGTGAGCGGCACGAGCGAGGAGAGCAGCAAGTGACCCGACCCGTGAAGGCCGCCGTCTTCGGCACCGGCTCCTGGGGCACCGCATTCGCGATGGTGCTCGCGGACGCGGGCTGCGACGTCACCCTCTGGGCCCGCCGCGCCGAACTCGCCGAGGCCGTCAACTCCACGCGTACGAACCCGGATTACCTGCCCGGTATGGAACTCCCGGAGAACGTGCGGGCGACCTCCGACCCGGCCGAGGCCGCGGCGGACGCCGACTTCACGGTGCTCGCCGTGCCCTCGCAGACGCTGCGCCAGAACCTGGGGGAGTGGGCCCCGCTGCTTGCTCCCGACACCGTTCTCGTCTCGCTCATGAAGGGTGTCGAGCTCGGTTCGGCGATGCGCATGAGCGAGGTCATCGAGGACGTCACGAAGGTCGGCGAGGACCGCATTGCGATCGTCACCGGGCCCAACCTCGCGCGCGAGATCGCCGCCCGGCAGCCCGCCGCCGCGGTCGTCGCCTGCCGCGACGAGTCCGTGGCCCGGCGCCTCCAAGTCGCCAGCCACACCCCGTACTTCAGGCCGTACACGAACACCGACGTGATCGGCTGCGAGTTGGGCGGCGCGGTCAAGAACGTCATCGGGCTCGCCGTCGGCATCGCGGACGGCATGGGGCTCGGCGACAACACGAAGGGCTCGCTCATCACGCGCGGGCTCGCGGAGACGACGCGGCTCGGGCTCGCCATGGGCGCCGACCCGCTGACGTTCTCCGGGCTCGCGGGCCTCGGCGACCTCGTGGCCACCTGCTCCTCGCCGCTGTCGCGCAACCACACCTTCGGCACGAACCTCGGCAAGGGCATGACCCTTCAGGAGACCATCGCGGTCACCAAGCAGACCGCCGAGGGCGTCAAGTCCTGCGAATCGGTGCTGGATCTGGCGCGCCGCCACGACGTCGACATGCCGATCACGGAGACCGTCGTCGCGATCGTCCACGAGGGCAAGGCCCCGGTCGTCGCGGTGAAGGAGCTCATGTCGCGCTCCGCCAAGCCGGAACGACGCTGAGAGCCTCTCTTTGAGTCGGCGGCACAGCTGGGGCCTGTCGTCAAACTCCCGCCTGCCCGGCGGGCGACGACGGGAGTTTGACGACAGGCCCCAGGCTCTGGGGGCGCTGACTCTTGTACTACCAGCAGGTACGCTCAACGCGATATGAGCAGCGAGAACCTCCCCCAGAGCCCTGCGTCCACCGCAGGTGGGCCCAAGCCGCGTGTGGCCGTCGTCTTCGGTGGCCGCAGCTCCGAGCACGGCGTCTCCGTGGTCACGGCGGGCGCCGTGCTGCGCGCCATCGACCGCTCCAAGTACGACGTGCTGCCGGTCGGCATCACACGTGAGGGGCGTTGGGCGCTGACGACGGACGATCCGGAGCGGATGGCCATCACCGACCGCCAGGTGCCGGACGTCGCCGATCTCGCCGAGTCGTCCGAGGGCGGCGTGGTCCTCCCGGTCGACCCGATGTCCCGCGAAGTCGTCTACAACGAGCCGGGATCCGTCCCCAAGGCCCTCGGCGAGGTCGACGTCGTCTTCCCCGTACTGCACGGCCCGTACGGCGAGGACGGCACCATCCAGGGCCTCCTGGACCTCTCCGGAACCCCGTACGTCGGCTGCGGTGTGCTCTCCTCGGCCGTCGGCCAGGACAAGGAGTACATGAAGCGCATCTTCACGTCCTTCGGACTGAAGGTGGGGCCCTACTTGGTGATCCGCCCCCGCGAGTGGGAGCGGGATCAGGAAGGCGCCCGCCGCCGCGTCGCCGACTTCGTCGGGGACCACGGCTGGCCGCTGTTCATCAAGCCCGCGCGCGCGGGTTCGTCGATCGGTATCACGAAGGTCGATTCCTTCGACGGGCTCGACGAGGCGATCGAGACCGCCCGTGAGCACGACCCGAAGGTGATCGTCGAGGCCGGCATCGTCGGGCGCGAGATCGAGTGCGGGGTCCTGGAGTTCGAGGACGGGCCGCGTGCCTCCGTCCCGGCCGAGATCCCGCCGGCCGACTCCCACGCCTTCTACGACTTCGAGGCGAAGTACATCGACTCCGCCGCCGGCATCGTGCCCGCGCCGCTGAGCGAGGAGCAGACCGCCGAGGTCCGCCGGCTCGCCGTCGACGCCTTCGAGGCGATGTCCTGCGAGGGGCTCGTGCGGGCGGACTTCTTCCTCGACGAGGAAGGCGAGTTCGTCATCAACGAGATCAACACGCTGCCGGGCTTCACGCCGATCTCCATGTACCCGCGGATGTGGCAGGAGACCGGGGTCGAGTACCCGGAACTCGTGGACCGGCTCATCCAGGCGGCACTGCGACGGTCGACCGGACTGCGGTAGACCGCCCCTCCCATGACAAGCCCTCTAGTCGGCGATCCCCTTGGGGATCGCCTTCTTGATGGGGCCCGCCAGGTCGACGAGGGAGCCCGCCCCGTTCTTGGTGACCTCGTCCTTGGGGATCGTCACCTCTACGTAGGCGAGGCGTCCGCCCGTCGTCATGCGCTGCGCGCCGCCGTCGAGTTCGTCGGCGACCCAGCCGACGCCGTCGATCGTCGCCGTGTTGCTGCTCGTCTTCAACGCCGCGTCGGGCCACGGCACGCCGCAGCGCAGTATGATCGCGGGGCTTCCCCACGCCGCGGTGAGCTCCGAGCCCGGTTCGGGATCGTTGCGCTCGAGTCCGTCGACCTTCTCCGGCAGGACCTTGTCCAGGTTCCGGCACAGCTTGGCGGCCTTCGCGTCCGGAGTGGGAACCGCCGCCTTTGGCGCCTCGTCCGTCGAAGCGCAGCCCGCGGCGGCGATCAGCAAGGAGAGCGAGGGCACCGCGATGGACAGGCGGCTCAGCCGGCCGTGCCGGATCCGGTGACGATATGACTTCACCGGCACAGCGTAGACGGGGACTACAGGTGGACGACCGGGCAGGTCAGAGTGCGCGTGATGCCGTCCACTTGCTGGACCTTGGCGACCACCATGCGACCCAGTTCGTCGACCGTGTCCGCCTGCGCGCGCACGATCACGTCGTAGGGGCCGGTGACGTCCTCGGCCTGGATCACTCCTGGAATCTTCCCGATCAGCTCGGCGACGGTCGACGCCTTGCCTACTTCGGTCTGGATCAGGATGTACGCCTGTACCACGGAACCTCCAGGGCGGCCACGAGGATCATCACGAGGATCATGTGGGAGAAGGGACGCCACGTTATCGCGTCACCGCTCGTCGCGGGGAGACCCGGTGGCGGCTGTGGTGTCCGACGGACGTGGAAGGCAGGCCCGTGACAAGAACGGTACCCATGACAGAGACGGCCCGCGACCGCAAGCGGGCCGGGGCATACGGCCCTGGCGGGCGGCAGCGAACCAGGGCAGAAAGGGCAGTACGCGCATGAAGGGCACCGTCGGCGAGTTGGGGGAGTTCGGCCTCATCCGGGAGTTGACCTCCCGGCTCACCACCACCCCGGCCGTACGCATCGGTCCCGGCGACGACGCCGCCGTGATCGCCGCGCCGGACCGCAGGGTCGTCGCCAGCACGGACGTCCTGCTGGAGAACCGGCACTTCCGGCGCGACTGGTCCACCGCGTACGACGTCGGGCGCAAGGCCGCGGCGCAGAACCTCGCCGACATCGCGGCCATGGGCGCCGTGCCGACGGCGCTGCTCCTCGGCCTCGTGGTGCCCGCCGAACTGCCCGCGTCCTGGCCGTCGGAGCTGATGGACGGGTTGCGCGACGAGTGCCAGGTGGCGGGCGCCGCCGTGGTCGGTGGTGATGTCGTGCGCGGCGACACGATCACCGTGGCGATCACCGCGCTCGGCGACATGCAGGGCCACGAACCGGTGACCCGGGCCGGCGCGCAGCCCGGCGACGTCGTGGCCGTGACCGGCTGGCTGGGCTGGTCCGCGGCCGGATATGCGGTGCTCTCGCGCGGTTTCCGTTCGCCCCGCGCCTTCGTGGAGGCGCACCGCCGCCCCGAACCGCCGTACCACGCGGGTCCCGCGGCGGCCGGGCTCGGCGCCACCGCCATGTGCGACGTGAGCGACGGGCTGATCGCCGACCTGGGCCACATCGCCGAGTCGAGCAAGGTCCGTATCGACATCAAGTCGGGGCAGGTGGATGTGCCCTCGCAGATGAGCGACATCGGCCAGGCCGTCGGCGTCGATCCGCTGCAATGGGTGCTGAGCGGGGGAGAGGACCACGCGATCGTGGCCACCTTCCCGCCGTCCGTGAAGCTGCCCGCGCGCTGGAAGGTGATCGGCGAGGTGCTGGGCCCCTCGGCGCTGTCCCGGGTGACCGTGGACGGGGCGCCCTGGACGAACCAGGGCGGCTGGGACCACTTCGGGGACGGTGACGACGGGTTCGCCGGGGGCGAGATCGAGTCGTGAGGCGCGGTGCGGGCCTGCGCCCGCACCGCGCGGACTTGGGCATAAACGCGCGGACTTGGGCATAAAAAGAAGCCGGTCCCCGAGGGGACCGGCTTCTTAAAGCAACCAGCTAGGTGGCCGCGCAATGGGGTATCCCCTGCTCGAGTGTGTTCGAGAGCTTGGGGAAGTTACGTCAGCGCGAGACCTTGCCGGCCTTGATGCACGAGGTGCAGGCGTTGAGGCGCTTCGGCGTCCCACTGATCACGGCACGCACACGCTGGATGTTCGGGTTCCAGCGACGGGGCGTACGGCGGTGCGAGTGGGAGATGCTGTTGCCGAAGCCCGGCCCCTTGCCACAGACGTCGCAGTTGGCAGCCACGGGTCACTCCAAAGACTTCAGATGCTCTTACGGTTGATCCCGGCATGCCGGGATCAGGATCGGAGGATCTGAGTGGCGGTGCCAGGGGGATGGCCCGATGGATATCGGGCAACCCGAGCAGCATACAACGGCTGCGTCGGTAGAACGAAACTACCATGGCTGGTGGGACCGCCCGCCCGGGCTCCGGACCTGGTCGGGGTCGGCTTCCGGGTCGCCTTTCGGACCGGGCCCGCTTTCCGGACGCTTACCTTCCGCGGTCTACTGTGCGGTGCCAGTCCAGCCGCTCGAGGAGGCGCAGGTGCCGCAGGTGCTCGACGTGATCGCGGTGCGCGCCTGGTGCTCACTCGCGCTGGAGGCGCTCGGCCGCGACCGCGCGGAGATAGACGCGATCAACGTGTATCCGGTCGCCGACGGGGACACCGGCACCAATCTCTATCTGACCCTGGAGTCCGCCCAGCAGGCGGTCGAGGCGGTCTTCGCCGGGCTCGGGGCGGGCCCCGAGCCGACCGCTCCCGCGCTCCCCGAAGTGATGCGAGCCATGGCGCACGGCGCCCTCATCGGCGCCCGGGGCAACTCCGGGACGATCCTCGCGCAGCTGTTCCGTGGCATGGCCCAGGTCCTCGCCGAGGGCGGGGCCAGTGAGGGAGATCACGCCGCGGGAGCCGACGCGGACGCCCTGCGGCTCGCGCTGGGCCGGGCCGCCGAGGCCGCGCGCGAGGCGGTCGCCCACCCCGTGGAGGGCACCGTCCTGACCGTGGCGACGGCGGCCGCGGAGGCCGCATCCGGGACTGAAGGGGGCTGCCGCGACGTCGTCCGTGCCGCCTACGAAGGCGCGTGCGTGGCGCTCGACGCGACGCCGGGGCAGCTCGCCGCCCTGGGCAGTGCCGGGGTCGTGGACGCGGGTGGGCGTGGGCTCGTGGCCGTCCTGGGGGCGCTGAGCGAGGCGGTCTCGGGGGAGGCGGTGCCGGTACGCCGGGGTGGAGCGGGCCCCCACGCGCGCGTGGCCGCCGTCCCCGATGGCGTACCGCTCGAATGCCCCGAGGGCGAAGGGAGCGAGGGCGAAGGGAGCGAGGGCGAAGGCGCGCCCGGTCCCGCCTTTGAGGTCATCTACCTGCTCGAAGCGGACGACAAGGCCGTGGCCCGGCTGCGGACCCGGCTCGACGCCCTCGGGGACTCGCTGGTCGTCGTCGGCGGGGACGGCCTGTGGAACGTCCACGTACACGTGGACGACGCGGGCGCGGCCGTGGAGGCGGGCGTCGAGGCCGGGCGCCCGTACCGCATCCGCATCACCCACTTCGGGCTCGGTGACGTGCACGCGACACATGCCTCGGCGCCGCGGGAGCGTGCGCAGCGGGCCGTGGTGGCGGTCGTGCCGGGCGACGGGCTCGCGGGGCTCTACCGGGAGGCGGGCGCGACGACCGTGCCCGACCGGCCCGGTGAGCCGCCCGCGAGCGGGGAGCTGGTCGACGCGATACGGCGGGCCCACGCGCGCGAGGTGGTGCTGTTGCCGAACGACGCCGAGCTGCGGCACACCGCCGCGGCGGCGGCCGAGCAGGCCCGCTCCGAGGGGCTGCGGATCGCGCTCATCCCGACCCGCTCGGCGGTCCAGGGCATCGCCGCGCTCGCCGTCCACGAGCCCGACCGGCGCTTCGACGAGGACGTCGTGGCGATGACCTCGGCCGCGGGCGCGACCCGGTACGGCGAACTGGCCGTCGCCGAGCGGCAGTCGTGGACCATGGCGGGAATCTGTCAGGCGGGCGACGTCCTCGGCCTCATCGACGGCGACGTGGCGGTGATCGGCGGCGAGGTCCCCGCGACGGCCCGCACGATCCTCGACCGGATGCTGGCGGCGGGCGGCGAACTCGTCACGCTCGTCCTCGGCGAGGAGGTCTCCGACGAGGTCGCGGGCGCGCTCGAACAGCATGTGCGCGAGTCCTACCTGGCCGTGGACACGGTGGTGTACCGCGGCGGGCGGCAGTCGGCGCTGATGCTGATCGGCGTCGAGTAGAGCTCTACCGGATGCCCTTGCGGCGCAGGTTCGTCCGCGTACCGGCGGCATCGAGCAGCTGATCGCGTCGACCTCGGCCGGGGTGCGCTCGGCGAGCAGGGCCTTGCCCAACGAGGCGTTCTTCGCTGCCACTTACCCCCTGGAACGTCCGGATCATCGTAGGCGACAGGGTGCCGGAAACCCTTGGCCCGACCCCCTGAAATCACATACGCAAGCCTTGTCTACGTACGTAGACGCGTGTCAGGATCCGATCATGGCTGACACTGAGAAGCACCGGATCTCCGAGGTGCGCGTGACGCCGGTGGCGTTCCGCGACCTTCCGCTGCTCAATTCCGTAGGTGTGCACGAGCCCTTCGCGCTGCGCTCGGTCGTCGAGGTCGTGACCGACAGCGGCCTGTGCGGGCTCGGTGAGTCCTACGGGGACCTGCCGCATCTGCGCCGACTGGAGCGGGCCGGGCAGCACTTGGTCGGCATCGACGTCTTCGACCTCAACGGCGTTTGGCGCGCGGTCAACGAGTCGCTGGCCGCCGACAGCGGCGTGGGCGGGCACGGGATGAGCGGGATGGTGACCGACAGCTCCCTCGCCGACCGGGTCGTCTCGCCCTTCGAGGTCGCCGCGCTCGACCTCCAGGGCAAGGTCGTCGGCCGCCCGGTGAGCGACCTGCTGGGCGGCGCCGTGCGCGACCGCGTCGCCTACAGCGCGTACCTCTTCTACAAGTGGGCCGGCCATCCGGGACAGGAGGAGGACGGGTGGGGCGAGGCGCTCGACCCCGAGGGGCTCGTCCGGCAGGCGCGGCGCATCATCGACGCGTACGGGTTCGGCGCGATCAAGCTGAAGGGCGGCGTCTTCCCGCCCGAGGAGGAGATCGAGGCGGTCCGCGCGCTGCGCGCCGCCTTCCCCGGACTGCCGCTCCGGCTCGACCCCAACGGGGCCTGGAGCGTGGCCAGTTCGGTCAAGGTGGGGCAGGAGCTCGACGGGGTCGTCGAGTATCTGGAGGACCCGACGCCCGGCATCGAGGACATGGCCCGCGTCGCGCGCGAGGTGTCGATGCCGCTCGCCACCAACATGTGCGTGGTCGCCTTCAAGCACCTGCCGCCCGCGGTGCGCCAGGAGGCCGTCCAGGTGGTGCTCTCCGACCACCACTTCTGGGGCGGGCTCCGGCGCTCCCAGCGGCTCGGCGCGATCTGCGAGACGTTCGGCATGGGGCTCTCCATGCACTCCAACTCGCATCTGGGCATCAGCCTCGCCGCCATGACGCACCTCGCCTCCGCGACCCCGAACCTCGACTACGCCTGCGACACGCACTGGCCGTGGAAGGACCCGGCCGAGGACGTCGTCGTGCCGGGCGCGCTCACGTTCGAGGACGGCGCCGTCGCCGTGCCCACCGCCCCCGGCCTCGGCGTCGAGCTGGACCGGGACGCGCTCGCCCGGCTGCACGAGCAGTACCTCACCAGTGGCATCCGCGAGCGCGACGACACCGCCTACATGCGCCGCTTCCAGCCGGAGTTCGACCCGACGGTGCCGCGGTGGTGAGCGGGGGAGCGGCGCGGCCGCTGGAGGTCCTGGTCACCGAACCGGTCATGGGGCGGTTCAGGGACGTACTCACCGAAGGCGGCGCGCATCGCTGGACCTTCGCGTACGGGGACGACCCCGAGGCCCGCGCCGCCGCCGCGGCCACCGCCGACGTCCTCGTGTGCTCGGCGGCCGACCGCGAGCTGCTGGCCGGGATGGGGCGGCTGCGGCTGCTGCACGTCACCGGGGCCGGCTACGACAAGATCCCGCTGGACGCGCTGCGGCCCGGGGTGCGGGTCGCGAACACCTTCCACCACGGCCGGTCCATCGCCGAACACGTGGTGATGGTGTCGATGATGCTGCTGCGCGACGTCGCGCGCGGCGAGCGGGACATGCGGGCCGGTGTCTGGCGCAACGCCGTCGTCGACGAGGGCTACCCCTTCGGCGGGGTCCTCGCCGGACGCACCATCGGTGTCCTCGGCATGGGCGAGATCGGCGGCGAAGTGGCGCGGGTGGCGGGCGCGTTGGGCATGCGGGTGCGTGCCGTACGGCGTGATCCGGGCGCTCCACCGCCTGCCGGTGCGGACCTGGAGTGGGTGGGCGGTCAGGACCGGCTGCACGAGCTGCTGGGCGCCTGCGACGTGGTCGTGGTGACGGTGCCGCTGAGCGAGGAGACGCGTGGGCTCGTGGACGCCGCCGCGCTCGCCGCGATGAAGCGCTCCGCCGTCCTCGTCAACGTCGCCCGCGGCCCGGTCGTCGACGAGAAGGCGCTGCACGCGGCGCTGAGCGACGGCACGATCGCCGGGGCGGGCCTCGACGTGTGGTGGCGCAACCCGCGCGAGCCCGCGGCGCCGCCGCCCTCGCACCTGGACTTCACCGGGTTCGCCAACGTGGTGCTCACGCCGCACCAGTCCGGCCACACCGAGGAGACCTTCCGCGGCCGGGCGGAGGACATCAGGTCGAACGTCGAGGCGCTCGCGGAGGGGCGGCCGCTGCGCAATCTGGTGCGGAGCTGACGGCCGTGTGCGGAGCTGACGGTCGTACCGCAGGTCAGGTCACACGAGTTGCTCCCCGATCAGCAGCACCGCCCCCAGCGTCGACACTCCGATCGCGGCCCAGCGCAGCCGGCGCGCGTCCATGAAGCGGTTGACGTAGCGCGAGAGCACGTAGCCGAGGACGGATGCGGGAGCGAGTACGGCCGACATCCGGAGCGTGTGTGAACCGATGGCCCCCGTGGTCGCCAGCGTCGCGACGGACAGCACCGAGCCGATGAGGAAGAAGCCGCTCATGGTGCCGCGCAGCACCGGTGCGTCCTTGCCCTGCCACACCAGGGCCATCGGCGGGCCGCCGATCGAGGTCGCGGTGCCGAGGAGCCCCGACGCGGAACCGGCGAGGACCAGGACCGGACGGTGCGGTCGCGGCGCCCAGCCGAAGCAGGTCAGTACGACGCCCAGGAGCACCACGCCGGACAGCATCAGGGCGAGGCCCTCGGGCGGCAGCGCGGTCACGAGCAGCGCCCCCGCGACGGTGCCGGGCACCCGGCCGACCAGCGCCCAGCCCGTGCCCCGCAGATCGATGTGCTGCCGCTCGGCCACCGTCACGAGGAGGGTGAGCACGCCCGCCTGGATGATCAGCGTTCCCGGCACGAGGGACGGGTCCACGACGGCGACCACCGGTGCGGCGAGCATCCCCATGCCGAAACCGATGGACGCCTGAAGACAGGACGCGAGCACCACCGCGACCGCGACGGCCAGATAGCCGGTGAGTGTCACGCGCCGTCGCCGCCCGCGGTCACCAGTCCCGAGGTCTCCTCCAGCGGATGGAAGCAGGCCGCCGTGTGCCCCGGGTCCCGTGGATCGACGGCCGGGTCGGGCGCCGCCGAGGCGCACACGTCGGTCGCCTTCCAGCAGCGGGTGCGGAAGCGGCAGCCGGACGGCGGCGAAAGCGGGGACGGCAACTCGCCCTGGAGGACGATGTGTTCACGGCGCGCGTCGGCGTCGAGGGACGGCGCGGCCGACATCAGCGCCGAACTGTACGGGTGCAGGGCGCGGTCGAAGACGGACTCCGTGTCGCCCTGTTCGACGACGCCGCCCAGGTACATCACCATCACACGGTCCGCGACGTGCCGGACCACCGACAGGTCGTGGGAGATGAAGAGGTAGCTGACGCCGAGCTGCCGTTGCAGGTCGTTGAGGAGGTTGAGCACCTGCGCCTGCACGGACAGGTCGAGCGCGGAGACCGGCTCGTCGCAGATGATGACGTCGGGGGAGAGGGCGAGCGCACGGGCGATGCCGATGCGCTGGCGCTGGCCGCCGGAGAACTCCTGCGGGTAGCGCTGCTCGTCACCCTTGCGCAGCCCGACGAGATCGAGCAACTCCCGTACGCGGGTGGAGCGTTCGGCCGCCGTGCGGTGCAGGGACCTGTGGGTGCGCCACGGTTCGCCGATGATCTCGCCGGCCGTCATCCGGGCGTTGAGCGAGGCGAACGGGTCCTGGAACACCATCTGGACCTGGCGCCGCCACGCCAGCAACTCCGCCCCCTTGAGCGCGAACGGGTCCACGCCGTCGAAGCGGACGCTGCCGCCGTCGGGCCGCTCCAGCATGAGCAGGGTGCGGGCGAGCGTGGACTTTCCGCAGCCCGATTCGCCGACGAGGCCGAGGGTCTCGCCGCGCTCCAGATCGAAGGAGATGCCGTTCAGGGCGCGCAGCCGGCGCCCCTTGCCTGCGCCCTGGGCCGGGAACGTCTTGGTGAGCTCGCGTACTTGGAGCAGCGGCTTGTCGGTCATCGGGTCACCTCGTCGGAGAAGTGGCAGGCGGCCGTGCGGTCCGGCGCGACCTCGGCCGGTTCGGGGCGCCGCGCGCGGCACAGGTCGCGCACCAGCGGGCAGCGGTCCTGGTAGACGCAGCCGGGTGGGATCGAGTGCAGGTCCGGCGGGGAGCCGCCGATGGACCGCAGCTCCTCGCCGCGTGCCGCGTGCACCGGCACCGAGTCCAACAGGCCCTTCGTGTACGGGTGTCGGGGCGCGCCGAACACCTCGCGTACGGGACCCGACTCGACGACCGTGCCCGCGTACATCACCACGACCTCGTCGGCCTGCTCGGAGACGAGGGCCAGGTCGTGGGTGATCAGTACGACGCTCATGTCCCGCTCCGCGCGCAGGTCCCGCAGCAGCTGCATGATCTGCGCCTGCACGGTCACGTCGAGCGCGGTCGTCGGCTCGTCGGCGAGGAGCACGGACGGCGAGAGGGCGACCGCGATGGCGATCAGGAGGCGCTGGCGCATGCCGCCGGAGAACTGGTGCGGATAGGCGTCCACCCGGCTCTCCGGCTCCGGGATGCCGACCCGCGCCATCAGCTCGATCGCTTCCTTGCGGGCCTGCTTGCGGGACATCCCGCGGTGGATGCGGAACGGCTCGGCGAGCTGGGTGCCCACCGTGTAGACCGGGTTGAGGGCGGTGAGCGCGTCCTGGAAGACGATGGCCAGCTCGGGCCCGGCGAGCGCGCGGCGGGTCCGTTCGTCGGCCGCGACCAGATCGGTGCCGTCGAGCAGTACCCGGCCCGCGCTCACCTCGGCGGCCGGGTCGAGCAGCGAGACGATGGCCTGCGCGGTCATCGACTTGCCGCAGCCGGACTCGCCGAGCAGGGCCAGCGTACGGCCGCGTCGCGCCCGGAAACCGACCTTGTCCACGGCGCGTACGGTGCCGTGCGGGGTGCGGATGTCGACGCTGAGGCCGTCCACTTCAAGGGCGGTTGCGGTCACGACGTGGCCTCCTTGGGAGCCGGGGCGGCGCGGCGTCGCGCCTTGCGGGGCAGTGCGAGACGCCAGCGCTGCGCGGGGTCGGTGGCGAGCCGCGCCCAGGAGGCGAGCACGGTCGCGGAGACCGTCGTGACGACGATGGCCAGGCCGGGGAAGAACGTCAGCCACCACGCGCTCTGCAAGTACGTCCGCCCCTGCGAGACCATCAACCCCCAGCTGACATCGGGCGGTTGGATGCCGATGCCGAGGAAGCTCAGCGAGGACTCGGCGAGCATCACGTAACAGAATTCGAGCGTCGCGAGGGTCAGCAGCGTCGGCAGCACGATCGGGAACACGTGCCGGCGGATGATCGCCCCGCTGGACGTGCCGAAGGTCCGCGCCGCGTCGACGAAGAGGCGGCTCTGCAGCTCGGAGGATTCGGAGCGGGCGGTGCGCAGATAGACCGGGAGCCGGGTGACGGTCAGGACGAGCACGAGGTTGGCGACGCTCGGCGAGAAGACGTACAGCACGACGACTGCCATGAGCAGCGAGGGGAAGCTCATGATGACGTCGGCCACGCGCATCGCGACCGTCTCCCTGCGGCCGCGGTGGTAGCCCGCCCACATGCCGATGACCGAGCCGACGGCCAGCGCGAGCAGCACCGCGGGCACGGCCACGCTGAACGTGGTGCGGGCGGCGACGATCAACCTGGCCAGCACGCTCTGACCGAGCGGATCGGTGCCGAGGACGCCCAGCCAGCCGTGGTCGAGGGAGAAGGGCGCCTGGTTGGCGTTCTTCAGGTCCTGGTCGGTGGCGGAGTCGCCGAGCAGCGGCGGGCCGAGGACCGCGGTGAGCGCGATCAGGACCAGCAGCACGGCCGCCACGGTGGCGACGCGGTCGCGCAACAGCATGCGCCACAAGGGGACTTGACTGCCGCGGGACGCGGAAGCGCCCTCCGTCAGGGCGGTCGGGGCATCGGAGGCGGGCTTGTCTGTCGAGGTACTCACGGCGTCCTCCTCAGGCCGTCGCCGTCTCGCGCACGCGCGCGTCGAGCAGCGCGTAGCAGACGTCGATGACGATGTTGAGCGCGAAGATGGTGATCGCGGTGATCAGCACCGCGGCCTGCAGCACCGCGAAGTCGCGGCCCAGGATGGAGTCGATCATCAGCTTTCCGATGCCCGGCCAGCCGAAGATCGTCTCCACCACCACGGCCCCGTTGACCAGCGAGACGGCGAGGTCGCCCGCGACGGTGAGCGCGGGCGCGGCGGCGTTGCGCAGCGCGTGGTGGCTGACCACGCGGACGCTCCCGGCCCCCTTGCTGCGTGCAAGGCGCACGTACGGTGCGGAGAGCGCGGAGACCATGGCGCCGCGCACCACCTGGGTGAGCACGCCGAGCGGCCGGATCACCAGCGTCGTCACCGGCAGCACCCACGAGAGCATCCCGTCGGTGACGCCCGAGGTGGGCAGCGCACCGAGCGTGACGGCGAAGATCCATACGCCGGTGATCGCGAACCAGAAGTCGGGGACGCTCGCGGCGGTCATGGACAGGAACGAAGAGACGCGGTCCGCAAGGGAGTTGGGCCGGAACGCCGCCCAACTGCCGATGGCCACCGCGCCGATCACGGCGATCAGCATCGTCGCGAAGGCGAGTTGCAGCGTGGCGGGGAAGGCCCGCAACGCCATCGTCGCCGCGGACTCGCCGGTACGCAGCGACTCACCGAAGTCCAGCTGGAAGACGCCACCGAAGTAGTCGGCGATCTGCTGCCAGATCGAATCGTCGAAACCATTGCGGGCGGCGAAGGCGGCGCGCTGGGCCGGGGTGGCGGACTCGGGCAGATACAAGGACGACGGATCGCCGGTGAGCCGCGCGAGCACGAACACCCCGAGGAGCACGGCGAGCAGCGGCAGGATGCTGGTGAGTGTCCGACGGCGGAGGAAGGGGAACATCGCTGTCCCTAGGTTCGGAGGGAGTTGGTCAAGCCCGGGAGGCTGGGCGGTCCGCTTCTCATGGAGGGCGAGGCGGCCCGTCTTTCAAGCCCCGCCGGCGATTGACGCGCGGGGCCTGTTTTCAAGTCCCGCCCTCGGAGGCGAGTCGGCGGGGCCTGTTTTCAAGTCCTGCCTTCGGAGGTGAGTCGGCGGGGCCCGCATTTCAAGCCCCTGCGGCGATTGAGCAGCGGGGTCCGGGGCAGCGCCCCGGGAGCGGAGGAGGTCCCACCGCCATCACTCGGCGTGGCGGAACTCGGCCAACCGCATCTCGTCCCCCGTCGCCGAGTTCGGCCGGTACCGAACCGCATCGCCCAACGCAGTGATCCCATACATGTGCGCCACATACGCGTACTGCGCAACCTCCACCGGCTCCCGGGCGAACACCTCCCCCAGCGCCCGCTGCCTCCGCTCCCCGGTGAGCGCCTCCGCCGCACGGATCTTCCGGTCGAAGGCCACCGTCCCGCCGGAGCTCTGGAACCCCTCGCTCAGCAGGTACTGGTCCATGGAGAAGGCAGCGTCACCGGCCTGGTTCCCGTGCTGGATGAGCAGCAGGTACGGCCCCGTGTCCTTGGGGAACGGCCGCTCCTGGAACTCCGTGCTGCCCGCGGTGTCCTTCATCTGGATCTTGACGTTGAGCCCGATCCCCGCCAGCTCGTTCTGGATGACCTGCACGGTCTCGTCGACCTTCGGGAAGAGCGCGGTCCGGCTGATCAGCCGGATCTGCTTCCCGACATCGACCCCGTCGGCCTTCGCCTCCGACAGGAGCTTGCGCGCTTTGGAGAGGTCGGTCGGCCAGGGCTTGAGACCCTTGTCGTACCCGGTGATCCCGGAGGGCACGAGCTGGGACGCGGCCTTGGCGTCGCCCTGGTAGAGGGAGTCGACGATGCCCTTGCGGTCGATCGCGTAGTTGATCGCCTGGCGCACCCGCTTGTCGTTGAGCGGCGCCTCACCGAGCTGCATGCGCAGCGCGGTGGTCTCGTTGTTCGGATACGTGACCGCGGTGTCGCCCGCCCCGTCCTGCGGGCCGAGCGAAGTGGCCACGTCCGCCTCGCCGTTGGTGACCATGGCGGCGCGGACGCTGCCTTCGGGGCGCCACTGGTAGAGGGCTTTGCGGTAGTCGGGCGTCTTGCCCCAGTACCGCTTGTTGGCGGCGAGGGAGAGCCGCAGACCCGGCTCCCAGTCGGCTATCCGGTACGGGCCCGTGCCGATCGGCTCGCGCACCTTCTTCTTCGCGTCGGTCGACGTCGGCACCATCTCGACGAAGGAGAGCCGCAGCGGCAGGATCGGGTCCGCCTCGGGGGTCGTCACCTTCAGCGTGCGGGCGTCGGGCGTCGACAGTTTCACGTCCATGTCCCCGAAGACGTAGCCCTCGACGTTGCAGCCGAGCTTCGAGTTGACCGCGCGGTCGATGGAGTACGCGGCGTCCTTCGCGTCGAACCGCGAACCGTCACTGAACCGGACTCCCTCGCGGACGGTGTACGTCCACTGGGTGGCGGAGGTGCGCTTCCAGGAGGTCGCGAGCTTCGGCCGGAGCTCGCCCGAACGCGGATCGCGCTCGGTCAGCGGCTCGGTGATGTTGGAGCGCACCACCACGCCGGTGGAGGTCAGCGAGGACTCGCAGGGTTCGAGGGTGGGCGGCTCCTCCGGCAGTACGACGCGCAGTGTGTCCTTGCCCGCCGTCACCGACGCGCTGTTGGCCACGGTGCAGCCGCTCGCGGCGAGCGTGCAGACGACGAGCGCCGACGCGAGGGCCGCCCGCCGGCGGAGCGCGCCGGCTCGGGCCCGGCCGGGGATGGGAACAGGGGGCATGGGGCTTCCTCCACCGCGACAGGCACCAGCATGTCCACGGATGTAGACGCCGTTTCAATTTGTGGACGCAAGGTAAGTGTGGTTTCTGAGACGCGTCAAGAGATTGCGCAGGCAGGGGAGTTGGTCGTGAGGCCCGCAAGGGATGGAGGATGACGTTCTCGTATGTAGACGCTATTCCTGTCCATGATCGACGTCTGCTAGCTTGCGGCCAGCCGGATTCATCCGCCAACGACCCTGGAGCCGCCCCATGGCCCGCTTCTCGCCCGATGATCTGCGCCGTGTCCTGGGCTCCGGTCTGCTGTCCTTCCCCGTCACCCACACCACGCCCGACCACTCCTTCGACGCGCCGGCCTACCGCGCGCACCTGCAGCGCCTGACCGGGTACGACGTGGCGGGCCTTTTCGCCCCGGGCGGCACCGGCGAGTTCTTCTCGCTGAGCCACACCGACGTCGACGCGGTGCTGCGGGCGAGCGTCGCCGAGGCGCGGGACGGGCTGCCGATCATCGGGGCGGCCGGATACGGCACGGCGACCGCGGTGGAGATGGCCCGGCGGGCGGAGGAGCTCGGGGCCGACGGCATCCTGCTGCTGCCGCCCTACCTCACCGAGGTCGGACAGGAGGGGCTCTACGAACACGTGGCCAGGGTCTGCGCGGCCACCTCGCTCGGCGTGATCGTGTACCACCGGGCCAACGCCCGCTTCAAGGCGCCGACCGTCGACCGGCTCGTCGCCCGGTTCCCCAACTTCATCGGGTTCAAGGACGGCGTCTGCGACATCGACCTCATGGCCCGGCTGCACGCCGAACACGACGGGCGGCTCGTCCTCATCGGGGGACTGCCGACGGCCGAGACCTACGCCCTGCCCTATCTCGAACTCGGCGCCACCACCTATTCGTCGGCCATCTTCAACTTCGCCCCGCAGTGGGCCTGCGACTTCTACGCGGCCGTGCGCGCCCACGACACGGCGCAGGTCTACGACCGGCTGCGCGAGTTCGTCCTGCCGTACATCGGCATCCGCGACCGGCAGCCCGGCTACGCGGTGTCGATCGTGAAGGCCGCCCTCACCGTCTCCGGGCACGGCGCGGGCCCGGTGCGCCCGCCGCTGACCGACCTCACCGAGGCCGAGCACAGCGAACTCGCCGCGCTCGTCAAGAAAGTGATCTGAACCGGCCCTGGACCGCGAGCCGGTCCGGGAAGGAGTTACCGCATGACCACGTCCTCCGCCGCCGCCGGCCGCGTCCTCGCGGTCGGCTCGCTGAAGCCCTCCCTCGCGCAGACCCTGCGCAGCACGTACGACGCCCTTGTCCTTCCGAAGGAAGGACCCGAACGCGACACCTTCCTGGCCGAGTACGCGGACGAGGTCGGCGTCGTCGTCACCTCCGGCCGTGCGGGTGTCGGCACCGGCCTCATGGCCGCCCTGCCGCGCCTCGGCGCCGTCGTCAACTTCGGGGTCGGCTACGACACCACCGACGTCGGCCTCGCCGTGGAACGCGGCATCGTGGTCAGCAACACCCCCGACGTGCTCACCGACTGCGTCGCGGACACCGCGCTCGGGCTGACGCTCGACGTGCTGCGGGGGATCTCCGCCGCCGACCGCTACGTACGCGCCGGCCGCTGGCCGGGTGAGGGGCCCGTCCCGCTGGCGCGGCGGGTCAGCGGCGCCCGGATCGGCGTGCTCGGGCTCGGCCGGATCGGGCGGGCCATCGCCACACGGTTCGCGGCCATGGGCTGCCCGATCAGCTACCACAGCCGCCGCGAGGTGCCCGGCGTCGACTACGCGTACGCCGCCTCGCCCGCGGAACTGGCCGCCTCCGTAGACGTGTTGGTGATCGCCACCTCCGGCGGCCCCGCCACCAGTGGGCTCGTCTCCCGCGAGGTCCTCGAAGCGCTCGGCCCGGAGGGCTACCTGGTCAACATCGCGCGCGGCAGCGTGGTCGACGAGGCGGCGCTCGTCGACCTCCTGACCAACGGCGGCCTCGCGGGCGCGGGCCTCGACGTCTTCGCCGCCGAACCGCACGTGCCCCAGCCGCTGCTCGCCCTGGACAACGTGGTGCTCACGCCCCATTTGGCCAGCGGCACCGTCCAGACCCGTGACGAGATGGAACGGCTGACGCTGGACAACCTGACCGCGTACCTGGCGCACGGGAAGCTGGTGACGCCGGTCCCCGAGATGGGCTGAGGCCCGTTTCGCCGGATGCGTTCGGCCATTGTCAGTGGCGTGGTGTGCAATGGATCTCGTGCCCGCGCTCGAAGAACCACTGAAGAAGGTGCTCGGCCCCGCCACCGCGAAGGTGATGGCCGAGCACCTAGGCCTGCACACGGTCGGGGACCTGCTCCACCACTACCCGCGCAGATACGCGGAGCGGGGCGAGCTCACCCGCCTCGCGGAGCTGCCGCTCGACGAGCATGTGACGGTCGTCGCGCAGGTCGCGACCGCCCGCATCCTGAAGTTCAACGGCGGCAGGGGCCAGCGCCTCGAAGTCACCATCACCGACGGCAGCGGCCAGCTCCAGCTCGTCTTCTTCGGCCGCGGCATCCACAAGCCGCACAAGGACCTGCTGCCCGGTACGCGCGCCATGTTCGCCGGCAAGGCCTCGGTCTTCAACCGGAAGATGCAACTGGCGCACCCCGCCTACCAGTTGCTCAACGCCGAGTCCTCCGACGAGGCGGCCGAAGCCGTCGGCTCGTGGGCGGGGGCGTTGCTGCCGATCTACCCGGCCACGGCCAAGCTGGAGTCCTGGAAGATCGCCAAGGCCGTCGACCTGGTGCTGCCCAGCGCGCGCGAGGCCGAGGACCCGCTGCCCGAGTCGCTGCGCGAGGGCCGCGGCCTCGTCCCGCTGCCCGAGGCCCTGCTCAAGATCCACCGGCCGCAGACGAAGGACGACGTCGCGGGCGCCCGGGACCGCCTCAAGTGGGACGAGGCGTTCGTCCTCCAAGTGGCCCTCGCCCGGCGCCGCTTCGCGGAGACCCAGCTGACCGCCGCCGCGCGTGCGGCGAAGCCGGACGGCCTGCTCACGGCCTTCGACGCGAAGCTCCCCTTCACGCTCACCGACGGCCAGCAGAAGGTCTCCAAGGAGATCTTCGACGACCTGGCCACCGAGCACCCGATGCACCGGCTGCTCCAGGGCGAGGTGGGCTCCGGCAAGACCATGGTCGCGCTGCGCGCCATGCTCGCCGTCGTCGACGCGGGCGGTCAGGCCGCGATGCTCGCGCCCACCGAGGTCCTCGCCCAGCAGCACCACCGGTCCATCACCGAGATGATGGGCGAGCTGGCGCAGGGCGGGATGCTGGGCGGGGCCGAGCACGCCACCAAGGTCGTCCTGCTCACCGGTTCCATGGGCATGGCCGCCCGCCGCCAGGCGCTGCTCGACCTGGTCACGGCCGAGGCGGGCATCGTCATCGGCACGCACGCGCTGATCGAGGACAAGGTGCAGTTCGACGATCTGGGCCTGGTCGTCGTGGACGAGCAGCACCGCTTCGGTGTGGAACAGCGCGACGCGCTGCGCTCCAAGGGCAAGCAGCCGCCGCACCTCCTGGTCATGACGGCGACGCCGATCCCGCGCACGGTCGCCATGACGGTCTTCGGCGACCTGGAGACGTCCGTCCTCGACCAGCTTCCGGCGGGCCGCTCGCCGATCTCCAGTCACGTGGTCCCGGCGGCGGACAAGCCGCACTTCCTCGCGCGCGCGTGGGAGCGCGTACGCGAGGAAGTGGAGAACGGGCACCAGGCGTACGTGGTCTGCCCCCGCATCGGCGACGACGAGGACGAGAAGAAGGGCAAGGCCAAGAAGTCCGCCGAGGACGAGGCGGAGAAGCGGCCGCCGCTCGCCGTGCTCGACGTCGCGGAGGAGCTGGCGCGCGGACCGCTCCAGGGCCTCAAGGTCGAGGTCCTGCACGGCCGCATGCAGCCCGACGACAAGGACGCCGTGATGCGCCGCTTCGCCGCGGGGGAGACGGATGTCCTGGTGGCGACGACCGTCATCGAGGTCGGGGTGAACGTGCCGAACGCGACGGCGATGGTGATCATGGACGCCGACCGGTTCGGCGTCTCGCAGCTCCACCAGCTGCGTGGCCGTGTCGGCCGTGGCTCGGCGCCGGGCCTGTGCCTCCTGGTCACCGAGATGCCGGAGGCCGCCCCCGCGCGGGCCCGCCTGGGCTCGGTCGCCGCCACGCTCGACGGTTTCGAGCTCTCCCGGATCGACCTGGAACAGCGCCGTGAGGGCGATGTGCTCGGCCAGGCCCAGTCCGGTGTCCGCTCCTCGCTCCGCATGCTGGCCGTGATCGAGGACGAGGAGGTCATTGCGGCGGCGCGGGAGGAGGCCACGAAGGTGGTCACAGCCGACCCGGCCCTCGACCGCCTCCCGGCCCTGCGCATCGCCCTGGACGCGCTGCTCGACGAGGACCGCGAACAGTACCTCGACAAGGGCTGACCCAACGCCACCCTCCCGGGGCCCCGCCCCAGACCCCGCTGCTCAATCGCCGCAGGGGCTCGAAGTGCCCATGCCGCCGCACCGGTTTGAAAGGCCTGCTCAAGCCCCTGCGGCGATTGAGCAGCGGGGTGCGGGGCAGAGCCCCGATCTTTTGGAGCCCCGCCGGCGATTGAGGCGCGGGGGCCGGGGCGGAGCCCCGTGGCGTAGGGGGACGGGTGCCGACAGGCGGTACCGGGGGCGTGGCTGACAAACTGGGGCCGCACCGATATCCGCCCAAGGACAAGGACGTACCAGCGCGATGACCCGCGTGATCGCCGGAACCGCCGGCGGACGCCGCCTCACCGTGCCGCCAGGCACCGGCACCCGCCCCACCTCTGACCGGGCACGCGAGGCCCTCTTCTCCACCTGGCAGGCCCTCCTCGGCGGCAGCCTCGCCGGCACCCGCGTCGCCGACCTGTACGCCGGCTCCGGCGCCGTCGCCCTGGAGGCACTCTCCCGCGGCGCCACCCACGCACTCCTCGTCGAGGCCGACGCCCGCGCCGCCCGCACGATCCGCGAGAACATCCGCGCCGTCGGCCTGCCAGGAGCAGAGGCACGTACCGGAAAAGCGGCACAAATCCTCGCGGGCCCGCCCCCAACCGCCCCCTACGACCTGGTCTTTCTCGACCCCCCGTACGCCGTCTCCGACGACGATCTTCGCGAGATTCTGCTCACACTCCGCACGCGGGGCTGGCTCGCGGACGAAGCACTCGTCACCGTGGAACGCAGCACCAGAGGCGGCGAATTCCGGTGGCCCGACGGCTTCGATGACCTGAGGTCCCGTCGCTACGGCGAGGGCACGTTTTGGTACGGTCGCGCCGCCTTGAACACCACCCTCACGTGCGACGACGCACGATGACCGGACCGGAGAGCGAGGGACTTCCCGTGCGCCGCGCAGTCTGTCCGGGGTCGTTCGACCCCATCACCAACGGCCATGTCGACATCATCGCGAGAGCCTCCAAGCTCTACGACGTCGTGCACGTCGCAGTGATGATCAACCAGTCGAAGCAGGGCCTGTTCACGGTCGACGAGCGGATCGACCTGATCCGCGAGGTCACCGCCGAATTCGGCAACGTCGAGGTGGAGGCCTTCCACGGTCTCCTCGTCGACTTCTGCAAGCAGCGCGACATCCCGGCCATCGTCAAGGGCCTGCGCGCCGTCAGCGACTTCGACTACGAGCTGCAGATGGCCCAGATGAACAACGGCCTGTCCGGCGTGGAGACCCTCTTCGTCCCCACCAACCCGACGTACAGCTTCCTGTCGTCCTCCCTGGTCAAGGAGGTCGCGGCCTGGGGCGGCGACGTCTCGCACCTGGTTCCGGCGCAGGTCCACGAGGCATTGACGGAGCGCCTTCCCAAGAAGTGACGCGCACCCGCACGTTGGGCTTACAGTCGTCTCGTCCGTCTCCAACACCCCAGCCGATTCCGGCGTCTAGACGAGAGAGTGGCGAGCACACGGTGGACGTGCAGAAGAAGCTCGACGACATCGTCGGCACGGTCGGCGGCGCGCGCTCGATGCCCATGTCGGCCTCGTGCGTGATCAACCGCGCCGACCTGCTGGCGATGCTCGAAGAGGTGCGCCAGGCGCTGCCCGGCTCCCTCGCCCAGGCCCAGGAGCTCATCGGCGGCCGCGAGCAGATGGTCGAGCAGGCCCATGCCGAGGCCGAGCGGATCATCGAGGGCGCGCACGCCGAGCGCGGCACCCTGATCGCCGACACGGAGATCGCCCACCGCGCCCAGGCGGAGGCCGACCGCATCCTCGCCGAGGCCCGCCAGGAGGCCGAGGAGGTCCGCGCGGAGGCCGACGACTACGTCGACTCCAAGCTGGCCAACTTCGAGGTCGTCCTCAACAAGACGCTCGGCTCGGTCGGCCGCGGCCGCGAAAAGCTGCTCGGCACCGGACCGGGCGTCGACGAGGCGGGCTACGAGGACGAGGACGCCCCCGAGCGCAGCCACGACCCGGAGACGTTGCGCCAGGACGCCGACGCGTACGTGGACACCAAGCTCGGCGCCTTCGAGGCGGTGCTCGCCAAGACGCTCGACGCCGTCGGCAAGGGCCGCCAGAAGCTGCACGGCCGCATCGCCAGCGACGACCTCGGCACGCTGACCCTGGACGGCGAGGGGCAGCCGCACACCAGCGACGCCGACTACCTGGCGGGCCTCGCCGACATCGGTGGCGCCCAGGCCCAGCAGTCGGCCGCGGCCCAGCCCCCGCAGCAGCCGCAGCCCCCGCAGGCCCCCCAGATCCCGTCCCAGGCCCCCGAGCCCGCGCCCGCGTACGCGCAGCAGGGCCAGGACCCGTACGGCGGCTACCAGCAGCAGCCCTACGTCCAGCAGGACGCCTACGGCACCTACCAGCAGGACCCGTACGCGGCGTACCAGCAGGACCCGTACGCGTATCAGCAGCAACAGCACCAGCAGCAGGACCCGTACGCGTACCAACAGCACCAGCAGGATCCCCAGCAGCTCCAGCCGCAGGCCCAGGACAGCGCGCTCGACGAGACGAGTCTGTTCGACACGAGCATGATCAGCCTGGAACAGATGCGCCAGTACGAGCAGGGGCGCTGAGCCGGTCCCGTACCGGGTTCAAGGGGCAGATTGGGCCGTGAGCCAAAGGTCCAGTACTCTGGTTCTTCGGTCGCGCGTAGCACGTGCGTTCCGAGCTGCCCGGATATTTCGGGGCGGCACCCCACATGAGCTTCGAAGAACGAAAGCAGGACCAGCCCTGAACACCCACCTCGACCACCGCAACCCGTTCGTGTTCGATACGCACGAGCTGGGTCGGCGTCCTGGTGCCATGCAGCGGCTGTCCCGCACGATCGACGCTCCCAAGGAGTTCGGCCTCCTGGGAGTCATCGAGGTGCCGGAAGGCGCCCCGGTGGAGCTCGACCTCCGCCTGGAGTCGGTCATGGAAGGTGTGCTTGTCACAGGCACCGCCCGTGCATCGGCCAAGGGGGAGTGCGTAAGGTGTCTGGAGCCGGTCGTCCAAGAGGTCGACGCGGACTTCCAGGAGATGTTCTCGTACCCTGACGCCGACGACCGGGGCCGCGCAAAGGCGGAACCGGCCGACGACGCCGAGGACGACGAGGACACGCTCTTTCTCGAGGACGGCTTGTTCGACCTCGAGCCGGTGCTGCGTGATGCGGTGGTGCTCGCACTGCCGATGCAGCCGGTGTGCCAGGAAGACTGTGAAGGTCTGTGCTCCGAGTGCGGAGTGCGGCTTTCGGACGAGCCGGGCCACCACCATGACGCCGTCGACATCCGTTGGGCGGCTTTGCAGGGACTCGCTGGCACCATCCAGGACGGCGAGAAGGACGAGATGAGCGGCGCCGAAGCGCAAGCGGGCGTCGACGAGAAGCAGGAGAAGTAGCCGTGGCTGTTCCGAAGCGGAAGATGTCGCGCAGCAACACGCGCCACCGCCGGTCGCAGTGGAAGGCTGCGGTCCCCACCCTGGTTTCGTGCGAGCGTTGCCAGGAGCCCAAGCTGCAGCACATCGCGTGCCCGGCTTGCGGCACCTATAACAAGCGCCAGGTCCTCGAGGTCTGAGCGGCTGGTGAGAGGCACAGTGTCGAGCCCCAAGAAGGCGGATGACGCCAAGAAAAAGGTGGACACGACAGCCTCGTCCCACACGCTTCTGGAAGGGCGGCTCGGGTACAAGCTCGAGTCCGCCCTTCTGGTGCGTGCGCTGACGCACCGTTCGTACGCGTACGAGAACGGTGGCCTGCCGACGAACGAGCGCCTGGAGTTTCTGGGCGACTCGGTCCTCGGCCTCGTGGTCACCGACACTCTCTACCGAACCCACCCCGACCTGCCTGAAGGCCAACTGGCCAAGTTGCGGGCCGCGGTGGTCAATTCGCGTGCACTTGCGGGGGTCAGCCGTGGGCTGGACCTGGGCTCCTTCATCCGGCTTGGCCGGGGCGAAGAGGGCACGGGTGGCCGGGACAAGGCGTCGATTCTCGCCGACACCCTTGAAGCGGTGATCGGTGCGGTGTACCTGGACCAGGGTCTGGACGCGGCGGGCGAACTCGTCCACCGGTTGTTCGACCCGCTCATCGAGAAGTCCTCGAATCTCGGTGCCGGCCTGGACTGGAAGACCAGTCTCCAGGAGCTGACGGCGACGGAGGGGCTCGGCGTGCCCGAGTACCTGGTCTCCGAAACCGGCCCGGATCACGAGAAGACCTTCACTGCTGCCGCCCGCGTCGGAGGCGTCTCGTACGGCACCGGCACCGGCCGCAGCAAGAAGGAAGCGGAGCAGCAGGCCGCTGAGTCCGCGTGGCGTGCGATTCGCGCTGCGGCGGACGAGCGGGCCGAGGCTGCGGCTGCGGTGGTCGATACGGCCCCCGGAGCGTAACCGCTCCGCTTCCTGAGCCCGCCCTTAACCGGCCCACCCGGTAGGGGCGGGCTTCGCATTTCCCCCCGCCCCCGGGGCTCCGCCCCGGCCCCCGCGCCTCAATCGCCGGCGGGGCTATTTATAGCCCCTGCGGCGATTGAGCAGGCCCGTCCGGCAGGACCCGGGGGCGTGCGCGATACGCTCCCCGGGCCCAGCCCACCCGCTCCCGTCCGGAGGACCCCCGTGCCAGAGTTGCCCGAAGTGGAGGTCGTCCGGCGCGGTCTCGAGCGGTGGGTGGCGCATCGGACCGTCGCGGAGGCCGAGGTGCTGCACCCGCGCTCCGTGCGCCGGCACATCGCGGGCGGCGAGGACTTCGCGGCCCGGCTCAAGGGGCGGACGATCGGCGAGCCGAGCCGCCGCGGCAAGTACCTGTGGCTGCCCCTGGAGGACTCGCACACCTCCGTCCTCGCCCACCTCGGCATGAGCGGCCAGCTCCTGGTGCAGCCGCACGACGCCCCGGACGAGAAGCACCTGCGCATCCGCATCCGCTTCGCCGACACGCAGACATCGGCCGCTACCGCGGCGGGCGACACTGAGCTGCGCTTCGTCGACCAGCGCACCTTCGGCGGCCTCTCGCTGCACGAAACCGACGACAACGGCCTCCCGGACGTCATCGCGCACATCGCCCGCGACCCCCTCGACGCGCTCTTCGACGACGCCGCGTTCCACACCGCGCTGCGCGCGAAGCGCAGCACCATCAAGCGGGCCCTGCTCGACCAGTCCCTCATCAGCGGCGTCGGCAACATCTACGCCGACGAGGCACTGTGGCGCGCGAAGCTGCACTACGAGCGCCCCACGGGCACGTTCACCCGCCCCCGCACGGCCGAACTCCTGGGCCACGTAAGGGATGTGATGAACGAGGCGCTGAGCGTCGGCGGGACGAGCTTCGACTCCCTGTACGTGAATGTGAACGGGGAGTCGGGATACTTCGACCGGTCGCTCGACGCGTACGGGCGCGAGGGGCTGCCGTGCCGGCGCTGTTCGACGCCCATGCGCCGGCGCGCGTGGATGAATCGGTCCAGTTACTACTGCCCGCGCTGTCAGCGCCCGCCGCGCACGATCGCGTAAGCGGTTCGCGATGCGTCAGTAGCCGAAGTCCTGCGTCCACCACGGCCCGCCCGAGCCGAAGTGCACGCCGACGCCCAAGGTCTTGAAGTCGCAGTTCAGGATGTTCGCCTTGTGGCCGGGGCTGTTCATCCAGGAGTCCATGACCGACTGGGCGTTGGCCTGGCCACGCGCGATGTTCTCGCCGCCGAGGTCCGTGATGCCCGCCTTCTTGGCGCGGTCCCAGGGCGTCGCCCCGTCCGGGTCCGTGTGGTCGAAGAAGTCCCGCGCGGCCATGTCGTCGCTGAACGCGGTGGCGAGTGAGGCGAGTCCGCTGTCCGCCGTCACCGGGGAGCAACCCACCTTGGAGCGCTCCTGGTTGACGAGGGCGAGGACCTGGGTCGATGCCGCCTTCTCCGACGAGGTCGCCGAGCCGCCACCCGCTGAGGAGGGCGCCTTCGTCCGCGCCGGCGCAGCGGGGGCGGACGTCGATGGGCTCGCGCTCTTCGTCCTCGTACCGCTGTCGTCCGCGGACCGGGACGGCTGCGTGCGCTTCGACGGTTCGGAGGACCGCGGCGCGGCGCTGGAGGCGGAGCGGGACGGCGTCGCGGACGGCGTGGCCCGCTCGGTGTCGCGGCTCGCGGCGGACGGCGCCCGGTCGTCGACCGCACCGCTCGTGCCGCCCTGCGCCGTGACGTCGGGGGAGTCCGCGGCCTGCACCCTGCTGCCGCTGTCGCCGCCGAACTTGAAGCCGCCGCCCCCCGGTATCAGGCCCGTGGTCACCGCGACCGCGCCCATCGCGACCGCGGCCGAGGCGCCGAGCAGACTGGTGCGCAGTGGGACGCCGTCGCGCCTCTTGCGGTGGTGGGAGGTGCCGGGCTGGGCGGGAGGCGTGGGGTGCGGCGGGTACTCCGCGTAGCCCTGCGCAAAGTCGCTCGCGTGCGGGCGGCCGGCGGCGGAGCGTCGGTGGCGTCCCATGTCCTTGCCTTCCTCGTCCTCTGGATCTTCGCGGGGTCGTCACTGTTGTGCGTGCTTCTCACTCGTACGAGTGAGGCGCGATGGTCGGGGACGCTACCCCAACTCCCCAGTGGGCGAAGTGCTCCGAGTGCTTTTGGCCGGTTAGCGTGCACCCATGAACGAAGAAGTACGGATCACCGCCTGGGTGCGGGGGCGCGTCCAACGTGTGGGTTTTCGGTGGTTCACCCGTGCACGTGCGCTGGAGATCGGCGGCCTGAGTGGTTTTGCTCTCAATCTGGAGGACGGGCGTGTCCAGGTGGTCGCCGAGGGGCCGAGCGACGGATGTCAGCAACTGCTCGACTGGCTCCATGGCGACGACACACCCGGCCGGGTCGATGGTGTGACTGAGATCTGGGACACCCCCCGTGGCGGCTACGACGGGTTTGCCATTCGCTGAGTCGTTACGGCAGGTGGGCCCGGGGGAGGGGGTGCGGGAAGTGCCGCGGGCACCTGCGTGCGGCAGAAACGCCCTGGTGGTTGCCAAGAACGGGGACTCGTGGCAGGCTCCGCGGGAACGGATGATCTCTACGCCCCCGGGCCCCGAACGTGAGGCCGTACCGCAGGTTCTGCGGCGCGAAGCCCCCGGTTTGCCCGCCAATACGGGGCGTGATCGTGTTGACCGTCAAACTTTTTGGTGAGACTCTGGAAGTCCCCGCGCACCTTAGCTGTTTGGCATGTGAGAACGGCAGCAATACAAGAAGTGCCAAGCACCGCGGGTGCGATTCCCTCACGACCCACACCGCTTCGGTCGGTCACGCATTGTGGAGGACCATCCATCATGGCAAAGGCGCTTCTCGGTTACGTCGGCGGCAGCGACCCGCGACTTCTCGCCGAGATGCGACGGCTCCAGCAGCGCGTCCAGGATCTCGAATCCGAGCTCGGCCGTATTCAGGCCGAGAACGACACGCTCGCGGCTGCCGCTTCTCACGACTCTCTCATCGAGGGTATCGACGTACCCCAGGCGGAGCCTGCGCTCACCTGACCACTCCCAGCGATCTGGGTGGTCGGGCGCCGCCCGTAAACAGCCGCTCGACAGAGCCATCCAAGGGACGCTTCGGCGTCCCTTTTCTCTCTCGACCCTGCTCCCAGGCGCCCCCGCGCACCGTTTCCCCTGACGTTCTCTACGTCTGATGTGCCCTGCATGTTCCCGGGTGAAACCGTGGGTTCATGGAGTGAGACAGGGGTGCCGGGTAGAGTCCGACGGCGTGCACCTCAAGGCCCTGACCCTGCGCGGGTTCAAATCGTTCGCCTCGGCCACCACGTTGCGGTTCGAGCCGGGCATCACCTGTGTCGTGGGTCCGAACGGCTCGGGCAAGTCCAATGTCGTGGACGCCCTGAGCTGGGTCATGGGGGAGCAGGGCGCCAAGTCGCTGCGCGGCGGCAAGATGGAGGACGTCATCTTCGCCGGCACCACCGGGCGGCCGCCGCTCGGCCGCGCCGAGGTCTCGCTCACCATCGACAACTCCGACGGCGCGCTGCCCATCGAGTACGCCGAGGTCACCATCACGCGGATCATGTTCCGCAACGGCGGCAGCGAGTACCAGCTCAACGGCGACACCTGTCGACTTCTCGACATCCAGGAGCTGTTGTCGGACTCCGGCATCGGCCGCGAGATGCACGTCATCGTCGGTCAGGGCCAGCTCGACGGCGTGCTGCACGCCGACCCCATGGGCCGCAGGGCGTTCATCGAGGAGGCCGCGGGCGTCCTCAAGCACCGTAAGCGCAAGGAGAAGGCGCTGCGGAAGCTGGACGCGATGCAGGCCAACCTCTCGCGCGTACAGGACCTGACCGAGGAGCTGAGGCGGCAGCTGAAGCCGCTGGGCAGACAGGCCGCCGTCGCGCGGCGGGCCGCCGTGATCCAGGCCGACCTGCGCGACGCGCGGCTGCGGTTGCTCGCGGACGACCTCGTACGGCTGCGGGGAGCGCTCAGCGCCGAGGTCGCCGACGAGGCGGAACTGAAGCGGCGCAGGAGCGCGGCCGAGGAGGAGCTGAAGAAGGCGCTGCTGCGGGAGGGGCACCTGGAGGACGCGGTCCGGCAGTTGACGCCCCGGCTGCAGCGGGCGCAGCAGTCCTGGTACGAGCTGTCGCAGCTGGCCGAGCGGGTGCGCGGGACGGTGTCGCTGGCCGACGCGCGGGTCAAGAGCGCCACGTCGGCGCCCACCGAGGAGCGGCGCGGGCGTGAGCCCGAGGAGCTGGAGCGCGAGGCCGCGCGGGTGCGCGAGCAGGAGGCCGAGCTGGAGGCCGCCCTCGAAGCGGCGCAGATCGCGCTCGACGAGACGGTCTCCCACCGGGCCGATATGGAACGGGAGTTGGTGGCCGAGGAGCGCCGGCTCAAGGATGTCGCACGGGCCATCGCCGACCGGCGGGAGGGTCTCGCCCGCCTTCAGGGGCAGGCCAACGCCGCGCGTTCGCGGGCCGCCGCCGCGCAGTCCGAGATCGATCGGCTCGCGGCGTCCCGGGACGAGGCGCGGCAGCGGGCGGTCACCGCGCAGGAGGAGTACGAGCAGCTGCAGGCCGAGGTCGACGGGCTCGACGCCGGTGACGAGGAGCTGTCCACGCGGTACGAGGAGGCCAGGGCCGCACTCGCGGAGGCGGAGGCCGCGCTCACTGCCGCGCGGGAGGCCGCCACGTCCGGGGAGCGGGGGCGCGCGGCCCTCGCGGCCCGCCACGAGGCGCTCGCGCTCGGACTGCGGCGCAAGGACGGCACGGGTGCGCTCCTCGACGCGAAGGACCGGCTGACCGGGCTACTCGGCCCGGCCGCGGAGCTGCTGTCGGTGGCGCCGGGCTACGAGGTCCCGTTGGCGGCGGCCTTCGGCGCGGCCGCCGACGCGATCGCGGTAACCACCCCCACAGCCGCCGCCAACGCCATCCGCCTCCTCCGAAAACAGGACGCCGGCCGGGCGTCCCTGCTCCTGACATCCGACCCGGGCTCCGACCCCACCGGCCCCGCCTCCCCCACCTCTCCGCCGCTGGACGCTTCCGCTACGGTCTCCACCAACCAAGCCGCTTCCCTTCAGGGTGCTCCCCCTGACCCCTCCGCTACAGGCCGCACAAACCAAGCCTCTTCGGTGCTGGGCGCTTCCCTTGAGGGCTCCGTTGCGGGCCGCACAAATCAAGCCCCGCCGGCGATTGAGGCGCGGGGTCTGGGGCAGAGCCCCAGCGGTGCCGCGCACACCGGCCCTCGGGGCCCGCACCCCGACGCCGCCGAACTCGTCCGCGGCCCCGCCGAGTTGCTGTCCGCAGTACGACGCCTGCTGCGCGACACCGTGGTCGTAGGAACCCTGGAGGACGCCGAGGACCTGGTGTACGCCAGGCCCGAGCTGACCGCGGTGACCGCCGAAGGGGACCTGCTCGGGGCACACTTCGCACACGGCGGCTCGGCCGGCGCACCGAGCCTCCTGGAAGTGCAGGCATCCGTCGACGAGGCCGCCGCCGAACTGGAGGAGCTGGCCGCCCAGTGCGAACGCTGGGCCGAGGCACAGCACACCGCGGCCGAACGCCGCACCGAGTGCGCCGCACTCGTCGAGGAGTTGGGGCAGCAGCAGCGGGTCATGGAGCGCGAGCGCTCCGGCCGCGCCCAGCAGCTCGGCGCACTCGCCGGACAGGCCCGCGGCGCCGCGGGCGAGGCCGAGCGCAGCGCCGCCGCGGCGGCCAAGGCGCAGGACGCGCTGGAGCAGGCCGCGGCGGACGCCGAGGAGCTGGCGGAGCGCCTCGCGGTGGCCGAGGAACTGCCCGCCGACGAGGAACCCGACACCTCCGTGCGCGACCGCCTCTCCGCGGACGGGGCCAACGCGCGGCAGACGGAGATGGAGGCGCGCCTCCAGGTACGTACCCACGAGGAGCGCGTCAAGGGCCTCGCGGGCCGCGCCGACTCGCTCGACCGGGCCGCCCGCGCCGAGCGCGACGCACGCGCGCGTGCCGAGCGACAGCGCGCCCGCCGCCAGTACGAGGCCGCCGTCGCCGAGGCCGTCGCCTCCGGCACCCGGCAGCTGCTCGCGCACGTCGAGGTGTCCATCACCCGGGCCGACGAGGAGCGGACCCTCGCCGAGCGGGCGAAGGCGGCGCGGGAGCAGGAGCTCGGCACCGAGCGGGCCCGCGGCCGCGATCTCAAGGAAGAACTCGACAAGCTGACGGATTCGGTCCACAAGGGCGAGGTACTCGGCGCCGAGAAGCGGCTGCGGATCGAGCAGCTGGAGACCAAGGCGCTGGAGGAACTCGGTGTCGAACCGGCCGGACTTGTCGCGGACTACGGTCCCGACCAGCTCGTACCGCCCTCGCTCCCCGCCGAGGGCGAGGAGCTGCCGGAGGACCCGCAGCACCCGCGTAACAGCCCCCGCCCGTTCGTTCGTTCGGAGCAGGAGAAGCGGCTCAAGTCCGCGGACCGCGCGTACCAGCAGCTCGGCAAGGTCAACCCGCTTGCGCTCGAGGAGTTCGCGGCGCTCGAGGAGCGCCACAAGTTCCTCAGCGAGCAGCTGGAGGACCTTCGGAAGACGCGCGCCGACCTGCTTCAAGTGGTGAAGGAGGTCGACGAGCGTGTCGAGCAGGTCTTCACCGAGGCCTACCGGGACACGGCGCGCGAGTTCGAGGGCGTCTTCAGCCGGCTGTTCCCCGGCGGTGAGGGGCGGCTCGTCCTGACCGACCCCGAGAACATGCTCACGACGGGTGTCGATGTCGAGGCCCGCCCGCCGGGCAAGAAGGTCAAGCGGCTGAGCCTGCTCTCGGGCGGTGAGCGGTCCCTGACCGCGGTGGCGCTGCTCGTCGCCATCTTCAAGGCGCGGCCGAGCCCGTTCTATGTGATGGACGAGGTGGAGGCGGCGCTCGACGACACCAACCTGCAGCGCCTCATCGGCATCATGCGGGAGCTGCAGGAGGCCTCGCAGCTCATCGTGATCACGCACCAGAAGCGCACGATGGAGGTCGCCGACGCGCTGTACGGCGTCTCCATGCAGGGCGACGGTGTGTCGAAGGTCATCAGCCAGCGGCTGAGCTAGACCGTCGCCCTGGACCCCCTAGCAGTGTTCAAGTCTTGAACATGTTGCGACACTCCCATGCCTGAAATTCACAGGACCCGAAGTATTGACTTCAAAACATGAAGGCATAGTCTCTGCAACGTTGCTTTTACCTTCAGGTGGTGGGTGGCGTGAACGTGTGCGCCACTGGAATCGGATCTGAAGGGCTCGCCCCCACCCCCGGCAGCGAGGCCGGTGGCCCGAGGAGTACATGTGACCAGCAGTGCGGCACCGACAACGGGAGCCAGGCAGGAACAGCCCGGCAATCTCCGACGTGTCACCTTGATCGCGGCAGGTGCCGCCATGGGTGGCTTCCTCTTCGGCTATGACAGCTCAGTCGTCAACGGAGCCGTCGAAGCCATCCGTGACCGGTGGGACATCGGCTCCGGGACCCTCGCCCAGGTCATCGCCATCGCGCTGCTCGGCTCGGCCGTCGGCGCGGCGACCGCCGGACGGATCGCCGACCGGATCGGTCGCGTGCGGTGCATGCAGATCGCGTCCGTGCTCTTCATCATCAGCGCCCTCGGCTCGTCCATGCCGTTCGCGCTGTGGGATCTGATGCTGTGGCGCATCATCGGCGGTTTCGCCATCGGCATGGCCTCGGTGCTCGGCCCGACGTACATCGCCGAGGTCGCGCCGCCGGCCTATCGAGGCCGGCTCGGCTCCTTCCAGCAGGCCGCCATCGTGCTCGGCATCGCCGTCTCGCAGCTGGTCAACTACGGTCTGCTGAACGCCGCGGGCGGCGACCAGCGTGGTGAGCTGCTCGGCCTGGAGGCCTGGCAGGTGATGCTCGGGATCATGGTGATCCCGGCCGCGCTCTACGGCGTGTTCACCTTCATGATCCCGGAGTCGCCGCGCTACCTGCTGGCCAAGGGACGGTCCGAAGAGGCCCGCAAGGTCGTCCGGCAGGTCGAGGGCGACGGCGCCGACGCCGAGGCCCGCATCGCCGAGATCGAGCACGGCATGAAGAACGAGCGCCTGTCGACCTTCAGGGACCTGAAGGGCAGCTTCATCTTCAAGCCGATCGTGTGGGTCGGTATCGGCCTCGCGGTCTTCCAGCAGTTCGTCGGCATCAACGTCGCGTTCTACTACTCCTCGACTCTGTGGCAGTCGGTCGGCGTCGACCCGACGGACTCGTTCTTCTACTCGTTCACGACGTCGATCATCAACATCATCGGCACCGTCGTGGCGATGCTCCTGATCGACCGGGTCGGCCGCAGGCCGCTCGCGCTCATCGGCTCCGTCGGCATGGTCATCGGTCTGGGCTGCGAGGCCTGGGCGTTCTCCTCCGACCTGGTCAACGGCCAGCTGCCGACCGCGCAGGGCTGGGTCGCCCTGATCGCCGCCCACTGGTTCGTCTTCTTCTTCGCGATGAGCTGGGGCGTCATCCTCTGGGTCATGGTCGGCGAGATGTTCCCGCCGAAGATCCGTGCCACCGCCATCGGCGTCGCGTCGATGTTCAACTGGATCGCGAACTACCTCATCACCGCGACGTTCCCGTCCCTGTCCGACTGGAACCTGGGCGGTACGTACGTCATCTACACCGTGTTCGCGGCCCTCTCCATCCCCTTCACCCTGAAGTTCGTGAAGGAGTACAAGGGCAAGACACTGGAGGAGGCGGAGACGGTCTGACCGTCACGCCTCCCTCCCCGGGACCCGGGGAGATGGGTCAAGTCCCCGCTGCCATCTCCCCGCTGACGTCACTGCCCCGGCTCATCGACCCGATCACTGGTCCTTGAGCCGGGGCAGTACGTTTTCGCAGTACAGCTGCAGGCTGCGGCGGCCCTCGTCCAGGGGCATGCCGCCGGAGAGCGGATGCAGGATGTAGTTGTCGAGCCCCTGCGCCACGCACTCGTCGGGCGTGAGCACCCGGTAGACGCCCTCGGCCCGCAGCTCGTCGACCGTCGATGCCCCGGATTTCACCGCGGACTTGATGTCCCCCGACTGCCAGGACGCGTACGTCTGCGCCTCGTGCAGGAAGTGTTCGCCGTGCTCGGCCCAGGTGCGGTCCGGGTCGTCGGAGAGGTGCAGGAGCGGGGTCACCTTCCCGGGCATCATGGTCCAGCCCTCGGTCCCGTACTCCTCGAGGCGTTCCTTGTAGTACGCCTCGATCTCCGGCAGATGTGCGCTCGGGAAGAACGGGAGGCCGAGCCTGGCCGCCCGGCGTGCGGCCGCCTGCGAGGAGCCGCCGACCAGGAGCAGCGGGTGCGGCTGGGTGAACGGGCGCGGGGTGACCCGGACCCGGCGGCCCCGGTAACTGAACTCCTCGCCGGTCCAGGCCTTGAGCAGCGTTTCGAGCAGCTCGTCCTGGAGCTTTCCGCGGCGCTTCCACTCCACGTCGAACTGGGCGTACTCCTCGGGCCGGTAGCCGATCCCGGAGACTGTCACCAGGCGGCCGCCGCTGACCAGGTCGAGCACGGCGATGTCCTCGGCGAGGCGGAGCGGGTCGTGCAGCGGGCCGATGATCGCGGAGACGGTGACCGCGATGCGCTTCGTGGCGCCGAGGACCGCGCCCGCGAAGGTGAAGGGCGAGGGCAGCCAGTTGTTGGCGACGCCGTGGTGCTCCTCGGTCTGCACCGTGTCGATGCCCTGCTCGTCGGCGTAGCGGGCCATCTCGACGGCCGCCTGGTAGCGGGCGGCGAGTGTTTCGGGTGTGCCGGCGGGGTCGACGAGGTTGAACCGTACGACGGACACGGGCATGGAAAAGTCCCCCTCCGCGAGGCGTGCAGCCGGATGTGTGGAGGGGGACGTTAGCTGACGGAGCGTCAGGAGGCCATGGCTTCGGCCGCGTCGGCCTCGGCCGGGGCCCCGGTGGTGTCGGCCGGCTTGGGCAGCGCCAGGTACAGCAGGCCGGAGACGACGATCGTGACGATCCAGCCGAGGCCGTACTCACCGATGAAGTTGTTCGAGGCGAGCGGCCCCGAGAACCAGGTCGACGACGTGAACAGCAGGCCGACGACCAGGCCGACCGCCCAGGCGACGCACGCGGCGGGGGAGAAGCCGCCCTTGTACCAGTACGCGCTGGTGCGGGTGGTGTCGATCAGGGCCGCCGCGTCGTAGTGCTTGCGCGTGAACATGTCCGCGCCGAAGACGCCGACCCAGGCGGAGAAGGCCACGGCGAGCAGCGAGAGGAAGGAGATGAACGAGCTCATGAAGCTCGTCGCGACCAGCATCAGGATGGCGCCGAAGACCAGCGAGATCACCGCGTTGATGGAGACGGCCCAGTGCCGCGGCACCTTGAAGCCGAGGGTCTGCGCGGTGAACCCGGCGGAGTACATCGACATGGCGTTGATCAGCAGCATGCCGACCAGCGCGATCAGCAGGTACGGCACCGCGATCCACATCGGCAGGATCTCGCCGAGGAAGGAGACCGGGTCCTGGGCCGAGGCCAGGTCCGGGGTGGAGACCGCCATCACGGCCCCCATCAGAACCATCGGCAGCACGACGATGCCCGCGCCGCCGATCGAGTTCCCGATGATCCCCCTGGTGGAGGCGGTGCGCGGCAGGTAACGGGTGAAGTCGGGGGAGGACGGGATCCAGCTGACGCCACCGGCGGCGATCATGCCGATGCCCGCGACCATCAGCGACGTCTGCCCGGCGCGCTGCCCGAAGACCTCGGACCAGTCGGTGTTGATGACCAGGTAGATCAGCACCAGGACCGAGAAGACGCCGAAGAAGTACGTCGCGTACTTATTGCACTTCTGTACGACGTTGATGCCGAGGCCCGAGATCGCGAACGTGACGCACACGAACACCAGGAGGGTGACGATCACCAGGAAGTTGTTCTGCTTGATGCCGAACAGGATGTCCAGGACGGTGAGCACGGCGTACGCGCCGGTCACCGCGTTGATCGTCTCCCAGCCCCAGCGCGCGACCCAGATCAGCGAACCGGGCAGCAGATTCCCGCGCTGACCGAACACCGCGCGGGACAGCGCCATACCGGGAGCCCCACCACGCTTGCCCGCGATGCCGATCAGGCCCACGAGGCCGTACGACACGATGGGCGCCGCGATGGCCACGACGATGGCCTGCCAGAAGTTGAGCTTGTAGCTCACGACGAGGCTCGCGCCCATCGTGAGAAGAAGCACGCTGATGTTGGCGGCGACCCAGGTGGGGAAGAGCTCGCGGGTCTTGGCGGTGCGCTCGGCGTCGGGGACGGGCTCGATGCCGCGTGTCTCCAGCGCGCCTTCGGCTTCGGCGGTCTTGCTCATGCGGTGGGGTTCCGTGCCTCTCGCTCGGCTCGGCCGTGGGGGACAGCGAGCCGGTGGGGGGTGACGGGCCCGCAGGGCCCTTGTGGAGTGCTGTCGCGATCCGGCGTGGTGTCCTGATCGCGTTGGACTCTACGCGCGTTGATGCGGCGACTGCCATCGTACTTTAGTCCGAGTCGAACCCGTCGGAGCCCTTTGTCCTTTGGGTGAAGGTACGAACACGGCTTGGGCGGGGCCCATGGCTGATACTGGACGAGTTATGGAAACCGTCATCCTTGCTGTAGTCATCGCCGTGGTCGTGATCGGTGCGCTCGGCGGGCTCGTGATCGGCAGCCGCAAGAAGAAGCAGCTGCCCCCGTCCCCGCCGTCGGCGCCCGACATCACCACCGCCCCGCCCACCGAGCCGCACGTCGGCGAAGAGGCCGAGACGCCGCGCGACGAAGCGCGGCGCACGATCGAAGAGGTCGACCTCCCCACCGCCGAGCCGGCCGTAGAGGAGGAACCCGAGGCCCCGGCCGCCGCGGAGCCCGCCGCTCCCGAGGTCGAGGTACCGGAGCCCGCCGCGGGCCGTCTCGTGCGGCTGCGCGCCCGCCTTTCCCGGTCGCAGAACGCGCTGGGCCAGGGCCTGCTCACCCTCCTGTCCCGCGAGCACCTCGACGAGGACACGTGGGAGGAGATCGAGGACACGCTGCTCACCGCCGACGTCGGCGTGCAGCCCACCCAGGAGCTCGTCGAGAACCTGCGTGAGCGCGTCAAGGTGCTCGGCACCCGCACGCCGGACGAGCTGCGCGCGCTGCTGCGCGAGGAGCTCCTCAAGCTGCTCGTCCCCGAGTTCGACCGCACCGTGAAGACCGAGGGTTTCGCCACCGAGGGGACCACTCCCGGCATCGTGATGGTCGTCGGTGTCAACGGCACCGGCAAGACCACCACCACCGGCAAGCTCGCGCGCGTGCTCGTCGCCGACGGCAAGAACGTGCTGCTCGGCGCCGCGGACACGTTCCGTGCGGCCGCCGCCGACCAGCTGCAGACGTGGGGCGAGCGGGTCGGTGCGCGCACCGTGCGCGGCCCCGAGGGCGGCGACCCGGCGTCCATCGCCTTCGACTCCGTCAAGGAGGGCATCGAGGAGGGCGCCGACGTCGTCCTGATCGACACCGCGGGCCGGCTGCACACCAAGACCGGCCTCATGGACGAGCTCGGCAAGGTCAAGCGGGTCGTGGAGAAGCACGCTCCGCTCGACGAGGTGCTGCTCGTCCTCGACGCGACGACCGGGCAGAACGGTCTGGTCCAGGCCCGCGTGTTCGCCGAGGTCGTCGACATCACGGGCATCGTGCTGACCAAGCTGGACGGTACGGCCAAGGGCGGCATCGTCGTGGCCGTGCAGCGCGAGCTGGGCGTGCCGGTCAAGCTCGTGGGTCTCGGCGAGGGCCCCGACGACCTGGCGCCGTTCGAGCCGGAGGCGTTCGTGGATGCGCTTATCGGAGACTAGCGGAGGCGCTCTTCGTGCTTGGCGGGGAACTGCGGTCCGGTTGTTGCCGGTCGTGGTTCCCCGCCTTTGTTATGCGCAGGGCGAGCGGTGCGCCACGTAGGCCAGCGTTCCCAACAGGAGCCTCGCCTGCGGGGGTTGGCTCGCGGTGTCCAGGGACGGCGGCCGCAGCCAGGACGTCGGGCCGAGCCCCCCGCGGTCCGACGGCGGGGCCGTGACGTACGCGCCGGCGCCCAGCGCGTGCAGGTCGAGGGCCGCGTCGTCCCAGCCCATCCGGTAGAGCAGCGTGGGGAGTTCGGCCGCGGCTCCCGGTGCCACGAAGAAGTGGGCGCGGCCCTGCGGGGTGGCGACGACCGGTCCGAGCGGGACGCCCATGCGCTCCAGGCGGATCAGGGCCCGGCGGCCCGCGGCCTCCGGTACATCGATCGCGTCGAAGGCCCGGCCGACCGGCAGCAGCACCGCGGCGCCGGGGAACCGGCCCCAGGACTCGGTCACTTCGTCGAGCGTGGCCCCCGCCGGCACCAGCGCGGCCGGGTCGAGGGGGTGGGCCCCGGGAGCCGGGCAGTCGGCCTTTCCGCAGGAGCACGCGGAGCCGACGGCGCGGGCGCCGGGCACCACGTCCCAGCCCCAGAGGCCGGTGAACTCCGCCACCGTGGTGCAGTCCGAAGCGCGGCCGGACGTGCGGCCGCGGCGACGTGAGCCGGTGCGCATCTCACGCATGCCGCCGATCGTGAAGCCCATGCCCCCTCCAACACATCCCGTACGCCGACGGTTACGCGGCGGAATCGGATCGTTACCCGATGTGCGCGCCGCCCCGGCCGGACCGGAGCCGATTCGCATTCGGGGTGGTGCGCCCGGTGTCGCGCGCCCCCGTCCACCCTCGTCCGCCTACTTCCGGCTGTCGTATGTCAAGTGAATCGCGTGGGGCGGCTGCTGGGTTCATTCGAAGGGGTGGCGAATGGTGGCGTTTCCGTGTTCGCCCTCGCCGGAGGGGTGATCGTAGGATTACTTTCAGTGCATGAGCCCTCAGGGTGCACGCACCCGTGGGTATGCCGGAGGCAAGTCGGTTTCCTGTTCGAGGAGTGACAACTGCCGGACGGGGAGCCGGGTTTGACGGCATCCTGGTAGGGCTTGCGGGCAAGAGTGTGGAGAACAATGGTCGACGGGGCTTCACACACAGCGGCTTAGACGGCAGGGATGGGGGCGTTCCAGTGGGCGGCAGCGGCGGTGGCGTCACGAACGCCGAGAAGCGCCCGAACGAGCTGCTCGGTTCGTGGTTCGTGCGCAGTGGCTGGTCCAAGGGCGAGCTGGCGCGCCAAGTGAACCGGCGGGCCCGGCAGTTGGGGGCGAACCACATCTCCACGGACACCTCGCGCGTGCGCCGCTGGCTCGACGGGGAGAACCCGCGCGAGCCGATCCCGCGGATCCTCAGCGAGCTGTTCTCCGAGCGCTTCGGCTGCGTCGTCGCCGTCGAGGACCTCGGCCTGCGCGCCGCGCACCAGGCGCCCTCGGTGTCCGGTGTCGATCTGCCCTGGACGGCCCCGCAGACCGTGGCGCTCATCGGCGAGTTCTCCCGCAGCGACCTGATGCTCGCGCGCCGCGGTTTCCTCGGCAGTTCGCTCGCGCTCGCCGCGGGCCCCTCGCTGATCGAGCCGATGCAGCGCTGGCTGGTGCCGACCCCCGGCGCCTCGGCCAGGCCGGAGCCGGAGCCGGTCACGCAGCGTCGTGGGAACCGGCTGTCGAAGCCGGAGCTCGACCTCCTGGAGTCGACCACGGTGATGTTCCGCCAGTGGGACGCCCAGTGCGGCGGCGGCCTGCGCCGCAAGGCCGTCGTCGGCCAGCTCCACGAGGTGACCGACCTGCTGCAGGAGCCGCAGCCGGAGGAGACGACGCGGCGCCTGTTCAAGGTCGCCGCCGAGCTCGCCGAGCTGGCCGGCTGGATGAGCTACGACGTGGGCCTGCAGCCCACCGCCCAGAAGTACTTCGTGCTCGCCCTGCACGCCTCCAAGGAAGCGGGCGACAAGCCGCTCGGCTCGTACGTGCTCAGCAGTATGAGCCGGCAGATGATTCACCTCGGCCGTCCCGATGACGCCCTCGAACTCATCCACCTCGCCCAGTACGGCAGTCGCGACTGCGCCAGTCCCCGCACCCAGTCCATGCTGTATGCGATGGAGGCCCGCGCGTACGCGAACATGGGGCAGCCCGGCAAGTGCAAGCGCGCCGTGCGGATGGCCGAGGACACCTTCACGGACGCGGACGACTGGGACGACCCGGACCCCGACTGGATCCGCTTCTTCTCCGAGGCCGAACTGCACGGCGAGAACAGTCACTCGTACCGGGATCTCGCGTACGTGGCGGGCCGCAGCCCCACGTACGCGTCGATGGCCGAACCCGTGATGAAGCGCGCCGTCGAGCTGTTCGGGAAGGACGCCGAGCACCAGCGTTCGTACGCGTTGAACCTGATCGGGATGGCGACCGTGCACCTCCTGCAGAAGGAGCCCGAGCAGTCCACGGTGCTCGCCGGGAAGGCCCTGGAGATCGCCAGGAAGGTGCGCTCCGAGCGGGTCAACACCCGGATCCGCAAGACCGTCGACACCGCGACGCGGGACTTCGGTGACATCGCCGAGGTCATCGACCTCACGGAACAGCTCGCGCTCCACCTGCCGGAGACCGCCGAAGCCGCGGTCTGACGGCGGGGGAGCACCCCACAGACACCGGCCACGGCCACCGTCCCGAAACAGCCCGACTCGGCTCCCCTACGCCAGGTCATCGCGGACGGAGGTCGTGGTCGGTCCGTTTCCGGCATTTCATCCACCCGTAACACCCGCGGGCTCATCGTCACTACGGCGAAACATCAGGGGGCGCGAACGGAAACGGCGCTGCAGCAATGTCATGGCGCATAACCGGCCCCATGACGAGGAGACGCCGATGGCTGCAGCCATCACGCTGGCGGCAGACGCACCCACACTGTCGCCCGCCAATACAGGCTTCATGCTGATCTGTTCCGCCCTGGTGATGCTGATGACACCGGGACTCGCCTTCTTCTACGGAGGCATGGTCCGCGTCAAGAGCACCCTGAACATGCTGATGATGAGCTTCATCAGCCTCGGGATCGTCACGATCCTGTGGGTGCTGTACGGCTTTTCCGTAGCGTTCGGCACCGACAGGGGCTCGCTCCTCGGCTGGGACGGCGACTTCGTCGGGCTCAGCGGGATCGGCCTCACCCAGCTCTGGGACGGCTACACGATCCCGGTCTATGTGTTCGCGGTCTTCCAGCTGATGTTCGCGGTGCTCACACCCGCGCTGATCAGCGGCGCGCTCGCGGACCGCGTGAAGTTCAGCGCCTGGGGGCTGTTCATCGCGCTGTGGGTCACGATCGTGTACTTCCCGGTCGCGCACTGGGTGTGGGGGACCGGCGGCTGGGCCTTCGACCTCGGGGTGATCGACTTCGCCGGTGGTACGGCCGTGCACATCAACGCGGGCGCCGCGGCGCTCGGCGTGATCCTCGTCATCGGCAAGCGCGTCGGCTTCAAGAAGGACCCGATGCGGCCGCACTCGCTGCCGTGGACGATGCTCGGCGCCGGTCTGCTGTGGTTCGGCTGGTTCGGCTTCAACGCCGGCTCGTGGCTCGGCAACGACGACGGCGTCGGCGCGCTGATGTTCATCAACACACAGGTCGCGACCGCCGCCGCCATGCTGGCCTGGCTGGCCTACGAGAAGATCCGGCACGGCGCGTGCACCTCGCTCGGCGCCGCGTCCGGCGCCGTCGCAGGGCTTGTCGCCATCACTCCTTCCGGTGGTTCCTGCTCGCCGCTCGGCGCGATCGCCATCGGCGCCATCGCCGGTGTGCTGTGCGCGATGGCCGTGGGCCTCAAGTACAAGTTCGGCTACGACGACTCGCTCGACGTCGTCGGCGTCCACCTGGTCGGCGGCGTCGTCGGCTCCCTGCTCGTCGGCTTCTTCGCCACGGGCGGCGGCCAGTCCGACGCGGCAGGCCTCTTCTACGGAGGCGGCCTCGACCAGTTCTGGAAGCAGTGCGCGGGCGTCGGCGGCGTCCTCGCCTACTCGCTGATCGTCTCCGCGGTCCTCGCCCTCGCCCTCGACAAGACCATCGGCATGCGGGTCGACGAGGACGACGAGGTCTCCGGCATCGACCAGGCCGAGCACGCCGAGACCGCGTACGACTACAGCGGCGCGGGCGGCGGCACCGTCGCCCGCCAGGCCGTCCCCGCCCCGAAGGACCCACAGAACACGAAGAAGGTCGACGCATGAAGCTGATCACCGCGGTCGTCAAGCCGCACCGGCTCGACGAGATCAAGGAGGCCCTCCAGGCCTTCGGCGTCCAGGGCCTGACCGTGACAGAGGCCAGCGGGTACGGCCGTCAGCGCGGGCACACCGAGGTCTACCGCGGCGCCGAGTACACCGTCGATCTGGTACCCAAGATCCGTATCGAGGTCCTGGTCGAGGACGACGACGCCGAGCAACTGCTCGATGTCGTGGTGAAGGCCGCGCGGACCGGCAAGATCGGCGACGGCAAGGTCTGGGCGGTCCCCGTCGAGACGGCCGTGCGGGTGCGCACCGGCGAACGTGGCCCGGACGCGCTGTAACGGACATGGACGGAACGGGAGTCGCCGGGTGACGAGCGTGAACGACGTACGTGCTGAATCAGAGGATTCCGGACTCGGCGGCTATGCGGCGGCCCGGCTGCGCCTTCTCCAGGGGGAGGCGCGGTCCGGGCCGCCGCGCCGTGCCGCCCTCGCGGAGCTGACCGACGACTGGCTCGCCGAACTCTTCGGCGCCGGGGCGCCGGGCGTCTCCCTCGTGGCGGTCGGCGGGTACGGGCGCGGCGAACTCTCCCCGCGCAGCGACCTCGACCTGCTCCTGCTGCACGACGGCTCGGCGGACCTCAAGGAGGTTGCCGCGCTCGCCGACCGCATCTGGTACCCGGTGTGGGACCTGGGCCTCGCCCTCGACCACTCCGTCCGTACGCCCTCGGAGGCGCGCAAGACCGCGGGCGACGACCTCAAGGTGCAGCTCGGCCTGCTCGACGCCCGGCACCTCGCGGGTGACCTCGGGCTCACGGCGGGCCTGCGCACCGCCGTGCTCGCGGACTGGCGCAACCAGGCGGTGCGGCGGCTGCCCGAACTGCGCGAGCTGTGCGAGGAACGGGCCGGGCGCCAGGGCGAGTTGCAGTTCCTCCTCGAACCCGACCTGAAGGAGGCGCGGGGCGGGCTGCGGGACGCCACCGCGCTGCGCGCCGTCGCCGCCTCCTGGCTCGCGGACGCCCCCCGCGAGGGCCTCGCCGACGCGCGGCGCCGGCTCCTCGACGTACGGGACGCCCTGCATCTGGCGACCGGGCGCGCCACCGACCGGCTCGCGCTCCAGGAGCAGGACCAGGTCGCCGCGGAACTCGGCCTGTTGGACGCCGATACGTTGCTGCGGCAGGTGTACGAGGCCGCGCGCACGGTGTCGTACGCCAGCGACGTCACCTGGCGGGAGGTGGGGCGGGTGCTCAAGTCCCGCTCCGTCAAGCCGCGTCTGCGAAAATTGGCAAGGGAGCGGAGCGACTTCCTTAGAAGGGCGGTGGTGGGCGACGGGCGGGCGCTCGGCGGCGGGAAGTCGGCGCCGGTCGAGCGTTCGCCGCTCGCCGAGGGCGTCGTCGAGATGGAGGGGGAGGTGGTGCTCGCCCGCGCCGCCAAGCCCGAGCGCGACCCGGTGCTGCCGCTGCGCGCCGCCGCCGCTGCCGCCCAGGCCGGACTGCCGCTGTCCCCGCACGCGGTACGGCGGATGGCCGCCGCTGCCCGCCCGCTGCCCGCGCCCTGGCCCGCCGAAGCCCGCGAACAGCTGGTCACGCTGCTCGGCGCGGGCCGGCCGACCATCGACGTGTGGGAAGCCCTTGAGGCCGAGGGACTGATCACCCGGCTGATCCCGGACTGGGAGCGGGTGCGGTGCCGCCCGCAGCGAAATGCCGTGCACACATGGACCGTTGACCGGCACCTCGTCGAAACCGCCGTCCAGGCATCCGAGTTGACCCGCCATGTGCACCGGCCCGACCTGCTGCTCGTCGCGGCGCTGCTGCACGACATCGGCAAGGGCTGGCCGGGGGACCACTCGGTCGCGGGCGAGACCATCGCGCGGGACGTCGCCGCGCGGATCGGCTTCGACCGGGCCGATGTCGCCGTGCTCGCCTCCCTCGTACGGCACCACCTGCTGCTCGTCGAGACCGCCACGCGGCGCGACCTGGAGGACCCGGCGACCGTACGGTCCGTCGCGGACGCGGTCGGCTCGGTCGGCACGCTCGAACTGCTGCACGCGCTGACCGAGGCGGACGCCCTGGCGACCGGCCCGGCCGCGTGGTCGTCCTGGCGGGGCTCGCTCGTCGCCGATCTGGTCAAGCGGGTCGCGGCGGTGCTCGCGGGGGACGAGCCGGTCGACCCGGACGACGCGGAGCCGACCGCCGAGCAGGAACGGCTCGCGGTGGAGGCGCTGCGTACGGGCGGGCCCGTGCTCGCGCTGCGGGCGCAGACCGACGCCGTACCGACCGAGGCGGAGGGAGACGCCGAACCGGAGCCGCTCGGCGTCGAGTTGGTGATCGCGGTGCCGGAGCAGGACGGGGTGCTTCCGGCCGTCGCCGGGGTGCTCGCGATGCACCGGCTGACCGTGCGGACGGCGGAGCTGCGGGCGCTGACACCTCCGGAGGGGGTGGAGGGAGTCGCCCTGCTGCTCGACTGGCGGGTCGCCGCCGAGTATGGCTCGCTGCCGCAGGCCGCGCGGCTGCGCGCCGATCTCGTACGGGCCCTCGACGGCTCGCTCGACATCGCGGCGCGGCTCGCCGAGCGGGACGCCGCGTATCCGCGCAGGCGCGGTGTGGTGGCGCCGCCGGCCCGGGTGACGGTGGCCTCCGCGGGCTCGCGGCGGGCGACGGTGATCGAGGTGCGGGCGCACGACGCGCCGGGTCTGCTGCACCGCATCGGGCGGGCGCTCGAGGGGGCCGGGGTGCGGGTGCGCTCGGCGCATGTGTCGACGCTGGGCGCCAACGCGGTCGACGCGTTCTACGTGGCCGGGGGCGACGGCGGGCCGCTGCCCTCGCAGGAGGCGGTGTCCGTGGCGCGGGGCGTGGAGGAGGCGCTGCGGGGGTGAGCCATGGGTGAGCGGGGCCGGGGAGTGCGCACCCCGGCCCCGGCCGTCTCACTTGCCGATGAAACCGTTCGTACGCAGGAAGTACAGCGCGGCCTGATCGGCGCTCTTCCCCTCCAGGTCGACCATCCCGTTGAGCTTGATGATGGTCTTCTCGGTGAGCGCGTCACCGAGCTTCTTCGACAACTTCGTGAGCTGCGGGTACTTCTTCGCGGTCTCGTCGCGCACGGTCAGCGCGGCCAGCTCCGTCGTGAAGTGCCCCTTGTCGTCGTCCAGGACCTTCAGGTCCAGGGACTCCAGGCGGGCATCCGTCGTGAACACCTCGGCGAACTTGCAGGGGCTGCCCTTCGCCACGTTCACAAAGTTCAGCGCGAACGCGTTCTGGTAGACCTGCGGCGCCCCGAACTTCAGCTTGTACGGGCTCTGTTCCAGCGCCGACAGTTCACGGTCCAGGAACTCCGAGGCCCCGCAGAGCGTGGCGTCCTCCGGGTGGTCCTTCGCCAGCTTCGCCAGGTCGCTGATCGAGTCGACCCTGCCCGCACGGCCCGTCGCGTCGGAGGCGCGGGCGATCGTGTACTGGTTGCCGAACCGGGCCGGGCCCAGCCACTTGATCTTGTGCTTCTTCAGGTCCTCTTTCGACGTCGCCGCGAACTGCGCGGTGCTGCCCTGCACGGGCTTGTCGTGCTGCAGGAACTGGGTCCAGCCGGTGCCGGAGTAGTCCCAGTACATGTCGATGTCGCCGCCCTGCAGCGCGCTGCGCGCGATCGTCGTGCCTTGCAGCCCCGTCTGGTCCTTGGTGCTCGCCCCGGCGGCCTCCAGCGCGTACTTCGTGATCTTGCCGAGGATCTGCTGCTCGGTGAACTCCTTGGAGCCGACCGCGAAGTGCGCGCCCTTCAGGTCGACGTCCTTGGCGATCGAGCCGCCGTCGAGCTGCTTCTGGCTCGCCGTCCGCGGCAGGTTGTCGGTCCCGCCCGATCCGCCGGTGTCCGTGCAGCCGGTCAGCGCGGCGCCGCCGAGCAGGGCGGCGCACAGGACGACCGAGACCTTGGCGCGCGCAGTGGCCGGTCCGCTTCGCATGGATGTCTTCACTTCTCTCACAGGCCCCTTCTCACAGACCGCGCGGGCGCAGCAGGTTCTCGACGATCCCGGCGACCCAGTCCACGAGCAGCGCGAGTACGGCCACGAGCACACTGCCGGTGACCAGGACCAGGTTCCGGCTGGAGTTGATCCCGTTCGAGATCACATCGCCGAGGCCGCCGGCCCCGATGAACGTCGCGAGCGCGACCGTGCCCACCGTGATCACCAGTGCCGTACGGATACCTGCGAGCATCACCGGTACCGCGAGCGGCAGTTCGATCCGGCGCAGCACCTCCCACTTCGTCATCCCCATGCCCTGGGCGGACTCGAGGACCGACGGATCGACCTGCTGAAGGCCCGCGATGGTGTTGCGCAGCACCGGCAGCACCCCGTACGCGACGAACGCGATCAGCGCGATCTGCGTCACCCCGAGGCTGACGAAGGCCACCGCGAGCAGCACGATCAGGCCGAGCGAGGGCAGTGCCTGCCCGATGCTGGCGAGTCCGAGGACGGGCCCCGCGAGGGGGCGGGCCCAGCGGCGGGTGAGCAGCACGCCGAGCGGGATGGCGATCACCAGGATGAACACCGTGGCGACCGCGGTCAGTTCGAGGTGCGTGAGGGTGCGGCTGAGCAGGTAGTCCGCGTTCAGGCTGCGCAGCTCGATCTGGTCCTTCTCCTGCCCGGAGACGTACCAGGCGAGGAGCGCGAGGACCACGGCGAGGGCGAGCGGGGTGAGGACGAGGCGCCACAGCGGCGGCAGGACGCGGGTGCGGTCCGATGGTTTCGCGACCGTGGGGACGTCCTCGACGAGTGCCTGGGTCACGGCCGGGCCCCCTGGAGCAGTCCGGAGGCGCCGTCGGTGTGGATCAGCGTCCGCAGGGTGTCCAGGGTGACGACGCCCCGGTAGCGGCCGATGTCGTCCACGACCGTCAGCGCGGACGCGTTCACTGCGAGCAACTCGTCGAGCGCGTCGTACAGGCTCGTGGCCGGGCCGAGCGGAGAGATCAGCGGCAGCCGCGTGCCACCACCGGCGGGCAGCCAGCCGACGGGGCGGCGGTCCTCGTCCAGGACCACCACGAACTCGCGGTCGCTGTCGGCAGCCGCGTCCTGCTGCGCCTCGGCGCTCGCCGATTCGGCGACGGTGGGCCACAGCGGCACGTCGACGTTCCCGAGCCGGGTCAGCGAGAGACGGCGGACGGCCGCGCCCGACCCGATGAAGTCCGTGACGAACTCGCTGGCGGGCTCGGCGAGGATCTTCTCCGGGGTGTCGTACTGGACGACATTGCCGTGCTCGGCGAAGACGGCGATCTTGTCGCCCATCTTCACGGCCTCGTCGATGTCGTGGGTGACGAAGACGATCGTCTTGCGCAGCTTCGACTGGATCTTGAGGAACTCGTTCTGCAACGCCTCGCGGTTGAGCGGGTCGATGGCGCCGAAGGGCTCGTCCATGAGCATCACCTGCGGGTCGCCGCCGAGCGCGCGGGCGACGCCGACGCGCTGCTGCTGGCCGCCGGAGAGCTGCTTCGGGTAGCGGCCGCGGTACGTGTCCGGGTCCAGGCCCACCATGTCGAGCAGCTCGTCCACGCGCGCGTGGACGCGTTTTTTGTCCCAGCCGAGCAGGCCGGGCACGGTGGCTATGTTCTGGGCGACCGTCTGGTGCGGGAAGAGCCCGGACTGCTGGATCGCGTAACCGATGCGGCGGCGCAGCTCGTGCACCGGGATCGTCGTGACGTCCTCGTCGGCGAGGTGGATGCGGCCGGACGTCGGCTCGATCAGCCGGTTGATCAGCTTCATCGTCGTGGTCTTGCCGCAGCCGGAGGGGCCGACGAAGACGACGATCTTCCCCTCGGGGACCTCCAACGTCAGGTCGTCCACCGCCGGACGCTCCTGCCCCGCGTAGGACTTGGTCAGCCGGTCGAGCCGGATCATCGGGTGACCCCCTTCGGAGTGGTCAGACGGTTGAGCAGGGCGAAGAGCAGATCGAAGAGCAGCGCGAGGACGACGATGGCGAGCGCGCCCTCGAGCGTCAGATAGACGGCGAACGGGGTGCCCGCGCTGGCGAGTCCGTCGAGGATGAGCTTGCCGAGACCGGGGCCGTTCACGGCGGCAGCGATCGCGGCGATGCCGAGCAGCATCTGCGTCGCGACCCGCAGGCCGGTGACGACCACGGGCCAGGCCAGCGGGAACTCGATGGTGGCGAGGACCTTCAGCCGGGTCATGCCCATGGCGTTGGCCGACTCGACGACGGCCGGGTCGATCTCGCGCAGGCCGACCACGGTGTTACGTATGACGGGCAGCAGCGCGTACAGCGTCAGGGCCACCACGGAGGGGCCCGTGCCCAGGCCGAGCGGCGTGATCAGCAGGCCGAACAGCGCGTAGGACGGGATCGTCAGCAGCAGCCCGGCCGTTCCGAGCACAGCGGCGCGCGGCGCCTTCGTCCGGTACGTCAGGATCGCCACCGGCACGCCGATGAGTACGGCGAGGGCCAGTCCTTCGAGGACCAGCAGGATGTGCGCGAGCGTGGCGTCGAGCACATCGGGCCAGTTGCCCTGGAAGTAGTCGAAGAAGTTCACGACGGCCTCCCTTGGGGTGCCGGTGGCCTGCGTACTGGCCGTGACGGCCGGTCCGCAGAGGGAGCGAGGGAGGTCATCTGTGAGCTCCAGTTCACGTCAGAGGTGTGTACGGCGGTCTGCCGCACGGCTGTTGGTGGCGGTTCCGGACACGACCGGGCACGCCCCGGCCCGGGGCGAAGGAGAGGGGTGGTGTCGAAACCTGAAGGCGCCTACCCAGTCGGGCGCCACTGATGTGCACGGGTTTACGGAACCGCTGGGACCGTAATTATGGTGAACGTCCTGGTCACGCCCTGGTCACGCCGGGGTGTCCGCGGCGGATATGGAGGCGTATGCACTGTTTTTTCGTACGTGGGTGCGACCTGTGGGGCGCATCGGCACCGGGCCACTGACCACGGCACCGCGGGCGGATACCCTGGAGAGCGACCTGTCCCTTAAGCCCCCGACCCGAGGATTCGCGACCGCCGTGTTCGACACTCTCTCCGATCGCCTCGCAGCGACATTCAAGAACCTCCGCGGCAAGGGGCGCCTCAGCGAGGCGGACATCGACGCCACGGCGCGCGAGATCCGGATCGCCCTCCTTGAAGCCGACGTGGCCCTGCCCGTCGTCCGCGCCTTCATCAAGCAGATCAAGGAGCGGGCGACCGGCGTCGAGGTCTCCCAGGCCCTGAACCCCGCCCAGCAGGTCATCAAGATCGTCAACGAGGAGCTCATCGGCATCCTCGGCGGCGAGACCCGCCGGCTGCGTTTCGCCAAGACCGGCCCGACCGTGATCATGCTCGCGGGTCTGCAGGGTGCGGGTAAGACGACCCTCGCGGGCAAGCTGGGCCTCTGGCTCAAGTCCCAGGGCCACTCGCCGCTGCTCGTCGCCTGTGACCTCCAGCGCCCGAACGCCGTGAACCAGCTGAGCGTCGTCGCCGAGCGCGCCGGCGTCGGCATCTACGCGCCCGAGCCGGGCAACGGCGTGGGCGACCCGGTCAAGGTCGCCAAGGACTCCATCGAGCACGCCAAGGCCAAGGTCTACGACGTCGTCATCGTCGACACCGCGGGCCGCCTCGGCATCGACCAGGAGCTGATGCAGCAGGCCGCGGACATCCGCGACGCCGTGCGCCCGGACGAGGTCCTCTTCGTCGTCGACGCCATGATCGGTCAGGACGCGGTCAACACGGCCGAGGCCTTCCGTGACGGAGTCGGCTTCGACGGTGTGGTGCTCTCCAAGCTCGACGGTGACGCCCGTGGTGGTGCCGCGCTCTCCATCGCACAGGTCACCGGCAAGCAGATCATGTTCGCCTCCAACGGCGAGAAGCTGGACGACTTCGACGCGTTCCACCCGGACCGCATGGCGTCCCGCATCCTCGGCATGGGCGACATGCTCACGCTGATCGAGAAGGCCGAGCAGACCTTCTCGCAGCAAGAGGCCGAGAAGATGGCCTCGAAGCTGGCCTCCAAGAAGGGCCAGGACTTCACGCTCGACGACTTCCTGGCGCAGATGGAGCAGGTCAGGAAGATGGGCTCCATCTCCAAGCTGCTCGGCATGATGCCCGGCATGGGCCAGATGAAGGACCAGATCAACAACCTCGACGAGCGCGATGTCGACCGCACGGCTGCCATCATCAAGTCGATGACCCCGGCCGAGCGCGCGGACGCCGCGATCATCAACGGCTCGCGTCGCGCCCGTATCGCCAAGGGCTCCGGCGTCGAGGTCAGCGCGGTCAAGAACCTGGTCGAGCGGTTCTTCGAGGCCCGCAAGATGATGTCCCGCATGGCTCAGGGCGGCGGCATGCCGGGGATGCCGGGCATGCCCGGCTCGGGCGGTGGCCCCGGCAAACAGAAGAAGCAGCAGAAGAAGGCCAAGGGCAAGCAGCGCTCCGGCAACCCCATGAAGCGTCAGCAGCAGGAGAAGGACGAGGCCGCCCGGCGCGCGGCCGCCGCCGAGGCGGGCGGCGCCCTCGGCCTGCCCGGCGCGGGCCAGCAGGACCCGAAGGACTTCGAGCTCCCCGACGAGTTCAAGAAGTTCATGGGCTGAGACCTCAGCCGCTGTAAGGGGCGTCCGCCATTGCGGGCGCCCCTTACGCATGTCCACGAGTGGCGCGCCCCCTGCACCTGTGCGGTCATGGGCGGAAGGCCTTGGGTCCGTGACGGCACCCGAGGGCCGCAGGTGGCAGGAGGAGAGGCAGGCGTGGCGAACCCCGTACCCCCGCGCGATCGGACGGATCAGCCCTGGCGGTCCGAGGGCGCGCCGCCCCCTCCGCCCCCGCAGGGGCCCAAGCGCAAGATGCCCGGCGGCTGGGGCGGCCTCATCCTGACGGCCCTGATCGTCTACCTCATCGCCAACCTGGTGCTGTCGTTCTTCAACGAGGGCGACGAGCCGACGGTCTCGTACACCGAGTTCAGCAAGCAGGTCGCGGCCGACAACGTCACCAAGATCTACTCCAAGGGCGACGCGATCCAGGGCGAGCTCAAGAAGGAGAAGCCCACACCCAAGGACAGCGACAGCAAGCGCAAGAACTACACCAAGTTCACGACGCAGCGCCCGGCCTTCGCCGATGACGACCTCTGGGCCAACCTGGAGAAGCACGACGTCACGGTGACGGCCGAACCCGTCGTCCAGGAGCGCAGCTTCCTGTCCAACCTGCTCATCTCGCTCGCCCCGATGCTCCTCCTCGTCGTGCTGTGGGTGTTCATCGCGCGGCGCATGAGCCAGGGGGGCATGGGAGGCGGCGCCGGCGGCATGCTCGGCCGCAAGCAGCCGCCCAAGCCCGTCGAGCTCGAACCCGGCAAGAAGCGCACCACCTTCCAGGACGTCGCCGGCATCGACGAGGTCAAGGGCGAGCTCGACGACGTCGTCGACTTCCTCAAGAACCCGCAGGACTACCGGGCCATGGGCGCCAAGATGCCGCGTGGCGTGCTCCTCGCGGGCCCGCCCGGCACCGGTAAGACGCTGCTCGCGCGGGCGGTCGCCGGCGAGGCGGGAGTGCCGTTCTTCTCGGCCTCCGCCTCCGAGTTCATCGAGATGATCGTCGGCGTCGGCGCCTCGCGCGTACGGGAGCTGTTCGCCGAGGCCCGCAAGGTCGCCCCGTCGATCATCTTCATCGACGAGATCGACACCATCGGCCGGGCCCGCGGCGGTGGCGGCGGCATGGGCGGCCACGACGAGCGCGAGCAGACCCTCAACCAGATCCTCACGGAGATGGACGGCTTCTCCGGCTCGGAGGGCGTCATCGTCATCGCGGCGACCAACCGCGCGGACGTCCTCGACCCGGCGCTGACCCGGCCGGGGCGCTTCGACCGCATGGTCACCGTCTCGCCGCCGGACCGCGACGGCCGCGAGTCCATCCTCAAGATCCACACCCGGGACATCCCGCTGGCCCCCGATGTCGACCTCACCCAGGTCGCCCGTACGACCCCGGGCATGACCGGCGCCGACCTCGCGAACCTGACCAACGAGGCCGCGCTGCTCGCCGTCAAGCGCAAGGAGAAGCAGGTCGGCCAGTCGGAGCTGTCCGAAGCGCTCGAAAAGGTCCAGCTCGGCGCCGAACGGCCGCTGGTGATGCCCGACGACGAGCGCCGCCGCACCGCCTTCCACGAGAGCGGCCACGCCCTCCTCGGCATGCTGCAGCCCGGCGCCGACCCCGTCCGCAAGATCACGATCGTGCCGCGAGGCCGCGCCCTCGGCGTCACGCTCTCCACCCCGGACTCCGACAAGTACGCGTACACGGAGGAGTACCTCAGGGGCCGCATCATCGGCGCCCTCGGAGGCATGGCGGCCGAACACGTCGTCTACGGAGTCATCACGACCGGCGCTGAGAACGACCTGGAGCAGGTCACCAACATCGCCCGCGGCATGGTCGCCCGCTGGGGCATGAGCGAGAAGGTCGGCCGCCTGTCCGCCCTCCCGAGCGACGCCCAGCAGGCGTACGGGCTGTCCGCCGCCCCCGACACCCTCGACACGATCGACGGCGAGATGCGCCGCATCGTGGACGAGTGCTACGAGGAGGCGTGCCAGAAGCTGCGCGACAACCGGGACAAGCTCGACGCACTGGCCGAGGCGCTCATGGAGAACGAGACGCTGGAGGAGGCGGACGCGTACCGGATCGCCGGCGTCGCGCGCTTCACCAAGGACTGAACCGGCAGCCTGTCCCTCGGGCCCGCACGCCGCATGGTGTGCGGGCCTTCGGCTTGTGGCGTCTCCTCGTGGTGTCTCACGGCGTGTTGTGGCGTCTCACGGCGTGCGGGCTATCAGGTACCTGAACACATTGGGCATCCACACCGTGCCGTCGGCGCGCACATGGGCCCGCAGCGCCTCGGACACCTCCTTGTCGACCTGCGCCGGGTCCGTCGCCCCCACGGCGGCGTCGAACAGGCCCGTCGAAAGCAGCCCGCGCACCGCGCTCTCGGCGTCCGCGTACCCGAAGGGGCACGCCACCCGGCCGGAACCGTCGGGCCGCAGCCCCGCCCGCTGAGCGACCTCCTCCAGGTCGTCACGGAGTGCCGGGCGCCAACTACCCGTACTACGTAGAGGGTCGGCGAGTTTTGTGGCCACCCGTAGGACGGACGAGGTGGCACAGCGCTCCGGAGGGCCCCAGCCGACGAGCACCACGGCGGCGCCCCGGTCTGCCAGGGGTGCCACGCTCTCCAGGCGCGCCGAAAGCCCCTCGGAGTCCCCGGCCACACACCCGATCGGCCGGAATCCGGTGATCACGTCGTACGGGGCTCCGCCGGGATCGGTCGCGGTGAGATCGGCGGCGTCGGCCGTCGTGAGCCGGGCGTCCGCGGCCTCCCGCGGCGCGGAGGCGTCGGGCAGCAGCCGCTCCTCGGCCAGGGCGAGGAGCTCGGGATGCGAGGGCTCGACGCCGGTGACGGCCGCGCCGCGCGACGCCGCCATCAGGAGCGCGAGCCCGGAGCCGCAGTCGAGCCCGAGGAGCCGGGTGCCCGCACCGACCTCCAGGCGCTCGTAGACCGCTTCGTAGAGCGGCACCAGCATCCGTTCCTGAATCTCCGCCCAGTCACGCGCGCGTGCGCACAAATCCGTCCGCGGCGCGGGGGCCGTGTGAGGGAGGTGCCGCCGCACGAGCGTAGGTGTCATCGAAAGTGCCCCAATCCACCGAGAGATACCGAGAGTTGTCGCCGTGCCGACTGCCCGTACGCGTGGCGTCCGACCGTGTTCGCGCGCTGCTCGCGCTCCCCCCCCCGTAAGCCAGAAAACTCCGCAACGTCCGCCGCGTCTAGGGGGTGATTGGCAGGCGCGGCGACAATGCGCGTGTGCACCGTCGTGCGCCCCCGGGAGGTCATATGACGGGCGCACGCGGGTGGCCCCGGGCATACGGGCGAAAAGGATTCGAGTGCTCCACGGCCCGCGCCGTAGCATCCGCGCCATGGCCAAACCCCGCGTTCTCACGCCCCGGACGGAAGACTTTCCGCGCTGGTACCAGGACCTGATCACCAAGGCCGAACTGGCCGACAACGGCCCGGTGCGCGGCACCATGGTCATCCGACCGTACGGCTACGGCCTGTGGGAGCGGATGCAGCGGGAGATGGATGACCGCATCAAGGAGACGGGCGCGCAGAACGCGTACTTCCCGCTCCTGATCCCGCAGTCGTACCTCACCAAGGAGGCCGACCACGTCGAGGGCTTCGCGCCCGAGCTGGCCGTGGTCACGCACGGCGGCGGCAAGGTGCTGGAGGAGCCCGCCGTCGTCCGCCCCACCTCCGAGATGGTCGTCAACGCCTCCTTCGCCAAGTGGGTGCAGAGCTACCGGGACCTGCCGCTGCTCATCAACCAGTGGGCGAACGTGGTCCGCTGGGAGCTCAGGCCCCGCCTCTTCCTGCGTACGACGGAATTCCTCTGGCAGGAGGGCCACACGGCGCACGCGACCTACGAAGAGGCGCGCGACTTCGCGGCGCGCATCCACCGGGACGTCTACGCGGACTTCATGGAGAACGTCCTCGCGATGGACGTCCTCCTGGGGCGGAAGACGACCAAGGAGCGCTTCGCCGGCGCCATCAACACCCTCACCCTCGAAGGGATGATGGGCGACGGCAAGGCCCTCCAGATGGGCACGAGCCACGAACTCGGCCAGAACTTCGCCAAGGCGTTCAACACGCGCTTCCTGTCCAAGGACGGCACGGAGGAGCTGGTCTGGCAGACCTCCTGGGGCTCGACGACCCGCATGATCGGCGCGCTGGTGATGATGCACGGCGACGACAACGGGCTGCGCGTCCCGCCCCGCCTCGCGGCCACCCAGGTCGTCGTGCTCGCCGTCAAGGACGACGAGGCGGTGCTCCACAAGGTGCGCGAAATCGGCGACGTACTTAAGAAGGCGGGAATCCGTGTCCACGTGGACGACCGCACCGACACCCCCTTCGGCCGCCGCGCCGTCGACTGGGAACTGAAGGGCGTGCCCGTACGCGTCGAGGTCGGGCCCCGCGACCTGGAGAACGGCACCGCGATGCTCGCCCGGCGCATCCCCGGCGGCAAGACCCCGGTCGCCCTGGAGGCGCTGGTCGCCGTGGTGCCCAAGATCCTGGAGGAGGACCAGGCGCTGCTGCTCGCGCAGTCACGGGAGCGGCGGCGGCTGCGGACGACCGACGTGGCCACGGTCGCCGAGGCCCTGGAGGCGACCTCCGCGGGCGGTTGGGCGCGCATCCCGTGGGCCACCCTCGGGGAGGCGGGCGAGAACGAGCTCGCCGGGCACGGCGTCTCCGTACGGTGTCTGATCACCCCCGAAGGGGCGGTGCCGGACGCCGACGACGCGGCCGGTAACGTCGCGGTCGTCGCACGCGCCTACTAGGCGCGCGTAGCCGGAGGGCGCCCGCGAAGACGGAGGGCGTTCGTGAAGGCGTACGTGCCACTACGCACCACCTTGGTGTGAGCTGTGCGCCTTCTCCGTACATTTGCGCACCCGCCCTCCTCGGGACGCATCAGTGGGAACTGACTGGTACGTGCAAATTATTTGGGATGCCCCGGAATAGGAACACGGAGGCCCCCCGGCTCGTTGTCACGACGTGAGCACGACACCACCTGTCCTCGCCGCAGAACTGGCAGGGGCGTGGGCCGACATTCAGCGGCACCACCCCGAGCTGCCGGATCTTGCCGCGCCCGAATCCCTGATCGGCGAGTCGTCGTCCGCCTGTGGACGCGAGCTCTCCTTCGAACGACTCCTTCATGAGGCAGTCCACGGCATCGCAGCCGCGCGCGGAATCCGCGACACCTCGCGCGCCGGCCGCTATCACAATCGCAGATTCCTGGCCATCGCCGAGGAGTTGGGCCTCGACCATCCAGAGGAACCACACCCCAGCAGCGGCTTCTCGCTGGTCACGCTCAACCCGGAGGCGAAGCAGCGCTACCGCCAGACGATCGAGCGGATCCAGCGCGCACTGAAGGCGCACACCGTGGCGACCGCCGCGGACACCAAGCGAAGCTTCCGCGGCCCCGCCGCTCGGCACGGCTCCTCCGGGGGCGGCGTCCGCGTCAAGGCGGTCTGCGACTGCGGGCGCAACGTCCGAGTGGTGCCGTCGGTGCTCGCCCAGGCCCCGATCATGTGCGGCGGCTGCGGAAAGCCGTTCCGCATCCCGGAGATCGTCGGTGTCGCGGCGGGCTGAGGGCCGTGTTCCTGGTGGGGGGCCGGACCGGAGTTCGGTCACCCCCACGGCATGTGGCACAATGGCTAGCTGTACTCGACAGTCGCATAGGACCCCTCTCTCCTCCGGCTGACGCGTCCGTCGGGCACTCGGGTACCGCAACCCCACGCGGCAATCTCGCCGTGCCCACCCACGTCAAGACCAGGAGACACCACTCCCGTGGCAGTCAAGATCAAGCTGAAGCGTCTGGGCAAGATCCGCGCGCCTCACTACCGCATCATCGTCGCCGACTCCCGCACCCGCCGTGACGGCCGTGCGATCGAGGAGATCGGCCTGTACCACCCGGTGCAGAACCCGTCGCGCATCGAGGTCGACTCGGAGCGTGCGCTGTACTGGCTGGGTGTCGGCGCGCAGCCGACCGAGCCGGTCATGGCCATCCTCAAGCTCACCGGTGACTGGCAGAAGCACAAGGGTCTGCCCGCCCCCGCGCCGCTGAAGGTCGCCGAGCCGAAGGCCGCCCGCCCCTCCTTCGAGGCGCTGGCCACCGAGGACGGTCCCAAGGGTGAGGCCATCACCCAGAAGAAGAAGGCTGAGAAGAAGGACGAGGCCGCTGAGGCCCCGTCCGAGTCGACCGAGGCCTGAGCATGCTCGAGGAGGCTCTTGAGCACCTCGTGAAGGGCATCGTCGACAACCCCGACGACGTGCAGGTCGCCTCGCGCAACCTGCGCCGGGGGCGCGTCCTCGAGGTCCGGGTCCACCCCGACGACCTCGGCAAGGTGATCGGCCGCAACGGCCGCACCGCGCGCGCTCTGCGTACCGTCGTGGGTGCCATCGGCGGCCGTGGTGTCCGCGTCGACCTCGTCGACGTCGACCAGGTTCGCTGAGAAAAGTTGAACACCGGCTCGGGCCGGGGAGGGCTTACGAGCCGTCCCCGGCCCGATTCGTTTGAGCCGCCTTCGGCGGCCTGACAGGAGAGTTTCCGACGTGCAGTTGGTAGTCGGGCGCATCGGTCGCGCCCACGGCATCAAGGGTGAGGTCACCATCGAGGTGCGCACCGACGAGCCCGAGCTGCGGCTCGGCCCCGGCGCGCGACTCGCCACCGACCCGGCCTCCACCGGGCCGCTCACCATCGAGTCCGGCCGGGTGCACAGCGGCCGGCTGCTGCTGCGCTTCGAGGGCGTACGGGACAGGACCGCGGCCGAGGCGCTGCGCAACACCCTCCTGATCGCCGCGGTGGACCCCGAGGAACTGCCCGAGGAAGAGGACGAGTTCTACGACCACCAGCTCATGGACCTCGACGTCGTCCTCGCCGACGGCACCGAGGTCGGCCGGATCACGGAGATCTCACACCTGCCCTCGCAGGACCTGTTCATCGTGGAGCGGCCCGACGGCAGCGAGGTCATGATCCCGTTCGTCGAGGAGATCGTCACCGAGATCGACCTCGAAGAGCAGAAGGCTGTCATCGACCCGCCGCCCGGGCTGATCGACGACCGCGCGGAGATCGCGTCGTCGCGCGAGGAGTCGCCGCGCGAAGAGGAAGAGGGGGACGGGTCCGCATGAGGCTCGACGTCGTCACGATCTTCCCCGAGTACCTTGAGCCGCTGAACGTCTCCCTCGTCGGCAAGGCACGCGCGCGTGGTCAACTCGACGTCCACGCGCACGACTTGCGGCAGTGGACCCACGACCGGCACAACACGGTCGACGACACCCCCTACGGCGGCGGCCCCGGCATGGTCATGAAGACCGAGCCGTGGGGCGAATGCCTCGACGACGTACTCGCCGAAGGGTACGAGAGTGGCGCTCAGGGGCCCGTCCTGGTCGTCCCCACGCCCTCGGGGCGCCCCTTCACCCAGGAACTCGCCGTGGAGCTCTCCGAGCGCCCCTGGCTGGTCTTCACGCCCGCGCGCTACGAGGGCATCGACCGCCGCGTCATCGACGAGTACACGACCCGTATGCCGGTCTACGAGGTCTCCATCGGTGACTACGTCCTCGCGGGCGGGGAGGCCGCCGTGCTCGTGATCACGGAGGCCGTGGCGCGCCTGCTGCCCGGCGTACTCGGCAACGCCTCCTCGTACGAGGACGACTCCTTCGCACCGGGCGCGATGGCCAACCTCCTGGAGGGGCCCGTCTACACGAAGCCTCCCGAGTGGCGCGGCCGGGACATCCCCGACGTGCTGCTCAGCGGCCATCACGGCAAGATCGCCCGCTGGCGCCGCGACGAGGCGCTGCGCCGCACCGTGCGCCACCGGCCCGATCTGATCGAGCGCACCGACCCCAAGGCCTTCGACAAGAAGGACCGCGAAATGCTCTCGATCCTGGGCTGGGGGCCGCGCCCCGACGGACGATTTGGGCCGACGCCCGAGATCGTGGAAGAATAGGCCGCTGCTGTACGTCCAGCCTGCGCCCCTGCCACAGGGGGAACGACGCAAGGCCCGACGCGAACAGCTACCGAAACTCATCGCATACCTCCCGCCGATGACCTGTGGCATCGGCGAAGAAAGCAGACGATCATGGCTAACCTGCTCGACTCCGTCGACTCCGCTTCCCTGCGCAGCGACGTCCCGGCCTTCCGCCCCGGCGACACCGTCAACGTCCACGTGCGCGTCATCGAGGGCAACCGCTCCCGTGTGCAGCAGTTCAAGGGCGTAGTCATCCGCCGCCAGGGCGCCGGCGTCCGCGAGACCTTCACGGTCCGCAAGGTCTCCTTCTCCGTCGGCGTCGAGCGCACCTTCCCGGTGCACACCCCGATCGTCGAGAAGATCGAGCTCGTCACCAAGGGCGACGTCCGCCGCGCCAAGCTGTACTACCTCCGTGACCTGCGCGGCAAGGCCGCGAAGATCAAGGAGAAGCGCGAGAACTGAGCCGCTCGACGCCCCCAGAGGGCGTCGGCGCATCTCGCCTGCGGCGTCCACAGTGCGGCCGGATAGCATCTGGCCTCGATGGACACCGAAGCACAGCATGAGGAGCGCGACCGCTCCTCCGAGCCCCATGAGGACACCTCACCGGGCGAGGAGGACCGGTCGCGCTCCTCTTTGCTCTCCGGGGTGGTCGACTGGCTGCCGGGCGGCCGCATCACCCTGACCCTGCTGCTGTGCCTGGCCTGCCTGCTGGCCCTCAGCGTCTTCGTGGCGCAGCCGTTCCAGATCCCCAGCGGCTCCATGGAGAGCACATTGAGGGTCGGGGACCGCGTTCTCGTAAATAAGTTGGCGTACCGTTTCGGTGCCGAGCCGACCCGTGGCGACGTGGTCGTCTTCGACGGCAGCGGGTACTTCGGCGAGGGCGACTACATCAAGCGCGTCGTGGGCACGGGGGGAGACCGGGTGGTCTGCTGCGACAGCAAGGGGAGGATCGAGGTGAACGGGAAGTCCGTGGACGAGCGCGCCGTGCTGCACGCCACGGACGCGCCTTCGGAGGTGCCGTTCAACATCGTGGTTCCCGAGGACACCCTCTTTCTGCTCGGTGACCATCGCAGCGACTCCCGTGACTCCCGCGACTACTTGGGCGCACCTGGCGGCGGGTTCGTCCCCCTGGACCAGGTCATCGGCAAGGCCCAGTGGATCGCGTGGCCGACCGGGCACTGGCACTCCTTGTCCCGTACGGACCTCTACGCGCGCGTGCCTGCACCCGGCGGCGCGCATGGGTAGGCGGGGCAAATCGCGCAGTCACCGCGGCGACGAGCGGCTGCCCACCGGCAGCCGGCCCACCAGCGGCCCCGAGCAGCAGGGCAGGGCCGAGCGGCGCAAGCTCGCCCGCAAGGTGAAGCGCCGCCGACGGCGCTCCGTACTGAAGGAAATACCCCTCCTCATAGGCGTGGCCCTGGCCATCGCGCTCGTCCTGAAGACGTTCCTGGTGCAGGCCTTCGTCATCCCGTCGGGCTCCATGGAACAGACGATCAGGATCGGCGACCGGGTTCTGGTCGACAAGCTCACTCCCTGGTTCGGCGCGCAGGTGCAGCGCGGCGACGTCGTCGTCTTCAACGACCCGGGGAAGTGGCTCGAGCAGGAGGCCGGCCAGAAGACGGAGCCCCCGGTCGGCGTGAAGCAGGTCAAGGAAGGCCTGACCTGGATCGGGTTGCTGCCGTCCGACAATGAACGCGACCTCATCAAGCGGGTCGTGGGCGTCGGCGGCGACACCGTGAAGTGCTGCGACACAAAGGGCCGCGTCACGGTGAACGGGACACCGCTCGAAGAGCGTGCGTACATCCATCCCGGTAACGCCCCCTCGAAGTTCGACTTCTCTGTGAAGGTGCCCAAGGGGCGCCTGTTCGTGATGGGCGACCATCGCGCCAACTCCGCGGATTCCCGCTATCACCTCACCGAGGCCTTCAACGGGACGGTGTCGGAGGAGTCCGTCGTGGGGCGGGCCCGGTTCATCGGGTGGCCGATCGGTCACTGGACCTCGCTGTCGGAGCCGCCGACCTTCGCGGCCGTGGCCGACGCGCAAGGAGGCGGGTCGACCGCCGCCTCAGGAACGTCGCATAGGGTGGCCTCCACGTACGGTGCCGGACCGGGCTCGAACGCTTCGGATTCGGAACGATTTATCCCCCTCCCGACCCCTGCGGAACTCCCGCTCGTTATGGGAGTGGTGGGCCTGCATCGGATACGGATCAGGCGGCGGCACGGAGTGAGGAGTGGATGTGGGGGACTTGGCGGTCGGCGCACGGTCAGGGCATGGCCCCGAAGAGGAGCCCGGGCGATCCGACGACGTGGCGGGTCAGGACCCCGCGGGCCGGGCGCCCGAGGCGGGTGACGGCTCGACGGCCGGGCCCATGGGCGAGGCGGAGTCGAGCAGTGGGTCGAAGGGCGGACCCAAGAAGGCGCGTTCCTTCTGGAAGGAACTGCCGCTCCTCATCGTCATCGCGCTCGTCCTCGCGCTGGTGATCAAGACGTTCCTGGTCCAGGCGTTCTCGATCCCTTCGGCGTCGATGGAGAACACGCTGAAGATCGGCGACCGGGTGCTGGTCGACAAGCTCACCCCGTGGTTCGGCTCGGAGCCGGAGCGCGGCGAGGTCATCGTCTTCCACGACCCGGCGAGCTGGCTCGAGGGCGAGCCGACGCCGGAGCCGAACGCCGTCCAGACGGTGCTCAGTTGGGTCGGCCTGATGCCGTCCGCGGACGAGAAGGACCTCATCAAGCGCGTCGTCGGCGTCGGTGGCGACACCATCGAGTGCAACGGCACGGGACCGCTCAAGGTCAACGGCAAGGCGCTGAACGAGCCGTACGTCTACCCGGGCAACACCCCGTGCAGCGACGACAACGCCGGTGGAACGTTCAAGGTGAAGGTTCCCCAGGGCAAAGTTTGGGCCATGGGTGACCACCGCCAGGACTCCATGGACTCGCGCTACCACCAGAACGACAAGAACGGCGGCTTCGTCCCCGTGGACAACGTCGTGGGTCGCGCCATCGTCGTAGCCTGGCCGCCCACGCACTGGTCGATGCTGCCGGTGCCGGACACCTTCGACCAGTCCGGTCTCAACGCCGTGGCGAACGCGGCTCCGGGCGCGCTCGGGCTCGCGGGTGCGGCGCCGCTGGTGCTGTGGCGCAGGCGCAAGATCAATCAGCGCGTTACCGAGGGGAACACCAGGGTTTCTGCGGCTGGTGGCGCCCGGTAGGGTGCCGTCCCAGATCGCCGATCTTCCGTGGTCCGCACCGTTCCGGGGCTGGTTCGACGAGATCGATTTCTCCGAACCGCGGGAGCAACTGGGATGAGCAGGACACGTCGTACGAATGAGGGTCACGGCAGGACCGGCAGCGCGCTGTCCGGTATAGCCGTGGCCCTCGGCTGTGTGTTGTTCCTGGGTGGGTTCGTCTGGGGCGCGATTCTGTACCAGCCGTACACCGTGCCCACCGACTCCATGGACCCGACGATCAAGGCGGGTGACCGGGTGCTCGCGGAGCGGATCGACGGCGGCGAGGTCAAGCGCGGCGATGTCGTCGTCTTCCAGGAGAACTCCTGGGGAAACGTTCCGATGGTCAAGCGCGTGGTCGGCGTCGGCGGTGACAAGATCGCCTGCTGCACGCAGAAGAAGCTGACCGTGAACGGCGAGCAGATCGACGAGCCGTACCTCCCGAAGGGTGAGAGCGCCTCACTTACCGGCATCAAGACGACGACCGTCCCGCAGGGCCGGCTCTTCCTGCTCGGCGACCACCGCGCCGACTCGCTGGACTCCAGCGCGCACATCGGTGACAGCGAGAACGGCTCGGTGGAGCGCGGCGCCGTACAGGGCCGCGTGGACGCCCTGGCGTGGCCCATGGCCGGGATGCAGAAGCCCACCGGGTTCGAGGCGCTGTCGGGCGGCATCTCGCAGCCGGGACCGGTGAAGACGGTGCTCGCGGCCATCGTGGCGGGCGCGGTACTGGTGCTCGGCGGAGCGGCGTACGGGCCGATCGCGAAGCGCTCACGGCGCTCGCGCGGGGCGTCCCCGGAGCCGGCCCGTGTCTGACCCCAGCCGCGAACCGCGCAAGGTCGCCCGCGTCGTGCTGCTCGACCCTGAGGAGCGGATCCTGCTCCTGCACGGGCACGAGCCGGGCGACATGGCGGACGACTGGTGGTTCACGCCGGGCGGCGGCCTGGAGGGCGACGAGACGCGTGAAGAGGCCGCCCTGCGGGAACTGGCAGAGGAGACCGGCATCACCGACGTGGAACTGGGGCCCGTGCTGTGGCAGCGAATCTGCTCCTTCCCCTTCGACGGTCGGCGCTGGGACCAGGACGAGTGGTACTTCCTGGCCCGTACGAGGACGCCCTCGGCGGAGCTCGGAGAGATCAAGGGGACGGGCCTGACCGACCTGGAGCGCCGCAGCGTCGCGGGAGCACGCTGGTGGACGTGCCGGGAACTGGCCGAGGCGCATGAGACGGTGTATCCGACCAGACTCGCCGGGCTGCTGAAGCGGCTGCTCGACGAAGGTCCCCCGAGCCGGCCCGAGGTCCTCGACACGGAAATCGTCTAGAGGCCCACGGGGCTGGCGCACAATAGGGGGACGCACGGCTGAAGGGGAACATGCCATGAGCGCCGAGGACCTCGAGAAGTACGAGACCGAGATGGAGCTGAAGCTCTACCGGGAGTACCGCGACGTCGTCGGTCTGTTCAAATACGTGATCGAGACCGAGCGGCGCTTCTACCTCACCAACGACTACGAGATGCAGGTGCACTCGGTCCAGGGCGAGGTGTTTTTCGAGGTGTCGATGGCGGATGCCTGGGTCTGGGACATGTACAGGCCCGCTCGTTTCGTGAAGCAGGTTCGCGTACTCACGTTCAAGGACGTGAATATCGAGGAGCTGAACAAGACCGATCTGGAGCTTCCGGGCAGCTGACCCGTGGGGCGCGCGGCGGGTGACGGAGTTTTCCACAACCTGTAAGTAGTTCACCAAGATCCACTTCTTTGCTGCCCGGGCGTCAGCGTGGGTGCCGGAGGTGGTGCCGACGTGAACGCACGGGGAGCACTGGGGAAGTACGGCGAGGATCTGGCCGCGAGGCGGCTGACCGAGGCGGGGATGACGGTGCTCGCGCGCAATTGGCGTGCGGGCAGGTCCGGCGAGATCGACATCGTGGCGCGGGACGGCGACGCGATCGTCGTGTGCGAGGTCAAGACCCGCAGCGGACACAGCGCCGGCGCACACAGCGGCGAGGCCGGGGCCTTCGAGCACCCGATGGCCGCGATCACACCGGTCAAGGCGGCGCGGCTGCGTGATCTCGCCGAGCGCTGGGTGCAGGAGCACGGGGGAGCGCCGCCCGGTGGCGTCCGCATCGATCTCATCGGCGTGCTGCTGCCGGAGCGCGGAGCGCCCTGCGTCGAGCATGTGCGAGGGGTGTCCTGATGGGCTTCGCGCGTACGTGTTCCGTGGCCCTCGTGGGAGTCGAGGGCGTCGTCGTCGAGGTACAGGCAGACCTGGAGCCGGGCATCGCCGCGTTCACGCTGGTGGGGCTGCCGGACAAGAGCCTGGTGGAGAGCCGCGACCGGGTCAGGGCGGCGGTGGTCAACTCCGGGGGTGACTGGCCGCAGAAGAAGCTCACGGTGGGGCTGAGCCCGGCGTCCGTGCCGAAGAGCGGTTCGGGTTTTGATCTCGCTGTCGCGTGCGCCGTGCTCGGCGCTGCCGAGCGGATCGATCCGAAGATCCTCGCCGACATCGTGATGATCGGGGAGCTGGGGCTCGACGGGCGGGTGCGGCCGGTACGGGGCGTGCTCCCGGCCGTACTCGCGGCGGCCGACGCCGGTTACGAGCAGGTCGTGGTCCCGGAGTGCACGGCCGGGGAGGCGGCCCTCGTGCCGGGGGTCTCGGTCCTCGGTGTGCGCAGCCTGCGTCAGCTCATCGCCGTGCTCACGGACGATCCGGTGCCGGACGAGGAGCCGGCGGAAGAGCGGGGGCGTCCCGATCCGATGCTGGCGGGCCTGAGCATGCCCGGCACCGGAGTGGGCACGGGGTTCGGCGGGGCCTCGCACGACGGGCCCGGGCTCGATCTCGCCGAGGTCGTCGGGCAGTTGTCCGCCCGCACGGCGATCGAGGTCGCGGCGGCGGGCGGACACCACGTGATGCTGTCGGGGCCACCGGGAGCGGGCAAGACGATGCTGGCCGAGCGGCTGCCCGCCATCCTGCCGCCGCTCACCCGTGAGGAGGCCCTGGAGGTCACCGCGATCCACTCGGTCGCGGGAATGCTGTCGCCGGGCACATCGATGATCGACACCGCGCCGTACTGCGCACCGCACCACTCGGCGACCATGCAGTCCCTCGTCGGGGGCGGGCCGGGGGTGGCGCGGCCTGGAGCGGTGTCGCTCTCGCATCGGGGTGTGCTGTTCCTCGACGAGGCACCTGAATTCAGTGGCAAGGCACTCGATGCCCTGCGCCAGCCCCTCGAGTCCGGGTACGTGGTGATCGCGCGCAGCGCCGGGGTGGTGCGGCTGCCCGCGCGGTTCCTGATGGCGCTCGCCGCGAACCCCTGCCCCTGCGGGCAGTACCGGCTGCTGGGCGGCGAGTGCGACTGCCCGCCGGCCACGGTCCGCCGCTACCAGGCCAGGCTCTCGGGGCCGCTGCTGGACCGGGTCGACCTCCGCGTGGAGGTCGACGCCGTCACACGCGACGCACTGGCGGGGTACGGGCCGCGGGGCGAGAGCACCAAGGTCGTCGCGGACCGGGTGCGGGAGGCCAGAGAGCGGGCGGCGGCCCGGTTCGCGGACACCCCGTGGCGGACCAACAGCGAGGTGCCGGGTCACGTCCTGCGCACCCGCTGGCCCGCGGCGCCCGGCGCGCTCGACGAGGCGGAGCTCGACCTGGAGCGCGGCTTCCTCACCGCGCGCGGTCTTGACCGGGTGCTGCGGGTGGCCTGGACCGTGGCCGACCTCGCCCGGCGGGACCGCCCCTTCGCCCAGGACGTGGCACTCGCGCTGCAACTACGGACCGGGATCTCACGCGGCGTGCCGATGACGATCGGGGCGGGGGCGTGACGGGGGCCGGGATCGTTCACGGGTCACGCCTTGCGCGGCGCCCGCGTGGGGGCCTGGGGATTGGGGTTCCGGGGATTGGGTCCGACGTGGGGCCCCGGCGATGAAGGAGGGAGGGGCGTGATGGGTGTGGGGAGTGGTGACGAGGTGCGGCTGGCGCGGGTGCGGCTCACGCGGATCGTGGAGCCGGGCTGGGAGGTCGCCGGGCAGTGGCTGCGCGAGTTCGGCGCCGTGGAGACGGTGCGGCGCATCGAGGCAGGAGGGACGGAGGAACCGCTGCCCGGGGCGCGGGCAGAACGCTGGGCGGGGCTCGTCGCGCGGGCCGCGGACGCGCCGCCCGCCGAGCGGGATCTCGCGCGGGCGACGGCGGCCGGGGCGCGGTTCGTGTGTCCGGGAGACGCCGAGTGGCCAGGACAGTTGGACGACCTGGGGGACGGGCGGCCGGTGGGGCTCTGGGTGCGGGGCGGGCCCAACCTGCGGATGTGGGCGCTGCGCTCGGTCGCCGTGGTGGGCGCGCGGGCCTGCACGGACTACGGGGTGCGGATGGGCGCGAGCCTCGGCGCAGGACTCGCCGAGCGTGGCTGGGTCGTCGTCTCGGGCGGGGCCTACGGGGTCGACGCCGCCGCGCATCGTGGGGCGCTCGGTGCGACCGGGGCGACGGTGGCCGTGCTCGCCTGCGGCATCGACCGGATCTACCCGCGGGGGCACGCCCAGTTGATCGACCGGGTCGCGGAACAGGGACTCGTGATCGGGGAGTTGCCGCCCGGGGACCATCCGACGCCCACCCGGTTCATCCTCCGGAACCGGGTGATCGCGGCGCTCACCAGAGGAACGGTCGTGGTGGAGGCGGCCTATCGCAGCGGAGCGCTGGGCACGGTCCGCTGGGCGCAGCGCCTCGGGCGGCACGCCATGGGCGTTCCGGGGCCGGTGACCAGCAGCGTCTCCGCGGGAGTGCATGAACTGCTGCGCAAGGAAGCGGTGCTGGTGACCGACGCGGCGGAAGTCGTGGAGCTGGTCGGGGAGATGGGCGAGCTCGCCCCCGAGCGGCGTGGACCGGTGCTGCCCCGCGATCTGCTGCCACCCGGTGCGGCGCGGGTGCTCGCCGCGCTTCCCGCCCACGGGGTGTGCAGCGTCGCCGAGGCCGGCCGCGGCGCGGGGGCGAGCCAGGACGAGACGATCGGGAGGTTGTACGAACTGCGCTCGTTGGGGTTCGTCGAACGACACGGCGACGGCTGGCAGTTGACACGCCAGGCGATCGATTCGGTCTTTCCCGGAGGGGAGCTGTTCTGACGCGGTGCGTTGCGCCGTCCGGATGACCCCCGATGGCCTTGGCAATTCCGGCAGTTGGCGCTCCGTCGTGATTGGCCGGGGCGACGGAACCGTCCACGCGAGGCGACGAAGGGAACGTATCTGCGCAACGGTGATCTCCCACCCTTCGCACACTGCGACGCTCCAGTCACGCTACGCTCACCAGGATCCGGGTTCGTCCCCTCCATCCGGAATCAGGTGGGTAGCTCGGTACCAGTCATCACCAGACGGGCAACACGGCATCTTCACAGGCAGAGCGATCACAGCGACCAGTACGTCAAGCACCCTCGGTTTCCTGGGGACGCAGCAGCAGAACGGCACAAGGCGGCGCATGCCACAACACACCTCAGGGTCCGACCGGGCGGCGGTACCCCCCGCCGCGCGCGGCTCCAGCGTGCGGCCTCCGGCTCCCTCCTCCCTCGAGGAGCTGTGGAGGTCGTACAAGGCGACGGGCGACGAGCGGCTGCGGGAGCAGCTGATCCTGCACTACTCGCCGCTGGTGAAGTACGTGGCGGGCCGGGTCAGCGTGGGGCTGCCGCCCAATGTGGAGCAGGCGGACTTCGTCTCGTCCGGGGTCTTCGGGCTCATCGACGCGATCGAGAAGTTCGACATCGAGCGGGAGATCAAGTTCGAGACGTACGCGATCACCCGGATCCGCGGCGCGATGATCGACGAACTGCGCGCGCTGGACTGGATTCCCCGGTCCGTGCGGCAGAAGGCGCGCAACGTGGAGCGCGCCTACGCCACCCTCGAGGCCCAGCTGCGGCGCACTCCTTCCGAGAGCGAGGTGGCCGCGGAGATGGGGGTCGCGCTCGAGGAACTGCACGCGGTTTTCAGTCAGTTGTCGCTGGCGAACGTGGTGGCGCTGGAGGAGTTGCTGCACGTCGGGGGCGAGGGCGGCGGTGACCGGCTCAGCGTCCTGGACACGCTCGAGGACCACGCCGCGGACAACCCGGTGGAGGTCGCGGAGGACCGGGAGCTGCGGCGCTTCCTGGCGCGGGCGATCAATACGCTGCCGGAGCGCGAGAAGACCGTCGTCACGCTCTACTACTACGAGGGCCTGACGCTGGCCGAGATCGGGAACGTGCTCGGGGTCACGGAGAGCAGGGTCAGCCAGATCCACACGAAGTCCGTGCTGCAGCTGCGGGCGAAGCTGGCGAGTTTCGGGCGGTGAGGGGGCGTGGCCCCGCGGTCCGGCGAATCGTGCCTGCCGCGTGCCCGACTCCGGTCGGCGCCCCTGAGGCCCTACCGGCTCCCGTCGCGGGCCGTCTCTTCGTAAAGTGGAGACGTGCCTAGGATTCGAGCGGCCTCCGTGGCCGAGCACCGGTCGATGCAGCGCGGCGCCCTTCTGGACGCGGCGCGTTCCCTGTTGTCCGAGGGCGGGACGGACGCGCTGACGTTCCCCGCGCTCGCGGAGCGGACGGGGCTCGCGCGCTCGTCCGTCTATGAATACTTCAAGTCGCGCGCGGCCGTGGTCGAGGAGCTGTGCGAGGTCGACTTCCCGGTGTGGGCCGCGGAGGTCGAGGCCGGGATGGCGCGCGCCGATACGCCCGAGGGCAAGGTCGAGGCGTATGTGCGGGAGCAGTTGGCGCTGGTGGGGGACCGGCGGCACCGGGCGGTCGTCGCCATCTCCGCGAGCGAGTTGGACGCCGGGGCGCGGGAGAAGATCCGGGCCGCGCACGGCGGGCTCGTCGCGATGATCGTCGAGGCGCTCGAGCAGATGGGGCATGCGCAGCCCCGGCTCGCCGCGATGCTGGTCCAGGGTGTGGTGGACGCGGCCGTGCGCAGGATCGAGCTGGGGGCCGCGGAGGAGCCCGGCGTGATCGTGGACGCGGCCGTGGGTATGGCGCTGCGGGGCGTTCGCGGCTGAGTCCGGCCCGGACCCGGCGTTCGTGTTGCGCGGCACCGGGGTCCTGTAGCGGTGCCGTGGTCGGCGCCCCCGTGAGCGTTACGCGGCACCGCACCCCGTCTTGCCCACCCTGCCGCCCAAGGCGGCAGATTGCCCAAGGCGGGGTGCGGCCGACGGATTGTGCCCACCCCCACACCGGCAGCAGCCGCGACGGGCGGCCGCGTAGTGCCGATGCGTCCAGCAAGGACAGGGGGTCCAGATATGTCGCGGCTCGGCGCAGGCCCCAGTGGAGGCACGACGGGGATGCGGGAGGGCAGTGGCCTGTGGGGAGTTGGAGGGTGCCCACGACCTCGCCCGCTGTGACCTCGGCCCCCCGTTTCACCAGCGGTGTCACCGGTTCGTACGTCGTGCGCAGAGGCGGGTCGCCGGTGTCCGAGAGTGCGACGGAGAGCACACCCCTGCCCGCGATCTCTCCCGCGAAGGAGACCCGGCCGTCGGCGACCGCGTGTACGGGGGCGTCGATGGGGGCCGCCAGGTCGACGCCGCGGTGGCCGGGGCCGTAGGGCGAAGCCGGCGGTGCCCAGGGCCGGACCACCCGTGGCCGCTCGCCCACCGGCCAGAGGTGGGCGTCACCCGCCCAGGCCGCAGGGCCGAGGACCGCGAGCAGGACCCCCGCCATCATCACCGTGAGTAGTTTTCGCATGGCGCTCAGGTTCCCCGGCGGAGCGGCCCCGCGGGGATCATGGCCGGGAAACGTGGACTACCGAGCGGTTGTGGACAGCGGCGTCACCCGGTACCTCGCGGGTCCCGTACACTTCATGTGGCGATCCGGCCCACCGGATCGACTTCGCACGCCCCGACACCGGCCCTCACAGGTTTCGTGTCAGTGGCCTATCGGTCCCGTACGACCGCCTCGCAAGAGCGCGAGCGTACGCGGCAGGCACACGCAGTGGGCGTCAGGAAACAACCGAGAACACCAGAGGAGTACGGCCATGGCCGTCGTCACGATGCGGGAGCTGCTGGAAAGCGGCGTCCACTTCGGTCACCAGACCCGTCGTTGGAACCCGAAGATGAAGCGCTTCATCTTCACGGAGCGCAACGGCATCTACATCATCGACCTTCTCCAGTCGCTGTCGTACATCGACCGCGCCTACGAGTTCGTCAAGGAGACCGTCGCCCACGGCGGCACGGTCATGTTCGTCGGCACGAAGAAGCAGGCGCAGGAAGCCATCGCCGAGCAGGCGACCCGCGTCGGCATGCCCTACGTGAACCAGCGCTGGCTGGGCGGCATGCTCACCAACTTCTCGACCGTCTACAAGCGTCTGCAGCGCCTCAAGGAGCTCGAGCAGATCGACTTCGAGGACGTCGCCGCGTCCGGTCTCACCAAGAAGGAGCTTCTCGTGCTCTCGCGCGAGAAGGCCAAGCTGGAGAAGACCCTCGGTGGTATCCGCGAGATGTCCAAGGTGCCCAGCGCCGTCTGGATCGTGGACACCAAGAAGGAGCACATCGCTGTCGGCGAGGCCCGGAAGCTCAACATTCCGGTCGTCGCGATCCTCGACACGAACTGTGACCCCGACGAGGTCGACTACAAGATCCCGGGCAACGACGACGCGATCCGCTCCGTCACCCTGCTCACCCGCGTGATCGCCGACGCCGTCGCCGAGGGCCTCATCGCCCGCTCCGGCGTGGCCACGGGCGACCAGAAGCCGGGCGAGAAGGCCGCCGGCGAGCCCCTCGCCGAGTGGGAGCGCGACCTGCTCGAGGGCGAGAAGAAGGCCGACGACAAGGCTGAGGCGAAGCCCGCCGAGGCCGAGGTCAAGACCGAGGACAAGGCCGAGGAGAAGGCTGCGGAGGCCCCGGCCGCCGAGGCTGCCGCCCCCGCCGAGGCCCCGGCTGAGGCCCCCGTCGAGGCTCCGGCCGCGGACGCCGAGCAGGCCTGACCCGCACGGGATTCGGTTTCATGAGGTGACGGCGGGGGTCGACTGCGACCCCCGCCTTCACCCGTAACCGTCACCTTCGTTCTCACACTGCTTCAGACTTCGTAGAGAGAAAACCAGGATCATGGCGAACTACACCGCCGCTGACGTCAAGAAGCTCCGCGAGCTCACGGGCGCCGGCATGATGGACTGCAAGAAGGCGCTCGACGAGGCCGACGGCAGCGTCGACAAGGCCGTCGAGGCCCTGCGCATCAAGGGCCAGAAGGGCGTCGCCAAGCGCGAGGGCCGTTCCGCCGAGAACGGCGCGGTCGTCTCCCTCATCGCCGACGACAACACCTCCGGTGTCCTCGTCGAGCTGAAGTGCGAGACGGACTTCGTCGCCAAGAGCCCGAAGTTCCAGGCCGTCGCCGACCAGCTGGTCGCCCACGTCGCCAAGACGGCCCCGGCCGACCTCGAGGCGCTGCTCGCCTCCGAGATCGAGGCCGGCAAGACCGTCCAGGCCTTCGTCGACGAGGCCAACGCCAACCTCGGCGAGAAGATCGTCCTGGACCGCTTCGCGCAGTTCTCGGGCGCGTACGTCGCTTCCTACATGCACCGCACCATGCCCGACCTGCCCCCGCAGATCGGTGTTCTGGTCGAGCTGGACAAGGCCGACGCCGAGCTGGCCAAGGGCATCGCTCAGCACATCGCCGCCTTCGCGCCGAAGTACCTCACCCGTGAGGACGTTCCGGCCGAGATCGTCGAGTCCGAGCGTCGCGTCGCCGAGGAGACCACGCGCGCCGAGGGCAAGCCGGAGGCCGCGCTCCCGAAGATCGTCGAGGGTCGCGTCAACGGCTTCTTCAAGGAGGCCACGCTGCTCGGTCAGCCGTACGCCCTCGACAACAAGAAGTCCGTCGAGAAGGTCCTCCAGGAGGCCGGTGTCACCCTGAAGCGCTTCTCGCGCATCAAGGTCGGCATCTGAGTCAGTACCGCGCCAGACGCGAGACCCCGCTAGGGTCGACAGCAGTCGTCCGGGAACGCGCCGGACGACCGCAGTTGTGACGAGGAGGCCATTGCCGCGCATGGGATGCGAACCACCCCATCGGCAGTGGCCTTCTTCGTATGTGTGCCAAGTAAAAGAGGCGAGAATCCCATGACCACCACCCAGGCCGACACAGCCGATAAAGGCGACAAGAGCGACGAAGGCAAAGGCGCGGGGCGCTTTCTGCTGAAGCTTTCCGGTGAGGCGTTCGCCGGGGGCGGGGGTCTGGGCGTCGACCCCGACGTGGTGCACGCCATTGCCCGTGAGATCGCGGCCGTCGTACGGAGCGGCTACCAGATCGCCGTCGTCATCGGCGGCGGCAACTTCTTCCGCGGCGCCGAACTGCAGCAGCGCGGCATGGACCGCGCCCGCAGCGACTACATGGGCATGCTCGGCACCGTCATGAACTGCCTGGCCCTCCAGGACTTCCTGGAGAAGGAGGGCATCGACTGCCGCGTGCAGACCGCCATCACCATGGGGCAGGTCGCCGAGCCGTACATCCCGCTGCGCGCCGTGCGGCACCTGGAGAAGGGCCGCGTCGTCATCTTCGGCGCCGGTATGGGCATGCCGTACTTCTCCACCGACACCACCGCCGCGCAGCGCGCCCTGGAGATCGACGCCCAGGCGCTGCTCATGGGTAAGAACGGGGTCGACGGCGTCTACGACTCGGACCCGAAGACCAACCCCGAGGCCGTGAAGTTCGACGGGCTCAGCTACGGCGAGGTCATCACCCGCGACCTGAAGGTCGCCGACATGACCGCGATCACCCTGTGCCGCGACAACAAGCTGCCGATCCTCGTCTTCGAGCTCATCACGTCGGGCAATATCGCCCGTGCCGTCAAGGGTGAGAAGATCGGGACCCTCGTAGGCGAAGAGGGCACCCGCGCCTGACCCCCTTCCGTCCCCCGGGAGCCCTGTGTCCTCGAAGGTTCCCCGAGGGATGGACAATGTCCTGCCGGTCGGACACCGTGCAGGAAAGACCGCGACGCAGCCGACCGCGCCCCCGTGCCCGGCCGGGCCTCACTCAAGACACGCAGGAGCAAGTGGTGATCGAAGAGACCCTCCTCGAGGCCGAGGAAAAGATGGAGAAGGCCGTCGTCGTCGCCAAGGAGGACTTCGCCGCGATCCGCACAGGACGTGCGCACCCGGCGATGTTCAACAAGATCGTCGCCGACTACTACGGCGCGCTGACGCCGATCAACCAGCTGGCCTCGTTCTCGGTACCCGAGCCGCGGATGGCCGTGGTGACCCCGTTCGACAAGAGCGCGCTGCGCAACATCGAGCAGGCGATCCGCGACTCCGACCTCGGCGTCAACCCGAGCAATGACGGAAGCATTATCCGGGTGAACTTCCCGGAGCTCACCGAAGAGCGCCGCCGCGACTACATCAAGGTCGCCAAGGCCAAGGCGGAGGACAGCAAGGTGTCCATCCGCTCGGTGCGCCGCAAGGCCAAGGAAGTCATCGACAAGGCGATCAAGGACGGCGACGTCGGCGAGGACGAGGGCCGGCGCGGCGAGAAGGAACTGGACGACACCACCACGAAGTACGTGGCCCAGGTGGACGAGCTGCTCAAGCACAAGGAAGCCGAGCTGCTCGAAGTCTGAGCGAGCGCGGAAGATCGAGGTTCGAGGAATCCGTGAACGACTCTTCCTGGGGTGCGCCGACCGGGCCCGGACAGTGGGGACCGACCGACGGCCAAGGGTCCGCCCCTGGTCAGGGGCCCGCGTACGGGCAGGTGCCGGCGTACGGCCAAGAGCCGTCGTACAACCAAGGGCCGCCGTACGACCACGGGCGCGCTCCGGCGGGTCCCGCGTACGAACGGCACGCGGTCGATGAGACTCGGCCCATGCCCATCGTGCCCGATATGCCTGATACGCCTTCTGGTGACGGAACGCCTTCCGGTGACGGAAGGGGCGGCGACCAGGACGACCGGGGGGTCGCTCGGCTGAGTGGTCCCCTGTTCCGCGACGAGGCGCCCGTCCTGCCGGAGCCCGCCCCGTCCGCGGAGCCTTCGGGGTCCTCGCAGTCCGTACCGCGCAAGAAGAAGAGCGCGGGCCGGGACCTCGGATCGGCCATAGGTGTCGGCGTCGGGCTCGGTGCGGTGGTCATCGCTTCGCTCTTCGTCGTCAAGGCCGTGTTCGTCGGCGTGATAGCGGTCGCCGTCGTCGTCGGCCTGTGGGAGCTGACCTCGCGGCTCGAGGAGCGCAAGGGCATCAGGGCGCCGCTCGTGCCGCTCGCCGTCGGCGGCGCGGCCATGGTGGTGGCCGGCTACGTACGGGGCGCCGAGGGCGCCTGGGTGGCGATGGCGCTGACCGCTCTCGCGGTCCTCGTGTGGCGGATGACGGAGCCTCCCGAGGGGTACCTGAAGGACGTCACGGCGGGGGTCTTCGCGGCCTTCTACGTGCCGTTCCTCGCGACCTTCGTGGCGATGATGCTCACCGCGGACGACGGGGCGTGGCGCGTGCTCACGTTCCTGATCCTCACGGTCGTCAGCGACACCGGCGCGTACGCGGTCGGCTGGCGCTTCGGCAAGCACAAACTCGCGCCGCGCATCAGCCCCGGCAAGACCCGCGAGGGGCTGCTGGGCGCCGTCTCGTTCGCCATGGTGGCGGGCGTGCTGTGCATGCAGTTCCTGGTGGACGACGGCACGTGGTGGCAGGGCCTCGTCATGGGCGCGCTCGTCGCGGCCAGCGCGACCCTCGGTGACCTCGGCGAGTCCATGATCAAGCGGGACCTCGGGATCAAGGACATGGGGACGCTGCTGCCGGGCCACGGCGGGATCATGGATCGGCTCGACTCCCTGCTGCCGACGGCCCCGGTCGTATGGCTGCTTCTGGTGCTGTTCGTCGGTTCCTGAGCCCCTGACGAACGCTGAGGCCTCTTAAGAACGCCCACGCGAGAGCCCCCGTCCGTAACCGGACGGGGGCTCTTCGTATCCGCCCCTGCGAGAGATGTGAAGACCTGTTCGCGAAGGTGGGCGGGTTCGTTGAGGGGGGCTTGCGGGTGTTCTTTACGCTCAAGTAACAACATGCCTCATGAACATTTTCGGTCGCAGCTTCTCATCCCGGCGCGCAGAGGGATCCGCTGCTCCGGGGGCCGCCGGCACCGCGCTACTGCCCGACCCGGCCGGCCACGACCCGTCCATGGCGGCGCTCACCGGCAGTTGGATGGTCGACCCGGCGCACAGCAGGATCGGGTTCTCCGTCCGGCACGCCATGGTGACCACCGTGCGCGGGGCCTTCACGGAGTACCAGAGCCGCCTCTACTTCGACGGCGACGACCCGTCCCGCTCGTCCGCCGAGCTCGTCCTCGCCACGTCGAGCGTCGACACCGGTGTCGAGCAGCGGGACGCCCACGTGATGGGCCGTGACTTCCTGAACGCCTCCCAGTACCCGCGGATGACCTTCAAGAGCACCGCGGTGGAACTGGCGGGCGACGATGTCTACCGGATGCACGGCGACCTCACCATCAAGGACGTCGCCCGCCCCGTCGTCCTCGAACTCACCTACATCGGCTTCGTCACGGACGCCTTCGGCGACGAACGCGTCGGCTTCGACGGCACCACCACCATCAACCGCACCGACTGGGGCCTGATGTACAACGCGCGCCTCGCCCAGGGCGGCAACATGGTCAGCGACAAGGTCCGCCTCCAGTTCGACATCGCGGCCATCCGCACCCCGTCGGGCCCCTGATCGCCCCTGATCCCACGGGCGCGCAGGCCACCCTCGTAGATCTGCGACACTGGATGGGCTATGCCTAAGCCCGGAGAACTCACGTTTGTCGCCCCCCGCGGAGCCAAGAAGCCGCCGCGGCACCTTGCTGATCTTTCGCCTGCTGAGCGGAAGGAAGCCGTTGCCGCGATCGGTGAGAAGCCGTTTCGCGCCAAGCAGCTCTCGCAGCACTACTTCGCGCGGTACGCGCACGATCCCGCGGAGTGGACCGACATCCCCGCGGGGTCGCGCGAGAAGCTGCGGGAGGCGTTGCTGCCGGAGCTGATGACCGTCGTGCGGCATCTGTCGACCGACCAGGACACCACGCGCAAGACGCTGTGGAAGCTGTTCGACGGGACGCTCGTGGAGAGCGTGCTCATGCGGTACCCGGATCGCGTGACGATGTGTATCTCGTCGCAGGCGGGCTGCGGCATGAACTGTCCGTTCTGTGCCACCGGGCAGGCCGGGCTCGACCGGAATCTGTCGACCGGCGAGATCGTGCATCAGATTGTTGATGGGATGCGCGCGCTGCGGGACGGGGAGATTCCCGGCGGCCCGGCCCGGCTCTCCAACATCGTGTTCATGGGCATGGGCGAGCCGCTCGCCAACTACAAGCGGGTCATCCAGGCCATTCGCGCGCTCACCGACCCGGAGCCGGACGGGGTCGGGCTCAGTCAGCGCGGCATCACCGTGTCGACGGTCGGGCTGGTGCCCGCCATCAACCGGTTCACCGATGAGGGGCTGAAGTGCCGGCTCGCGATTTCGTTGCACGCTCCTGACGACGAGCTGCGCGACACCCTCGTACCCGTGAACACGCGGTGGAACGTGCGGGAGGTGCTCGACGCCGGGTTCGAGTACTCCGCGAAGTCCGGGCGTCGGCTGTCCATCGAGTACGCACTCATCCGGGACATCAACGACCAGGCATGGCGTGGTGACCGGCTCGGGCGGATGCTCAAGGGGAAGCCCGTGCATGTGAACCTGATTCCGCTGAATCCGACTCCCGGCTCGAAGTGGACCGCCTCGCGCCCCGAGGACGAGAAGGCCTTCGTCAACGCGATCGCCGCGCACGGCGTCCCCGTGACCGTCCGGGACACCCGTGGCCAGGAGATCGACGGAGCCTGTGGACAGTTGGCGGCCACCGAGAGGTAGCCTGGCCATCATCAGTAAGTACGACAACTGAATCTGCATTCCGACAGGGGAGCGCCACAGCGCTGAGAGTGCGGCATCGGCCGCAGACCCTCTGAACCTTGCCCGGGTCATTCCGGGTAGGAAGTTCGGACACCACTCAAGCTGTTGCGCCCTGCCCGGAGCCCTGGCCGTCCTTGCCAATGGACTGTCGAAGGCTCCGGGCAGGGCCGCGTCTTCTCCTGGTCACTCCCAGGAGGAATTCAAGTGAGCAAGAAGGCGTACGTCGCCGTGGTCGTGGGGCTCGGGCTCGTCACGTTGTCCGCGTGCGGGTCGTCGGGCGGTGGCTCCGGTGCCGCGGGTGGGGACTCCAAGACCGTGACCCTCGTGAGTCACGATTCGTGGGCTGTCTCGAAGGGTGTGCTGAAGGACTTCGAGAAGCGCTCCGGGTACAAGGTCAGGGTCCTCAAGGACGGGGATGCCGGCGAGGCCGTCAACAAGGCGATCCTGTCCAAGGACAACCCACAGGGCGACGTCTTCTTCGGCGTCGACAACACCCTGCTCTCGCGTGCGCTCGACAATGGAATCTTCTCCTCGTACAAGGCCAAGGGGCTTGATGAGGTGAGGAGCGAGTATCAGCTCGACAAGGGGAAGGCGCGCGTTACCCCCGTCGATACCGGGTCGCTCTGCGTCAATTACGACAAGGCGTACTTCAAGAAGCATGATCTGGCGCCGCCCTCGTCCTTCGCCGATCTCGCCAAGCCTGCCTACAAGAACCTGCTGGTCACGGAGAACGCGGCCACTTCGTCGCCCGGTCTCGGCTTCCTGCTCGGGTCCGCCGCGAAGTACGGCGACGACGGCTGGCAGCCGTACTGGAAGAAGCTGAAGGCCAACGGGCTCAAGGTCGTGGACGGCTGGGACCAGGCGTACAACGAGGAGTTCAGCGGAAGCGCCGGCGGGAAGAAGGCCGGCGGTGACCGGCCGCTCGTCGTGTCGTACGCGTCCTCGCCGCCCGCCGAGGCCGTGTTCGCCGATCCGCAGCCGAAGACCTCGCCGGTCGGGGTCGCGAAGGGGACCTGTTTCCAGCAGGTCGAGTTCGCGGGGCTGCTCGACGGGGCGAAGAACGAGAAGGGCGGCAAGGCGCTGCTCGACTTCCTGGTCTCGAAGAAGTTCCAGGAGGACATGCCGCTCAACATGTTCGTCGACCCGGTGACCAAGAACGCGAGTGCGCCCGCCGATTACACCAAGTACGCGGTGCAGATCGACGATCCGGAGACCATGAGCCCGCGCAAGATCGCGGACAACCGGGACGACTGGGTGAAGTCGTGGACGTCGCTCGTACTGAAGTAGTCGCCCCGCAAAGAGGGAGCGCGGCGCGGCTCGGGCTCATGGCCCTGCCTGTCGTGTTCTTCGGGCTGTTCTTCGCCTACCCGGTCGTCGCGATCGTCGAGCGCGGGCTGCACGTCGACGGTGGCTGGCAGCTCGGGCGGATCCTGGACGTGCTCGGGCAGTCCGACATCCGGCACGTGCTGTGGTTCACGGTGTGGCAGGCGGTGGCGTCGACCCTTCTTACGCTGTTGATCGCGCTGCCGGGGGCGTATGTCTTCGCCCGGTTCGAGTTCCCGGGCAAGCAGGTGCTGCGGGCCGTCGTCACCGTGCCGTTCGTGCTGCCGACCGTGGTCGTGGGGACGGCGTTTCTCGCGCTCGTCGGCAAGGGCGGGTTGCTCGATGAGGTGTGGGGCGTGCGGCTCGACACGACCGTGTGGGCGATTCTGCTGGCGCATGTCTTCTTCAATTACGCGGTTGTGGTGCGGACTGTTGGCGGGCTTTGGGCGCAGCTCGATCCGCGGCAGGAGGAGGCCGCGCGGATGCTCGGTGCCTCGCGGTTCGCGGCTTGGCGGAGGGTGACGTTGCCGGCGCTCGGGCCCGCTGTCGCGGCTGCGGCGTTGATGGTGTTTCTGTTTACGTTCACGTCGTTCGGTGTCGTGCAGATTCTGGGCGGGCCGGGGTTCTCGACTCTTGAGGTCGAGATTTATCGGCAGACCGCGCAGATCTTCGATCTGTCCACTGCCGCCGTGCTGAGCATCGTGCAGTTCGTCGCCGTAGGGCTGATTCTTGGCGTTCATGCGTGGACCGTGCGGCGGCGGGAGAGCGCGTTGCGGCTCGTCGATGCCGCGCATACGGCGCGCAGGCCGCGTGGGGCCGGGCAGTGGGCGCTCTTGGGCGGGGTGCTGGCGTGCGTCGCCCTGCTGATCGTGCTGCCGCTCGGGGTGCTCGTCGAGCGCTCGCTCGACGCTCCGGGCGGGTACGGGTTCGGGTACTTCCGGGCGCTCACGGACGCCGACGGCGGGACCTTCCTCGTGCCGCCGATCGACGCGATCTGGAATTCGCTGGAGTACGCGCTCGCCGCCACGGCCATCGCCGTGGTGATCGGCGGGCTCGCCGCCGCGGCGCTCACCCGGCGTGCGGGTCGGCTCGTGCGCGGGTTCGACGCGCTGCTGATGCTGCCGCTGGGGGTGTCGGCGGTGACCGTCGGGTTCGGGTTCCTGATCACGCTCGACGAGCCGCCGCTCGACCTGCGGTCCACGTGGATTCTGGTGCCGCTCGCGCAGGCGCTCGTCGGGGTGCCGTTCGTGGTGCGGACGATGCTGCCGGTGCTGCGGGCCGTCGACGGGCGGCTCCGGGAGGCCGCCGCCGTGCTCGGGGCCTCGCCGCTGCGGGCCTGGCGGGAGGTCGACCTGCCGATGGTGCGGCGGGCGCTGCTCGTCGCGGCCGGGTTCGCGTTCGCCGTGTCGCTCGGAGAGTTCGGGGCGACCGTGTTCATCGCGCGGCCCGACAATCCGACGCTGCCGGTCGCCGTGGCCCGGCTGCTGGGGCGGGTGGGTGACCTCAACTACGGGCAGGCGATGGCGCTTTCGACCGTGCTGATGGTCGTCTGTGCGGCCTCGTTGCTCGCCCTTGAACGGATTCGGCCCGCCAAGGCCTCGACCGGGGAGTTCTGATGTCGCTGCTGGAATTGGACGACGCGACCGTACGGTTCGGTGGGCGCGCCGTGCTGGACGACGTGGCTCTGGAGGTGGCCGAGCACGAGATCGTATGCGTGCTCGGGCCCAGCGGCAGCGGCAAGTCGACGCTGCTGAGAGCTGTCGCGGGGCTGCAACCCCTGGACGGCGGGCGGGTGTTGCTCGGCGGCGCCGACCAGGCCGGGGTGCCCGCGCACAAGCGGGGCGTCGGCCTGATGTTCCAGGACCACCAGCTGTTCCCGCAGCGCGATGTGGGGCAGAATGTCGGCTTCGGGCTGCGGATGCACGGTGCGGGCAAGCGTGAACAGGCGGATCGTGTACGGGAGTTGCTGGGGCTCGTCGGGCTGCCCGGCGCCGAGCGGCGTGCGGTGGGCGCGTTGTCCGGCGGGGAGCAGCAGCGGGTCGCGCTCGCGCGGGCGCTCGCGCCGCGGCCGCGGTTGCTGATGCTGGACGAGCCGCTCGGGCAGCTCGACCGGACGCTCCGCGAGCGGCTGGTCGTCGAACTGCGGGAACTATTCGGCGAGTTGGGGACGACGGTGCTCGCCGTCACGCACGACCAGGGGGAGGCCTTCGCGCTCGCCGACCGGGTTGTGGTGATGCGGGACGGGCGGATCGCCCAGAGCGGTACGCCACTTGAGGTGTGGCAGCAGCCGGCGGACGAGTTCGTGGCGCGGTTCCTCGGGTTCGACAACGTGGTGGAGGCGACGGTGACCGGGGCGGTCGCGGATACGCCGTGGGGGAAGGTTCCGGTGCCGGAGGGGTCGGAGCAGGGGGAGTGCCGGCTCCTCGTGCGGCCCGCGGGTGTACGCCTCGTGCCTGCCGCCGAGGCCCAGCTGACCTGTGCCGTGACCGGGCGCACCTTCCGGGGTACGCACGTCGCGCTGCACCTGCAACCGGGGGATGCGCCGCGCCTGGAGGCGGCCTGCGCGTTGCGCTCCGCGCCGGAGCCGGGGGATGCGGTCGGGGTCGCCTTCGACGCGGCGGAGATCGTGGTGCTGGGAGCGGAGACTTCTTAGCGCCACCGTTCTCGTTGCGCGGCACCGGGGTGCCGCCTTGCCCACCCTGCCGCCCAAGGCGGCAGATTGTCCAAGGCGGTGGCGGTTGACCGCGTCGGGTGGGGAGCCGATCAGGGGGGGCGGGTTGCCCAAGGCGAGGCAATTCAAGCCCCGCCGGCGTTTGAGGCGCGGGGTCCGGGGCGGAGCCCCGATCTTTCAAGCCCCGCTCTTGGACGAGAGCCAGCGGGGTCCGGGGCGGAGCCCCGAGGCGTAGGGGCGGTCGACCGTGTCGGGTGGCCCTGGGTGGGCCACCCGACCGGGGGTCAGCGTTGTGCGGAGCCCTTGCGGCGGAGGGCGAAGACCACGCCGCCGCCTGCGACGACCAGGAGGGCCGCGATGCCGGCGATCACCGGCGTGTTGCTGCTCGATCCGGTCTCGGCGAGGTTCGAATCGCCCGCCGGGGAGGCCGAGTTGCTCGGCGCCGGCGCCGGGGCCGCGGCCGAGCTGCTCTGGGAGGGCGCCGGGGCCGGGGTGCTGGGCGCCGCGGACGTCGGAGGCGTCGACGGCTTCTCGGTGGCGCACGCCTTCGCCGGGGCGGTGACGCCGCCGGCGACGTCGTCGTCGACGTCGAAGCGGTCGGTCTTCACGTGCACGCGGTAGGTCGCGCCCGGCTTCCAGTCCTCCTTGAAGGTGATCGTGGCACCCTCCTTGGAGCCCTTCACGACCTCCGAGCCGACCTGCTCCTCGGAGCCGCCGGACGTGCGGAAGACGGTGACGGTCGCCGGGGTGCCGGAGGCGTCCACGTCGGTGACGGAGATGACACCCTGCTGGCCGTCGCAGCCGGCCTTGGCGGTGAACTCGCTGATGTTGCACGCCGATGCGGAGCCTGCGACGCCGAGCGTCAGGGCCGTCGCGGCGGCGGCCACACCGGCGTAGCGGGCCGCTCTGGTGGAGATGCGCTGAGATATGCGGGGGGCTACGGACACGGCTGTCCTTCACATGTGCTGGGAAGAGGGGGGTGTGGCGCGGCGCGAACGCACCTCGAAGCTCAACACCCCCACGGTCACCGCTGGTTTATCGGTGACCGTGACGCAGCGTCAATGGCCCGAGGGCGTCAGCCGTCACTCTTGACCGTTGCTTGACCCAGCCGCTCGATCGCCTCGCCCGCCTCCTCGACCGTGTCCACCAGCGCGATCCGGTCCTCCATGGACCGCTCACGGGCGAGTGCCTGGAGCAGTGGCCAGGTGGGAAGGCGTTCGGTCCAGTGGGCGCGGTCGACCAGGACCATCGGGGTCGGTTCGCCGCGCGACTCGTAGTAGTTGGGCGTCGCGTTGTCGAAGATCTCCTGGACCGTGCCCGCCGCGCCCGGCAGGAAGATCACGCCCGCGTTGGAGCGGGCCAGCAGGCCGTCCTCGCGGGTGGCGTTGGCGAAGTACTTGGCGATGTGCTCGGCGAACGCGTTCGGCGGCTCGTGCCCGTAGAACCAGGTGGGGATGCCCACCGAAGGCCCGCCGCCCGGCCAGCGCTCCCGCACGGCGAAGGCCGCCTCCGCCCAGTCGGTGATCGACGGGGTGAAGGAGGGGGATTTGGCCAGGAGTTGGAGCGCGTCGTCGAGCATCGGGTCGGCGAAGGGCGCGGCGTACGCCCCCAGGTTCGCGGCCTCCATCGCGCCGGGACCGCCGCCCGTCGCCACCGTGAGCCCGGCGCGCGCCAGCGTCCGACCGAGCCGGGCCGCGCCCGCGTACGCGTCCGTGCCGCGCGCCATCGCGTGACCGCCCATGACGCCCACCACCCGGGCCCCGACGAGGAGTTCGTCGAGCGCGTCGGACACCGAGTCGTCGTGCACGGCGCGCAGCATCGACGCGAACACGTCGCCGTCGGCCTTGGTGCGCTGGAACCAGTCGTACGCGCGGGCATCGGGAGTGGCCGCGTAGCCGCCCTCGGAGGAGAGGCCGTCGAAGAGCTCGGCGGGGGCGTAGAGGCGGCCGCGGTACGGGTCGAAGGGGAGGCCGGGGACCGGCGGGAAGACCAGTGCGCCGCGTGCCCTGACCTCGGCCGCCGCCTGCGGGTCCATCGGGCAGCCGAGGAATATGGCGCCCTCGACCTCGGCGCGGCGCAGCTGCTCGGTGCGGGTGGTCAGGTCGACGGCCTGCACACGGTGCCCGGTCAGCGTGGCGCGCGCGGCCACCACCTCGTCGAACTCCGCGAGCGTCTCGATCTCGCGGTCGGAGGTGAAGGGGGTACCTCCCTGCTCGAACGTAGTTGAGAGCTTGGGGGAAGGCACGGACGGTTCGGAGGAATGCTCTGGAGTCGGCACCCGCCCATGCTAAGCACGGGCGGGCGCCCGGCCGTTGGTCGGTTCTCGAGAGGTCAGCCCTCGACGACCGACGGGTCCATCCACATGACCTCGAAGGTGTGCCCGTCGAGGTCGTCGAAGGCCCGCCCGTACATGAAACCGTGGTCCTGCTTCTCGCCGGTCTCGGTGCCGCCCGCGGCGATCGCCCGGTCCACCAGCTCGTCGACGGCTCCGCGGCTCTCGGCGCTCAGCGCGAGGAGGACCTCGCTGCCGCTCGTCGAGTCGACGATCGACTTCTTGGTGAAGGCCGCGTACTTCTCCTTCGTGAGCAGCATGATCACGATGTGCTCGCTGATCACGATGGAGGCGGCGGTGTCGTCCGAGAACTGCGCGTTGCGCTCGTACCCCAGCTCCGTGAAGAACTTGGTCGACGCGGCCAGGTCGTTCACGGCCAGGTTCGGGAAGATCATCTGCTGGTACTCGCTCATGATGTGTCCGTCGCCTTCTCGCTGAAGCGAAATGAAGTGGTGTGGTGCGTACGAACAGGTAGACGCCCAATCTCGGCAAAACTCATCGGGTTGTCAGCGGAGCCGCCGAAAGTTCCGCGACGAGCCAGGTCAGCGGCCCGAACACGGCGAGCAGCGCGGCGGCCCTGAGCGCCACCGCCCCGCGCAGCGCCGTGGCGGGCGCCCCGATCCGCAGCAGCGCCTCCGTCGTGTGCCGCCGCGCCTGGCGGGCCTCGAAGGACGCGGTCACCAGCGTCGCCACGGCGCAGCCGACGACCAGCACCGCGCCGAGCGTCGCAAGGGGTCCGACACCGGCCGCCGCCCCCTCGCGCTCCCCGTACACCGTGGCCGCCGCGAACGCCCCCGACGCCACCGCGCACACCACGCCGAGCGGGCGGCCCACGCGCCGCGCCTCCTCCTGGAGCCCCCGCCCCGCGAGCAGCCGCACCGCCGAGGGGCGTACGGACTGCAGCGCGCGCCCGCACAGATATGTGAGCCCGGGTCCCGCGAGCGCCAGGCCGAGCGCGGTCAGCGTCCACCCGGCGAGCACGCCCGTGGGGCTGCCGGTGAGGCCGCCGGGCAGCCGGGAGCCCGCGGCGCCGCGCGCGCTCGCCGCGTACGTCTCCACGGCGAGGCCCGCGGCCAGCAGGGCGAAGCCCCACGGCAGGCCGGTCGGGGCTGTGGCCGGTTCCGCCGCTTCCGTCTTGTCGTCGGAGGGACCCGCGGGCCGCGGGCGCAGCGCGAGGGCGCTGGCCGCGGACGCCGCGAGCGGCACCCACGTCAGCAGGGTGAGTGTGGCGGCGAGCGGCAGGGGCCGGTCGGCGGCGAGCAGCCCGCGGGCCGCGCCGTCGAACGGGAGGCCCGTCAGATCGCCCCGTAGATGCAGGAAGAACAGCAGCGCCAGCATCGAGCCGAGCGTGCAGGCGATCGCCGTGGAGATCGCGGCGAGCAGCGTGAGGCGGGCCGGGCCCAGGCCCACGGCGGACAGGCCCGCGCGCGGGCGCGTACCGGGGTCGGAGCGGGCCACGGCGACCGCGAAGTACACCGTCGCGGCGATCGGCAGCACGCACCAGGCCAGGCGCAGCAGGGAGTTGGCCGCGGTCTCCGGGTGCCCGAGCGCGTGGCCGAGCGTGCACAGGAGCAGAAAGCCGGTGCCGGCCGAGGCGGCGGCCACCAGGAGTCTGCGCAGCTGGACCAGCGGGTGCGCGCCGCGGGCTAGACGGAGACTGAGCACGCGGCCCGGCCTTCCCCTTCGGTGGCCTTCTCGGGCAGCGGCACGGTGTGCACGCGGCGCCCGTCGAGCAGCGACTCCGTGCGGTCGGCGAGCGCGCCCACCGCGGAGTCGTGCGTGGCGAGGACGACCGTGATGGCGTGCGAGCGGGCCGCCGCGGTGAGGGTGCGCAGGATGTGGGCGCTGTCGGCGCGGTGCAGGGTCGCGGTCGGCTCGTCGGCGAACACCACGTGCGGGGCGTGCGCGAGGGCGCGCGCGATGGACACGCGCTGGCGCTCGGCGACGGACAGGGCGTGCGGGCGCTTGCGGGCGAGCCGGCCGATGTCGAGCCGGTCGAGCCACTCGTGGGCGGCGGTCTTGGCGGGGCGGCGGGCGGTGCCGCGCAGCATCAGGGGGAGGGCGGCGTTCTCCCACACGTTCAGCTCGGGTACGAGGACGGGCTCGGGGTCGATCCAGCCGAACCGGTCGCGGCGCAGCCGTTCGCGCACCAGGGGGCCCATCGTGTGCACGGGCGTGCTGTTGAACCACACCTCGCCCTGCTGCGGCAGGAGCTGACCGGACAGGCAGCGCAGCAGCGTCGTCTTCCCGCTGCCGCGGGGCCCGGTGACGGCGAGGATCTCGCCCTCGCGGACACCGAGCGAGACACCGGTGAGGGCGGGGGAACCGCTGTCCGATCCGCTGTGCGCGTAGTGCAGGGCACGCGCCCACAGCACGTCGTTGTCCGGCGGGGCCACCATGACGTACACCTCGGTTCAGATCAGTTGCCTTCCCCCGTACGGGGGAACGAAGACGCGGCCGATCGGTCACTGGGCACGGTAGGTATCCGCCGTGGAAGGCGGAGAAAAGACGCGGCCCGGCCGCCCCCATCTCACTCGGATGGGTGCAACCGGGCCGCGTATCAAGCCAGTTGACGTTCCGTGGACGCCCTGGCTTCGGGCTGGGCTCAGATCTTCGTCCAGGCCTCCGTGAGAACCTGTCGGATGATTCCCTCGATCTCGTCGAAGGTCGCCTGGTCGGAGATGAGCGGCGGGGAGAGCTGGATGACCGGGTCGCCACGGTCGTCGGCGCGGCAGTAGAGGCCGTACTCGAAGAGCTTCTTGGAGACGAAGCCGTAGAGCACGCGCTCCGACTCCTCGTCCGTGAAGGTCTCCTTGGTGGCCTTGTCCTTCACGAGCTCGATGCCGTAGAAGAAGCCGTTGCCGCGGACGTCGCCGACGATCGGCAGGTCGTTCAGCTTCTGCAGCGTGTTGAGGAAGTTCGCCTCGTTGTCGAGGACGTGCTGGTTGAGGCCCTCGCGCTCGAAGATGTCCAGGTTCGCGAGGCCGACGGCGGCGGAGACCGGGTGGCCACCGAACGTGTAGCCGTGCAGGAACGTGTTGTCGCCCTTGTAGAACGGCTCGGCGATCCGGTCGGAGACGATGGCCGCACCGATCGGGGAGTAGCCGGACGTCATGCCCTTGGCGCAGGTGATGATGTCCGGGACGTAGCCGAACTTGTCACAGGCGAACATCGTGCCGAGACGGCCGAAGGCGCAGATGACCTCGTCGGAGACGAGCAGCACGTCGTACTTGTCGCAGATCTCGCGCACACGCTGGAAGTACCCGGGCGGCGGCGGGAAGCAGCCGCCGGCGTTCTGCACCGGCTCGAGGAAGACGGCCGCGACCGTCTCCGCGCCCTCGAAAAGGATCTCCTGCTCGATCTGGTCGGCGGCCCAGCGGCCGAAGGCCTCGGGGTCGTCGCCGTGGATCGGGGCGCGGTAGATGTTCGTGTTCGGCACCTTGTGCGCGCCCGGGACGAGCGGCTCGAAGGGGGCCTTGAGGGCCGGCAGGCCGGTGATGGACAGGGCGCCCTGCGGCGTGCCGTGGTAGGCGACCGCGCGCGAGATGACCTTGTACTTCTGGTGGTTGCCGTTGAGCTTGTGGTACTGCTTCGCCAGCTTCCACGCGGTCTCGACGGCCTCGCCGCCACCGGTGGTGAAGAAGACCTTGTTGAGGTCGCCCGGCGCGTAGTGGGCCAGCCGCTCGGCCAGCTCCACGGCCTTGGGGTGGGCGTACGACCAGATCGGGAAGAACGCCAGCTCGGACGCCTGCTTGGCGGCGACCTCGGCGAGCTCGCGGCGACCGTGGCCCGCCTGCACCACGAACAGGCCGGAGAGGCCGTCCAGGTACTTCTGGCCCTTGTCGTCGTAGATGTAGGTGCCCTCGCCACGCACGATGGTGGGAACGGGCGCGTTCTCGTACGACGACATGCGGGTGAAGTGCATCCACAGGTGGTCGTACGCGGTTCGGCTGAGGTCCTTGCTCACGGCTATCGGGTTCCCCACATGTAGGTCTGCTTCTTGAGCTTCAGGTAGACGAAGCTCTCGGTGGAGCGCACGCCGGGGAGGGCCCGGATGCGTCGGTTGATGACCTCCAGAAGGTGGTCGTCGTCCTCGCAGACGATCTCCACCATCAGGTCGAACGAGCCCGCGGTCATCACGACGTACTCGCACTCCGGCATGTCGCTGAGCGCATCCGCCACGGGATTCAGATCGCCCTCGACGTTGATGCCGACCATCGCCTGCCGTCGGAAGCCCACGGTGAGCGGGTCGGTGACGGCGACGATCTGCATCACGCCCTGATCGAGCAGCTTCTGGACGCGCTGGCGCACGGCCGCCTCGGAGAGGCCGACGGCCTTTCCGATGGCGGCGTACGGACGCCTGCCGTCCTCTTGGAGCTGCTCGATGATGGCGAGGGAGACGGAGTCGAGCGGCGGATTGCTGCCGTTCCTCGAACTGGGCCCCTTGGGATCTGCGCTGCGACTGGCCACGGCCTCACTGTGCACGAGGACTCCGCTGTTCCGCAAGCCCAGATCGATGAAATTCGTTGTCTGCGAGGTTCAACCTCACTAATTCCGTAGTTCAGCAGGGGTGGGGGGTGTCGAAAACGTCGGTCCTCGGTCTAGGGTGGGCGTCTCAATCTTTGGACAGCGAACAGTCAGGAGGGCCGGCAGTGAGCACGAGTGAGCTTCGTCGTCTGCGCAACTACATCGACGGTGAGTTCAAGGACGCCGCCGACGGACGGACCACCGAGGTGGTCGACCCCGCCACGGGCGAGGCGTACGCGACCGCGCCGCTGTCCGGGCAGGCCGACGTCGACGCCGCGATGGCCGCCGCCGAGGCCGCGTTCCCGGCCTGGCGCGACCTGGTCCCGGGCGAGCGGCAGAAGTACCTCCTGAAGATCGCGGACGCGTTCGAGGAGCGCGCCGAGGAACTCATCGCCGTCGAGTCGGAGAACTGTGGCAAGCCCCTCGGGCTCACCCGCAGCGAAGAGATCCCGATGATGCTCGACCAGATCCGCTTCTTCGCGGGCGCCGCGCGCATGCTGGAAGGCCGCTCCGGCGGCGAGTACATGGAGGGCCTGACCTCCTTCGTACGCCGCGAGCCGATCGGCGTCTGCGCGCAGGTCGCGCCGTGGAACTACCCGATGATGATGGGCGTGTGGAAGTTCGCGCCCGCGCTCGCCGCCGGTAACACGGTCGTGCTGAAGCCGTCGGACACGACGCCCGCCTCCACCGTCCTGATGGCCGAGATCATCGGCTCGATCGTGCCCAAGGGCGTCTTCAACGTGGTGTGCGGCGACCGCGACACCGGCCGCGCGATGGTCGAGCACAAAACCCCGGCGATGGCCTCCATCACCGGCTCCGTACGCGCCGGCATGCAGGTCGCCGAGTCCGCCGCCAAGGACCTCAAGCGGGTCCACCTGGAGCTGGGCGGCAAGGCCCCGGTCGTCGTCTTCGAGGACGCCGGCCTCCAGAAGGCGGCCGAGGGCATCGCCGAGGCCGGGTACTTCAACGCCGGCCAGGACTGCACCGCCGCCACCCGCGTCCTCGTCCACGAGTCGGTGCACGACGAGTTCGTCACCGCGCTCGCGAAGATCGCCGCCGAGACGAAGACCGGCGCGGCCGACGACGAGGACGTCCTGTACGGCCCGCTCAACAACGCCAACCAGCTCAAGCAGGTCACCGGCTTCATCGAGCGGCTCCCGGCGCACGCCAAGGTCGAGGCCGGCGGCCACCGGGTCGGCGACCGGGGCTACTTCTACGCGCCGACCGTCGTCTCGGGCCTCAAGCAGGACGACGAGATCATCCAGAACGAGGTCTTCGGCCCGGTCATCACCGTCCAGTCCTTCACGGACGAGGAGCAGGCGGTGTCCTACGCCAACGGCGTCGAGTACGCCCTTGCCTCCTCGGTCTGGACGAAGGACCACGGCCGCGCGATGCGGATGTCCAAGGTCCTCGACTTCGGCTGCGTGTGGATCAACACCCACATCCCGCTCGTCGCCGAGATGCCGCACGGCGGCTTCAAGAAGTCGGGCTACGGCAAGGACCTGTCGGCGTACGGCTTCGACGACTACACGCGGATCAAGCACGTGATGACGTCGCTCGACGCGTGATCCCTCTTACGTACGCGGAGGTCGGCGCGACCCTGGTGGCAGGCGAACTGCCGCCGGGGTACGCCCACTTGGACCGCCGCGTCCGGCTCGGCTCGGGGCAGGAGTGCTTCGAGCGGGCCGGTGCGGCGGTCCTCTCGTGGGGCGCGCAGCGCGGGGCCGGGCTCCGGGTGACGCCGGGCGACGATGTCCGGGAGGGCGCGGACGTGCGGCTGCGGACGCTGTTCCTGCGGATTCCCTGCCGGGTGGTACGGGTCGTGCGTGACGGATCCCGGATCGGCTTCGCGTACGGGACGCTGCCGGGGCATCCCGAGTGCGGCGAGGAGGCGTTCCTCGTCGAGCGGGATGCGGACGGGTCCGTGTGGTTCCGGATCCGGGCGTTCTCGCGGCCGGGGCGGTGGTACGCACGGGTGGGCGGGCCGGCGGCGCGGGCCGTGCAGAGGTGGGTGACGGGCCGATACGTGCGGGCCATTCAAACCTCTGCAGGGGGCACCTCCCAGCGGTAGCTGGGGGAGATTGAGCGGCGGGGTCCGGGGCGGATCCCCGTGACGTGAGAACGGCGCGGCGTTCGACATCGACAAGGTGTCCGCCGGGAACGGCCCCGCTCGACGCAGCGTCCATTGTGAGGCCAAGCGCCCGAGCGAGAGGCTGAGTTCGTGCCAGCGAACCCGATATCCCACCAGGCCACCCGTCGTTCCCTGCTGCGCGCCGCGGGCGGTGGTGCCGTGGCAGCGGCGGTCGGCGGCCTCGCCGCCGGCTGCGGGGTGCCCGCGGCGTACGTCTCGCCGGGTGAGCGGGCGGGCCACGATCTGTCCGCCGGTGAGAAGCGGCTCACCTGGGCCAACTGGCCGCTCTACATCGACGTCGACGACGACAACCCCTCGAAGCGGCCCACCCTCGACGCGTTCGAGAAGCGGTCCGGGATCCAGGTCAAGTACACCGAGGAGATCAACGACAACGACGAGTTCTTCGGCAAGATCAGCCCGTCGCTCATGAACCACCAGAAGACCGACCGCGACCTCATCGTCATCTCCGACTGGATGTGCTCGCGGTTCGTGCGCCTCGGCTGGGTCCAGGAGATGGACCGCGCGCACCAGCCGAACGTCACCAAGTACCTCGACCCGCTGCTGCGTTCGCCCGCCTTCGACCCGGGCCGCAAGTACACCGTGCCGTGGCAGTCCGGGATCACCGGCATCGCGTACAACAAGCGGAAGCTGGGCCGCGAGATCAAGCACGTCTCCGACCTGTGGGCGGACGATCTGGCGGGCCGGGTCACCCTGCTCTCCGGCCTCGACGAGTCCTTCGCCCTGCTCATGCAGGGCAACGGCGTCGACATCACCAAGTGGACCGGCGCCGACTTCGACAAGATCTGCGAACAGGTCGAGAAGCTGGTGAAGGCGAAGCACATCCGCCGCTTCACCGGCAACGACTACATCAAGGACCTGTCCAGCGGCGACGTCCTCGCCTGCCAGGCGTACAGCGGCGACATCATCCAGCTCCAGGCCGACAACCCGGACATCGAGTTCGTCGTCCCGGAGGAAGGCGCCGAGCTCTGGGCGGAATCCCTGATGATCCCCAACCTCGCCGACCACAAGGCCAACGCCGAGCGCCTGATCGACTACTACTACCAGCCGGAGGTCGCGGCGGAGCTGGCCGCGTGGGTCAACTACGTGTGCCCGGTGCCGGCGGCTCGGGACGTGCTCGCCTCGTCCAAGGACAAGGAGACCGCCGAGCTCGCCGAGGACCCGCTGATCTTCCCCGACGACCGGATGCGCTCGCGGCTCGCGATCGCCCGCGACATCAGGCCGGCGGAGCGGACCGAGTTCTCGAAGCGGTGGAACAGGATCGCGGGGCTGTGAACCGCGACGCACGTCACAACAGGGCCTACAGGGAGCCCAGTTGAGGCCGCCATAAGCTGTCGCCATGACCGCTGATGACCAGTCGTCCGTCGGGGCCGCGGTGACCCTGGGGCTGTTCGCCGCCTGGGCGCTGCACGACACCGAAGAGGTGCTCACGGCCTCGCGCTGGATCCGGAAGAACGTGCCGCGGCTGCGCGAACGGTGGCCGGGCGCGCCCGAGCGGGTGTGGCGGGTCGTGGAGGGCGCCGACGAGCGGGAGTTCACCGCCGCCGTCGGCGTCATGGCCGGGATCGTCGGCGCGGGGGCCTTCGCCGGATGGGCGAGTGGCGGCCGCAACGCCACGTACCAGGCCGTGCTGAACGGCTTCGGGGCGCACGGTCTGCTGCACATCGGCCAGTCCTTCGCCGTGCGCGGCTACACCCCGGGCGTCGCGACCTCGCCGGTACTCGTCGTGCCGTTCGCCCTGTGGGCGCGGCGGCGGCTGGGGCAGGCCGGGGTGCTGCGCCCTGGCCGGGCCCGTGACGTCGTCGCCGGGGTGGCCTGGGCGGCCGCGGCGACGGCGGTCTCGCATGGGGTGGCGCATCGGTTGGTCAGGTCGTGCGCAGCGACGTCAGGACGTCGATTCGGTTTGTCGTGATGGAGTCCACGCCGATGTCGAGCAGCCTGCGTACCGAGCGCCTGGTGTCCGGGGTCCACGCCGACAGCAGGTAGCCGTCGTGGTGGACGCGGGTCGCCAGGTCCCGGGTCACCAGCGGGAAGCGGTAGTTGAGCCAGCGGGGGGTGATCGCCGCGAGGACGGCCGGGCGGGGCGGGGCCAGCGACGTCCAGGTGAGCGCGATCTCGGCGGAGGACGACGCGGCGCGCACCTTGAGCATCGTCTCGGCGCCCGCGCAGTAGTAGACCCGGTCTTCCGCGCCGCAGTCGCGGACGGCGCCGATGACCGTGCGTACCGTACGGGCGTCGGCGCCCGGCAGGTCGATCATGACGCGGGCGTCGCGGCACGCCTCCAGGGCGTCCGCAAGGGTGGGCACGCCGCCCTCCGTAAGGCCGCGCACCTCGTCGCCGGAGAGCGCCGACAGCGGGCGTTCGTGCTGCCACAGGCGCTCCAGGGTGGAGTCGTGGAGCAGTACCGGGACCGCGTCCCGCGTCAGTCGTACGTCGATCTCCACCACGTCCGCGCCCCGCTCCAACGCGGAGCGCAGGGACGGGAGGGTGTTCTCACGGACTCGGTAGGGGTCGCCTCGGTGGGCCACGGCAGTCACAGTGCGCATGGCCACCATTGTGGCCTTGAGCGGCAGTGGGTGGGCGTCACCCGGCGATCGGTCGCGGGGCTCTGCCCCGGACCCCGCTGCTCAATCGCCGCAGGGGCTCTATGCGGGCCAGTTCTCCGTGTACGTGTCGATTTCCGTGACGATGCGCGCCTTGCCGGCCTCGTCGAGGAACGACTCCCGCACCGCGTTCTTGGCCAGCTCCGCCACGCCCCGCTCGTCGAGGTCGAGGAGGCGGGCCGCCACCGCGTACTCGGTGTTGAGGTCCGTGGAGAACATCGGCGGGTCGTCCGAGTTGATGGTCACCGTCACGCCCGCGTCCACGAACTGCTTGAGCGGGTGCTCTTCGAGGGTGCGGACCGCGCGCGTCGCGATGTTCGACGTCGGGCACACCTCCAGCGGGATGCCGTGCTCGGCGAGGTGTGCGAGCAGCCTCGGGTCCTGCGCCGCCGACGTGCCGTGTCCGATGCGCTCGGCGCCCAGGTGGTTCAGCGCGTCCCACACCGTCTCGGGCCCGGTCGTCTCGCCCGCGTGCGGCACCGAGCGCAGGCCCGCGGCGCGCGCCCGGTCGAAGTACGGCTTGAACTGCGGGCGCGGCACGCCCACTTCGGGCCCGCCGAGCCCGAACGACACCAGGCCCTCCGGGCGCAGCGCGTCGTCCGTGGCGAGCCGCGCCGTCTCCTCGGCCGACTCCAGACCGGCCTCGCCGGGGATGTCGAAGCACCAGCGCAGCACCGTGCCGAACTCGGCCTCCGCCGACTTGCGCGCGTCCTCGATCGCCTCCATGAAGCCGCGGGCGTCGATGCCGCGGCGCGTGGAGGAGAAGGGGGTGAGGGTGAGCTCCGCGTACCGCACGTTCTGCCGGGCCATGTCGCGGGCGATCTCGAACGTGAGGAGGCGGACGTCCTCCGGCGTGCGGATCAGGTCGACCACCGACAGGTACACCTGGATGAAGTGCGCGAAGTCCGTGAACGTGAAGAACTCGGCGAGCGCCTCGGGGTCCGCAGGGACCTTCGAGTCGGGGTGCCGGGCGGCGAGCTCCGAGACGATCCTGGGGGAGGCGGAGCCCACGTGGTGGACGTGCAGTTCCGCCTTCGGCAGTCCGGTGATGAAGGCTTGCAGGCCCTGGCTCGGGCTCTGGCTCTCGCTGTGACTCGGGCTCTGGCTCACGGTTTCCTCCCCAGGAACTTGGGTGATCGGCTGATCGGGGCCTCGTCATCGTATGCGGGGAGACCCAGGGCACGGACGGGGTGCCTAGCATGAGCGGATGAGCGAGTACGACCCGTGGCGCGCGCCGCCCGCGCCCTCCGCGTACGGGTACGCCAATCCGTACGCGGCGCCGGACGAGCCCGTACCGCCACCGCCCATCGGCCCGGAGGGGCCGACACCGTTCCCGTACGGGGCCTACTGGTACGCGTACGGCCACGGGGTCCCGGGGGCCCCGCCGCCCCGCAACGGACTCGGTGTCGCGGCCCTCGTGCTCGGCATCGTCACCGCGATCGGCTTCGTGCTGTGGCCGCTCGCGATCGTGACGGGTGTACTCGCGGTGATCTTCGGCGTCGTCGGCAGGCGGCGCGCCGGGCGCGGGGCCGCGACCAACGGCGGGCAGGCGCTGGGCGGGCTCATCTGCGGTGTGGGCGGGCTGCTGTCGGCAGTCGGGGTCGGGATCGCCGTCCTGGCCTGAGCCCCGGGGACGGCCCCCGGATCAGCGCAGCCGCTCTCTCGCCGCCATCAGCGCGAACCCCAGCAGATTCAGCCCCCGCCACGCCTCCGGATCCGCCGCGCCCGCGTCGTCCGCCGCCATCCCGATGCCCCACACGCTGTCCGTCGGACTCGCCTCCACCAGCACCCGGTCACCCGTCCCCACCAGGAACTCCCGCAGCCCGGGATCCGCCGCGAACTTGTGGACGCTCCCCTCGACGACCACGCCGAAGCGCTCCCGCTCCCACACCGCGCCGTCGAAGCCGCGCACCAGCCGCCCCGCCTTCTTGGCCTCCGCCGGATGCCCGGCGGCGATCGCGCGGCGCTCCGCCTCCGCGTCACCGAACAGGCGCGCCTTCTCCGCCATCATCCAGTGCTCCGCCGTCGCGTACTCCACGCCCGCCACCGTGAACGGCGAACGCCACCACTGACTCAGACAACTCGCCCCGATCGAACCGTCCTTACGCGGCGTATGCCCCCAGAAGTGCAGGTACTGCACACTTGTCCCCGCCGCCAGGGCAGTGACCAGCGATTCCCTGCTGTCGATCTCCATACACGCGAGTCTGGCACGCACCACTGACAATCCGTCCTGCGTTTTCCAGGTGGACTCGACACCCGGTCGACAGATTCCGTCGCGTAACCAAAAGGCAACAACGGAATCACTTGTTGGCGCGATGGTCCTCTGTCAGGATCGGCACTCAAATCGAGCTGGAGCCACGGCTGGCCGGAGCTGCGGCTGGAGCTACGTCGGCCCCCGGAACGTGCCGACGCAGGAGAAGCGAGAGCGAGCACTCATGCACCACCCCACCTCGGACCACCTCACCTCGGACTATCCCGCCTCGGCCAAGAACGTGGCCGCACTGGCACAGGAACTCTTCGCGGACGGTGCGAACTTCGTCGCGGGCCGCCTCGTCAAGGGCACGTCCGGCCGCACCCACGCCGTCGTCGACCCGGCCACGGGCGCGGAGGTCTACACGTACGAACTGGCGGGCACCGCCGATGTGGACGCCGCCGTCGCCGCCGCGCGTGCGGCCTTCCCCGGCTGGTCGGGTGCGACGCCCGGCGAGCGGTCCGACGCCATGCACCGGTTCGCCGGGGTCCTCGACGAGAAGGCGGAGGAGTTCGCCCGCCTCGAATCGTTGCAGTGCGGCAAGCCGCTCAAGCTGAGCCGCGAGTTCGACGTGCCCGGATCGGTCGACAACGCCGCCTTCTTCGCCGGCGCCGCCCGGCATCTGCAGGGCCAGTCCGCCGGCGAGTACAGCGCCGACCACACCTCGTACGTACGCCGCGAGCCCATCGGTGTCGTCGGCTCCATCGCGCCGTGGAACTACCCGTTGCAGATGGCCGCCTGGAAGGTGCTTCCGGCGATAGCGGCCGGCAACACGATCGTTCTCAAGCCCGCCGAGCTGACCCCGTTCACCTCGCTCCTGTTCGCGCAGGCCGCCACCGAGGCGGGCCTCCCCGACGGCGTCGTCAACGTCATCAGCGGCGCGGGCCGCGACGCCGGTGAGCACCTCGTCGGCCACCCGGACGTCGCCATGACCTCCTTCACCGGCTCCACGGGCGTCGGCAAGCGGGTCGCAGAGATCGCCACGGCCACCGTGAAGCGGATCCACCTGGAGCTGGGCGGCAAGGCGCCGTTCGTCGTGTTCGACGACGCCGATCTCGACGCCGCCGTGCACGGCGCGGTCGCCGGGGCGCTCATCAACACCGGTCAGGACTGCACCGCCGCCACGCGCGCGTACGTGCAGCGTCCGCTCTACGAAGCCTTCGTGGAGCAGACGGCAGCCCTGATGGAGACCGTCAGGCTCGGCGACCCGTTCGCCGACGGCACCGACCTCGGGCCGCTCATCTCGCACGCCCAGCGGGACCGGGTCGCCGCCATCGTGGACCGGGCGCGCGGCTACGCGCGCGTGGTGACCGGTGGCGAGGCCCCCGGTGGCGACCTCGCGGACGGCGCGTACTACCGGCCCACGCTCATCGCCGACGCCGCACAGGACAGCGAGGCCGTGCAGTCCGAGATCTTCGGGCCCGTACTGGTCGTGCTGCCCTTCGACAGCGACGACGAGGGCATCCGGCTCGCCAACGACACCCCGTACGGGCTCGCCGCCTCCGCCTGGTCCACCAACGTGTTCCGCGCGAACCGTGCCACGCGCGAGATCAAGGCGGGCTGTGTGTGGGTCAACGACCACATCCCGATCCTCAGCGAGATGCCGCACGGCGGCTACAAGGCCTCCGGCTTCGGCAAGGACATGTCCGCGTACAGCTTCGACGAGTACACGCAGATCAAGCACGTCATGTTCGACAACACCGCGGTGGCGCGCAAGGACTGGCACCGCACGATCTTCGGGGACCGATAGTCGCAACAGGCCGCCCGACCACCGGCCGCCAACCCTCCCGAAAGGGCAACCACGCGCATGGAGCAGTACGAGCCCGACAGCCTCTCCCCGGCCCAACTGGCCGCCATGCACCGCAGCTTCAGGAACGGCAGGGCAGAGATGTCCCGCCGTAACCTGATGCGGGCCTCGGCAGGCGGCGTGCTCGCCGTCGGCGGCCTCGGCGCCCTCACCGGCTGCGGCATTCCCGCGGCGAGCAAGTCCTCGGGCGGCATCTCGTCCGAGGACCACTCGGCCAAGGAGAAGACCATCAACTTCTCCAACTGGACCGAGTACATCGACATGAGCGACGACGAGAAGCACCGCCCGTCCCTCGATGCCTTCACCAAACGCACCGGAATCAAGGTCAAGTACACCGAGGACATCAACGACAACGTCGAGTTCTTCGGGAAGATCAAGCCGCAGCTCGCCGCGGGCCAGGACACAGGCCGCGACATCATCGTCCTCACCGACTGGCTCGCCGCCCGCCTCATCCGCTACGGCTGGGTGCAGAAGCTCGACCCGGCCAACCTGCCGCACGCGTACACCAACCTGGCCACCCAGTTCCGCAATCCCGACTGGGACCCGGGCCGCTCCTTCTCCTACCCCTGGCAGGGCATCGCGACGGTCATCGCGTACAACACCAAGGCCACCGGCGGCAAGGAGATCACCTCGGTCTCGCAGCTCCTCGACGACCCCAAGCTCAAGGGCAGGGCCGGCCTGCTCTCCGAGATGCGCGACACGATCGGCATGACGCTGATCGACATGGGCAAGGACCCGCGCACCTTCAAGGCCGACGACTTCGACGCGGCCATCGCGCGCGTGCAGAAGGCCGTCGACAGCAAGCAGGTGCGCCGCTTCACCGGCAACGACTACATCTCCGACCTCAGCAAGGGCGACCTCGCGGCCTGTCTCGCCTGGGCCGGGGACATCGTGCAGCTCCAGGCGGACAACCCGGACGTCAAGTTCGCGATCCCGGACGCCGGTTACATCTCGTCGACCGACAACATGCTGGTTCCCAACAAGGCACGTCACAAGACGAACGCCGAGAAGCTCATGGACTACTACTACGAGCCGGCGGTCGGCGCGGAGCTGGCGGCGTGGATCAACTACGTCTCGCCGCTGGAGACCGGCCTCGTCAAGCCGGAACTCACCAAGATCGACAAGGACGTCGCGAACGACCCGCTGATCGTCCCCGACAAGGAGATGTCGGCGAAGGCGCACAACTTCCGATCCCTGACGGCCAAGGAAGACACGGCGTTCGAGCAGAAGTTCGCCCAGCTCACCGGCGGCTGAGCCGCCTCCCGGCACCCCCGCTCTCGTCCCAGCCCGGCCCTGCCTCAGCCCTCACCGACTCCTTGGACTCACCATGACGACCCTTCCGACGTCGGAGACCGGTGGAGACGTCCGTCTCTCCGGGATCAGCAAGACGTACGACAACGGCTTCACCGCCGTCCAGCCGCTCGACCTCACCGTGCCCCAGGGCTCGTTCTTCGCGCTGCTCGGCGCCTCCGGCTGCGGGAAGACCACGACCCTGCGCATGATCGCGGGCCTCGAGGAGCCGACCACGGGCACCGTGCACCTCGGCGACCAGGACGTGACGTCCCTGCCCCCGTACAAGCGCCCGGTGAACACCGTCTTCCAGTCGTACGCGCTCTTCCCGCACCTCGACATCTACGAGAACGTCGCCTTCGGCCTGCGCCGGCGCGGCATCAAGTCCGTGAAGAAGCAGGTCGAGGAGATGCTCGACCTGGTGCAGCTCGGCGAGCAGATCCGCAAGAAGCCGCAGCAGCTCTCCGGCGGCCAGCAGCAGCGCGTCGCCGTCGCCCGCGCGCTGATCAACCACCCCAAGGTGCTGCTCCTCGACGAGCCGCTCGGCGCCCTCGACCTCAAGCTGCGCCGTCAGATGCAGCTTGAGCTCAAGCGCATCCAGACCGAGGTCGGCATCACGTTCGTGCACGTCACGCACGACCAGGAGGAGGCCATGACGATGGCCGACACCGTGGCCGTGATGAACTCGGGCTCCGTCGAACAACTCGGCGCCCCCACCGACCTGTACGAGAACCCGGGCTCGACGTTCGTCGCGAACTTCCTCGGCACCTCGAACTTCATCGAGGCCGAGATCGCGGGTCGGTCCGGCGACGACCTCACCCTCAAGGCAGGCGGCGGCAAGCTCGTCCTGCCCACCGCCCGCAACTCCGCGCGCACCGCGGCCACCGGCGACAAACTGCTCCTCGGCGTCCGCCCCGAGAAGATCTCGCTCACGCACGCCGACGACGCGGGCGAGGTCGCCGACGGCCGCAACCGCATCACCGGGAAGATCGTCGACTCCAGCTTCATCGGCGTCTCCACCCAGTACGTCATCGAAAGCCCGCTGTGCGACTCCTTCGAGGTCTACGCGCAGAACATCGAGCGCGACAGCCGCCTCGCCCCCGGCGCCGAGGTCGTCCTGCACTGGAACCCCGCGCACACCTTCGGACTCGACGCGACCCAGGACATCGAGGCCGGAGCGGCCAAGGTCTCGGAGGACGCCGCCGCATGAGCACCGTCACCGACGCGCCACCTGCGGCGCCGACACCGGCAAAGAAGCCACGCAAGCGCGGCCGCCTCGTCCCGTACTGGCTGCTGCTGCCCGGCATCCTCTGGCTGGTCGTCTTCTTCGCCCTGCCGATGGTCTACCAGGCCTCAACGTCCGTGCAGCAAGGGTCACTTGAGGACGGCTTCAAGGTCACCTGGCACTTCGCCACGTACTGGGACGCGCTGGCCGAGTACTGGCCGCAGTTCCTGCGCTCCGTCCTGTACGCGGGTCTCGCCACGATCCTGTGCCTGCTGCTCGGCTACCCGCTCGCGTACCTCATCGCGTTCCGCGCGGGCCGCTGGCGCAACTTCATCATGATCCTGGTGATCGCCCCGTTCTTCACCAGTTTCCTGATCCGCACGCTCGCGTGGAAGACGATCCTCGCGGACGGCGGCCCGGTCGTGGGCGCGCTCAACTCGCTGCACGTCCTCGATGTCACGAGCTGGCTCGGCATGACCGATGGCAGCAGAGTCCTCGCCACACCGCTCGCGGTGGTGTGCGGACTCACGTACAACTTCCTGCCGTTCATGATCCTGCCGCTCTACACCTCGCTCGAACGGATCGACGGCCGGCTGCACGAGGCGGCGGGCGACCTGTACGCGCACCCGTTCACCACCTTCCGCAAGGTGACGTTCCCGCTGTCGATGCCGGGTGTGGTCTCCGGAACGCTGCTGACGTTCATCCCCGCGACCGGTGACTACGTGAATGCCGACCTGCTCGGCTCCACCGACACCCGCATGGTCGGAAACGTCATCCAGACACAGTTCCTGCGGATCCTCGACTATCCGACGGCGGCGGCACTCTCCTTCATCCTCATGGCGGCCATTCTCTTCATGGTCACCTTCTACATCCGTCGTTCCGGGACGGAGGACCTCGTCTGATGCGCTGGCTGCGAAAGAACCTCGTCGTCATAGCGGGCCTGATCACACTCGGCTATCTCCTGCTGCCGAACATCGTCGTGACCGTCTTCTCCTTCAACAAGCCGAAGGGCCGCTTCAATTACGAGTGGCAGGAATTCTCGACCGACGCCTGGAAGAACCCGTGCGGCGTCGCCGACATGTGCGGCTCGCTCTCGCTGAGCCTCCAGATCGCCTTCTGGGCCACGATCGGCGCGACGGCCCTCGGCACGATGATCGCCTTCGCGCTCGTCCGCTACCGGTTCAGGGCGCGCGGCGCGATCAACTCGCTGATCTTCCTGCCGATGGCGATGCCGGAGGTCGTGATGGCGGCCTCGCTGCTCACGCTCTTCCTCAACATGGGTGCCCAGCTGGGCTTCTGGACGATCCTCATCGCCCACATCATGTTCTGCCTCAGCTTCGTGGTGACGGCGGTGAAGGCGCGCGTGATGTCGATGGACCCGCGCCTCGAGCAAGCCGCGCAGGACCTGTACGCGGGTCCGATGCAGACGTTCCTCCGCGTCACCCTGCCGATCGCGGCGCCCGGTATCGCGGCGGGCGCACTGCTCGCCTTCGCGCTCTCCTTCGACGATTTCATCATCACCAATTTCAACGCGGGCTCGACCGTCACCTTCCCCATGTTCGTCTGGGGCTCGGCGCAGCGCGGAACGCCCGTTCAGATCAATGTCATCGGTACGGCCATGTTCCTGATCGCCGTACTGTGTGTGCTGGCTGCAATGACCATCGGTAAGCGCAAGAACAAAACTGCGTAACCTTAGCTATTTCCTGAGGGAGTTGGAATCATGGCCGCACGCGCCATGAATCGCTGGACGAATTCACTCGCCGACGCCAAGCCGGTCGCCTACTGGCTCGACGACCCCGGCAGGCCCGAGGCCCGCCCGGCCCTGACCGGCGACGAGACGTGCGACCTCCTGGTCGTCGGCGGCGGCTACAGCGGACTGTGGACCGCGCTGCTCGCCAAGGAGCGCGACCCAGGGCGCGACGTGGTCCTCGTCGAGGGCCGCGAGATCGGCTGGGCCGCCTCCGGGCGCAACGGTGGGTTCTGTGCGGCCTCCCTCACGCACGGCACGGCCAACGGGCTCGCCCGCTGGCCCAAGGAGATCAAGAAGCTGGAGGAGCTGGGCGCCGCCAACCTCGACGCCATCGAGTCGGCGGTGGTCCGCTACTCCATCGACTGCGACTTCGAGCGGACCGGCGAGCTGGACGTGGCGACGCGGCCCCACCAGGTCACCGAACTACGCGAATTCCACGCCGAGTTGACGGAGGCCGGTCTCGCCGACGGCATCGAACTCCTCGACGCGGACGAGACCCGCGAGCAGGTCGCGTCCCCCACCTTCCTCGGGGCGATGCACGACCGGCACGGCGTTGCCATGCTGCACCCGGCGAAGCTGGCGTGGGGCCTGAAGCGGGCCTGCCTCGACCTGGGCGTGCGCATCCACGAGAACACGCCGGCCACGGAGCTGTCCTCGAACGGCGCGGGGGTCGCGGTCCGCACCCCGTACGGCCGGGTCTTCGCCCGGCACGCGGCGCTCGCCACGAACGTCTTCCCCTCACTGGTCAAGCGCACGCGCGCGTACACGGTCCCGGTGTACGACTACGCGCTGATGACGGAGCCGCTCAAGCCGGACCAGCTGGCGGCGGTCGGCTGGAAGAACCGCCAGGGCCTCGGCGACTCGGCCAACCAGTTCCACTACTTCCGGCTCTCCGCCGACAACCGGATCCTGTGGGGCGGCTACGACGCGATCTACCCGTACGGCGGCCGGGTGCGGGCCGAGCACGACCACCGCCCGGAGACGTACGCGAAGCTCGCCGAGCACTTCTTCACGTGCTTCCCGCAGTTGGAGGGCCTGCGCTTCACGCACGCGTGGGGCGGCGCGATCGACACCTGCACCCGCTTCTCGGCGTTCTTCGGCACGGCGCACGCGGGCCGGGTGGCATACGCCGCCGGTTACACGGGCCTCGGCGTCGGCGCGACGCGGTTCGGCGCGGACGTGATGCTGGACCTCCTCGCCGGCGAGCGCACGGACCGTACGGAGCTGGACATGGTCCGCAAGAAGCCCCTCCCGTTCCCGCCGGAACCGTTCGCGTCCACGGGCATCGCGCTCACCAAGTGGTCCCTTGCCCGCGCCGACGAGAACGGCGGCCGCCGCAACCTGTGGCTCAAGGCGATGGATGCGACGGGCCTGGGCTTCGACAGCTGACCGTCGCGTGTGGCGTGCCCGGCGTATGCCCTGGTCGCAGGCGGTGCCGAAAATTCTTACTTCCAAGTAGCCGAACCCGCGTAATGCTCGGGCCACTTCTCCCTCTCGTTCATGACAATCAGCGTCTATGCGAACGAACGAGGAGGCCCCGTCATGACTGGCTCGGGGGACAAGGCCGCTGTCGAGTGGCTGGTGTCCGTGGCACCGGATCCGGACGCCTGCCGCTGGGAGTGGGAACGCAATCCGCACGGGGTGGCGCTGCTGCCCGCGGGCGAGCGGTGGGACGTGCTGATCCTGCCGGGGGAGCTCGGCTATCCGACGCTCGACGTGCTGCGCCGGGTGATCGACAGGCCGGGGCCCGTGCTGGCGGACTTCGGCGCCGCCCGCATGGGCTTCTTCGTGCCCGCGGGCACGGCCACCCGCTGGCTCGGCACAGGCGTGCGCGCGGTGGGGCGCGGCACCTGGATCGTGGCGCCGTACCCCGGCCGGCTCGCGGGCGGCGTGCGCTGGCTGGTGCCGCCGGACGGCTCGGGCACCCTCACGGACCCGGCCGTCCTGGAACTCGCGATGCACGAGGCGGCGGCCCAACTGGCAAGGGATACGGGGGAGTAGGGGCGGTGCGGCGGATGCGGAACCCTTGACAACTCAATTGGTCTGGACCAAGTTGGGCGCGCTCCACCGTGCTCGTTTCCCCGCCCCGCCCGGAGGCAGCCATGACCCGCTCCAGACCCAGCATGCCCAGCAGACCCCGCAGAGTCAGCAGGCCCCGCAGATCCCGCAGGCTCTTGACGAGCCTCACGGCCGCCGCGCTCGCCGCGACCGGCCTCACCGCCCTGTCCACCACCGCGCGCGCCGCCGATGTCGACCTCGCCCGCAACGGCGGATTCGAGTCCGGCACGGACGGCTGGACCTGTTCGTCCGACACGGGCAGAAGCGTCAACTCGCCCGTCCACAGCGGTACATCGGCGCTCCAGGCCACGCCGTCCGGCGCCGACAACGCCAGCTGCGCCCAGACCGTCACGGTCAAGCCGGACTCCACGTACACCCTGTCCGGATACGTCCGCGGCAGCTACGTCTACCTCGGTGCGAGCGGCACCGGCACCACGGACGTGTCGACCTGGACCCCGTCGGCCTCCGACTGGCAGCAGCTCAAGACCACTTTCCGCACCGGCCCCGCCACCACCAAGGTCACGCTCTACACGCACGGCTGGTACGGCAGCCCCGCCTACACCGCCGACGACCTCACCCTGCTCGGCCCCGGCACCGACACCCCGGCGCCGCCCGCCGCGCCCGCGGGCCTCAAGACCTCGGCCGTCACCGCGACGAGCGTCGGCCTGTCCTGGTCGGCGGTCCCCGGCGCCACGGGATACGCGGTGTACCGCAACGGCACGAAGTACCAGACGGTGAACGGCACTTCGGCCACGATCACCGGCCTGACGCCCACCACCGCGTACAGCTTCCAGGTAGCCGCCGTGAACGACGCGGGCGAGTCCGCGAAGTCGACCACGGTCACCGCGACCACGGCCGACGGGCCCGGCGACTCCGGATCCGCGGACCTCCCGGCACACGCCCTCGTCGGCTACCTCCACGCGAGCTTCGCCAACGGCGCCGGCTACACCCGCCTCGCCGACGTCCCCGACAGCTGGGACGTCATCGACCTCGCCTTCGGCGAACCCGCCTCGACGGCCTCCGGAGACATCCGCTTCGACCGCTGCCCGGCCACCGAGTGCCCCGGCGTCGAGTCGGACGCCGACTTCAAGGCCGCGATCAAGGCCAAGCAGGCGGCGGGCAAGAAGGTCCTGATCTCGATCGGCGGCCAGAACGGCCAGGTCCAGCTCACCACCGCGGCCGCCCGCGACACCTTCGTCTCCTCGGTCTCCAAAATCATCGACGAGTACGGTCTCGACGGCCTCGACATCGACTTCGAGGGCCACTCGCTCTCCCTGAACGCCGACGACACCGACTTCAAGAACCCGAAGACCCCGGTGATCGTGAACCTGATCTCGGCGGTGAAGACCCTCAAGTCCAAGTACGGCAGCGACTTCACGCTCACCATGGCCCCGGAGACGTTCTTCGTCCAGCTCGGCTACCAGTACTACGGCACCGGCAAATGGGGCGGCCAGGACCCGCGCGCGGGCGCGTACCTCCCGGTCATCCACGCTCTGCGCGACGACCTGACGCTCCTCCACGTCCAGGACTACAACTCCGGCTCGATCATGGGCCTCGACAACCAGTACCACTCCATGGGCGGCGCCGACTTCCACATCGCGATGACCGACATGCTGCTCACCGGCTTCCCGGTCGCGGGCGACGCGAACAACGTCTTCCCGCCGCTGCGCCCCGACCAGATCGCCATCGGCATGCCGGCCTCGACGCAGGCGGGCAACGGCTACGTGTCCCCGACGGAGACGAACAAGGCCCTCGACTGCCTCACCAAGAAGACCAACTGCGGCTCGTACCCGAGCCATGGCACCTGGCCCGCCCTGCGCGGCCTGATGACGTGGTCGGTGAACTGGGACCGCTTCAGCAACTGGGAGTTCCAGAAGAACTTCGACGGCTACTTCGGCTGACCGCGTACGCCGCCGCGCACAGCAACACCACCGCCAGACACCAGCTCCCCACCACATCGGCAGGCCAGTGGTACCCCTGTCGTACGAGCCCCAGGCCTACGGCCGCGTTCAACAGGACGCAGCCGTAGGCCGGTTCACGTCTGCGGAGCAGCAGCGCGCACAGCCCGTACGCGACCGCCGCCGTCGCCGCGTGGCCCGACGGGTAGAAGCCCGTGGCCGGGGCCATGGGCGGCGGCCCGGGGCGGTCGATGAGGGCCTGGAGCGGGGGCACCAGGGCGGGGACCAGGGCCATCGTCACGGCCGCGGCGATCAGGGGGAACCGGGACCGGGTGCGCCAGGTGACGTACGCGAGGGTGGCGGCGAGGACCGGGAGGGCGACCGCCATGTTGCCGAGGTCGGCGAAGAACTCCGCGGGGCCCGAGGGGATCGCGCTGGTACGGATCGCGTCGCCGAGGCGCTCGTCGTACGCGAGGAGCGGCCCGCCGGAGGCGACCTGCCAGGTGAGTGCGGCGAAGAGAAGCGCTGCGAAGAGGATGAGAAAAATGCTCGGCCGGTTCGGAACAGGGGGGGTAGTTCCGAACCGGCCGAACTGGCCGGAGTGTCGCGCGCCCCGGGGGGTTTGGGGCGGGCGACCCACCGGCCGGTGAGGAGTTCCGGAGCCGGAAGCTCCGGGTGTGTGCGCGAGGGCACGACCAGGGCGAAGCTGGGGAGGCCTCGACCCGGTTTCGCTCGCAGTCACCTGCGAGCGGGGTGTTTCTCTCATCTGCAGAAACCGTACGGCAGGGGCTGAGGGTGCGACAGCCGGTTGGGCAACATCCCATCGGCCTCGCACACCTTCTTCACACGGCCCGACCGTCGTCGCAGGTCACGGAAGTATTGCGGTCCGCGTCGTCACGATCGGGCGGTGTGGCTCCTGTTGCCGGAGCGGTGTCCAGGGGTCTGCTCAGAGAGCGGCGAACGCGTTCTCGATGATGTCGAGGCCCTCGTTCAGGAGGTCCTGGCCGATGACGAGCGGCGGCAGGAAGCGCAGCACGTTGCCGTACGTGCCACAGGTGAGAACCAGCAGGCCCTCGGCGTGGCAGGCCTTGGCGATGGCGGCGGTGGCCTCCGGGTTCGGCTCCTTGGTGGCAGGATCCTTGACCAGTTCGACGGCGATCATGGCGCCGCGGCCGCGGATGTCGCCGATGGCCGGGAACTTCTCCTGCATCGCCGACAGGCGCGACTTCATCGTCGTCTCGATCTCCTTCGCCTTGGCGTTGAGGTCGAGCTCCTTCATCGTCTCGATGGCGCCGAGCGCACCGGCGCAGGCCACCGGGTTGCCGCCGTAGGTGCCGCCGAGGCCGCCCGCGTGCGCGGCGTCCATGATCTCGGCCTTGCCGGTGACGGCGGCGAGCGGGAGGCCGCCCGCGATGCCCTTGGCGGTCGTGATCAGGTCCGGGACGATGCCCTCGTCCTCACACGCGAACCACTGGCCCGTGCGGCAGAAGCCGGACTGGATCTCGTCCGCGACGAAGACGATGCCGTTGTCGGCGGCGTACTGGCGGATCGCCGGGAGGAAGCCCTTGGCCGGCTCGATGAAGCCGCCCTCGCCGAGCACCGGCTCGATGATGATCGCGGCGACGTTGTCCGCGCCGACCTGCTTGGAGATCTGGTCGATGGCCTGCTTGGCCGCCTCCGGACCGGCGTTCTCGGCGCCGGTCGGCCAGCGGTAGCCGTACGCGAGCGGGGCGCGGTAGACCTCGGGGGCGAACGGGCCGAAGCCGTGCTTGTACGGCATGTTCTTCGCGGTCAGCGCCATCGTCAGGTTGGTGCGGCCGTGGTAGCCGTGGTCGAAGACGACGACCGCCTGGCGCTTGGTGTAGGCGCGGGCGATCTTGACCGCGTTCTCCACCGCCTCGGCGCCGGAGTTGAACAGGGCCGACTTCTTGGCGTGGTCGCCCGGCGTCAGCTCCGCGAGGGCCTCGGCGACCGCCACGTAGCTCTCGTACGGCGTGACCATGAAGCAGGTGTGGGTGAACTCCTGCAGCTGGGCGGAGGCGCGGCGGACCACGGCCTCGGCGGAGGCGCCGACGGAGGTCACGGCGATGCCGGAACCGAAGTCGATGAGGCGGTTCCCGTCGACGTCCTCGATGATGCCGCGGTCGACCCTGGCGGTGAACACCGGCAGCGTGGAGCCCACACCTGCGGCGACGACCGCGGTGCGGCGGGCCTGCAGCTCCTGCGACTTCGGGCCGGGGATGGCGGTGACGACGCGGCGCTCCTGCGGGATGTCGCTCATGCGGGGCTCCTGATTCTGGATCCGGTCCCGGGCTCGGTCGCGATGTCGATCGATGTCGATGTCGCCGGTTCGCCGGGGCTGCTTTCGGGGGGTTTCTCGCAGGTTAGGCGCGGGGGAACGGGGCGGTCATGCTCCATCCGGGCGGGGTCGGTGGTGCCTGTTGTCCGTCTTGGACAGGTGTGGATCCGGTGCGGTCTCCGTTCCGGACGGGCGCGTGCGCCGCGACGGGCCCGGTCCATGGGGCGCGTATGCGGTGAACTCCCCTGGTACGGGCATTAGATTGAGGCGCGATCGACGCGACACGGCACGAACGGACCGGCAGGTCGGGAGGGCGTCAAGCCATGGACAGCGACAGCGGGATGCGGGAGACGCGCGGGGCAGGAGGCGAACGGCGGGCCGCCGCGCCCGTGCCGCGTCCCGCGCGGCCGCCCCGCCCGACCGCCCCGCCGATGCCCCGGCAGGCGCCGAGCGCGCCCCGCGGTTCGGTCGCGGAGTGGCTCGCCGCGCGCCGCCCCAAGGCGCAGCCGGGTGTGTGGCGGTACGAGTACGAGCCCCGGCCCCCCGAGCGGGACACGTCGGCGCTCGGGCGCAGGCTGCTGGTGTGGATGGGCCTGTCGTTCCTGGTCGGCGTCCTGTTGTGGAGCCTGTGGCGGCGCGGCACGCTGCCGTACCAGTGGGTCCCCCTCAAGGTCTTCACGCCGGACGGCTGGTGGTGGCCGGGCACGACGTCGCCCAAGGACCCGAAGGCGGACGCCGCACGCGTCGTCTACCAAGGCGTGGCCTTCGCTCTGATCGTCTTCCTGGTGGGGCGTTTCGGGGCCTGGGGGGAGGGCATCCAGCACTTCATCGTCCGTAGGCCCCAGCCCGTCCGGGCCGTCGTGGCCTCGGCCGCCGCGGTGGTCGTGCTCGTCTTCGTATGGCCGGACGCGCTCGGCCTGTCGTGGCGGCCGCTGCCGATCGTCGACCCGGTCCTCTCCCTCGTCGTCCTCGTCACCGGCGGCTACGGCTTCTTCGAGGTCCCGGTCCTCACCTACCTCCTGTACGCCCTGATCACGGCGGCGGTCCTGTGGCCGTTCGCCCGGCTCGGCGGCTGGCTCGACGTCTGGTCAGCGCGCCGCAAGAAGGAGGCGCCGCCCGTCCCCGCCGCACCACCCGCGCGCGCGAGCTGGGCACAGCTGCGCGAGGCGGGCCAGTCCCGGGCCGCCGACGCGCTCACCGCCGAAGTGGCGGGTGGCCGCATGAACGACGTCGACTGCGCGCGCGTCACCCACGCCTGGCGGCACACCGCCGACCCCGCCGACTTCGCCAAGACCGTGCTCAAGCAGGGCGCGGGCGCCTGGGCGCACCCCTCGGGCCAGCGCGATCTGCCGGCCCGCGCGGCGGCCCACGACCTGCTCGTCGGCCAGGTGCGGATCGGCTCCTACGCGAGCGACGAGCGCAATCCGTACGCGCTGCGGGGCGCGGGCGTGGCCCTCGACCCGAGCCTGCTCGGCACCTCGCTGCTCGCCGTAGGGCCGCCGGGCGCCGGCAAGACGGCCGGGGTCGTACGCCCCGTGGTCGAGTCCCTGGCGCTCCAGGCGCTCACCGGCCAGTGCGCCGTGCTCGCGGTCTGCGCGCAGGGCACCCCGCTCGGCCCCGACGACGCGTACGACGTGGTGGTCAGGCCGGGCGACCGCGCCTCGGTGCACGACCTCGACCTGTACGCGGACGCCACCGACCCGGACGAGGCGGCGGGCTTCCTCGCCGAGGGCCTGGCCGGCGACTTGGAGAGCGTCGACACCGGGCGCGCCGCCACCGCGCTCGCCCAGCTCCTCGGCCCCTACCGCGAGGCGCACGACGCGTTCCCCGCGGTGCCGGTGCTGCGCGAACTCCTGGAGGGCGAGCCGGAGGCCCTCGCCGACCTCAAGGAGCGGCTGATGGCGGACTCCGCGATGCGCCGCGAACTCGACGCCCGGCAGCGCCAGTTCGGCACCGCGGGCGACCCGGGCCCGATGCTCGCCGACCGCCTCGCCCTCCTGGACCGCCCGATCTTCGCCGGCTTCTTCGACCCGGCGGCCGCCCGCCCGTTCTCCGTACGGGCCCTCGCGCACCATCCGCTGCGGGTCCGCGTCGACCTGCCCGAGCAGGGCCACGAAGAGGCGTCCCGGCTGCTCGCCCGGCTGCTGCTCGCCCAGTTCACCTCCGTCGTACGCGGCCGGGCGGGGCGCTCCCACTTCGCCTGCCTGGTCCTCGACGACGCGGCGCGCACCGTCACCGCCGAAACGGTCCGCGGCATCCAGCGGCTGCGCTCCGCGCACGCCGGAGTGGTGCTCGGCCTGCGCACCATCGGCGAGGTCGCCGAGCCCCTGCAGGGCCCGCTGTACGCGGCGGTCGGCTGCCGCATGGCGTTCTCCGGGGTCACGACGTGGGACGGCCGGCGCTTCGCGGAGGCTTGGGGCACGGAGTGGGTGGAGACCGAGGAGGTCGCGCAGCACGCGGTGTTCGCGCAGCAGCCGCTGACCCGCGCGCTGCACAAGGCGCGCCAGATGGTGACCGGGAAGGCCGTCACCACGGACGCCGTCACGGTCCGCAAGGTGGAGCGCGAACGCTGGTCGGCCTCCGATCTGGCACACGCGGTGCCGCCGGGGCACGCGGTGCTCTCGCTCACCACCGTGCGCGGGGAGCACGCTCCGCCGCTGCTCGTGGACCTGCGCCGCTGAAAGTGGCGGGAGGCGTCCGAAGGTCGACCGAGCTTTCAGGGGGGTCGACCACGGTTGTACGTACGGTAAGGCAGAATCAACACTGGTCGTTCATACGGACCGGCCAAAAGCTTCACAAGATCCACCTGTACGCCCTGCCCCCGTGTACACCCCCGCTCACCCGAAGGCCTGGCCCATGCCGCCCACGCTCGCCTCGCTCGTCCACCACTCGGCGCTCAAGCTCGGCGTGCGCGCGGGCGAGCAGCATCTGGACACCCCGGTCCGCTGGGCGCATGTGAGCGAACTCGCCGACCCCGTCCCGTACATGGAGGGCGGCGAGCTCCTCCTGATCACCGCGCTCAAGCTGGACGCCGAGGACCCCGACGCCATGCGCCGCTACGTGAAGCGGCTCTCCGAGGCGGGTGTCGTCGGCCTCGGCTTCGCCGTCGGCGTCAACTACGACGACGTTCCCGAGGCACTCGTAAAGGCGGCGAAGGACGAGGGGTTGCCGCTGCTCGCGGTGCCGCCGCGCACGCCGTTCATCGCCATCAGCAAGGCGGTCTCCGCCGCGATCGCCGCCGAGCAGTACAAGGCCGTCACCTCCGGGTTCGCCGCCCAGCGCGAACTCACCAAGCAGGCGCTCGGCAGCGGGCCCGAAGGGGTGCTCGGCGTGCTCGCCGCCCAGGTCGACGGGTGGGCCGCGCTGTACGACGCGTCCGGCGCCGTCGTCGCCACCGCCCCGGACTGGGCGGGCCGCCGCGCCGTCCGTCTGACCGGCGAGGTCGAGCGGCTGCGGGACCGGCCCGCGCCCGCCAGTGCGGTGGTGGAGAGCGGCTCCGACGACCGGGTCGAACTGCACTCCATCGGCGCGGGACGGCGGCCCCGGGCGGCCCTCGCGGTGGGCACCGCCACGACCCTCGGCACGGCCGAGCGCTACGCCCTGCACTCGGCGATCGCCCTGTTGACCCTCACCACCGAACGCTCCCGGGCGCTGTACGAGGCCGAGCAGCGGATCGGCTCGGCCGTCCTGCGGATGCTGCTCGCGGGGGAGCCCGACCACGCGCGGGCCGTCGCGGGCGACCTGTACGGGGCGCTGCTCGACGCGCCGTTCCGGATGGTCATCGCGGACTCCGTGGCGCCGCCGCCGAGCGGGGTGGCGGCGCGGTCCGGGGACACGTCGACCGGGAGGGCGGCGCTGCTCGCGGAGGCGGTGACCGGGGCCGGTGGTCCCGGTGCGGGGCCGCTGCCGGTCCTCGCCGACGTGGTGGAGTCCGCCGCGGCGCGCTCCGGGGAGGCGCTGCTCGTCGTCCCCGAGAACCGGCGCCTCGTGCTGCTGACGGTCGACGGCGGGACGGCGGCCGAGGCCTGCCTCCAGTACGCGGAGGCGCTGGAGTCGACGCGCGGCGAGGGCTCGTCCGAGGACGAACTGGTCATCGGCTTCTCGGCGCCGGCCGGGCCGATCGCGGCGGTGTCCGCGTACAAGCAGGCGGAGCAGGCGCTTTCCGTTGCGCGGAGACGCGGTCGCATCCTCGTCGAGCATGAGGACATGGCGGCGGGGTCGGTGCTTCCGCTGCTCGGTGACGACGCGGTGCGGGCGTTCGCGGACGGGTTGCTGCGGGCGCTGCGCGACCATGACGCGACGGGGCGGGGTGACCTGGTGGCCTCGCTCCGGGCGTGGCTCTCCCGGCACGGTCAGTGGGACGCGGCGGCGGCAGATCTTGGCGTCCACCGCCACACGCTGCGCTATCGGATGCGGCGGGTGGAGGAGATCCTGGGCCGCTCCCTGGACGACCCGGACGTCCGCATGGAGCTGTGGCTGGCCCTGAAGGCGACGGGGGCGTGAGAGCCGCCAAAACCTTGGGGCGCCGCCCCAAACCCCGCGCCTCAAACGCCGGCGGGGCTTAAAGATCGGGGCTCCGCCCCGGACCCCGCTGCTCAATCGCCGCAGGGGCTTGAAATGGGACTCCGCACATCAAGCCCCGCCGGCGTTTGAGGCGCGGGGTCCGGGGCGGAGCCCCGTGGCCGTAACGCCGTTGCCGTGCTCCAATTCGGCGAACCGGTTACCCGCGACCACTCCACCGTGGCCAAACCGCGACCCCATACCCCCGCCCTACCGTGGTCACACGCACCCCCACCCACCACGGAGAGGCCGGTACACGCACCCATGACCACCCACGCCTTCTGGCTCGCCGGCCGCCAGGCCACCGGTGACACGACGTTCGACGTCCACAACTCCTACGACGGCCGCCTCGTCGGCACCGTCGCCGAGCCCACCGAGGCCCAGGTGGAAGAGGCCGTCGCCGCCGCCCACGCCGTGGTCGACGAGTTCGCCGCGACCCCCGCCCACGTACGGGCCAAGGCCCTGAACCACGTGGCCGACCGCCTGGTCGAGCGCACCGAGGAGAGCGCCCAGCTGATCTCCGCCGAGAATGGCAAGCCGATCAAGTGGGCCCGCGGCGAGGTCGGCCGCGCCGTCTCCGTGTTCCGCTTCTCCGCCGAGGAGGCCCGCCGCTGGAACAGTGGCGAGGCCCAGCGCCTCGACACCGACGCGGGCGGCACCGGCCGCATGGCCATCACCCGCCGCATCCCGAAGGGCGTCGTCCTCGGCATCGCGCCCTTCAACTTCCCGCTGAACCTGAGCGCCCACAAGGTCGCCCCGGCCATCGCGGTCGGCGCGCCGATCATCCTCAAGCCGGCGCCCGCCACCCCGATCTCGTCCCTCATCCTCGGCGAGCTGCTCGCGGAGACGGACCTCCCGGCCGGTTCCTGGTCGGTCCTGACCGTCCCGAACGACCGTATGCCCGCCCTCGTACAGGACGAGCGTCTGCCCGTCATCTCCTTCACGGGTTCCGGCCCCGTCGGCTACGCGATCATGGACAGCGTGCCGCGCAAGCACTGCACCCTGGAGCTCGGCGGCAACGGCGCGGCCGTCGTCCTCGACGACTACGCCTCCGAGGCCGACCTGGACTGGGCGGCGGGCCGCATCGCCACCTTCTCCAACTACCAGGGCGGTCAGTCCTGCATCTCGGTGCAGCGCGTCATCGCCGACGCCACCGTGTACGACCGGCTCCTGCCGAAGATCGTCGCGGCCGTCGAGGCGCAGGTCACCGGCGACCCGGCGGACGACGCCACGGACGTCGGCCCGCTGGTCAGCGAGGACGCCGCGAAGCGCGTCGAGTCGTGGGTGAACGAGGCCGTGACCGCGGGGGCCACCCTCCTCGCCGGCGGCAAGCGCGAAGGCGCGACCTACGCCCCGACCGTCCTCGCCGACGTACCGGCCGATGCCACGATCTCCTGCGAGGAGATCTTCGGCCCGGTCCTCACGGTCAAGAAGGTGGACGGAGAGGCCGCGGCCTTCGCCGCCGTCAACGACTCCAAGTACGGCCTCCAGGCGGGCGTGTTCACGCACGACCTGCAGACCGCGTTCCGCGCCCACCGCGCCCTCGAGGTCGGCGGCGTCGTCATCGGCGACGCCCCGTCCTACCGCGCCGACCAGATGCCGTACGGCGGCGCCAAGCAGTCCGGCGTCGGCCGCGAGGGCGTCAAGTTCGCCATGGACGACTACACGTACGAGCGTGTCCTCGTCCTGACGGGCCTCGCCCTGTAGTACGCCGTAGTACCCCCGCGAAGACCCCGGCGCGCGCCTGATCCGCGCGCCGGTCACGACGGCCGGAGCCCACTGTGCGGGGGCTCCGGCCGTCGGCGTTCGGGTGCACGGGGACGCACGGGGACTGGTCGACATGCCCGTAATCGGGTACATACGATCCAGTAGCACCGGTCGGTAACGAGCCGGGCGGTGGACCCGACGCGCGGCGAGGTGAACCTCATGTCCGCAACATCCCGGCCCAAGGTCTCGGAACGAGAAGCACGCGAGGTGGCGGAGGCCGCCCGAGAACAGGACTGGCGCAAGCCCAGCTTCGCCAAGGAACTGTTCCTCGGCCGGTTCAGGCTCGACCTCATCCACCCGCACCCGCTGCCCGCCGACGAGGACGCACAGCGCGGCGAGGAGTTCCTCGCCAAACTGCACGACTTCTGCGAGACGAAGATCGACTCGGCCCGCATCGAGCGCGAGTCGCGGATCCCCGACGAGACGATCAACGGGCTCAAGGAGCTCGGCGCGCTCGGCATGAAGATCGACACCAAGTACGGCGGCCTCGGGCTCACGCAGGTCTACTACAACAAGTCGCTCGCGCTGGTCGGTTCGGCCTCGCCCGCCATCGGCGCGCTGCTCTCCGCGCACCAGTCCATCGGCGTACCCCAGCCCCTGAAGCAGTTCGGCACGCAGGAGCAGAAGGACACGTTCCTGCCGCGCTGCGCCCGCACCGACATCTCGGCCTTCCTGCTCACCGAGCCCGACGTCGGCTCCGACCCGGCCCGCCTCGCCACGACCGCCGTCCCCGAAGGGGACGGCACGTACGTCCTCGACGGTGTGAAGCTGTGGACGACGAACGGCGTCGTCGCCGACCTGCTCGTCGTCATGGCCCGCGTACCGAAGTCGGAGGGGCACAAGGGCGGCATCACCGCGTTCGTCGTCGAGGCGGCCTCCGAGGGCATCACCGTCGAGAACCGCAACGCCTTCATGGGCCTGCGCGGCCTCGAGAACGGCGTCACCCGCTTCCACCAGGTCCGGGTCCCGGCCGCGAACCGCATCGGCCCCGAGGGCGCGGGCCTGAAGATCGCGCTCACCACCCTCAACACCGGACGGCTGTCCCTCCCCGCCATGTGCGTCGGTGCGGGCAAGTGGTGCCTCAAGATCGCCCGCGAGTGGTCGGCGGAGCGCGAACAGTGGGGCAGGCCGGTCGCGTTCCACGAGGCCGTCGGCTCGAAGATCTCCTTCATCGCGGCGACCTCCTTCGCCCTGGAGGCCGTGCTCGACCTCTCCTCGCAGATGGCGGACGAGGACCGCAACGACATCCGCATCGAGGCCGCCCTCGCCAAGCTCTACGGCTCCGAGATGGCCTGCCTGATGGCGGACGAGCTCGTCCAGATCCGCGGCGGCCGAGGCTTCGAGACGGCCGAATCCCTCGCGGCCCGCGGCGAACGCGCCGTCCCCGCCGAACAGGTCCTGCGCGATCTGCGCATCAACCGCATCTTCGAGGGCTCGACCGAGATCATGCACCTGCTGATCGCGCGCGAGGCCGTGGACGCCCACCTGTCGGTCGCCGGGGACCTCATCGACCCCGAGAAGTCCCTCTCCGACAAGGCGAAGGCGGGCGCGAAGGCAGGCGGCTTCTACGCGAAGTGGCTCCCGAAGCTGGTGGCGGGGCCGGGCCAACTCCCGCGTACGTACAGCGAGTTCAACCCTTCCGGCCACCCGGACCTCTCCACGCACCTGCGCTACGTGGAGCGCTCGGCCCGCAAACTCGCCCGCTCCACCTTCTACGCCATGTCCCGCTGGCAGGGCCGCATGGAGACGAAGCAGGGCTTCCTCGGCCGGATCGTCGACATCGGCGCCGAACTCTTCGCCATGAGCGCCGCCTGCGTACGCGCCGAACTGCTGCGCTCCACGGAGGCGTACGGCCGCGAGGCCTACCAGCTCGCCGACGCCTTCTGCCGGCAGTCCAGGATCCGCGTCGACGAGCTCTTCGACCGGCTCTGGACCAACACCGACGACCTGGACCGCAAGGTCGTCAAGGGCGTCATCGGCGGTACGTACACGTGGCTGGAGCAGGGCATCGTCGACCCCAGCGGCGACGGCCCCTGGATCGCCGAGGCGACACCAGGACCGAGCGAACACGAGAACGTGCACCGGCCGATCCGCTGATCCCCGGGACACTTCTGCCCATCCCGTGTCGGACGCACAGGGAGTTCACGCAAGAATGGGGGAATGACCGACAGCCCTGCCAGCCCATCCCCCCTCGCGGACCCGCATCTCGTCTTCGACCCGGCCCCGGCCGACGCGCCTCGCGACGTCGTCGTCCTGGGGTCCACGGGCTCCATCGGCACGCAGGCCGTCGACCTCGTCCTGCGCCATCCCGACCGGTTCCGCGTCACCGCGCTCAGCGCCGCCGGGGGCCGCGTCGAACTGCTCGCCGAGCAGGCGCACCGGCTGCGCGTGCGCACCGTCGCCGTGGCCCGCGAGGACGTGCTGCCCGCACTGCGCGAGGCGCTGGCCGCGCGGTACGGGGCGGGGGAGCCGCTCCCCGAGATCCTCGCCGGGCCCGACGCCGCCACCGAGATCGCGGGCCGCGGCGACTGCCACACTGTGCTCAACGGCATCACCGGCTCCATCGGCCTCGCCCCCACGCTCGCCGCGCTCCAGGCGGGCCGCACTCTCGCGCTCGCCAACAAGGAGTCGCTGATCGTCGGCGGCCCGCTGGTCAAGGGGATCGCCAAGCCCGGCCAGATCATCCCGGTCGACTCCGAGCACGCCGCGCTCTTCCAGGCCCTCGCGGGCGGCACCCGCGCCGACGTCCGCAAGCTCGTCGTCACCGCGTCCGGCGGCCCGTTCCGCGGCCGTACGAAGGCGGACCTCGCGAACGTCACCATCGAGGACGCCCTCGCGCACCCCACCTGGTCGATGGGCCCGGTCATCACCATCAACTCCTCGACCCTGGTCAACAAGGGGCTCGAGGTCATCGAGGCGCACCTGCTGTACGACATCCCCTTCGACCGCATCGAAGTCGTCGTGCACCCGCAGTCCTACGTGCACTCCATGGTCGAGTTCGTCGACGGCTCGACGCTCGCCCAGGCCACCCCGCCCGACATGCGCGGCCCCATCGCCGTCGGCATCGGCTGGCCCGAGCGGATCCCCGACGCCGCGCCCGCGTTCGACTGGACGAAGGCCTCCAGCTGGGAGTTCTTCCCGCTCGACAACGAGGCGTTCCCCGCGGTGGGGCTCGCCCGGCACGTGGGGGAGCTCGCGGGCACGGCCCCGGCGGTGTTCAATGCCGCCAACGAGGAGTGCGTGGACGCGTTCTTGAAGGGCGCCCTGCCGTACAACGGCATCATGGAAACGGTGACGAAGGTCGTGGACGACTGCATCGCTGAGAAGCGCAGCACACCCGAATCGGGAACTTCGCTCACGGTCGCGGACGTCCTCGAAGCGGAGACCTGGGCGCGTGCCCGGGCCCGTGAACTGACCGGAACGGACAAGGCAGCCGCGGAGGCTCGTGCATGACGACCTTGATGATGATCCTCGGCGTAGTCATCTTCGCGGTGGGCCTGCTGTTCTCCATCGCCTGGCACGAGCTGGGCCACCTGTCGACGGCGAAGCTCTTCGGCATCCGCGTGCCCCAGTACATGGTCGGCTTCGGCCCGACCGTCTTCTCGCGGAAGAAGGGCGATACCGAGTACGGGGTCAAGGCCATTCCGCTCGGCGGCTACATCCGCATGATCGGCATGTTCCCGCCCGGGGCGGACGGCAAGATCGAAGCCCGCTCGACCTCCCCGTTCCGCTCGATGGTGGAGGACGCGCGGGCGGCGGCCTTCGAGGAACTCCAGCCCGGTGACGAGACGCGGCTCTTCTACACGCGCAAGCCGTGGAAGCGCGTCATCGTGATGTTCGCGGGCCCGTTCATGAACCTGATCCTCGCGATCGGCCTGTTCCTCACGGTCCTGATGGGCTTCGGCGTCACCCAGCAGACGAACGTCGTCTCGTCCGTCTCCTCCTGCGTCATCCAGGCCAGCGCCAACCGCGACAGCTGCAAGGCCTCCGACCCGCAGTCCCCGGCGAAGGCCGCGGGCCTGCAGCCGAAGGACAAGATCGTGTCCTTCAACGGGGTCGCGACGGACGAGTGGAACGCCCTGTCCGACGAGATCCGCAAGAGCGCGGGCGACACTGTCCCGATCGTCGTCGAGCGCGACGGGCACCAGCAGACGCTGAACGCGAAGATCGCCACCAATCAGGTGGCGAAGAAGGACGCCAGCGGCCAGATCACAGACGGCTACGTCAACGCGGGCTTCCTCGGCTTCACCGCCGCCACCGGTGTCGTACGCCAGGACTTCGGCTCCTCCGTGACGTGGATGTCCGACCGGGTCACTGACGCGGTGGACTCGATCGTCGCGCTGCCCGCGAAGATCCCCGCCCTGTGGGACGCGGCGTTCGGCGACGGCCCGCGTGAGCAGGACTCGCCGATGGGCGTGGTCGGAGCGGCCCGGGTCGGCGGCGAGATCTTCACCCTCGACATCCCGCCGACGCAGCAGCTCGCGATGGCTCTGATGCTGGTCGCGGGCTTCAACCTCTCCCTCTTCCTCTTCAACATGCTGCCGCTGCTGCCGCTCGACGGCGGGCACATCGCGGGCGCCCTGTGGGAGGCGCTGCGCAGGAACGTGGCGAAGGTCTTCCGCCGCCCCGACCCGGGCCCGTTCGACGTGGCGAAGCTCATGCCGGTGGCGTACGTGGTGGCCGGGGTCTTCGTCTGTTTCACGATCCTCGTGTTGATCGCGGACGTGGTGAACCCGGTGAGAATCTCCTGATCAGAAGCCCGTCACGGGCCGGCCATGGACCGGTCACGGGCCGGTCGCGCGCTGGTTGAACGCTGTTGGGGACTGCCCGGCACCATGAGTACCGGGCAGTCCCTCTTTGTGAGGGTTTCGGGGGGCGCGATGTGCTCGGGCACGCGCCGGTGACGTAATCTCGGAAGCCTCTGGACTCGATCCTCCACCTTGGGGTTGCACAGCAGATGACTGCGATTTCTCTCGGCATGCCGGATGTACCGATCAAGCTCGCCGAGCGGCGCAAGAGCCGGCAGATCCAGGTCGGCACGGTGGCCGTCGGCGGCGACGCCCCGGTCTCGGTGCAGTCGATGACGACGACGCGTACCTCCGACATCGGCGCCACGCTCCAGCAGATCGCCGAGCTGACCGCCTCCGGCTGTCAGATCGTGCGCGTGGCCTGCCCCACGCAGGACGACGCCGACGCGCTGTCCGTCATCGCCCGGAAGTCGCAGATCCCCGTGATCGCGGACATCCACTTCCAGCCGAAGTACGTCTTCGCGGCCATCGAGGCCGGCTGCGCGGCGGTCCGGGTGAACCCCGGCAACATCAAGCAGTTCGACGACAAGGTCAAGGAGATCGCCCAGGCGGCGAAGGACCACGGCACGCCGATCCGGATCGGTGTGAACGCGGGCTCCCTCGACAAGCGCCTGCTGCAGAAGTACGGCAAGGCGACCCCCGAGGCGCTCGCCGAGTCCGCGCTCTGGGAGGCGGGCCTCTTCGAGGAGCACGGCTTCCGCGACATCAAGATCTCCGTGAAGCACAACGACCCGGTGGTCATGGTCAACGCGTACCGGCAGCTCGCCGCGCAGTGCGACTACCCGCTGCACCTCGGTGTGACCGAGGCGGGCCCGGCGTTCCAGGGCACCATCAAGTCCTCCGTCGCCTTCGGCGCGCTGCTCGCCGAGGGCATCGGCGACACGATCCGCGTCTCCCTCTCCGCCCCGCCGGTCGAGGAGATCAAGGTCGGCAACGCGATCCTGGAGTCGCTGAACCTCAAGCCGCGTCGCCTGGAGATCGTCTCCTGCCCGTCCTGCGGCCGCGCCCAGGTCGACGTCTACAAGCTCGCCGAAGAGGTCACCGCCGGCCTCGAAGGCATGGAGGTCCCGCTGCGCGTGGCCGTCATGGGCTGTGTCGTCAACGGCCCGGGCGAGGCGCGCGAGGCCGACCTCGGTGTCGCCTCCGGCAACGGCAAGGGCCAGATCTTCGTCAAGGGCGAGGTCATCAAGACGGTGCCCGAGTCGAAGATCGTGGAGACGCTGATCGACGAGGCGATGAAGATCGCCGAGCAGATGGAAGCGGACGGCATCCCCTCCGGCGAACCGTCGGTGTCCATCGCAGGCTGACCCCGTCGCCGCCAGGCCCGTCCCGGGTGGGGCGGGCCTTCGCATGTCCCGGGTGGGCGGGCCTTTTGCGTCGGCGGGTGCGGTCCCGCCGTGGTCCCGGTCCGCGCAGTTCCCCGCGCCCCGCTGCTCAGGGCGGCCGCGGCCGACGGGGAGGTACGCGGTGACATCGAGGTGCGGCTCGCCAC
>NZ_JBSFVM010000003.1:0-491433 GCF_053592315.1 Streptomyces sp. NPDC002754
CTACGAGACCATTCCGGCGCCTTGCGATCGCACGCACCAGACCCCGCGAGGCCCGCCCTCCGGGCGGACGACGCTACTTTCGAAACACGCCCTAGCAGTCCGAGAGGGAGTCGCGCTTCATGTCCGGGGTGCCTGCGGCGCGGCGCGGTGATGGGGGAGTGGCCGACCCGCCACGGGGAGGCCGGAGTGTCAGGGCCGCCGCGATCCCCGTGGCCACCGCCATCACGAGGAAGCCGGTGGAGAACGTGGCCACTTGGGCCGCGAGGCCCAGCAGGAGTGAGCCGAGGCCGGTGCCCGCGTCGAAGCCGATGTTCCAGGCGACGGAGGTGGTGTGTCGGTGCTCCGCGCCCGCGCGGTTGAGCGCCTGCACGAGGGTGACGCTCTGCAGCCCTCCGTACGCCGCGCCCAGCAGCAGAAGTCCGGCCAGCAGGCCGGGGAGGGCCGCTGTACCGGAACGGACGGACCAGGCGACGAGGCCGAGGCCGACGCACGCCGCGAGCAGCAGGCCGAAGTTGAGCGGCCGGGCACTGAACCTGTCCGCCAGGACACCACAGCCCCAGCGGGTCACCGCCGCGGTCGCCGTGAACGTGACCAGCGCCCCGGCGGCCGCCCCCGGCGTGCCGGCGAACTGCGGGGTGAAGGTCAGGATCGCGCCGCCGGCCACGGTCACGAGCAGCAGCAGGATCACCGGCGTCAGGATGCGCCGCAACGTGGCGCCCGCCGCCGTGCGGGGAGCGGAAGGGCCCGGAGCGGGGGTGTCGGCGTGTGCGTCGAGGGCGCGTCCCAGGGCGGGCGCGAAGGGCAGGGCCAGCACGGGGAGGATGCCGCACGCGAGGATCGCGGGCAGGGCGAAGGCCGCGACGAGGGCGGGCGCCGCCGGGGTCAGCACCATCTGCGGCAGCGCGATCGACAGGCCGTACAGGCCGATGGCCGCGCCCTGACGGCCACGCGGGGCAAGCGCCGCCACGGCGGTGGAGCCGCACACCGTCATGATGCCGAAACCCGCTCCGCGCAGCGCCGTGGTGGCCAGGATCGCCCACAGGTTGTCGCTGAGCGCCTGCAGGGGCGCGGGCAGACCGAGCAGCAGGGCGCCGAGCGCGAACGTACGCGCCCACCCCAGCTTGCGGAGCGTGGCTTTGACGCACAGCTGGGAGGCGACCGTCATGGCCATCAGGACGGCGGTGACGAGTCCGGCGCCGAACTCGTCGGCCCCTCCTTCCAGGGCCCACTGGGGGGACACGGGCAGCAGCAGCGCGAACCCCGAGAAGCAGCAGAGCACCACCACCATCAGTGGCGGGACGCCGGGCGAGCGTATGACGGACGGTCTCGTTCCTTCAGCCATGCAGCTCAGTCCTCTTTTCCGTCGGGGTTGGCGGGCCAGAGGACGAGCGTAGTTCCGCGTCAGTGGCGGCGGACCAGGGGGAAGGGCAGGGTCTCGCGGATGGTGCGACCGGTGAGGAACATGACGAGCCGGTCGACGCCGATGCCGAGGCCGCCGGTGGGCGGCATCGCGTATTCGAGGGCGTCGAGGAAGTCCTCGTCCAGCTCCATGGCCTCGGGGTCGCCCCCGGAGGCCAGCAGTGACTGGGCGGTGAGGCGGCGGCGCTGCTCGACCGGGTCGGTCAACTCGCTGTATGCGGTGCCGAGTTCCGTCCCGAAGGCGACGAGGTCCCAGCGTTCGGCGAGTCTGGGGTCGCCGCGGTGCTGCCTGGTCAGCGGCGAGACGTCGGTCGGGAAGTCCTTGTAGAAGGTGGGCAGTTGGGTCTGCTTCTCGACGAGCCGCTCGTACATCTCCAGCACGACGTCCCCGCGGGACTCGTCGGGCGCGCAGGGGACCTGGGCCCGCTCGCAGAGCCGCAGCAACCGCGGCAGCTCGGTGTCCGCGTCGACCGTCTCGCCGAGCGCCTCGGAGATGGCTCCGTACACCGTTTTCACCGGCCAGTGACCCGAGATGTCGTGCTCGATGCCGTCCTTGCGGGCGACGGGCGAGCCGAAGGCGGCGACGGCGGCGCCCTGGATCAGCTCGCGGGTGAGGTCGAGCATCACGTCGTAGTCCGCGTGGGCCTGGTACGCCTCCAGCATCGTGAACTCGGGGTTGTGTTTGTAGGAGACGCCCTCGTTGCGGAAGGTGCGGCCCATCTCGAAGACCTTCTCCAGGCCGCCGACGCAGAGCCGCTTCAGGTAGAGCTCGGGCGCGATGCGCAGGTACAGGTCGAGGTCGTAGGCGTTGATGTGGGTGGTGAAGGGGCGGGCGTTGGCGCCGCCGTGGATCTGCTGCAGCATCGGCGTCTCGACCTCAAGGTAGCCGCGCTCCAACAGGCCCTGGCGCAGCGCCTGCACCGCCACGGACCGGGCGCGTACGACGTCGCGTGTGTCGGGGCTGGTCACGAGGTCGAGGTAGCGGCGCCGGACCTTGGCCTCGGGGTCGGAGAGGCCGTGCCACTTGTCCGGCAGCGGGCGCAGACACTTGCCGGTGAGTCTCCAGTCGGTGACGAAGACGGTGACCTCGCCGCTGTCACTGGCTCCGACCTCGCCGGTGACCGTGAGGTGGTCGCCGATATCGGTGTCGGCCGTGAACGTGTCGATGAGGTCCTGGCCGGCGCGGTCACGGCTGAGCGCGAGCTGCCGGTCGCCCGACCAGTCGCGCAGCACGGCGAAGACGATGCCGCCGAAGTCGCGTACCAGCATCAGTCGGCCCGCGACGGTGACCCGTTCGCCACCGAGGTCGGCGGTCACCTGGTCCAGTGTGTGGGTGTGGGCGAGCCCCGCCACGGGGTAGGGGTCGACGCCCTTCGCGAGGAGCCGGTCGAGCTTGCGGTGACGCAGGCGCACCTGCTCCGGCTGCCGCGAGGACCTGCCGTCCCCGGTCTCGTCCGGGGTCAAGTGCAGGGCCTCGATGGGCGGCAGGTGTCCGGTGGTCGCGGGGGCGGTGACCACGGAGGCGTTGCTGTGGCCCTTGCCCCACAGGCGGCGAAGGGAAGGGACGGAGACGAAGCCCTCGGCGATACCGGAGGCGAGGCTGATCCGGGCGAGGGCGGCCGCGTCCGCGTAACAGATGAAGCGGGGGTACCACTGGGGGCGGAATTTGGCGTTGGAGCGGTACAGACTCTCCAACTGCCACCAGCGGGAGGTGAAGAGGAGCAGTCTGCGCCACAGCCGCAGCACCGGGCCCGCGCCGATCCGCGCGCCTTCCTCGAACGCGGAGCGGAACACCGCGAAGTTGAGCGAGATCCGGCGGATGCCGAACCGGGCGGCGGCCTCGCAGAGTTCGGCGACCATGAACTCGGTGACGCCGTTGGGGGCGCTGCGGTCACGGCGCATCAGGTCCAGGGACACGCCGTCCTTGCCCCAGGGCACGAAGGACAGCAGCGCCAGCAGCCGGCCGTCCGTGCCGAGGGCCTCGACCAGCAGACAGTCACCGTCGAGTGGGTCGCCGAGCCGGTCGAGGGCCATGGAGAATCCGCGTTCGGTCTCGGTGTCCCGCCAGGCGTCCGCCTTGTCGACGACCTCTCGCATCTCCTGTTCGGTGAGGCTGGAGTGGCGGCGGATGCGGCACGTGGCACCGCTGCGGCGCACACGGCCGACCGCTTGCCGGGTGACGCGCATGTCCCGGTGGCCGAGGTCGAATGCGGAGGTGTGCAGGATGGCTTCGTCGCCCAGTTGCAGCGCGCCGAGGCCGGCCCGGGCGAAGGCGGTCGCCCCGTCCTCGGAGGTACCCATCGCCGCGGGGGACCAGCCGAACCTGCGAGCCACGTCCAGCCATGCGGCGATCGCGTGGGGCCAGGCCTCCCGGTCACCGACGGGGTCACCGCTGGCGAGACAGACACCTGCTTCCACGCGGTAGGTGACGGCTGCCTTGCCACTGGGCGAGAACACCACTGCCTTGTCGCGGCGGGTGGCGAAGTAGCCCAGGGAGTCGTGCTCGCCATAGGCGTCGAGCAGGTGACGGAGGCGGGGCTCCTCGTCACCGTGCAGGGCCGCTTCCATGCGCTGCGAGCGGAACAGGACCGCGCAGGCGTTGAGAAGAACCAGGGCACCGAGGAGCCCGAGAAGGAAGGTCAGCGGGCGGGGCGGAGTGCCGTCGTAGTGGCTCGCCGACACCAGTCCGCCACAGACTTTGTCGGCCGCCCAGAGCAGACGCTGACCGGCCCGGAGCGTGCCGGGGAAGACCGCGACGAGCCCCCAGCCGGTGAGGACGGCCACGACGAGTCCGAGCAGCAGGGCCGACAGCGCCCGGCGCAGTGACCCGTGCCGTGTCCTCGCGTAGAACTCGCGGCGAGCCAGGAGCAGCACGACGAGGATGAGCGCGCACACGATCAGCGAGGGAAGCGACTCGGCGAACAGCCCGAAGCAGACACCCAGCACGTCCACCGCGACCAGCAGCGCGAGGTAGACCACGACCAGCCACCAGGCGACCTTCTTGCGGGCCGCGGTCGCACCGGCGAGCAGCAGCAGGAAGGCCGCGTACGCCAGGTTGGCGCTGACCGGGACGGTGAGTGTGTCCAGGAAGCGCGTGACGGGGTGCAGGAGGCGGCGCAGCGGCGCGACGACCGAGATCAGCGCACAGTAGACCGCTACGACGGCGAAGGCGGCGGAGACGGCCCTCGGTACCTTCCGCGTCCACTGTCCGGAGCTGTCACCCTCGGGCGACGCCGTGGTGTGGGGCTCGGTCGAAACACTGGATGCCATGCGGGGTATCCCTTCCGTCCCTTTGGCTGGAATCCCCCGGTTATCTGGAATCCCGGTTAACTCGAATCCCCGTTACCTGGAATCCCCGTCCGTCTCACGTGGCGGCTGCACGGGTGCCTGGTTGTGTTTGCCCGCGAGGAGTTCCTGCACTGCGATCTTCTTTTGGTTGACGGGCGTCCACCACAGGGCCTCCCGCCTACGGGAAGCGATGGCCTTCCGGGAACCCGGGGCATAGCGCGACCGGCCCCACGGAGAATTCGGCCGTGCCAGGCGGATGGCGCCCACAACGAGGAACAGGCCGATGAACACGCCGATCAGGCCGGTCCACAACTTGCCCTTGAGGAGCGTGATCACGGCGAGAGAAGCCTGTAGCAGCCAAAAGACGACTGAGATCGCCATGGACGTGGCGTCGCCAAGGTCGTCTTCTTCGCTGATGATCCCTACCGGGCGGAATCCCAGAAGCATCAGACTGATGGCCGCGACGGCCACGAAGATGGCCTCGACGGAGGCCCGCCCCTCACGCTGCCAGTAGACATCGCGAAGATGCAGGATGAGCGCGAACTCATCGAGCACCAGAGCGGCCCCGATGCCGAAGAGGACGGCCAGAGAGGACTGCACCGCGGTCGAGGGGCTGCGGACGGCAATCAAGCCCGCGCCGCCCAGCAGCATGAACACCACACCGAAGACCACGTGGTGAATGTGGAGGCCGCCCGGCGTCACGTTGCCGGGCCACCACCGCACCTGGGCCCGGATCATGCGCACGCTGAACCGGATGAACCCGAAGGTGACGATGAACGCGGCCAGGAGACAGAACAGCGGGAGCTGCCCCTGGTCGACGATTTCATGCGTGAACCATGATCCCACGGTCGCTCCTCTCGGCCGGCGGCGTGTGCATGGTCATCCGATCCCTTGCCGGTCCGGAACGGCGGCGAAGAGCCGTCGCTCGGGGTCGGGGAAGACGCGCTCCACGTGCTGCTCCAGGCGTTTCCGGTAGCCCGTCACCACCTCGCGCCGGTCGGGCGGAGTGAGGGCCTCCAGGTCCCGCAGGAGGGCCGCGAAGCGTCGCGTCACCTGGGGCGCGGGACCGCAGTGCAGGAGCATCTCCTCGCACCCGAGAGTCACGAGGTCGTCCCACGAGGGAGAGATTTCGACGAGCCGGACGACGCCCGCCTTGTCGCGGTGCTCGATGCTTCCCCACGACGCTTGTACACAGGCGGTGAGAACGACCTGGATGCGGTCGAGTACCTGCACGGCGGTGGTGGGGTCGTTGACCGAGCCGGACAGTGCTCGCAGTCCGATGTCCACGAGCTGCCGAAGTCCGAAGGCCACGTCCTCCACCGAACCTCGTTCGCTGCCGATGCGGATGTGCCGCCGAAAACGTTCCGGTCGGGGAACCGCGACGTGCTCCGTTTCGTGCACCACGAAAAGCGGACTGCCAGGTACGAGATAGTCCCCTGTACGGGCCAGCAACCGCAGTTGGCATTTACTTCTGGCCGCTTCCTTGACCATCGCTTTCCTGTGGAATCCGTTCAGCACGCCTGGGAACGCGGCATGCGGCACCTCGTGTTCCACGACGCGGGTTTCCGCTCGAGAGGACTCTTGTTTCCTGCTCAGTGTCTGGACCAGGCGCACGCTCTTGAGCGTCTCCCACATCAGCAGGTCGATGACCTCGTTCAAGCGCATCAGCCGCAGCGTGTGCTGCACGTATGCGATGAAGGCGAGGACGCAGCAGGTCACCAGCACCATGGTGAAGAAGCCGGACAGAAACGGGACGAATTCGTTCTCCCGTCCCTTCCTGTCCTCGACGTGCAGGGAGAGATAACGAACCACGAGCGTGTAGAAAAACGTTCCCAGAAACAGCGCCAGGGCGGTTTTTGTCACGCGGCTCTGCACGAACAATCGAACTACGCGAGGCGTGAGGTTCTCGGCGGCCATCTGAACGGCCACCAGGGTCAGGGAGAAGACCACGCCGATGAACGTGAGCATGGGCGGCCCGACCGATTCGATGACCGCCCGGCTCGGATCGCGGAACGCCTGAAAATCCGGGTCGCCTGAAAGGCCGGAGGACAGGAACTGGTCGATTTCGGTGGTGACCACTCCCCATACGCCACCCGCGAGAAAACCCAACAGTGGCACGAGCAGGGAGAACCGTGGCACATGCGAAGTCGTATTGAGGCGCCATCTCTGGGGGCGCATCACCCGCCACCTGCCCCTCTCGAAAGCCGGCCGGTTTCCGAAACGTATCGCGGGCAAGATCATGCCGCACATCGGATTGGACGGGGCCCGCTCCGGTACGTCACCGCTACGGAGACCCAGAGGGTCGGGCGGCCCGTCGCACCGACCACACACCGGCCGCGACGATCAACGCGGCGGCCCCCAGTTGCCTCCCGGTCAACTCCTCGTGCAGCAGCGCGAACCCGACGCCGGCCGCCACCGCGGGGCTCAGCGCCAGCAGCACACCAAAGGCACGGGCGTCGATGCGCCGCAGTACGGTCATGTCCAGCGAGTACGGGATCAGCGAGGACAGCAGCGCCACGAGGAGCCCGGTGAACAGGACGGACGGATGGGCCGCCACCCGGCCCCCGTCGGTGACGGCCGTGAGCGGCGTCAGCACGCAGGCGCCCACGGCCAACGCGAGCGTCAGCCCCGTCCAGTCCGGGAACAGGCGCCCGACCCGCCGGCTCAGGACCACGTACGCGGCCCGGCACACCGCGGCGACGCCTCCCAGGAGAAGCCCGGTGGCGGGCAGCGAGGCACCGGGGGTCGCCAGCAGCAGTACGCCCGCCAGCGCGAGCAGTGCCACCACGAGGTGCTCGATCCGGCGGGACAGGGCGATCGACAGGGCCAGCGGGCCGAGCAGTTCGAGGGTCGCGGCCACGCCGATCGGGAGCCGGCTGATGGCCTGGAAGTACGCCACGTTCATGGACGCGAGGATCAGGCCGAGCGCGACGGCCGCGCGCCACTGCGCGGCCGTGATCCCCCGCAGCCGGGGCCGGACGAGCAGCCACATGATCACGGCGGCGAAGAACAGGCGCATACCGGCCACCGCCGTCGGGCCCACGGACGCGTACGCCCCCTTCGCGACCGCCGAACCCACCTGAAGGCTGGCGATCTGCGCGAGCATCAGCACGGGTGCCGTCGCGGCTCCCCGGGGCCGTCCGGGGCGGGAACTCTTCACCGGCACGTCCATTCGAGCCTTCCGCGTCGTCGGCGCCCTTCGCGATCGTTGGCACCCGTCTCGCCCCACGGTGCTGTAATGCCCTTATGCACTTCAACCATTACGGCGGCGAGGCCGCCCGGCTGGCCGCCGACCTGGTCAACCTGACCGAACCACCACGCCCCGAGAGCCTGGAGGCGCTGCTCGCCGCGCACGGTGTCGTGAACCGCGCACTCACCACGGCGCAGGCCGAGTCGGTCTGGGACTGGAGCCGGCGCCTGGCCGTGTGCTTCGGGCGCCAGGACCTCGGAGAGCGCTCCCACGCGGTCAACGCACTGCTCGCTGACGCCTCGACCAGTCCCCGGATCTCCCTGCACGACGGGCGGCCCCACCTGCACTACAGCGCGATCGGCGCCGACGCGGCCGCACACCTCCGCGCCGTCACCGCGGCCGGACTCGCCTACGTCATCTGCTCCGCCGACGCCGACCGGCTTGGCCGCTGCGCACGCCGGAGCTGCGCGCTCGCCTTCGTCGACACCTCCCGGAACGGCCGCCGCACCTACTGCTCGGTGCGCTGCGCCAACAACGACGCCGTGGCCCGGCACCGCGAGCGCGGCCGAACATCTCAGGAGCGCGGCCACGCATCACAAGACAGAACACATTCCTAACACGAGGGGTGTTGTGTTTGAGGGGTCCGCTGTTAGCTTGTCGGGCGACGGCAGGAAGGAAACGCTGTGGCCCCCGACGAACTCCCCAATGGTTCAGCCGAGTTGCTGAGCCCGCAGGCACGCCAGGAGCGCATCCGTGACCGGGTGCTCGAATTGGGCTCGGCCCGGATCGAGGACCTGGCGCGCGAGCTGGGGGTCAGCGTGATGACCATCCACCGCGACCTGGACCGCCTCGCCGACGAGGGATGGCTCCGCAAGACCCGCGGGGCGGCCACGGCCCAGCAGTCCGTGCTCTTCGAGAGCAACGTCCGCTACCGGACGACCCAGCAGGGCGAGGCCAAGAAGGCCCTGGCCACGGCCGCGTTGGAGCACATCGACCGCGGTCAGGCGATCCTCCTGGACGACAGCACCACCTCGCTCGCCCTCGCCCGCGCGCTGCCCGAGAGCGGACCGCTCACCGTCATCACCAACTTCCTCGCCATCGTCAACGCACTGGCGGGCCGGCCCGGTATCGAGCTGATCTCGCTCGGCGGCAGCTACGACCCGCACTACGACGCCTTCCAGGGCATGGCGACCTGCGACCACATCAAACCCCTGCGCGCCGACACCGTGTTCATCTCGACCTCGGCGGTCGCGGACGGACACTGCTACCACCAGTCGCAGGAAGCGATCCTGGTCAAGCGGGCACTCCTGGAGGCGGCCCAGCGGCGGATCCTGCTCGTCGACCACACCAAGTTCCGGAAACGGGCGCTGCATCGGGTCGCCCCGCTCTCCGACTTCGACCTTGTCATCGTCGACGAGCGCATCTCCGGGGTCGAGTTGGAGGCGCTGCGCGAGGACGGAGTGCGTGTGCAGGTCGCCGCGCTGCGCCCGGGATCGCCCGAGTCCTGACACACCTCAACAAGCCGCCAACACCGCGAACCCACCGGATCCATCCCCACACGGATCCGTGTCCCCAACCGCATCTCATCCGCGCAAGAGCCGACTGCCAATGGAGGTAGTAGTGATCAGTGTGCCGAAGCGAATGCAGGCCGTGGTCGTCCACGGGCCCGAGGACTATCGCCTTGAAGAAGTCGATGTCCCCACGCCCGGTCCCGGCGAACTACTGCTGCGGACCGAGGCGGTGGGGGTGTGCGCGAGCGACCTCAAGTGCTACCACGGCGCCCCCAAGTTCTGGGGCGACGAGAACCGCCCGGCCTGGGCGCAGCGCGGCATCATCCCCGGTCACGAGTTCGTCGGCGTGGTGGTGGCGGGTGACGACGCCGCGCTGGCCGCCCAGCGGGTGAGTGTCGGCGACCGCATCGCCTGCGAGCAGATCGTGCCGTGCGAGGAGTGCCGCTACTGTCGGCGCGGTCAGTACTGGATGTGCGGACCGCACGACATGTTCGGCTTCCGCAACCACCACGGAGCCATGGCGCAGTACATGGTGGTTCCGCCGAAGGCCCGCGCCCACAAGGTCTCGCACGACCTGAAGCCGCACCACGCCGCGTACGCCGAGCCGCTCTCCTGCGCGCTGCACGCGGTGGAGCGCGCCGACATCCACTTCGAGGACGTCGTCGTGGTCGCCGGCTGCGGGCCGATCGGCCTGGGCCTCATCGCGGGCGCACGGCAGAAGAACCCGCTCAAGATCATCGCGCTCGACCTGGACGACAACAAGCTCGAACTGGGCCGTCGCACGGGCGCCGACATCGTACTCAACCCCGCCAAGGAAGACGTCGTCGCACGCGTCAAGGAGATGACCGACGGCTACGGCGCCGACGTCTACCTCGAAGGCACCGGCGCGACCCCCGCCGTCTCGCAGCGCCTCAACCTGCTGCGCAAGCTGGGCACTTACGTCGAGTACTCGGTCTTCGGCTCGGACGTCACGGTCGACTGGTCGATCATCTCCGACGACAAGGAACTCGACGTCCGCGGCGCCCACTTGGGCCCGCACTGCTGGCCCGCCGCCATCCGCCTCCTGGAGGAGGGCAAGGTACCGGTCGAGGACATCTGCACCCACCAGTTCGGCCTGCGCGACTTCCAGAAGGCGCTCGACCTGGTCGCCGACACCTCCGGCGCCTCCGTGAAGGTGTCCATCCTGCCCAACTCCGAGGCCGACGCGGTGATCGCGTGAGCGCCGCGGCCACTGGGCCCGCGCAGGCCCACGAGACCCGGCTCGACCGCATGGGCATACCCCACCCGCTGCGCTGGGGGTTCGTCGCCGTCCTGGTCTTCATGACCGGCAACGGCACCGAGTCCAACTTCATCGCCCCGCACATCGAACACGTCCTGGGCAGCACCACCGCCACAGCCAGCACCATCATCTCCATGTACGGCGTGTCCGTACTGGTCGGCAGCTACCTCTCCGGAGCCCTCACCGACCTGTGGGGCCCACGGCGGGTCATGCTGCTCGGCACCGTCGTGTGGGTCGTCTTCGAAGCGCTGTTCCTGGCGGGCCTCGCCGCCGGCAGCATGCCGATGGTCTTCCTGACCTACTTCCTGCGCGGCTTCGGCTACCCGCTGTTCGCCTTCGCCTTCCTGGTGTGGGTGAACCTCGTATCGCCGAAGGAGCGCAACGGCGCCGCGGTCGGCTGGTTCTACGTCATGTTCACCGGCGGACTGCCCACGCTGGGCTCGCTGTTCGCGCTCGGGATGATCCCGGCGTTCGGTGGCTCGACCGGCGGCGAGACCGGCGCCATGGCGGCCTCCACCGCGCTGGTGGTGATCGGTTTCCTGATCGCCCGGTTCGCCGTCAAGGAGCCGCACGGATCGCAGCGGGTGGCCCCGGACGACAAGACCTCCTTCGAAGTCCTGTCCGCAGGACTGCGCCTGACGGCACGTCAGCCCAAGGTCCTGATGGGCTTCCTGGTCCGCCTGATCAACACCGCGCCGCAGTACGGCATGTTCATCATCCTGCCGGGCGTGATCGCGGACGACCGGGGCTGGGGACAGAGCCGCTGGCTCACCATGACCGTCCTCGTCTACGCGACGAACATCCTCGTCAACGCCCTGTTCGGCGCGATCGGCGACCGCTGGGGATGGCGCCGCACCGTGCAGTGGTTCGGTGTGTTCGGTTCCTCCATCGGGCTGCTCGCCTGGTGGTACGTGCCGCAGCTGGTGCCCGCCGGTTCCACCTGGGGTTTCTGGGTGTCCGTCGTCGCGGGCTGTGTGTTCGGCTGCCTGCTCGCCGGGTTCGTACCCATGGGCGCGATCATGCCGGCGCTCGTACCGGCGGAGTTCAAGGGCGCGGCCATGGCCATGTACACCACGGCGGCCGGTGGTGCCTCGTTCCTCGGCTCCGCGGTGGTCGCCGCCGTGCTGTCGGTCGGGCTCGGCAACGCCGGAGTGGTGTGGGCGTTCGTCGTGCTGTACGGCGCGGCCTTCGTGATGGTCTCGTTCCTCAACGTCCCTCAGAGCGAGCCGAGTTCAGAGGACGAGCAGGCCGCGACCGCCATGGCCCGCTGATCCGACCGCGTACGCACGCGACGCACTGATGCTGTTTTGGGAGGTTCCCTCGTGACCAGACTCTTCGACGACCCGGCGAACTTCGCCGAGGACCAACTGGCCGGCTTTCTCGACCTGTACGCGGACCGGTTGCGCGGAGTACCCGGAGGCGTCGTCGCACACCGCGGCGAACGGCCGCAGGTGGCGGTCGTCATCGGCGGCGGCTCCGGCCACTACCCGGCGTTCTGTGGAACGGTCGGCCCCGGCATGGCAGACGGCGCCGTGGTGGGCAACATCTTCACCTCACCGTCGGCGACCCAGGTCTACTCGGTCGCCAAGGCCGCCGACCAGGGCAGGGGAGTGATCCTCAGCTTCGGCAACTACGCCGGAGACGTGCTGAACTTCCAGATCGCCGCCGACCGGCTGTGCGCCGAGGGCATCGACACCCGCGTCGTCATCGTCACCGACGACGTGGCATCCGCGCCGGATGAGGACCAACGCCGGGGCATCGCGGGCGACTTCACGGTCTTCAAGGTCATGGGCGCGGCGGCGGCCGAGGGCCTCGACCTCGACGAGGTGGAACGCCTCGGCCGGGCCGCCAACGCCGCGACGCGCAGCCTCGGCGTCGCCTTCTCCGGCTGTACGTTGCCGGGCGCGGGGGAGCCGCTCTTCGAGGTGCCCGAGGGACACCTGGGCCTCGGCCTCGGCATCCACGGCGAACCGGGCATCGAGGACGTACCGATGCTGAGGGCCGACGAGCTCGCAGCCCTCCTGGTCGAACGCATCCTCCAGGAGACACCTCCCACCGCGGGCCACCGGGTGGGCGCGATCCTCAACGGCCTCGGTGCCACCAAGTACGAGGAACTCTTCCTCCTCTGGGGCCGGGTGTCCGGACGGCTGCGGGAGCGCGGGATCGAGATCGTCGACCCCGAAGTGGGCGAGCTGGTGACCAGCCTCGACATGGGTGGCTGCTCACTCACCCTGATGTGGCTGGACGAGGAACTGGAGCCTCGCTGGCGCGCCGACGCCTACACCCCCGCATACCGCAAGGCACGCGCGCCCCTGTCCGGCCTGCGCGCCACCGACGCTCACAGCGGCACGGCCGCAGTCACCGAGATCCCCCAAGCGTCCCCCGCCGCAAGGGAGTTCGCCGACGGGATCCGCGCCGCCCTGTCGACCATCCACCGCACGATGGTGGCCAACGAGGAGGAGCTTGGCCGGATCGACGCGGTCGCCGGCGACGGCGACCACGGCCGTGGCATGGTCCGCGGCGCCCGGTTCGCCGCGGAGTGTGCCGAGCAGGCGAGCCGCGAGGCCGGCGCCGGATGGCTGCTGCGACAGGCGGGCCAGTCCTGGGCCGAGTACGCGGGCGGCACCTCGGGTGTGCTGTGGGGCGCGGCGCTTGAGGCGTTCGGCCGCACACTGGACGACGTCGCGGACGTCTACACGGCCGCCGACGTAGCCACCGGCGTACGAGCGTTCGCCGACGCCATCGGCGACCTGGGCCGCGCGACGCCCGGCGACAAGACAATGCTGGACGCCCTGCTCCCCTTCGCCGACACACTGCAACACGCGACGGACTCCGGCGCCGACCCGGCCGAGTCCTGGCGCTCGGCGGCCCTGGCCGCGACGGCCGCCGCCGAGGCGACGAAGGACCTGCGCCCCAAGGTGGGCCGGGCCCGCCCGCTCGCGGAACGCAGCGTGGGCACCCCCGACGCGGGAGCGACCTCACTCGCCCTGATCGTGACGGCACTGGCCGAGTCACCGCACACACAAGGACAGCCGCACACACAGGGCCCCGCACACGAACAGAACCGACAAGGAGTGACAACGGCATGACGGACCGGCTGCGTCTGGTCGTCGGCTGCGACGACGCCGGCTTCGAGTACAAGGAACGCATCAAGGCCGATCTCCAGGCCGATGAGCGCGTGTCCGAAGTACTCGACGTCGGCGTGGAGGCCGACGGCACGACCGCCTACCCGCACATCGGCGTGGCCGCGGCCCGCCTCGTCGCCGAGGACCGCGCCGACCGCGCCCTGCTCATCTGCGGCACGGGCCTCGGCGTGGCGATCTCCGCGAACAAGGTCCCCGGCATTCGCGCGGTGACTGCCCACGACGCGTACTCCGTGGAACGCTCGGTGAAGAGCAACAACGCGCAGGTGCTGTGCATGGGCCAGCGCGTGGTCGGCCTGGAACTGGCCCGCAAACTCGCCTCCGAATGGCTGCAACACCGCTTCGACCCGACCAGCTCCTCGGCTGACAAGGTGGCGGCGCTGAGCCGCTATGAGACGGATCTCGGCGGGGTTGGGGCGGAGGGGGTGGGGTTCACGGGGTGTTGAGGCGCTGCCGCCTATGACGTCGACCCGGACAACCTCTCCAGTGAGCGCCCCTTCGTCGCGGTCGACAGCGTGAGGGTGATGACGCAGCCCGCGGCGAGGACCGCGCAGATGAGGGTGAAGACGCCGGTGAAGCGGAGGGAGGCGTACATCGTGCCGATGAGCATGGGGGCGACGATGCCGCCGATCCGGCTGAAGGCGTCCGACGTGGCTGCTGCCATGGAGCGCAGCTGCGTCGGGTAGACCTCCGGGAGGTAGGTGTACAGCGGTGCGTAGAGGCCGTTGAGGAAGAAGCCGAGGAGCAGGCTGAGGACGAGGACCGACAGGTTGGTCTCGGCCTGCGAGACGAGGAAGGCGCAGAGGGTGGACGCGGCGAGGCAGGTCACGATCGACCACTTGCGGTCGGTCCGGTCGGCCAGCCAGGCGGCGGGGTAGTAGCCGAGTACCTGGGCGACCTCGACCAGGAGCGTGTACGTGAAGCTGTCGGTGATGCTCATGCCCCGGTCGAGCAGCATGCTGGGCAGGAACGTCAGGAACCCGTAGTAGGCGAAGCTCGCGACGAAGAACATGCTCCACACCACGATGGTCTGCCGCAGGTACGGTCCGCGCCACAGGCCCGCGAACTGCGCTGCCGCGCCCAGGTCCTCGTCGCGCGCGGCGGTTCCCGGCGGTTCGGGATCGGGCAGGGGCGCGCCGGTACGTGCGCGGACTGTCTCCTCCAGTCTGGTGACGACCGCCTCGGCCTCGTCGTCGCGGCCCTTGAGCAGCAAGTAGCGCGGTGACTCCGGCAGATTGCGCCGCCACCACAGGGCGAGGATCACGGGCAGGCCGACGAGGACCAGGCCCCAGCGCCACCCGTGGTCGACCCGGGCCACGACGAACGTGCCGATCAGCGCGGCCAGTACGTACCCCAGGCCGAAGAACCCGGCGAGGGAACCGACGTACGTGGCGCGTTTTTCGCGGGGTGCGAACTCGGCCAGGTACGGGATCACGATGTTGACGTTGACACCCACGCCCACACCCGCGAGGAAGCGCAGGGCCAGCAGGAACCCGAAGTCGGGGGCGGCGGCCGACAGCAGCGTGCAGCCGCTGTAGAGGACCAGGGACCACAGGAGCAGTGGCTTGCGGCCCACGCGGTTGCCGAGGAGGGCGAGTGACAGGTCGCCCACGAGCGCGCCGGCGAGCGTCGCGCTCGCGATCAGGCCCTGCTCGCTGCCGGTGAGGGCGAACGCCGTGGTGATCAGCGGCAGCAGGAAGGACATGATGCCCAGGTCGAGCCCGTCCAGGGTGGTGCTGAGGCCGCCCTGCGTGAGGATGCGGCCCTGCACCCATGTCATGGGGAGCCGGTCGATGCGGGCGGTCAGCCGGGCGGCGCGTTCGTCCCGGTCGTCCGAGGGTGGCGCGGCTCCGGACGGGTCCGGGCCCTGTGCCGGTTTGCGTGGCATGTTCGCTGTCTGCTCAGATGTCATGGCCCGTCGGCCTTTCGCTCGGAGGGCGGCCCGTCCATTGCCGTGGAGCAGGGGCCGCCCGAGGTGGGCGGGTTGTGGGTCGGGCGGACCGTTGCAGCGGGCCGCCCGACCGTGTGGCTCAACTGCCGTCGCCGCCCTCGAAGACGGTGGAGTAGAGGCGCAGCCAGTTGCCTCCGGCCACCGCGTGCGCCTCCTCGGGTGCGAAGCCGAACTCGACCAGTCGGCCTGCTACTTGGGAGAGGCCGGATGCGTCGGCAAGCCACTCGCCGGTGTCCGTGTCGGAGCCCGGAGACGTACCGAGGTCCGCGCCGCGTTGTTCGCCGCGTGTCCAGCGCCCCTTGCGCATCCACGCGAACTCCGCCGCCCCCGCCTTCGGGCTCAGGTCCGTCCCGATGGCGACGTGCCGCACACCGACGAGGTCGACCGTGCGAGCCACCATCGCGCACCAGTCGTCCAGGGTGCGCGCATAGTGCCCGCAGATGGAGCGGTACGTGGCGAGGCCCACGACACCGTCCCGCGCGGCGAGCGCCTTGAGCGTGGTGTCGTCGGCATTGCGCGGATGGTCGTACAGGGAACGGGGGTTGGCGTGGGTGAGGGCCACCGGGAGCGCGGAGTGCTCGATGGCGTCCCGCCGGGTGCGTTCGCCGGAGTGCGAGAGGTCGACCAGCATCCCGGCCGCGTTCATCTCGCGGACGACCTCGCGGCCGAAGCGGGTGAGCCCCGGGTCCGACTCCTCGTAACATGAGCCGCCGAACTCGGTGTTGTTGTTGTACGTCAGCTGCATCACGCGCAGCCCCATGTCGTGGAAGAGCCGCACGAATCCGAGCCGGCCCTGGAGCGGGCTGGCGTTCTGCGCCCCCAGGAGGATGGCGGTGCGGCCCTGCGCCTTCGCCTCTTCGATGGCGGCGGCGGTGCGAGCGGGGACGACGAGGTCGGCGTTGGCGGCGAGCAGGTCGTGCCAGGCGGCGAGCGCGTCCATGGTCTCGACCGCGTCCTCCCAGAACGCGACCGTGGCCGTCGCGCAGGTGACACCACCGGCGCGTAGTTGGAGGAAGACGTCGCGGTCGTAGGGGCCGCATTGCAGGCCGTCGATGAGGAGTGGTGTGTCGCGGGCGGGGGTCGGCGCGGTGGTGGTCACGAGGCGACCTCCACCGGCTCGTCCTCGCCGACCTCCGCGAGGATCTCGCCGCCGGGGCCGAAGAGGGAGTCACCGGCGTGTGTGCGGGACAGTGCGGTATCCGGGGTCAGCGCGGCCTCGGCCTCGGCGACGTAGCGCTGCCACAGTGCGGCCGCGACCGGCACCCCGTATGTCAGGGCGCGCAGCTCGGCGGCGTCGGGTTCGGGATGTGGGCCGTCGAGGGCGGGCCTCGCGGTGACCGTGGACCCGGTGAGGGTCAGCTCCACGCCGTGGCGGCGGGCCAGGGGTGGCAGGGCGCGGACGGTCCAGTCGTCGCCGGGGGCGGTGAAGGACGCGGAGCCGTCGGTGTGGGCGGTGGCTACGGCGAGGTCGAGGAGGTCGGCGGCCGTGGCGAGCGCGGGTTGCGTGTCGGGGGCGGGGAACTGGGCTGTGGTGCCGTCCAGTTGGGGCCGAAGGTGCCGGGCGCGCAGAGCGGGCAGTGCGTCCAGCAGACCGGCCAGGCCGCCGAGTCCGTGTGTCTCGGCGCCGACGACGATGTCCCGGGTCGCCGCCACGGAACCGAACGGGATCGCGGTGGTCAGCAGCACCCGGCCGGTCATGAGGCGCAGCTCGCGGACCGATACGCGCAGGTGGGAAGGGGTGGAGGTCACGCGTTCTCCTCGGTGCGGGCGGGGGCGGCGGCGGCCGGTCGTGCGGGCAGCGTCCAGTCGTCGTGGGTGTTTCGATGGATGGCATGGCGCGTGGGCGCGCCGTGGAAGAGCAGGCCGAGAACGTTGCGCCCCGCGGAGTCGGCGGTCTTGTCCAGGCCGTGGACCGCCGAGTTGAGGAACCGTACGAGGTGTGCGGGCACGAACGCGTCGTCGGCGATGTTCATGTGCGGGCTGTGCAGGGCCAGATCGGCGAGTCCTTGCACCCGTGCCACGGTGTCCCGGTGCTCGGGACGGCGCACGCAGAACGCTCCCGTGGTCTCGCGCGGATCGGCCGCCCTCAGGTCCGCGTACAGGGCCTGCACCGAACGCGGCACGTTGAGCTGCCAGTCGAGGCCTTCGGCGACCTCCTCGCGCGGCCCGCGTCGGGGCTCCTCCGCGGCGCGGGACTTGTACCAGATGTGACGCAGCGCGCCGGGCGCGGACAGGTCCAGGTCGAGCGCCCAGCGGTAGGCGGTGTCGAGGTACTCCAGGAGGGCCCCGGCCGTCTGCTGCGGCGTGGCGGTGAGTGTCTCGTCGACCCGCTGCGCCTCGACGAGTGGATCCGTGAGGTCCGGCACGCTGTCGATGAGCACACCGGCCAGGGTCTCGACGGCCCGCTCGTCCAACTCCGCGTTCCACAGGGCCCACAGGCGGGGGAGCGCGTCGTCGTCGCCCGGCCGCTCCAGACCGTCCAGGAGGGCAAGGGCCCGGTGCAGGGAGCGGGCGAGTGCGGCCGGCGGGTCGAACTGGTCGTAGACGGTGGGGTCTTGGGCGTGGAAGCGCGCTGTGCGTTCGATGAGCTGTCGTACGGCGGCCAGGTGCGGCGTGCCGCGCCGCGCGTCGAGGGCCTGCGCGAGGGCCTGTTCGCGCAGGCCGAGCAACCGGTCGACGAGCCGGGGGTGGTTGTTGGCGAAGAAGACGAGGCCGAGCGCGGACGCGTTGCCGAGACCCAGACGGCGTCGCAGCTCCGGGTCGAGCGCGGGGGCCTCGGGGTTGCGGTGCCGGGCCAGGTGCTCCGCGAGGTCCGCCGCGAACTCGCGCATCAGGTACGCGGCGAGCATCTGGGCGTGCAGCGGCGCGGCCAGCGGGTGGTTGTCGGGCAGCGCCGCGAAGGAGCGGGTGCCGAAGGTGCCGTTCCCGTCGAGGCCGGTGTTGCGCATCAAGTACCCGACGTCCCAGAGGCGTTGGGCGTCCGGCTGCCGCCCGTCCGCGAGGCTGGAGACGACGTCCTCGAACAGTCGCAGGCTGCGGTTGGAGCGGCACCACACCAAGGTGTGCGCGGTGGCCCGGCCGCCGTACAGCTTCGGCATCTCCCGTTCGGTGTGCGCGAGTTCACTCTCGTCCGCGGTGCCGTCGAAGAGCGCACCCGTCATGTCCCAGTCGGTGCCGACGATGCGGCTGGTACGTCCCTCGAGGCGCGGCCTGAAGGAGAAGGCGACGAAGTCGATGGGTCCGCCCGGCGTCCAGACGCGGTAGCGGGCGCGGCCGCGGGCCTGCTCGTCGATGGCGAACTCGATCCGCTCGACCCGCCACGCCTGCGTCACCATGCGGTTGACCAGGGCGCGGCTCGCGCTGAGCCGGGTGGGCGGGATCTGGGCCAGGCGCTCGGGCCGCAGGAGCTGGTCCGGGAGCCGTCCCGGGAGTCGGTCCGGGGTGCGCCCGGCGGGTTCGACGACGGAAAGGGGCACGTTCATACGCAGTCCTGATCGTGTGTGGGTGGTACGCCCGACGGGCCCGGGGAGTGGGCGGCCGGGAAATGGCTGGGGGAGGGGCTGAGGGGTCAGCCGTGCAGGCCGAGGGCCCCGCTGGTGTCGAGCCGGAGCAGCTGCTCGATCTCGTGGGCGGCCGGTCGCAGCACGGCGAGCGCGTCGGCCGTGGTGATGCGCTCACGTGGTCCGTGCACGCTGAGGGCCGCGACGACCCGGCCGCCGGGGCGGCACAGCGGGACGGCGAGCGCGGCGATGCCGTCCTCGTCGTCGTCGGTGGACGTGGCCCACCGGGTGCCGTTGATGACGGCGAGTTCGTCGGCGTCGGGCAGGGTGACACCCCGGGTGCGCAGCGGCTCCGTGATGTCATTGGCGGACAGTGCCGCGAGCAGCCGTCCGGACGCGCTGGTGGTCAGGCTCAGCCGGTCGCCGAGGAGCAGCGTGGCGTGCAGGGACCGGCCCGGATCGGCGCGCTGGACGACCCGCGCGGTGTCCGTGTCGAGCACGGTGATGCTGACGACCTCGCCCGCCTGCCGCGCGGCGCCCTCGACCAGCGGAGCCGTACGCTCACCGATGCCGGCCTGGCGCAGGGCGGCGTGTCCCAGATGGGCCGGGCGCAGTGTCAACCGGTAGGCGCCGTCCGGGAGTTGCTCCATCCAGCCGGCCACCTCCAGGGTGACCAGCTGGCGGTGTGTCTCGGCCCGCGATGTGCCCATGGCCCGGGCGAGGGACGAGACCCGGACGGGTTCCGTCGCGTCGGCCAGCGAGTCGAGCAGGGCCAGCGCCTTCACGACCGTGGCCAGGGGAGGAGTGGCGGGCCGTGGTGGCCCCGGCGTCGCGGCGCTTGTCACAGTATTCATGACACCGTCTTTCTTTGAGAGACGGCGGGACTTTAGGGAGCGGCCGGGGGTTGCACAAGGGGTTGGCGCATTAATTCCGGATCGGCCGGCGTGTGGGCCCTTCTGGGGCCCGGACGGGCATCCGGGGCATTGTAATTATATTAGGTTAGCCTTGCCTAATATTTACTCATTGAATCGGCAGGGAGACCTCACCCATGTCCTCGTTCAACAGACGTGTCCACCGCACTACGGCGACCGCTGCCGCCCTCGCGGCCTGCACCGCTTTCACGCTGACGGAGTCCGCCGCCGCGGCCGAATCGACGCTCAGGTCCGCGCCGCTCGCCCCCGGCCTCTACCAGTCCGCGTACTCCGAGAGGAACGACGTGCTGTGGGCGACCAGTTCGGTGGGTCAGCCGCCGGCGCCGGTCACGGACTCGCGGTTGGTGCGTCTCGACCCCGGCACGCTGGAGGTGGAGGCGACCCACCCGATGTCCCTCGACGACACCGATGGCACTGTCGAAGCCGCCTACGGCATCGACGTGGACGACGAGCACAACACGGTGTGGGTCACGAACACCCGCAACGACAGCGTCGCTGTATACAGCCAGAGAACGGGCCGCCACCTCGCGACCGTGCCCGGCGTCGCGCACGCCCGCGAGATCGTCGTCGACGAGAAGCGGGACACCGTCTGGGCCACGGCGTTCGGCACCGGTTCCGTCGTCGCCTTCAACACCCGTACGTACAAGGAGACCCGGCGCGTCACCGTCGAGGGGTCGGGCCCGGCGGGCCTCGCGGTGAACGAACGTACCGGAGCGGTCCACGCCACCGACTTCACGCACGACCGCATCATCCAGATCACCCCCGGCTCCTCCGAGCCACGCCTCCTCCCCACAGGAGACGGCCCCTTGTCCATAGCCCTGTCCGCGGACGGTCGCACCGCGTACACCGCCGACCAGGGTGCGGGCGGTGTGTCGGTCGTGGACCTGCGCAAGGGCGCGGTCGTCAGGTCGACAGCCACCGGCGTGGGGGCCAAGTCCCTTGCTGTCGTGGGGCGTTCCGCATGTGTGCTGGTCGTCAACCGGCTCGACGACAGTGTGTCCGTCGTCGACACACGTTCCGGGGCCGTCAAGGAGACGATCAACACCAACGCCCTGCCCAACCACGTCCACATGAGCGACGCGAACACCGCCTACGTCCTGGACAAGTCGGCCGCCGGGCCGAACGGCGAGGATCATGTCAGCCGGATCGACGTGGCCGGCTGACGTCAGCGGCCCGGAAGCGCGCCCGTGCGCTCCGCGTTCGTGCGCTCCGCTTTCGTGTCAGCGCATGGTCGACTCGATGCGTTCGACCTCCTGCTTGGCCTCCACGAGCCCCGCGCCGGTCGCCTCGCGGTAGGCCTTGACGGCCGGGATCTTCTTGCCGTCCCGCAGCAGCTCCCGCACGCGGTCGAGCGGCGGTCCTGCCGCGCCGGCCTCGATGCCCAGGTGCTCGATGACCAGGTCCAGCTTCCGCTCGACGCGGGCGGTCCTGCGGTCGGCGCGGTCGACCTTGCGCTCGATGGTGCCGACCGCGATGAGCACGCCGACCAGGAGAATGAGTATTGCTGCGATGTCCATAACCGGAGATCCTAGGCAACGACCGGTGAGCCTAGGCAACGACCGGCGAGTCCAAGGCGACGCGGATGGCACGAAAGCTACGCGGACACCGCCACGCCGTTGGATCCTGAGGTCATGACCGACCCGACCCAGGACCCCCGTTTCCTCCGGGACCCCTATCCGGCCTACGCGGCCATGCGGGCCACCTGCCCGGTGCAACCCGTACCCGCAGGCACCGGAGGCCGCACCAACTACGTGGTCACCGGCTACCAGGAAGCCAGGGAGGCCCTCCACGACGCCCGGCTCTCGAAGGACACGGCCGCCTTCTTCGCGGGCAAGGAATCGCGGCGACGACTGCACCCCGCGGTCGCGCACACCATGCTCGCCAGCGACCCGCCACGGCACACCCGGCTTCGGCGACTGGTGACGAAGGCGTTCACGACGGGGGCCGTCGCGCAGCTGCGACCGTTCATCGCCCGCGTCACGGAGGAGCTGTTGGACCAGTGGCACGCCGGTGAACCGTTCGACTTCGTGGCAGGCCTGGCGGTGCCGCTCCCGGTCACCGTGATCTGCGAACTGCTCGGAGTCCCGCCGACCGACCGGCCCGACGTGCAGCGCTGGTCGGCGGAGCTCTTCGCGGCGGGGGAGCCCGATGTCATCGACACGGCCTCACGCGCGATGGCGCAGTACATGGCGGACCTGATCGCCGCCAAACGCCTGGACGCCGGAAGCTCCCTCCTGGACCGGCTCATCGCTGCCCGCGACGGCGAGAACCACCTGGATGAACACGAACTCGTCTCCCTGGCGGTCCTGTTGCTCGTGGCAGGACACGAAACCACCACCAACGCCCTCGGCAACGCCCTCCTGGCGCTGCTCCAGCACCCGAACCAACTGGACCGCCTCCGCCGCAATCCGAACGAGATCCCCGCCACCCTGGACGAACTCCTCCGCTTCGACTGTGCGGTGAGCACGTCCACCTTCCGCTTCACCACGGAGACCGTCACACTCGGCGGGACCGACATCCCCGCCGGTGTCCCGGTGTCGGTGGCTCTCGGAGCGGCGAACCGGGACCCGGCACGCTTCCCGGAGCCGGACGAACTCGACCTGGACCGCGACGCCGCAGCCCACCTCGCCTTCGGCCACGGCATCCACCGCTGCGTCGGCGCACCCCTGGCCAAGGCCGAGATGGAGATCGTGCTGCGAGCGGTGCTGGCGCGGTTCTCGGTGCTGCAGCTGGCGGTACCGGCAGACGAGTTGGTGTGGCGACGCACCCGCCTCGTACGCGGATTGTCGTCGCTGCCCCTCGTGGCCTCGGAGGACGCCCGAATCCCGCTGGTGCGGTCCCGCCCCACCCAGTAAGGTCGGGATCTTCGGACGGCGGAGGCCGTCCTGGCCGAACTCGCGACGGTCTTCCACGGAATGACCGCACACCCGGACGAGTCCAACTGCGAGTGTCACTGGGGGAGTGCGGAGGAGCCGTCCCTGCTCAAGACGCCCTGACGTAGAGCTGGATCCGGACCTCCTGAGCCGCACGTGGCAGGCCATCGACTGGACGGATCGCGGGTCGGTGCTGGGCCGCATCCTGCCGCAGTTCGCCCCTGCCCTGGTGGCCGGTCGCGTCGATCCGCTGTTCGGGCTCGAAGAGGCGGGGGCTTCCTTCGCCCGCGGCCGCTGGTGGCGGTGGCCCGCCGAACAGGCCGACGTGGTGAGTGAGTTCCTGCACGCCTGGTGGGTGCAGAGCCTCACGGACCCGGACGCGGCCGTCCCGGCGCACCAGGTTCTGGCGATGTGCGCCGAGACGTCCGGCACGGTCGCCCCCCGGCTCGCCGAGTGGGAGCGGCAGACCGGCCCCCTCAGCGACCAACGGCTCGCGGAGTCCGCGGAGGAGTGGGAGTACGCGCTGTTGGGCGACCAACTCCCCTGGTACGTCAACTGGTACGAGAACGACGAGGGCCGGATGCGCGCCGAGCTGTCGGCCTGGCTCCACGGTCACGCTGGACGCACCCGCACTGGCCGGGGCGTCGCTACTGACACGGCATCAGCCCGGTGATGACGCTGACATCAGCCCCGTGACGTACGCGTCGAGGCGCCTCTCCACGACCCGCGTGGTCAGCTCCGTCCGGCCCGCCTCCCGCCACGGCCGCGCCACCACGTGCACCTCTTCGGAGAACGCGAGGGCGTCCCGCACCCGCCAGTACAGCCGCTCACCCGCATCGGGCGCGAGCACTCCACCGGCCTCCTCGTACGCGTCGGCGAACCGCTGCCCCCACTGCGGGCTGTGCAGCAACGCGAGGTTGGTGCAGCAGTGCGCCACGTCGAGGTCCGTCGGACCCCATGAGGTGCCGGCCCAGTCGACGACGCCGGTGATCCGGGTCAGAGGTGTGTCGAACAGTACGTTGGCGAGGTGGAAGTCCCGGTGCAGGAAGCGCCCTTCGTAGGGCGGCGCGGGCTCCCGGATGAGGTCGATCGCCGCGGCCCATGCGACGGAGTCGGCGCTCTCAGGGACCACGACGGTGTCGGCGGTGGTCAACGCCTCGTACTTCGGGGGCCGTTCGCCGGGACACACCGCGTGAATCGCCACGAGTTGGCGCGCGAGCAGCCGGACCCGTTCGCCCAGCCCTGCGTCGCCGAGCAGCGCACGGCCCGGCAGATGTGTCATCAGGAGCGAGGGGTACTCGCAGTGCGCCGCGGTCGGATCAGCGCCGATCAGCTCGGGCGCCGGTACGTCGGTCGCCCCCGCGAGCACGGCCAGCGCACCGGCCTCCCTGTCCAGCGCCTCCTCGGCACGGTCCACGAAGAACGGGTCCACGTAACTGCGCAGCACGAGATCACGGGTGCCGCCACCGTGCGCGGCGACGGTCAGCCTCCGCATCTCGGCGGTGACACCACCGTGCAACGCTTCGACACGGACGATCCGTTCACCCGCGTCAAGGAACCGCCGCACCCACGCAAGCGTCAACGGCCGGACCGTGGCCGACCTGTCGGCTGCCTCATCGCGATTGATCACCGTGTCACCGCATCATCCGGAAGAGGCCCCGCACAAGCGCATTTCGCGATGGCCGCATCGAGGGCCCGGCGTCGCGTACGCCGAGGAGACGCGGCTCCGGTAAGACGCGCGCCCCCGTAGAAGTGGGGCGCGGCCCCGTGAACGAGGAGCCGCGCCCCACCGCCTCACTTCCCGGCCATCGCGGGGGGCGCCGCGTTCGTGCCCCACGTCGTCGGCTTGTCCGAGAGCTTGACGCCGATCGTGCCGGCGCCGAGCAGGTCCTTGTGGGAGAGCCAGCTCTGGCGCAGCGGGGTGCCCTTGCCCGTGGTCACGGACGAGACGTACTGCAGCTTCGACGCGTCCGCGCCCGGTGCCGAGATGCTGATCTTGCGGCCGTGCGCCGGACGGATCTCGACCTTGTCGAACATCGGGGCCGACAGGACGTACTTCGCCGAGCCGGGCTGGACCTCGAAGACGCCGGCCATGGCGAAGACGAGCAGCGACGACGTGGCGCCGAGGTCGTCGTTGCCGGGCATGCCGTACGGGTCGTCGGTGAACAGCGTCCGCATGGCCCGCAGCACCGAGGAGGTCTTCCACGGGGTGTCGGTCCACGCGTACATCCACGGGGCGTGGAAGTCGGGCTCGTTGTTCGGGTTGAACGCGAAGTTGTTGTGGTAGTCGTACGCGCCCGTCACCCAGGAGTCCTTGGCGGCCTTCGCCGGGTCGCTGAGCACGGTCGGCATGTCGAAGAACTTGTCGAGCCGCTGCTCGGCGGCCTTCTTGCCGCCCATCAGGCCGTACAGGGCCTGCGGGTTCTGCTGCGCGAGCCACTGGTACTGCCAGGCCGTGCCCTCGTGGAAGGCGCCGGACTTGGTCGGGTCGGTGTCACCGGCGGCGCTGCCGTCCGCGTTCCTCGTCACGGGGAACCCGGTGAAGCCCTGCGAAGTGACGTCGGAGTCCCACAGCTTGGTGAAGTTGTCGCAGCGCGAGGCGAGCGTCGCGGCCTTGTCCTTGTGGCCGAGACCGTCCGCCATCGTGGACAGGGCGCAGTCGCCGAGCGCGTACTCGAGCGTGGCGGAGCCCGCCTGGCGGGTGTCGCCGAACTTGTAGCCGGGCAGGTCCTGGTAGCCGACGAAGCCGTTCTTGACGTACGTCGGGTTGCCGTCGCGGCCACGGAAGGTGGACTGGTCGGCGGGGACCTCGTTGACGTTCTTCCAGAGCGCGTCGAAGAGCTCGCGCGAAGTGCGGTGGTCGAGCAGTCCGCGGTTGTAGAGGTCGACGATGAACGGAGTGACGGGGTCGCCGCTCATCACGTTCGTCTCACCGTTGCCGAGGCTCCAGCGTGGCAGCCAGCCGGCGTCCTTGTAGATGCGCAGCAGGGACTTGGCCATGTCGGCGGCCTTGTCCGGGTGCAGCAGCGCGATCAGTTGGTTCTGCGAGCGGTACGTGTCCCACAGCGAGAACATCTGGTAGTACGTGGACGCCGAGCGATGCACCTTGTCGTCGAGGCCGCGATAGCGGTTGTCGACGTCGGATCCGATCGACGGGTGCAGCAGCGAACGGTACAGCGCGCTGTAGTACGTGCGCTGGTCGGCGGTGGAACCACCGGCGACGCGCATCCGGTTCAGCTCGCTCTGCCAGTCGTCGTGCGCTGCGGAGCGGGCCCGGTCGAAGGAACTCGGCTGCTCGGCCCCGCGGTTGAGGCGCGCGCCGTCGACCGAGGTGTACGACATGCCCACCGAAGCGCCGACCTTGTCGCCCTTCGACGGGTCGAACGACAGCCAGGCACCCGCGCGCTTGTCGCCCCGCGAGGCCGCACGCTGGTTCGGGGTGAGGGTGCCGTCGCTCCACGTGCCGAACGTGGAGAACGACCGGTTGAACTTGGCGCTGAAGTAGACCCGGTAGCGCTCCTTGCCGGTCTCCCCGCAGAAGTTGCCGCCCTGGACCCAGCCTTCGACGGTGTTGTCACCGACGACCTTGATGTCTCCGGCGTACGTGCTGCCGTTGCTCTCCCCGGCCTCGATGAGGACGTTCTCCGCGCCCGAACCGCTGGGGAAGGTGTAGCGGTGCTGGCCGGTCCGCTTGGTCGCCGACAGCTCGGCTTTGATGCCGTTGTCGAACTTCACGCCGTAGTAGCCCGGCGAGCGGGTCTCGTTGTCATGGCTGAACTTCGCGCCGTACTGCGCCGGATCGGACGACGTGACGTCGCCGGTGGTCGGCATGAACCGGATGTTGCCCATGGTCTGGCAGCCGACACCCGAGAGGTGCGTGTGGCTGAAGCCGAGGATCTTGTCCTGCGCGTAGTCGTACGAGGCGTACTTGTTCAGCTGTGTGTCGGGGCTCAGCTGGACCATGCCGAAGGGCGTGGTCGCACCGGGGAAGGTGGTTCCGTCGCCGTTGTTGCCGATCGACGTGTCGACCAGGCCGGTCGGGTCGGAGGCGAAGCCGGGCCCCGCCTCCTTGGCACTCGCGACGCCGGGGGTGAGGGACGCGGCGGCCACCGTGGTGACTATGAACGCGGCGGTGAAGGTGCGGCTCAGCGACCGCAGTGGGTTGAGCGACCTCAGCGGTCTGCGTGCGTTCTGCGGGTTCGGTGATGGCGACGCTCTCATCGCGGCCCTCTCGTTAGACAACGTTGTCGACGTGATGCCTGACGATCTTTGTCTTGGGGGAGGGGATTCGTCAATGGATGAAGGTGCGGGGCCTGTTGGGGTCGGTGGGAATGGAGGGCATGCGCTGCGCGCCACGGTCGAGCAGCACACGGACCAGCCGGCGGCGGAGCCGTGGCGAATGCTGGGCGCGGCCGACACGGAGCGGCTGTATGGGACGGAACAGGGCCCCCACCAGTGACAGCGTCTCCTACGGCCCAACTTCTGTGCCGCCTATGGGCGTTCGGCCGCGCCACGCGCGTCCCGGGGTGTGACCCACGTCACGTTACCAACGGTATCTGAAACAGCGTGTCGCAGGTAAATTGCGGGTACCGCGCAGATGAGAACCACGTGTCTGAGTACCGCCGACGCCCCGAGTGGCGTCGAACCCTCCGTCCCTGTCTCTCTCAGGGGCTCACGAGCGAGAGCGAGGACCCTCCGCGATGGAGCAGCAGCACGTCGACGTCCTGGTCATCGGTGCCGGAATATCCGGCATCAGCGCCGCGCGCCATGTCCTGCGCGACAACCCCAGGGCCTCGCTCGTCGTACTCGAGCGCCGTGCCCGCGTGGGCGGCACCTGGGACCTCTTCCGCTACCCCGGCATCCGGTCCGACTCCGACATGCCCACCTTCGGCTTCGGATTCCGGCCCTGGACCGACGCGCGCATCCTCGCCGACGGCGCGCGGATCCGCCAGTACGTGGAGGACGCCGCGTCCGACGCCGGCATCCTGGAGCGCACCCGTTTCGGCCGCCGCGCCATAAGCGCCGACTTCTCGCACGAGAGCGGGCGTTGGACCGTCGAGGTCGAGGACGAGGGCACCGGCGAGCACGAGTCGTACAGTGCCGGCTACGTCGTCGGCGCGACCGGCTATTACGACTACGACAAGCCCTACCGCCCCGAGTTCCCGGGCGAGGTCGACTACCAGGGCACGCTCGTGCACCCCCAGCAGTGGCCCGACGACCTCGACTACGAGGGCAAGCGCATCGTCGTCATCGGCTCCGGCGCCACCGCCATCACCCTGCTGCCCGCGATGGCCGACAAGGCCGCGAGCGTCACCATGCTGCAGCGTTCACCCACGTACGTCCTGGCCCTGCCGGAGGTCGACCCGCTCACCTCCGTCATGAGGAAGCTGCGCGCTCCCGCCCGGCTGACCCACAAGGTCGTCCGGGCCCGCAACATCGCGCTGCAGCGCGGGAGTTACGCCTTCTGCCGCAAGTACCCCCGCCTCGCCCGCAAGGCGCTGCTCGGCCTCGTACGGGCGCAGGCCGGCAAGGGCGTCGACATGCGGCACTTCAGCCCGAACTACAAGCCCTGGGACCAGCGCCTCTGCGTCGTCCCCGGCGGCGATCTGTTCAAGGTGCTCAAGCGCGGCAAGGCGGCCATCGCCACCGACCACATCGACACGTTCACCGCCGACGGCATCCGTCTGAAGTCGGGCGAGGAGCTCAAGGCCGACATCGTCGTCACCGCGACGGGCCTGAGCGTCCGCCTCATGGGCGGCATGGACGTGACCGTCGACGGCGAGCCGGTGGACGTCACGAACCGTGTCCTCTACAAGGCCGTCCTGCTCGAGGGCGTGCCCAACATGTCCCTCGTCATCGGCTACACCAACGCCTCCTGGACCCTGAAGGCGGACCTGGCGGCCGACTACACCGCCCGCCTGCTGGCACACATGCGGCGGCATGGACACGACATCGCCACCCCGGTGGCCTCCGACGCCGACCGCTCCGAGTTCTCCGTCATGGGCGAGGCGCTGACCTCCGGCTACATCGCCCGCGCCGACAAGGTCATGCCGCGCCAGGGCACCCGCGACCCGTGGCGGCTGTGGAACAACTTCTACCGCGACCGCGCCATGCTTCAGAAGGCCCCCATCGACGACAGCCCGCTGCGCTTCGACAAGGCCGGCCGGCCCGCCGATGTCAAGGAACCGACTCGCGCCGCCTGACGGCTCGCTCCACCCCTACCACCGACAATCGAGGACGAAGATGACCCCGAACCTGTCCAGGAAGGTCTACGACGAGCGCCTGCGGACCCTGTCCGAGGGCTCCGTCAACGTCAACTTCAACGCCTTCATCGACATCAAGTGGGACGACCCCGAGTTCGCCGTGGACACCAGCGACACCCGCTGGGTGCTCACCTCCGCGGACGCCCTGGGCGCCCACCCCTGGTACCAGAAGCAGCCGTTGGAGACGCAGATCCGGATCGGGATCTGGCGCTGGGCGGTGATCGCCAAGGTGGGGATGCAGTTCGAGAACCTCCTGATGCGCGGGGCACTCGACTACATCTACCAACTGGGCAACCAGAACCTCGAGTTCAGGTACCTCACCCACGAGATCACCGAAGAGACCCACCACACGCAGATGTTCCAGGAGCTGGTCAACCGCACCGGCGTGGACACCGCGGGCGGCAAGCGCTGGTTCCGTCAACTCAGCCGGGTGCTACCGCTGTTCGGCTCCCTCTACCCCGAGGCGTTCTTCACCGGCATCCTCGCCGGTGAGGAGCCCATCGACCACCTGCAGAAGGGGGCTCTGCGCAGCGGGGAGCCGGTGCACCCACTGCCGCAGCGGATCATGCAGATCCACATCGCCGAGGAAGCCCGGCACATCTCCTTCGCCCACGAGTTCCTGCGGCTGCGCGTCCCGCGCTACGGCAAGGCCCGCCGTGCCGCCCTGTCCGTCCTCTTCCCGCTGATCATGCGGATCCTGTGCGACGTCATCATGATCCCGGACAAGAAGTCCGCCGATCTGGTCGGCATCCCGGACTGGGTGATCAAGGAAGTCTTCTGGAAGTCCGAGGCCGGCCAGAAGATGCTCCAGGAGCTCTTCTCCGACGTGCGGATGCTCGCCCGGGACATCGGCCTGATGAACAAGGTGTCCCGCCCGCTGTGGAGGGCGCTGCACATCGACGGCCGCCCGGCACGCTTCCGCGGCGAGCCCGCACCGCTCACCGACTGACCGCCTCGCAGCCCCGCACCGCTCATCGGCTGATTGCCTCTCAGTCCAGCTCCGCCTTCTGCTGAACGTCCCAACTTCTGCTGAACGCCCGAACGGAGACCAGCCCGCCGTGCCGTACGCCGTCACCCGATCCTGCTGCGCCGACGCCTCCTGCGTGCTGGCTTGTCCGGTCAACTGCATCCACCCCGCGCCCGGCGAGCCTGGATTCGCCACCGCCGAGATGCTGTACGTCGATCCGCAAACCTGCGTGGACTGCGGCGCCTGCACGTCGGCCTGCCCGGTCGACGCGCTCAAGCCGCACACCGCCCTCAGCGAGGCGGAGTTGCCGTTCCTGGAGCTGAACGCCTCCTACTACAAGGACAATCCGCACGACGACCGTGCGCCGATGTACGTCGTCCCAAAGCAACGCACACTCCCTGCGGGCGAGTTGTCCGTCGCCGTCGTCGGCGCCGGCCCCGCCGGGCTCTTCGCCGCCGACGAGTTGCTGCGCCACCCCGGCGTCCGCGTCACCGTCCACGACCGGCTCCCCACCCCGTACGGTCTCGCGCGGGCCGGTGTCGCACCCGACCACCAGGACACCAAGCAGGTCACCGAGCTGTTCCGCACCATCGAGTCGCAGCCCGGCTTCAGCTACCGCCTCGGCGTCGAGGTCGGCACCGACCTCACCCACGCCGACCTGCTGCGCGAGCACCACGCGGTGATCTACGCTGTCGGCGCCTCGACCGACAAACGCCTCGGCATCGAGGGCGAGGATCTGCCCGGAAGTGTCTCGGCAACGGACTTCGTCGCCTGGTACAACGGCCACCCCGACCGCGCGCACGACGACCACCGCCTCGACACCGAACGCGCCGTCGTCATCGGCAACGGCAACGTCGCCCTCGACGTCGCCCGCATCCTCACCGCCGACCCCGACGCACTGGCCCGCACCGACATCTCCGACCGCGCGCTCGCCGCGCTGCGTACGAGCAAGGTGCGCGAGGTCGTCCTCCTCGGCCGCCGGGGACCCGCACAGGCCGCGTTCACCGTGCCCGAACTCCTCGCGCTCTCCGCCCTCAAGGACGTGGACGTGAGCATCGAGGGCTGGCCCGAGGGCCTCGCTCATGACACCAACGACAAGACGCGGCTGCTGGCCGAACTGGCCGCCCGCACACCCGTCGAGGGCCGCCGCCGGATCGTGCTGCGCTTCCTCGCGGGACCGGCCCGGCTCATCGGCGAGGACCGCGTACGCGCCCTGGAGGTCGCTCCGACCAGCCTGCACACCGACGAGGACGGCACCGTGCGGGCCCGGCCCACCGGCGCCACCGAGACCCTGGAGACCGGGCTCGTGCTGCGCTCCGTCGGCTACCGCGCCCGGCCCGTCGCCGGCCTGCCCTTCGATGAGGCCAGCGCGACCGTCCCGCACGGGGCCGGCCGCGTCGAGCCCGGTGTCTACGTCGCGGGCTGGATCAAGCGCGGCCCGACCGGGTTCATCGGCACCAACAAGACCTGCGCCCACGAAACGGTCGAGTCCCTCCTCGACGACTTCGCCGCGGGCCGCCTCCCGCAGCCGGAGCCCGCGGCCACGGCTGCGCCCGACGCCCTGGGCCTGGAGGCATGGCAGGCGATCGACCGCGCGGAACGGTCGGCGGGCAGGTCCCAGGACCGCCCCCGTGTCAAACTCACGGACATCGAGTCCCTGCGGCAGGCGGCGCAGGCCACTCCGGCCATGACGGGCTGACGAACAGTGCTGCCGGTCGCAACACGACCGGCAGCGCCGTCAGGCCCCCTCCACGTCCGCCACGCGTTGCTGCGGCGTCAGCTCCACGCCGAAGTCCCGCAGTGCCGCCTCCAGTACCGCCCAGACCGAGCGGCACAGCATGGCGCGCAACTCGTCCTCGGACAGCTCGCGTTCGGGATCGCGCATCCACTGGTTGACCGCGGTGTCCACGAACCCCACGATGCCGACCGCCACCGAACGGATCGGTGCGCCCTTCAGCCCAAGAGCCGCCAGTACGTCACCGAACCGCTCGCTGAGCATCAGCGCGATGGCCGTCTTCGTGTCCGCCACCAGCGAGCCGTCACCCATCGCGTGCTCGGGGACACCCATGTAGGCGTACAGGCGCGGATGTTGGGTCACCCAGTCCAGATGCGCGCCCACCACGCGGTGCACGGACTCCTCGACGGTGCCTTCGAAGCTGAGCGTGGGTTCCATCCGCTTCACGAACGACTCCACGACCCGCCGGCGGATCAACTCGTCGAACGAAGCACGGTCCTTGAAGTGCCGGTACAGCACGGACCGGGGCAGGCCCACGCGCTCCGCCAGGCGCTGCATCCGGAAGTGCGCGCCCTCGTCCTCGATGAGCGCGACCGCCGCGTCCACCAACTCGACCTGACGCTGTGCCTTGTGCCCGTCCCAGCGGGTGGAGCGTCCATCGATCTGCGGCTCACCGCCGGTTCTCTCCGCCATCCCCACAGGATATCGGCCCGATCCGAACACATAACCAGGGCCACGGCCGAAGTCGCGGATCGGAGGACGATCCGGACTCTTTGGCCCGAACGGCGCGCTTGCGCCACTCCGGCCACCCAGTGTGGAAACGTTCCTTCCGCAAGGTGGCCGCCGCCGGGGACCTTCCGCCCCCCTCCTGGGCCCCGGCGGCGCTTGCGTTCGTGCGGTTTAGTCCGCGGCCTGGAGCTGCGTACGCCCTCGCAGGAATGTGCGCTCCGCGTGTTGCTCCTCGTGGAGGTCGATGCGGCGGGCCTCCAGTAGCTGACTCAGGCTCAGGATGCCTGCCACGCGGTCCGGTTCTTCGCGTGGTGTGACGAGGACGCGGGTGATGTGGTGGGCGGCCATCCGGTTGGCGACCGTACGCAGGGTCTCGTCGGGGTGGGCGATGACAGGCGGCACGGCGAGCGCGTGCAAGGGGCGGGTGTCGTCGGGGGAGACGCGTAGTACCTGGTCCGAGGTGACGACGCCGGACAGTGTGCCGCTGCCGTCGAGAACGGGGAAGAGGCGCTGCGCGGCCACGCCCGACACGTCGCACTCGTCGCGCAGCGTACGAAGCCGGGCCGCGGTCGTGTCGACGCTCGCGTCGGCGTGCAGGGTGAGGACGGACGGCGGGGTGTCGAGCTGGCGCACGAGGTGGACCTCGAGCGGGTCGACGGAGTACTCGCGGGTGAGGTGCAGTCCGCGGCGCGCGATCTTCTCGGTGAGCACGGATCTCTTGAGGATGATCACGGAGAGCAGATACGCCGAGGACGCGGTGATCACCATGGGGACGAGCGCGTTGACCTCATGGGTCAGTTCGAGGCAGAAGACGATGCCGGTGAGCGGGGAGCGCATGACGCCGCCGAGCACACCGGCGAGGGACACCAGGGCCCAGAAACCGGGGCTGACGGCGGGGAAGACGAGTCCCTCCGCGGCCCCGAGCGCCCCTCCGATCATGAACATGGGGGCCAGGACGCCACCTGACGTGCCCGAGCCGAGCGAAAGCCCCCAGATCAGGGTCTTGACCACGAGGATGCCGATGATCAGGCCGACGGTCGCGCGGCCGGTCAGGAGCTGGTCGATCACGTCGTAGCCGACGCCCAGAGCGCGCGGCTCGACCAGACCGCCGAGGCCGATGACGGCGCCTCCGATGGCCGGCCACCACATCCAGTGCAGCGGGATCCGGGCAAACATGTCCTCGGAGAAGTAGACGAGCCAGGTGGCGACCAGGGCGAGGAGACCCGCGCCGATTCCGGCGACGACGCACAGCCCGTACGCGGACAGCGGCAGCCGGTCGGGGACATGGGCCCCCGCGAAGAGTGGAGCGGTGCCGAGGATCGGGCCGCGCACGAGCGTCGCGGTCACGGCGCCGACCGCGACCGGTATGTAGGAGCGCGGGCGCCACTCGAACAGCAGGAGTTCGACGCCGAGCAGGATCGCGGCGAACGGGGCGTTGAACGTGGCGGCCATGCCCGCGGCGGATCCCGCCACCAGCAGGGTCTTGCGTTCGTCGGTGGTCACCCGCAGGAACTGGGCGAGGATCGAGCCGACCGCGCCACCGGTCATGATGATGGGGCCCTCGGCGCCGAACGGGCCGCCCGTCCCGATGGACACCGCTGACGAAACCGGCTTCAGGAAGGCGATCCGGGGCTGGACCCTGCTGCCGCCGACGAGGATCGACTCGATGGCCTCCGGCATCCCGTGCCCGCGGATCTTCTCCGATCCGTAGCGCGCCATCACGCCGATGGCGAGCCCGCCGATGACGGGCATGAACAGGATCAGCCACCAGTGCGTGGTGGTGGCGGGTGTGGTGTCACCGAAGGAGAAGCGGCCGTGGAAGCAGAGGTTGGTGAAGAGGGCGATCAGCTTGAGCAGGCCGACCGCGACGAGCGCCGCCACGGCCCCGACGGGCACGGCCAACGCGGCGATCACCGCCACCCTCGGCATGACGTGGAAGTCACCCAAGTGCGGAATCTTGGAGTGGGCGTGGGGAGTCGGTTGTGCGGCGGCAGGCTCATGGGGAGCTGCGGCGGCTGTGGGCGTGGCCACGGAGCCTCCGTTTTCATGGTGCGTGAGCGGGCAGGGACCTGCCGCCGTGCGGGCGCGCGGGAGCGGCCCGTCGGCTCGTGGCCGGGCGGGGGCAGGGGTGGGCGTCATTGCCCTGGGGAGGAGCGGAAGGTCGAGAGCTTTCGGGTGTGCGCGGGCGAGGAGGTCAGTCAGTCCTCGCGTCGCACACGGGCGGAGTCCACCCGCCCGGGGCGCAGGATGCGCACGTGGTGGCTCTCGCAGGCCGGGCAGCGCGCATCGCTGAGCGGCGACGGTACGCGACGCTCATCGACGTAGTACGTGGCGTGCAGCCTCCCGTAGTCGTCCGTGGCAAGCCGAATGGCGAACTCGGCCTCCCATCCATGACCACAGCTCAGGCAGACGAACGAATATCCTCGATGTACGAGTTCACTGCTCACGGTCATCACTTCCTCGAACCGGCCCCGCCATGCCGATGCGGGACGAGCTACGCCGAGAGTAACATTGCAGACTGCAATGGTGAACATGGGTGATGTGGAGAGAGTGGCAGCGGTGGACGGTCTGACCAGGCGTGACGACGAGACGGAGCACGTCGACGGAGCGGTCCCACAGCGCGTGGACGAGGAGACCAAGGAGGTCACCGAGACCGTGATGGCCGCCTCGCGGCTCCTCGTCGCCCTGTCGGCCCGTGCTCTCGCCTCCGTCGACGCCACGCTGACGCTGCCGCAGCTGCGGACGCTGGTGGTGCTCGACCGCTGCGGGCCGGTCAAACTCGCGGTGCTGGCGGCCACGTTGGGGGTGAATCCCTCGACGGCCCTGCGCATGGTGGACAAGCTGGAGGCCGGCGGCCTGGTCGACCGCAAGGCCAACCCGGCCAACCGCAGAGAGGTCGTCCTCCGGCTCACGCCTTCAGGTGCCTCCCTGGTACGTCAGGTGCTGGACCACCGCCACCAGGAGGTCGCCGCACTCGTCGGCACCCTCCCCGTCGGGGTCCGCGCCGGTCTCGTCGAGGGCCTGCGCGCCCTGACCGAAGCGGCGGACGACCTGGCAGTGGGACCGGGAGGCACGGCGCGGACCGCGGACGGCCTGCCGTCGGAGCCGGGCTTCTGAACCGGCGGGGCGTCGGTGTCCGCGTTGGAGGAGCGCCGCGCGGTCCTCACCCCCCGGTGCCTGCCGTCGCGAGTTTCACCGCGATGCGGTTGCGGGAGCCGATGCCGATGCCGAGTTGAAATGCCGGTCGAACTCGTCCGCCGCCTTTACGTACCGGGCCAGATGCCGGTCACGCGCGGCGCTCTCCTCGCCGGAGGTGGCCAGCTTCTCCGCCCCGTACTCGCGCAGGGTGTACAGCATCCGGTAGCGGGTGGCGCCGTCGGCACCGGTGCCGGGGCCGAACTCGTCCACTCGCTGCGCCATCGACTTGTCGACGAGGTCGATGAGCACCTCCAGCACCTCGTCCGAGCCCAACTCACCGAAACCGCACACCTCTTCGGTGGTCGCGAGGTCGAAGACGTCACCGAAGACGGAGAGCCGCGCCCACAGCCGCTGCTCACGGGCGTCGCACAGGTCGTGGCTCCAGTCGATGGTCGTACGCAGGGTCTGGTGGCGCGGCAGCGAGGTGCGGCGGCCGCCGGTCAGGAGCCGGAAGCGGTCCTCCAGGCGGTCGATGAGCTGGTTCAGCGGCACGGCTCGCAGCCGGACGGTGGCCAGCTCGATGGCGAGCGGCGTGCCGTCCAGGCGGCGGCACAGCCGCACCACGGCTACCCGGCCGGCGTCGGTGACCTCGAAGCCGGGGACGACCGCCGCAGCCCGCTGCTCGAAGAGGCAGACCGCCTCGCCGCCGGCGTCCGACACGCCGAGCGGCGACAGCGGGAAGGTGTGTTCGCCCGGCACATCCAGCGGCTGCCGGCTGGTGGCCAGGACGCGCACGCCGTCGGTCTCGAGCAACAGCACGTCCACGAGCTCGGCGCAGGCGTCCACCAGGTGCTCGCAGGTGTCCAGGACGACGAGTGCGGGCCTCTCCCGCAAGTGGTCGAGCACCACATCCAGTTGGGGACGCCCCGCTGCCTGCTCGGGAAGGTCGAGGCAGGCGGCGAGGGAGTGCGGCGGCAGGCCGGGGTCGCGCAGCGCGGACAGCTCCACCAGGCACACCGGCGTATCGGCCCCGGTGGTGCGGCCCGCGAGCGCGCGCAGTGTGCGGCGGGATGCGCGCAGGTCCATACGAACCGGTGAAGCTCGGCGTAATATCCGTTGCCGCGGTCAGGGTCATGGGCTCATCGACGGTCGTCCAAGTGGTCGGCGATCGCGTCGTGGCACACGTCTTCGGGGTCGACCTGAACGCTCGTGAGCGCGAAGACTCCGCTCTCCTTTTCCTTCTTCTCGCGCGCGGCCATCCACTTGTCGAGCTTCGCGATGCGGGCGTCGCAATCGGCGTGCGTGGGCTTCTCGGCCTGCCGCTCCGGAGCCGAGGGGGCGTTCAGCGCGAAGGTGGCGGCGAGCCCGCCCAGGCACAACACCGCCCACGCGGCGATCAGCACACGGCGGTTCATCGGCTTCGGCACCCCGGCATCCTACGAGGACATTGGCTCTGGTGTGCGAACAGTCGAACAGGATGCGTGGGAATGATGTTCATCGGGGACTATGCCAACGGCACTTCTGACTCCAGATCTAGCTTTGTTCGAGCGCCGTTCCGTGACATGTCGTGCCATCCACACCTGTCGGCCGGGGGCGGCGCGTCTTAGGGGAAGGGGATGGTCGGGGTGGGTCCTGACAGCGGGAGCGAGCGGCGACTCGAGGCAGATGTACGGGGGTTCGTCGTCGACGCGGCCGAGTTGGACGCGGCGGACGATGCGGTGCGGGGGCCGTGCGACGTCACGCTTCTCTACTGCGTGGATGATCCGCTGGTTGTCGAGTTGACCGTGTCGATGGTCGGGCTCCGGGACCAACACTGGGTGGTTTCCAGGGACTTGCTGTCCGACGGCCTGTCCGGCGGGGCGGGCATCGGTGACGTGACGGTGCGCCCTGTCGTCGACCCCGACGGCCCACCCGGTGTGGTGCTGCGGGCCCGTGACGCGGGACGTGCGCTCCACATCCGTATCGGGCACCAGGCCCTGCTGCTCTACCTTGCGCGCAGCCACGCGCTGGTGCCGTTCGGCAGCGAAGTGCAGCCCTCCCGGATCGACAAGGCGATCGAGGGGCTGCTCGCGCGCGGGTGACGGAGTCGGCCGTCATGGTGTGCGTGGTGTACCTGGTGTGGTCAGGTCGCCTGCGCGTACCGTCAGGACATGGACCCCGCCGCCACACCACGCGTTCTGGTCATCGGGCTCGATCCACGTCGAGTGCCAGGCCCGTGGGATCCCGAACCGGTCGTACGGGCCATCGAGGCGGGACTCGTCAAGTTCGCCGAACACGGCGTGGGAGTGGAGACGTGCCTGATCGGCCTTGACGGTACTGACGACGTGGCAGCCGTCGTCGGGAGTGCGCTGCGTGCCCGTGCGTGGGAGTGCGTCACTCTTGGCGGTGGACTACGGCACTCGGACGACGAGACCGAACTCCTCGAGCAGATCGTCAACTTGGTGCGAGAGTACGCGCCCGCCGCGGCCATCGCGTTCAACAGCTCCCCGGACACCACCTACGAGGCCGCCGCCCGCTGGCTCGAGTGAGGTGACACCTTCACCACCTCACCGTCCGGGAACGTGACGGCGACCCCGCCCGCCGCGTCCACGGCGCACGTGATCGCCTCCCGCAGCGCCCGCGGGTGCACCGCGTCGCGGGTGAGAACCACCAGGGTTACGTGGACGGTGGCGCCGCCGGGGTGAGCGAGGGAGCGAAGATACGGGGTCGCCGAGTGGGGGCCGAAGGCGTTCGCCTCCACCTCGCGGGCGACCCCGGCCTCCGTGTCCCAGCCGTGCAGGGCGACCACCGCGCTCGTCAGCCCCGCTTCCGTACGTGCCAGGGACCAGCCGGGGCCCTGGTCGGTGTGCGGCCGCACGGTGTCGGCGACCGCGTGCCCGCCCTCGCGGACGGTGACGTCCGCCGGGGCCTGCACCCGGTGCACGCGCAGTTCCCACGGGCCGTGCAGGACACTCGTCGACTCGATCGGGAACTCGGTGTCACTGTCGGGGAGTTGGGCATGGTGGCGGGATGACGCCCGGCGGCCCTCGCAGGTGAGGGGGTGGATGCGGCGGCGGCGCGACGGCGTGCCGCCGGGGGCGAGCAGCGCTATGTGGTTGTCGACGGTGCGGGACCAGGCGTGCGGGGCGGCCTCGGGGGCGGTCGCGGTGGAGTGGGCGAGCTTGGCGTAGTGCGGGTCGTCGTCGGCCGGCCCTTCGAGCGGGTTGTGGTCACTGCCGTGGTTGACCAGGCGGACGATGCCGTCGTGCGGAGTGCCGTGCAGCAGCCAGCCCGGCGCGGGCAGTGCGGTGTACTGCGTCTCCCGCTCCACGGGCAGGGGGAGCTCAGGGTCGGTCCACACCGGGTGCTCGGCGGGCAGGAGGAGCCCCAGGAAGCCCTTGCTCGACCAGTACGGTGAGGCAGGCCCTGAGTACGGCTGCGTGGTCGGCAGGTGTGTGTCGTACCAGCCCAGCGGCTGGAGTCCCCGCTCGTCCGGTACGCCGCGCTCGGCGAAGTGCCTTGCCGTGCCCGAGGCCAGACGGCGCGTCAGGCCGGGCGCCAGGGGGGTGCAGTCGGCCAGTGCCCCCAGCCACACGGGCGCGGCCGTCGCCATGCGGTACGTCAGGGACCGCCCCTGGTGCACGGGCGCGCCGTCCGCGCCGAAGAACTGCGGGTACGTCTCCAGGAACAGCGAGAGCCGTTCCCGATAGGTCCTCGCGCGGCCGCCGTCGACGTCCGCGCCCGCGATCCTGGCCCACAACAGCGGGTAGAGGTGCAGGGCCCAGCCGTTGTAGTAGTCGAAATTGCGGCCGTCGCCGTCGCTGTACCAGCCGTCGCCGACGTACCAGTCCTCGATCCGGTCGAGTCCGCCGTCGATGTCGCTCTGGCGGTACGGAGCGCCGACCGAGGCGAGGAACTGCTCCGCCACCACCTGGAACAGGCGCCAGTTGTTGTCCCACGTGCGGGCGCCCACGAATCCCGAGAGCCAGTCGACCACCTGTTCCTGGACCCGGCCGTCGAGCCGGTCCCAGATCCAGGGGCGGGTCTCGTGCAGGCCGATCGCGATCGAGGCCGCCTCCACCATCTGCTGGGAGCAGTCCGTGAGTTCGGGCCAGGCCTCCGCATGGTCACGGTCCGTGCCCGTTGTCAGACCCTGCGTATACCTTTCCATCAGGTAGGAGATGGCCGGGTCCTCGGTCCCGTTCCCCGACCCCGCCGTGTCCTTGCCCGCGCCCGCGATCCGGAATGAGGCCAGCAGAAATGTCCGAGCGAAGCCTTCGAGCCCGTCCAGCACCACCCCTGACCAGCTGCCCCGCCCCGGGAGCCGGTACTGCGCGAATCCCGGTGTCGCGTAGGGGACCAGCGCCGCCAACTGGCGGTCGGCGAGGGCCTCCCAGTGGGCCCGGGTCCACCCCGTCAGCGGGGAGCGGACGCGGTCGGTCGGCGGCAGGGAGAGGTACGGGGCGGGCATGGTGGCTCGACGGCTCCTCGGTCGGGTCGGGCTGGGCGGTGGGCTGCTCTACGCGAGGTCGGCGGTGTGCGTATGGCCGTGCGAGCCCGCGACGCGGACCGTGACCACCGGGCGGCGGCCCAGTGTGACCGAGACCGTGTCGTCGGCGCGGACCACGCGCCGTACGGCGAAGGGGAGTTCGACGGACAGGGTGGTCCCGGTGCGTCCGGGGTCGGACACGGCGACGGTGGTGCCGTCGTCCCGGCGACGGACGAGCACGGTGCCCGGGCCGTCCGAGCGCAGCCCGTCGACGGATCCCGCCGCCCAGAAATGCGCGGCGAGCAGCCCGACCCGGGGTGATGCGACGGCCTGGACGGTCGTGCTGTTCGCGAGGACGCGCGCGGGTGTGGAGCGGGACCAGGCGGCGGTGGCGGCGGCCGTCGCGCCCGGCAGCAGGACGTAGGCGTAGGAAGCGGATTCGGGGGAGGGGCCGTGATCGAACCAGAGGGTGGCGTAGCGCCGGGTGACCGGGGTGGTGGAACCGCCGGTGTCCGTGCCGGTGTTGAGGGAGCGCCAGGCGCCGGTGCGTTCCTCGCGCAGTGCGCGCAGGGGGCCGCCGGCCGGAAAGACGTAGCCGCCCGTGCCCTCCAGGTGTGCCCAGCGTGCGTCGATGAGCCGTGCCGACCAGCCCGGTTCGCTGGGCCGCGGGCGGTTGTCGACGGTGAGCAGGGGAGCGCCGTCGGCGTGCAGGTTCCGGTTCTCCACGACGGTCTCGACGGTGCGGCCGTCGCTCGCGGTGATGCCGGAACCCAGCGCGAGGACCGCGTTGTCGAGGAAGAACCACGCCTTCTTGGCGCGCAGCGTCGACCCGTCGGCGATCAGCTCCATCGCCGCCGCCCCGTACCGGAAGTCGAGCACCGCGCCGCCCGCGACCGCGTTCTTCGGGCGGAAGGTGCCGGTCCCGGGCGCGGTGCCGAGGTCGGCCCGTCTGCGGGTGTCCACGGTGGTGCCCGGCAGCCGGTAGGGGTTCACCGTCGGCCAGAAGTCGTCACCGAAGGCGTCGAGGTCGTCGCCGTCGTACAGGTACGTCATGCCGTCGCCGGTGTACCAGCCGTGCAGGTTCTCGCCGTTGCCCGCCTCGTACGCCGCGATGCGCTTGGAGGACAGGGACAGGGCGCACGACCAGCCGGGCCGCCGGTGCACCACACGGTCCATGTCGGCGAACACGTAGTGGCCGGTGAGCCGCTCCGCGGGGCGTACCGCCGTGTCGGCGAGGAGGGCCTTCGCGCGGGCCAGGGCGGGCACGTCGACGAGATGCAGGTACGGGGTGTCCCGGTTGCGCAGGATCCAGCCCTTGACGGTCGAGCGCCAGCGGTCCGCGTACGACTGCGGTGCGCCATCGGCCAGTTGGAGGATGAACGAGGCGGTGGCCGCCCCGTCGGTGTGGTCGCGGGCCCGTTCGCGCGAGATGGCGCGGCCGCGCAGCGCGTCCATCATCACGCCGTCGAAGAGCACGGGCACGAAGGACCGCTCGACCGCCTCGTACAGCACCTTCACGGCCGGGTCGGTGACGGACCACTGCGAGCCGGCGAGCAGCGCGATCAGCTGTCCCGCGCTGCCGAGCAGGACGCCGCCGTAGGTGCCGGTGTAGGCGACCGAGGAGTGCTGGACGAACGAGCCGTCCTCGTAGAAGCCGTCGCCCGAGGTGACGTACTGGAACAGGCTGTTCTTGCCGTCGTCGCGCACGTCCGAGAGCCCGTCGCGGGCCAGCGCGACGGCATCCGGGTCGCCGGCGAGCAGTCCGCGCAGGGCGACGATGACGGCCTTGTCCGCGCGGTTGGCGCCCGTCTCCGCCAGCGTCGGGGAGTTCGTGCGCCGGTCGGCGTCGGGCACGAACGTGGCGACCGTCTTGAGGTACGAGGACAGATCGTCGGCGGGTAGGTGTGCGCGCAGCAGGACACATGTGTCGAGCAGGGCTCGCGGTGCGCCGATCTCCCAGAACCACCAGTTGCCCGATTCGGAGCGGGCGTCGTTGTAGCCGGTGGTGTGCAGAAAACGCAGCGCGTCGAGGATCCCGTCGCGCACGGCGGTGTCGTCGGTGAGGGAGGTACCGGGGCTCGCCCAGGCCGTGGCGATCGTACGCAGCCGGGTGTAGCTCTGGCCGAACATGCCCGGGTCGGAGGCAGGAGCCAGATCGGACCACAGGGCTGTGCGTCCCGTGGAGTGGTCGACGTTGTGCCACCAGTCCGCGGCCTGCTTGTCCAGGGCGGCCAGCGCGGCGGCGACATCGGGGTCGTCCGGGTCGACGTCGCCGCCGGTGAGCTGCTCGGCCGCCCGCGCGAGCAGCGGCCCGTAGGGGTCCTCGGCCGCGGCGGCGGCCACGGCGCCGAGACCGAGGGGAAGCGTCGTCGCCACGGCGCCCGTGCCCATGAGGGCGAGGGTGCGGCGTCTGCTCAGCTGCATGGTCGGTGTTCGCCCTTCGGGTCAGTCGGTCAGTGTCGCCGGGTCGACGGACGGCTTCGGGAGCCCGAGCGCGGCGAGCTCCGCGCGCCCCTGCGCGTCGATCGGCAGCGCCCAGGTGGTGATGAAGAAGTCCGTGAGGTCGCGCCCCGCGATGCGGCTCGCGTAGAGGGCGAGGGCCCGGTAGCGCCCAGCGTCGTCCGAGGAGTCCGACTGCGGGTTCTCCTCGCGCACCAGCCGGTGCAGCCGCGGCCAGAACGAGTCGCCGAAGGCCAGCTCCAGCTGCCGCAGCGGAACCAGCTTCTCGTAGGCCCCGAAGGACTTCTCGTACGTGAGCCCGTCCGTGCCGAACTTGGCGCGGGCCGACTGGAAGGGGTTAAGACCCGTCGCCGCGTCGACGGTCAGCAGATTGGAGGGCTGACCCAGGGCACGCTGCACGGCCAGGGAGTAGACGTTGACGGTGACCTCGGTCATCGCCCCGGGCTTGTAGGCGAACTGCTGATGCAGATGGCCGAGTTCGTGGTATAGGCCCCAGCCGCGGGTGCGCAGCCCCTGCACCGTCGTGGCCCGGTCGAGGTAGGCGCGCGGGAAGCCGTTGTAACCGTGGGTGGCGTACGCGCCGACGCCGGACGGCACCACCGACACCTCGGTGAAGTGGTAGCCGCCCGCCTTGGGCCGGTGCACGGGCTTGGAGCCGTCGAGACCGCTGATCGCGGACTCCGCGTCGATGATCTGCTCAAGGAGGCGCAGCAGCTCCGCGTGGTTCTCTTCGCGGTAGAGGAGGGCGCCTTCACGGGTCAGCGTCACGATCGAGCGCGGGCCGTGCAGTTCCACGACCGGCGCATCGGTCATGGTGGCCAACTGCCGCTGAAAGTCGGCCTCCTCGGTGCTCCCGAGCGTGAACACGGGCATGGGAACGCTGCCGCTCTTGAACGAGGCCGTGGCTCTCTCCCCGGCGCCTTCCAGGGAGAAGTAGACGGGCCCGCCGTGCGGGTCGGTGACCGTGTTGGCGCCCGCCTTGAGCGGGTAGCTCCGCGGAGCCTTCAGCGTGGCGTAGTAGTCCCACCGGCCGATCCACATCGTGGGCAGTACTCCGTCGTGGGGCTGTACGTCCAGGCGCAGCGGGGTGCCCGCGGTGACGTAGCGGCCCGTCGGCTGGAACTCGGAGGCGCGCAGGGCCTGCCCGAGGCGCAGCCGTTCGGCCTCGCCGGAGGGGCGGGCGGTCAGCCGCACGGTCGCGGAGGTGGCGGCCTGCGCGGTGCCCGCGCTGAGGGTGAGGCCGAGGCCGGCGGCGGCTCCGACACCGGCGAGCGCGGTGAGCACCGTGCGCCGTCCGGGCCCGGGGTGCATCTCGGGGCGGTCGGCGGGGGCGTGGTCGAGGGACGTGTCGGCAGGGCGCATGCAGGGACTCCCCAGGGGACGAAGGACGTCGGAAGGATGAGTGGGACGTGGTGCGTGCGAACTGGGTGCGTGCGAACTGGGCGCCAGCATGTAAGCGTTTGCTGCCGTGAGGCAAGGTCTTGGCGAGATTTACTGCTCGTTACTACGCCAAGTGGCCCCGAAACAAGCAGAATCGAGCAGATGGGTGGGGTGGCCCGGTGTGCCGGCCCGCGCGGCTCAGGGCCGGCGGCGGCCCCCGCGCTCGCGCGGAGCCGCCGCGGGAGGTGCCACGGAGTCGCGGACCACGATGTGCGTGCCCAGGCGCAGCGCTCCGGTCGTGGGGGCGCGCCAGTCGTCCTCGTCCCCGCCGTTCAGGGCGACCCGCACGGCCTGCCGGCCCATCTCCTCCAGCGGGATGCGGACCGTCGTCAGGCGTGGCCGCAATTCCTGGGCGACCGGGATGTCGTCGTAGCCGACGAGCGACACGTCCTGCGGCACGCGGAGCCCGGCCTCTTCCAGCGCCTGCGCCGCGCCCGCCGCGACGATGTCGTTGGCCGCGAAGACTGCCGTGAACTCCGGCCCGTCCCGCAGCAGTTCACTCATGCGCCGGTAGCCGAAGGACCGGCCGAAGGCGCCCGGCTGCTCCAGCTCGGGGACGCGGTCGATGCCGCGCAGTTCGAGCGCGCGCCGGTGGCCGGCCAGCCGGTCGCGCGCCGTCGACAGGGCGGGCGGGCCGCCCAGGTAGAGGATCCGCCGGTGCCCTTGGGTGATCAGGTGATCGGTGATGGCGAACGCGCCGCCCTCGTTGTCGTACTCCACGTCCACGGTGGGCACCCCTGCGCCGAGCGAGGGGCGCCCGCACAGCACGAGCTTCGCACCGTCCGCCGCCAACTCGTGGGCCCTACGGGAGAGTTCCTCCTGATATTCGGGGTCGTCGACGCTCCCGCCGACCAGCACCACCGCGTCCGCCCGCCGCTCGTGCATCAGCTCGATGAAGGCCAGCTCGCGCTGCGGATCGCCCTGCGTGCAGCACACAAGGCACAGTCGATTGCCCGCGGTCGCCTCGCGTTCGACGCCGCGTGCGATGTACGCGTAGAACGGGTCGATCAGTTCGCTCACGATGATGCCGACGGTGCGCCCGGAACTGCCGGCGAGGGCGCGGGCATGGGCGTTGGCCACGTAACCCAGTTCGCGCGCCGCCGCCTCGACGCGCTCGCGCGTGGCGGCGGCCACCGGGTAGTTGCGGTTCATCACGCGGGAGACCGTGGCGGTGGAGACACCGGCGCGCTTGGCGACGTCGACCACCGTCGCGCGGCGCTGCTCACGGTGACCGGAGCCGCCGGGCGCCGTCGATCGTTGCCGGGCCATTCGGCCCACCCCCTGGTGATCCTGCCGTGCCGTTCCTGCTCCGCCCGCCCCAGAGCTTATGCCGTGCGGGGTGGGCCCGGTCACGCGATGTGCTCCAAGTCGTCGAGGCGGACCGGGTGGTCGAGCGGGGCGCCGTGCGCGTACCGCGTGAGCTCGTCGACGGCGAGCGCGCCGAGCCGGCCCACCTCGTTGCCCTGGGCGCCCGCCATGTGTGGCGTGATGAGGACGTTGGGCAGGTCCCACAGCGGGTGGTCGGCGGGCAGCGGCTCCGGGTCCGTCACATCGAGCACGGCGTCGATCCGCCCGCTGACCAGATGCTCCACCATGGCTTCCGTGTCCACGAGGGGCCCGCGCGCCGTGTTGACCAGCAGGGTGCCCGGCCGCAGCAGGTCCAGGCGGCGGGCGTCGAGCAGTTGCCGGGTCTCATCGGTGTCGGGCGCGTGCAGGGTGACCACGTCGCTCGTGGTGAGCAGGGTGTCCAGGTCGGTGCGGGTGACACCGAGCAGGACGGCCTCGGTGTCCTCGATGTACGGGTCGTACAGGAGGACCTCGACGTCGAGCGTGCGCAGCAGCCGCACCACCCGGCGGCCGACGTGCGAGGCGCCGACGACGCCGACGGTGAGGCCGCGGGTGCCGAGCCAGTGGTGCCGGTCGAGGTCGGCGTCGGTGCGGTGGGTGCGCCGTGTACGGAAGAGATGCGCGAGCGGGAAGGTCCGCTTGGCGCCCATGATGATCGCCGCGAGGGTGAACTCGGCGACCGGCACGGCATTGGCGGCGGCGGCCGACGACACGGCGATACCGCGCTCGTAGGCCTCCCGCCCCAAGAAGGGCTTGACGGTGCCGGCCGCGTGGATGACCGCGCGCAGCCGGGGGGCCCCGTCGAGCACGGTGGTGTCGATGGGCGGGCAGCCCCAGCCGGTGAGCAGCACCTCGCACTCGGCGAGCGCGGAGCGCGCCTGCGGGCTGGTGAACTCGCGCAGGACGTGCGGCGGCCGGATGTCGGCCGTGTCCTCGAGCCGGACCCGCACGGCGGGAGGGAAGACGTCGTCGACGACCGATGAGTGCATCGCCAGAACCGTACGGGGCCGCCGTGGGGGCGGTGTGGTGTCGGTGGCCGCGGCCTCGGCCCCGGTCGACACCTCGTCAGTGGTACGCACCCTGCCTCCGGACAGTAAACGTGTTCTATCAGATGACCGAACGCTAAGGACACCGTCGTGGGACCGTCAACCCAAAGATCCGCCTCAATCGGTGAGTTGGCAGGTCACAGCCTCAAATCCCGTTCAGAAAAGTCATGTTGGAGGGCCACCACCGTGCAGGGCTTGCCCGCATCTCTTGACGACAGGGTTAAACGCTTACTAACTTGCCGCCGCAGTAACGCAGTTCTTGCGCCACCCGGCCGAACAGGACCGCCCCATGACTGCTACCGCGCCACTCTCAGTACCCCGCACCCTCCGCAGAACCCTGTGGCAGCGCGTCAAGCGCGACAAGGTGATGCTGCTGCTCTGCCTGCCCGGCTTCCTGTACTTCGTGGTGTTCCACTACGTGCCGCTGCTCGGCTACATGGTGGCGTTCCAGGACTACCAGCCCTACCTGGGCTACATGCACAGCGCCTGGACGGGCTTCGCCAACTTCGCGAGCGCCTTCGCCGACCCCGACTTCTGGTCGGCCACAGGCAACACGCTGAAGATCGCCCTGGTTCAACTGGTCCTGTTCTTCCCCGTGCCGATCGGGCTCGCGCTGCTGCTCAGCAGCATCGTCAGCGACAAGCTGCGGCGCTTCGTGCAGAGCGTCGTGTACCTGCCGCACTTCATCGGCTGGGTCATCATCGTCTCGATCTTCCAGCAGATCCTCGGTGGCGCCGGGGTGGTCCCGGACCTGCTGGAAGCGGTCGGCCTGCCGCACTACGACATGATGACCGACCCGAACGCGTTCCCCTGGCTGCTCGCGCTGCAGGTCATGTGGAAGGACGCCGGCTGGGGCACCATCATCATCCTCGCCGCCCTGCTCAACATCGACCGAGGCCTGTACGAGGCGGCCGCCATGGACGGCGCCGCGCGATGGCGCCGGTTCTGGCACGTGACGCTGCCCGGCCTCGCCCCGGTCCTCGTGCTGCTGCTGATCCTCAACCTCGGCAACATTCTGACCGTCGGCTTTGAACAGATCCTTTTGCAGCGTGACGCCGTCGGCCCCGGCGCCGGCGAAGTGCTCGATACGTATGTCTACTTCCACGGCATCAAGGACAACCAGTGGGGCACCGCGGCCGCCGTCGGCCTGGTGAAGGCGGTCATCGGCACGGCCCTGGTCATCGGCGCCAACAAGTTCGCCCACCGGCTCGGACACGAAGGGGTGTACAGAGGTGCTGACCGCTGAGACGACCGCCGTGCGGACGCGCCGCAAGGCCGCGCCCGCGACACAGAGCACCGGGGACGGCGAACTCCGCCCGTCGGGTGCCCGACCGCCCTGGATGGAGCGACCCACCAGAGCGGGTCTCTTCCTCAAGGGCCTCGCCCTGGTCGTGGTCGTGGCCCTCGTCGCGTACCCGCTGCTCGGTGTGATCGGGACGAGCTTCGCCTCGCAGACCGACATCATCCACGCCAACGGGTTGGTCCTGTGGCCCGACCACCCCAACCTCGACGCCTACCGCACCGCCTTCACCGGAGGCCGGGTCACCCGCGCCCTGTTCGTGAGCGTCGCGGTCACCCTCGCGGGCACCGCGTGCAGCCTGCTCGCCACCATCGGCATGGCGTACGGGCTGTCGCGGCGCGGCATCGTCGGCGGCCGCTTCCTGCTGATGACGGCCCTGTTCACGATGCTGTTCAACGCGGGCGTCATCCCCAACTTCCTGCTGGTCAAGGAGCTCGGCCTCTACAACACCTTCGCCGCCCTGGTCCTGCCGACCATGGTCAGCGCCTTCAACCTCGTGGTGATGCGGGCGTTCTTCATGAACCTGCCGGAGGAGCTGTACGACGCCGCGAAGGTCGACGGCGCGGGCGACTTTCGCACCCTGACACGCGTGGTGCTGCCGCTGTCGAAGGCCGTCATCGCCGTCGTCGGCCTCTTCTACGCGGTCGCCTACTGGAACGCGTACTTCAACGCCCTGCTCTACCTCGGCGACAACGACAAGTGGCCGCTGCCCATGGTGCTGCGCACCTTCATCCTCCAGGGGCAGAACCTCGACACCGCCGCGGCCGGTGAGGCGATAGCCCCGCAGCAGGCCGTGCAGATGGCCGTGCTCGTGATCGCGGTCGTGCCGATCCTGCTCGTCTACCCGTTCCTCCAGCGCTACTTCACCAAGGGCGTCCTCACCGGCGCCGTCAAGGGCTGAGACGCCCCGGGGCCCCGCACACCGGCCGCCACCCCCCGACTTCCCGTGTGCCCCTTCACGTTGAGGAGACTTCGCATGCCCGGCACCACGACCATGAACCGCCGCACCTTGCTCCGCTGGGGTGCGGGCGCCGGGCTCGGCGTCGCCGCCGCGCCCCTGCTCGCCGCGTGCGGCGACGGCGGCACGGCCGCCAAGGCGGAGGCCAAGAGCGGCAAGCTGCTGCCGGCCACGGCGATGCGCAACATCGGCATCGAGGCCGACCTGCCCGGCACTGCCGCGGGCGTCCCCGCCGCGTTCCTGAAGTACCCCACCGAGTTGGCCCGGGCCACCAAGGGCACCCCGCTCAAGGGGGCCAAGAAGATCACGGCGGTCACCGAGACCTTCGCCCCGCTGCCCCCGGACCGCGGCAAGAACGTCGCCTGGCGGGAGATCGAGAAGCTGCTGGGCGCCAAGGTCGACTTCACGGCGGTACCGGCCGACGACTATCCGGCGAAGTTCTCCACGATGGTCGCCGGTGACCAGCTGCCCGACATCTTCATGTACCCGGAGACCGGCGGCGTCGACAACAAGGCGGCCTTCCTCGCCTCCACCTGCGCGGACCTCACCCCGTACCTCGCCGGTGGCAAGGTCAAGGAGTACCCCAACCTGGCGGCGATCCCCGAATACGCGTGGCAGGAGGCCATCTTCGGAGGCAAGCTCTACGGCATCCCGATCGCCCGCTCCGGCAGTGGCGGCGCCGGGTTCTACCGCGCGGACCTGTTCAAGCAGGCGGGAGTGTCCAGCCTCGACGAGATCGACAGCCTGGAGCGGCTCGTCGAGCTGGCCAAGGAGCTGACCGACACCAAGAAGAAGCAGTACTTCTTCACCGGCGGCAGCATGAATCTGCTCGCCCAGTCGGCCGGCGCCCAGTACTTCTGGACGCACGACACCAAGTCCGGCACGTGGACGTACCAGTTGGAGGACGAGGCCTACCGGCACGCCATCGAGACCGCCGCCAAGCTGTACAAGGCGGGCTGCTTCTACCCCGGCACCGTACAGATGTCGGGCGCTCAAAAGGCCCAGTACACCGACCTGTTCAAGAACGGCAAGGCCGCGTACGTGTACGACGGCATGCCCTCCTACCTCACCACCGGCACCGGATACGTCGACGCCATGTCCGCCATCGACAAGTCCTTCGACGTCCGCCCGATGGTGCCGGTCGGCAAGGACGCGGTCGCCTGGAGTGACAACCCCTCACTGGAGAACTGCCACATCACCAAGGCGAGCCGGAGCCGCGTCGAGGAGATCCTGCGCCTCGCCGACTTCGCCGCCGCACCCTTCGGCTCGCTCGAATACACGCTCATGAACTACGGCGTCGAGGGCACCGACTACAAGCGCGACAAGCACGGCACCCCCGTCCTCACCAAGCAGGGCACGCAGGACGTCACCGTGCCCTGGACGAAGCTGGCCTCGGCCGCCCCCGCGTTCTTCAGCGCCACACACCCCGAAGCGGCCCGCTACGCCCACGAGGCGTACACGAAGATCATTCCGATGCTGGCCGAGGACCCCACGCGGGGCTACACCTCGCCCACCTGGGACTCCAAGGGCCTCGGCAGCCTCTACACGATGCACCTCGACGGTGTGAAGGACCTCGTCACCGGGCGAAAGCCCCTCTCGTCGTACGACGACCTGGTGAAGAAGTGGCGCAAGGCGGGCGGCGACACGTGCCGCGCCGAGTTCAAGCAGGCGGCCGAGCAGAACGGGAAGAAGGGGTCCAAGTGAGCGCCGGCAGACGCACGTTCCTTACCGCAGCGGCCGGTGCGGCGGTCGCCGTCCCGTTGCTCGGCGCCCCGGCGCACGCCGCCGGCTTCGACCCCCGGCCCGGCTCCGACGGTGTCGGCGACCCACTGTTCCCGACGCTCGGAAACGGCGGATACCAGGTCGACCACTACGACCTCACCTTCGACTTCACCCCGGACACCTACGACTTCACGGCCGCGGTGACCCTGCACGCCCGGGCCACCCACGACCTGGCGGCCTTCAACCTCGACACCGACGGACACACCATCGACTCCGTCTCCGTCGAAGGACGGCAGGCGCGCACGGCCCTCTCCCTCGGCCAGTCCGGCCAGGAACTGACCGTCACCCCGGCCGCCCCGCTCCACAAGGGCACCCCGTTCACGACCACAGTCCGCTACCACGGCAACGGCAAGGCACCACGCGCTGGGCTCACCGGCTGGCGCTTCGGGACGGACGGCGGATTCGCCTCGGCCGTGCAGTCCTCGCGCGCGGACACCTTCCTGCCGTGCAACGACACCCCGTCGGACAAGGCCACCTGGGCCTTCCACATCACCGCGCCCAAGGACTACGTCGCCGCGGCCAACGGAGAGCTGACCGGCAAGGACCACCGAGGGGACGGCTCCACTGTGTGGCACTTCGCGCTGCGCGAGCGGATGCCCACCGAGCTGCTCGGTATCGCCGTCGTCAAGGGCACGTACCTGTACGGCAGTTCGCACGCTGGGCTGCCTCTGCGGCACATCGTCCCGCAAGGGCGCGAGGACTTCTACGCGCCGATCGTCGCCCGCACCCCGGACCACCTCGCCTGGCTGGAGGCGAAGTTCGGCCGGTACCCCTTCTCCGTCTACGGCGTGCACATCTACGACGGGTACACCGACGCCCTCGAGAACACGACGCTCACCCTGATGGGCACCAACTGGTTCAAGGACGACGCGGCCGGTCACCCCACGTACGAGAACACCATGGTCCACGAGTTGACCCACCAGTGGTTCGGCGACAGTGTCACCCCGCACGACTGGCAGCAGGCCTGGCTCAACGAGGGGCCCGCGGTGTACTACGCCGCCCTCTACAGCGAGGAGCGCGGCTGGTCCCGGATGGCCGACAAGATGAAGACCACGTACGACAAGTTGGATGCGATCCGCGCGAGCGACGGGCCTCCGGGGCTGCCGAAGGCGCTCGGCGGCACCAACATCTATGACGGTGGGGCGCTCGTGCTGTATGCGCTTCGGCTCCATGTGGGGCAGAGCAAGTTCGACCGGGTGATGGGGTTGTGGCCGCGGCGCTTCCGGGGGCGGACCGTCACGAGTGAGGACTTCATACGGCATGCCGTCGATGTGACGGGGGAGCGGGGTGTCGACCCGTTCCTGCGGGACTGGTTGTTCGGGGCGAAGAATCCGCCGATGCCTACGGGCGTTTGACCCGTGGTGGGTTCAGCCCAGCCCTCGTCGACGTCACGGGGCTCCGCCCCGGACCCCGCTCCTCAATCGCCGGAGGGGCTGGATTGTGCACAACAGTCCTATAGGAAGGTTCCGTATGAGATCCGGTATCCGCTCGACCCGTACCGCCGCCACGGTGTTCATGTCCGCCGTCGCCCTCTCGCTCGCCCTCCTGCCGGCGGCCCAGGCGGGAGCCGCCGACCCGGCGGTCCTGCACGCCGCGCCCCACGGCTCCGGTTCCGTGTGCACCCGCGTCGCCCCCTGCTCGCTCGACGGCGCCCGTGATGCCGCGCGGGCCGTCGCCGGTCGGAGTGTTCGCGTGGAACTGGCGGGTGGCACCTACGCGTTGAGCCGACCGCTCGACCTCGACGGCAAGGACTCCGGTGTCACGTGGGCCGCCGCCCCCGGCGCCCGGCCCGTGCTCTCCGGAGGCCGCGCGGTCACCGGCTGGTCCGCCAATGCCGACGGCACCTGGACGGCGCCGGTCCCGGAAGGTGTCACCCCGCGACAGCTCTTCGTCGACGGCGTACGTGCCGTCCGCGCGCGCGGCGACTCCTGCGCCGCCTCCGTGTGCGACGCCACCAAGACGGGCATGACCGGCGCCCAACGCACCGGCATCGACCAGTGGGAGCGGCCCACCGACGCCGAGGCCGTCATCCGGGTGCGCTGGCGCAACTACCACTGCCGGATCACCTCCGTCAGCGGTGACGACATGACGTTCGCCCAGCCCTGTTGGACCAACTCCTCCTCCGGCACCGGCCGCACCGGCCCCTCCTGGGACTCCACCACCGTCGACTCCGGCCGCTACACGAAGGTGTCCTACTTCGAGAACGCCCGCGAACTCCTCGACAAGCCGGGCGAGTTCGTGTGGGACTCGGCCGCGCGGACGGTCACGTACCTGCCGCGCGAGGGGGAGAACCCGCGCCGTTTCCAGGCGGTCACCCCCGCCACGGAAGGGCTCGTGAACCTCGACGGCGCCCAAGACATCCGCCTCACCGGCATCGGGTTCGCTTACTCCGCCTACCGGCAGCCCGACACCGACGAGGGCTACGCGGGCACCCAGGCCGGGCTGACACTCACCGGTGCCACCGGGCCCGTGGACCACGCCGGCCGTCACTACACCAAGCCCGCCGCCGCGCTCACCGTCCGCGGGGGCCGGGACGTGGTCGTCGACGACGCCTCGTTCACCCGGCTCGGCGGCGCTGGTGTGATCTTCGAGCGGGGTACCCAGGACTCGACCCTCACCCGCTCCCGCTTCACCGATCTGTCCTCCGGCGCCGCCTACATAGGTGACACGGAACCCCGGCCGTCGGCCGAACTCACCGGAGCCCGCAACACGGTGTCGTACAACACCGTCCGGCACGCCGGCGTGGAGTACACGGACGCCGTAGGCATCTGGGCGGGCTACGAGGCGGGCACCGCCATCGACCACAACACCCTCGACGACCTGCCCTACTCCGGCATCTCCGTCGGCTGGGGCTGGAACCAGCCCGAGGTCCAGAAGTCCGTCCTGCGCGACAACCGCATCACGAACAACCGGATCACCAACGCCATGCGCGTCGCGTACGACCAGCACGACGGCGGCGCCATCTACACGCAGGGCGCCCAGCCCGGCACCGTGATCTCCGGGAACTACCTCAACCGCAGCGCGTACGGGAACACCGAGCGCGACGGCAACGGCATCTACCTCGACGAGCAGTCCAGCCACATCACCGTCACCCGCAACGTCCTCACCCGGCTCGGCTACAAGTGGGTCTCCAACTGGGCGGACTACGGCATCGACAACCACGCCACCGGCAACTGGACCGACACCGACGCCCTCGCCCTCGCCGGCACCGGTTCGACCATGACCGACAACCACACCAAGCTCGACCGACTGCCGGCCGAGGCGCTGAAGGTGGCCGGTTCCGCCGGGGCGGATCCCCACGGCAAGGTCGAACAGCTGCGCCGCGACCTCGCCCGCACCGGCACCGCCACCCAGTCCTCCACGGACGGCACCGCCACCGCGGCGCGCGCGATCGACGGTGACACCTCGACCGACACCCGCACCCAGTCCGAGCCGGGCGCCTGGTGGCAGGTCGACCTCGGCGCCCTCCGGCACGTCGGCCAGGTCGAGGTCTGGAACGACGCGTCGACGACAACAGGCGACTTCGACGTCCAGCTCGCCAGGTCTGCCGACTTCTCCGACGCGACGACCGCACACATCACCGGCAAGGCCCTCCGTCCCACCGTCCTCGACACCAACGACGAAGCACGCTACGTACGCATCAAACTGGAGGGCACCGGCTCGGTCGGCCTGAGCCATGTGCTGGTGCACCCCTGACGGGATTCCCCCTCACCTCGTGGGTGGTCGGCCGCGCCGCCGCAGCCGACCACCCACGCAACCCGAACACTTAGGCTCGACCCATGGACCTCAAGGAATGGCCGCCGAACGGGACTTCGGCATGACCGAACAGCGCCCCGTCCAGCCGCTCAACTTCGTCGTCGTCCTCACCGACGACCAGGGGCGCTGGGCCATGCCGCACCGGATGCCCGAGCTGCACATGCCGCACCTCGCCCGCCTCATGGACGACGCCGTGGAGTTGGACCAGTTCTACTGCGCGTCCCCGGTCTGTTCCCCGGCCCGCGCGTCCCTGATGACCGGGCGGATGCCCTCCGCGCACGGCGTGCACGACTGGCTCGTCGGTGAGCGCCATCCGGACGCCAAGCCCGACCACTACCTCGCCGGACAGCCCACCACACCGGAGGTCCTCGCCGACGCCGGCTACGCGTGCATGATGAGCGGCAAGTGGCATGTCGGCCACTCCCAACGGCCGGCTCCCGGTTTCACCGACTGGTACGCGCACCGCTACGGGGGAGGGCCGTATTACGACGCCCCCGTCTGGTCACCCGACGGCGAGCCCATGGCCCAAGAGGGCTACCTCACCCACGCCATCACCGACAGCGCCGTCCGCTTCCTCCGCGAGCGGGACCGCGACCGCCCCTTCTACCTCCAGGTCAACTACACGGCCCCGCACGACCCGTGGATCGACAACCACCCGCGCCAATACCTCGACCGATACGCCGACTGCGACTTCCCCTCCGTGCCTCGCGAACCACGGCACCCCTGGACGAAGCCCCGACGGCGCGCCTTCCAGGCCGCGTTCGACGACCCGGCCGCGAGCCTCGCCGGCTACTGCGCCTCGCTCAGCGCGGTCGACGACGGCCTCGCCGACCTGCGCGCCGAGCTGGAGGCCCAAGGCGTATGGGAATCAACGGTGTTGCTGTTCACCGCCGACAACGGTTTCTCCTGCGGACACCACGGCCTGTGGGGCAAGGGCAACGGCACCTTCCCCCTGAACTTCTGGGACAACTCCGTGCGTGTCCCCGCCGTCGTACGCGTCCCGGACGGTATCCGCGGCGTGAGTGACCGCCTGATCAGCGCGGCGTCCTGGCACGCCACCGTGTGCGAACTCGCAGGAGTCCGCCCGCCGGACGACCGGTGGGGAGTCAGCGAGTCGTTCGCCGACCTACTGCGCGGACGCCCCGCGTCGCGGCCGGAGACGGTCGTCGTCCTCGCCGAGTACGGCCAGGGCCGCATGATCACCGACGGCCGCTGGAAACTCGTCGTACGCTCCGAAGGCCCCGGCGAGCTCTACGACCACGCCGACGACCCGGACGAACGCACCAACCTCTTCGGCACGCCCACCGCCCGCGGCACCCGGCACGACCTCACGTCCGCGCTGCACGACTGGTTCGCCCACCACGAACGCGCGGGCATGTCCGCCTACCACCACCGGGTCACCGGACACGGCCAGGTGCATCCGATGTCCCGGGGACGCGACGACGAGGCCACATACGTACAGAGCGACGCCCCCTGAGCCCACCCCGCCTGTCAGAACTTCAGCGGTCCCGCTGAACCGGCCCCGCTGAACCGGCCTCGGACCCGCCCGAGAGCTCCCACGCCCCGATGTCCTGGTAGCGCCTCGGCGTGGACGCGGTCCCGGGCATGCTGGCGACCAGGTGGAGACGGTGCGCGCGCCAGTGCCGACCGGTGAACGCGTCGAGCGCGGCGGCCGCCTCCGGGACGGACGTCGTGTCGTGGCGGCGGGCGCGCGCCAACGTCAGGTGCGGACGGAGCGGACGCTCGGGGAAGTCGACCCCGCAGGCCCTGACCTGCTTCCGGACCGCGTCGGACAGCAGATGCAGATCGTCGAGGTCACCCTCCACGCCGGTCCACAACACCCGATCGTCGAAGTGGCCACCGCCGCGCAGCGCCAGCTCGGGGGAGGGCTGTACGGCCGCGATGTCGGCCAGCGGCCGCAGGAGCCGCTGGACCGCTGCCGCTGACTGCTCGCCGAGGAACGCCAGCGTGATGTGCCAGTCCTCGATGCGGTTCTGCCGCAGGCGGGGGTGGGCGGCGTGGACCGGGCGCAGGGCGAGCGCCAGTTCCTCTTTCGCGTCGTCGGGCGGGGCGAGGGCGATGAACGCGCGCAGGGTGGCGGCGGACTCGGTCGGATCGGTCACGTGTGCTCCAGGATCTCGACGTACCCGTCCGCCCCGTGCACACGGACCTGCTGGCCGTCCCGGATCAGCCGAGTGGCCCCGTCCACACCCACGACCGCCGGCAGACCGTACTCCCGGGCGATCACCGCGCCGTGCGTCATCAGCCCTCCCACCTCCGTGACAAGCCCCGCGACCGCCACGAAGAGCGGCGACCAACTGGGATCCGTATAGGCCGTGACCAGGATGTCACCCGCCTCCAGATCGGCCTGCGCCATGTCGAGGACGACGCGGGCCCGGCCCTCGACCGTCCCGGCGGACACCGGCAGACCGATCAGCGCGCCGTCCGGGACGTCCTCGCGCCGATACGTTCCCCGGACGGCCTCGCCGTCCGAGGTGAGCACGCGCGGCGGGGTGAGCGACTGATGTGTACGGAAATCGTCCTTGCGGCGCTGGATGAGTTGGCGGTCCACCCGGTGCGAGCACGCGACGTCATGAAGCTCCTGGAACGTCAGGTAGCAGACGTCCTCGATGTCATCGAGCACACCCGCCCGTACCAGCCGCCCCGCCTCCTCCCACAACGCCCGCTTGTAGACGAAGTACCGGCGGATGATGCCGTACTTGGGGTACTCGCGGTAGCCGATGAAGGTGCGGACGCGCTCGATCATCCGCCGGGTCTCGTCGGCCTTCATGTCCCCGTCCACAGGCAGGGCGCGCAGGCGTGACAGCACGTCCGATTCCTTTCGGTGTGCCTTCTCGAGGCCCTCCTCGAACTGCCGCTCCGCCGCGCCAGGTTGGAAGTTCCGTACGTTGTCGAGGATCACCGGCACGAGCGTGGTGGGGCGTTCGCTCCAGCGCGGCCGCGTGATGTCGATCTCGCCGACGCAGCGCATGCCGTACCGGCCCAGGTAGCCCTCGACGGCGTCGCGCGCCTCGGGTCCGCCTGCGCGCTTCGCCAGCTCGTCCAGGAAGGTGTCGTCCGAGAGCCGCCCGGCGTCCTGGAGGAAGGCCACCACCTCCGGCAGCGGACGGATCAGGTCCGCGACGTCGAGCAGCGCGAGACCCATCTCCGAGGTGATGTTGCCGGGCGCGGACAGCGTGAGCGTGTCAGCGGCGTTCTTCTCGCCCAGCCACTCGTACAGCTTGTCGTTGAGCCACCACGTGGCCTCCATGCCCGCCATGATCGCCTGCATGCTCAGCCGGTCGCCGAGGGCCCGCTTGTGCTCCTCGAAGGCATCGAGCAGGAAGTCGAACAGGGCAGGACCGGTCTTCGTACGGATGTCGCGCTCCAGGGCCGCGATGGACTCCTGGCTCCGCTCGGTCAGCCCGGTGACGACGGCCGGGTCGGTCTCGATGGGGGCGGGCGGACCGCCGCCGTCGGCCGGTGGTGTGGCGGGGGCCGGGTCCGGGAGCGTCGGGACGAAGTCGCCGCGGTCGAGGACGGTTTCGAGGGCGTCCCTGATAAGCGGATCGCCTCGTCCGACCATGCCGAGGAGACCCGCGCGGGCCGTGGGCGTGGCAAGGCGTTTGGTGGCGTCGACGAACAGCCGCCCACCGGCCTCGTGCATCGGCGCCATCGCCGTCAACTGCCATACGGAGATGCCCAGCGGCCGCATCGCGTCGGTCATCATCTGCTGATGGCCGACGGAGAGGTAGACGTGGTTGTCCTCGTCGTCGCGCTCGGGGACCGGGAACAGCGTCGTGATCGGCCGGCTCTGCACGATGTGGAACTCGGCGCGGCCACCGGCATCGGTGGCGGCCTCTGTCAGGCACCATTCGATGTCCTGCGGCCTCCCGAAGTGTGCCTCGACGCGGCGCCCGAGCTCGACGAGCCGGACGACCTGCGCATCGGTCAGCGCCGGCTGCGTCTGCCGCTCCGCGTCGACCGTCACCTGCTCCGTGCCACCGTCCGGGAGCGCGTACACGGCACGCAGCTTGGCGGCGATGGTCCGCTCGACGACCTCGCCGCCGCGCACCCGGAAGACGTCCGGGTTCACCAGGCCGGAGACAAGGGCCTCGCCGAGGCCGAAGCCGGCGTCCACGGTGGCGACCTTGCGGTTGCCCGTGACGGGGTCGGCCGTGAACAGGACGCCGGACGATTCCGGGCGCACCATCCGCTGCACGACGACGGCCATGTCGACCGTACGGTGGTCGATGCCGGCCCGCTGACGGTAGGTCACGGCCCGCTCGGAGAACAGCGAGGCCCAGCACCGGCTGACGTGCTGAAGGATCGACTCCGGCCCGACGATGTTCAGGTACGTGTCCTGCTGGCCGGCGAAGGAGGCCGTCGGCAGGTCCTCCGCGGTGGCGCTGGAGCGGACGGCGCAGGGGGCCCGCTCACCCAGGTCGCGGAGCGCGCCACCGATCTCGGCCGCGAGCCCGTCCGGAACACCGATCCCCTCGACGATTCGGCGGAGTTCCGCGCTGAGCGCCCGGATCGCCTCCCGGTCGTCCGGATCCGTACGCGCCAGCTGATCGAGCCGCTCGTCGAGCGACAGCGTGTCCGCCATGACCCGCCGAAAGGCATCCGTCGTCACACAGAAGCCGGCCGGGACCCGGACGCCCTCGATCCGCGCGAGCCCGCCCAGCTGTGCGCCCTTGCCGCCGACGAGCGCGACCTGCGTCTCATCGACCTCCCGAAGCCCCACTACGTACCGCTCGCTCACTGCGCTGCCTCCCTGGCGGCCGTCCGCCCACGTATTACGTATGACGCATGACGGATCACCGATCACGAACTATGGATTATGACTCCAGGGCTGCTCGGCGCAGGTGCCCGGCGAGCGCCTCTGCGGCCGGCGAGGCCGCGCCGTCCTTGGCTCCCCACGCCAGCAGATGGCGCCTGCGAGCCCACGGGTCCTGCAACGCGCATACGTCGAGGGGGTGGCGCGGGTCGATGGCGCGCCGCGGCACGACGGCGAGGCCGGCGCCCGCGGCGGCGAGGGAGACGAGGACGTTCAGGTCGGCGACGGTGGTGCGGTGGCGCACCACGGGGGCGTGCGGCCCGAGCCGCTTCTCGATCCAGCGGCGCAGCGAGGAGCCGGCGTCGAGGCCGACGAGCGGGTGCTCGGCGACCTCGCTGTACGTCAGTGCGGTCCGCCCGTCGAGGACTCCTCCGGCCTGGCCGATCACGACGAGGGAGTCGTCGCCCAGGGGTTCCATGTGCAGGCCGCTGTCGCCGGCCTCGTCGTCGATGACGACCCCGAGGTCCGCCTCGCCGTCGGCGAGCCTGCGTACGGTCCGTGGTGTGCGGCTCTCGGACACGGTGACGTCGGTGTCCGGATGGGCGCGCAGGAACGGGACGAGGGCCTGCGGCACGAGCCGGTGCATCGCCGATCCGCCGCCCAGCAGGGTGAGTTGGGCGTGCGGGGACCGGGTGTAGCTCGCGACGGCGCTGTCGAGGCGTGCGGTCCTGTCGAGCACGTCGCGCGCGTGGCGGGCCAGCGTCGCCCCCGCGGGAGTGGGCCGTACGCCCCGGCGGCCGCGGATCAGCAGTGTCACCTCGGCGTGGTGCTCTAGGGAGCGCACCCGGGCGCTGGCCGAGGGCAGGCTCAGGTGCATGCGCCGGGCGCCCGCCGTGATCGAGCCCTCCGTGACGATGTGAAGGAAGAGCCGCAGGCCGTCCAAGTCGTAGCGCACCGGCACATCCTAGGACACGCTCTCAGCAGCAGCCTAAGGAACAGACGTAGGCTGGGAACGTCGATTCCGCATTGTGGAGCCGCTTGTCCACGGGTGATGCTCTGCGGGTGATGGAGCCTCTTCTTGTCCTGCTGGCCGGCGTCGCCGCCGGAGCCCTGAATGCCATCGGCGGTGGCGGAACCTTCGTGGCGCTGCCCGCACTCGTCGCCGTCGGCCTGCCGCCGGTGGTCGCGAACGCGGTGTCACGCGTCGCCCTCGTACCGGGCGCAGTCACCAGCGCGTGGGTCTACCGACGCGAACTCGCCCCGGTGGGAACGACGTCCACCAAGGCGCTGACGGTGATCAGTGTGCTGGGTGGCGCTGTCGGCGCGACCCTTCTCCTCGTGCTCCCCGCGTCCTCCTTCGACGCCGCCGTGCCCTGGCTGCTCGCGTTCGCGACGGTGGTCCTCGCCTTCGGGCGGCACCTGTCGAGTGCGTTGACCCGTGCGCTGGGCCGCCCGGTCGGCATGAGTGGGGGCGCCGTCCTGATCGGTCAGTTCTTCCTCGGTGTGTACGGCGGTTACTTCGGCGGAGCCGTAGGCATCCTGATGCTGGCGCTGTGGGGCATCGGCTTCGGCCTCGATGCCGCGGCCGGCAATCCGATGCGGGTGACCCAGCTCGCGGCCATGTACCTCAGCGCGACCGTGCTCTTCCTCCTGGCCTCGGACGCGCTGACCGCGCCGCTCCTCCTCACGGCCATGCTGGTCGGTGCGGTGGTCGGCGGTTTCGCCGGCGCCCACCTGGCGCGCCGCCTGTCGGCCCGACTGCTGCGGGGCGTCCTGCTGACGACGGCGGTGGTCACGACCGTGCTGTATTTCCTGCGCGGCTGACCAAGCGGGCAGGCGGGGCAGGGGGTGCCTTATGGCGGTCCCGTCCGCAGTTCGATAGAAACGGTAACCATGGAACCCCGCCCCACCGGCTACACCCCCGCGGCGTACGGCGCCGTCACCGTGCTCGTCGGCGCCTGCAACGGGGCCTACCCGTACGGTAATTCGCTGCTCGTGCGCGGTACGATCGCCTCGCTGGTCGTCGACCCCTCGCTGTCGCTCGTCGACGACGCGCCTCCCGCGGACCTGGTCCTCGTGAGCCACGCCCACGAGGACCACATCGCGGGCCTCGGACGCTACGACGTGCCGGTGCACGTGCACCACGGCGACCTCGACGCGCTGCGCTCGCGCGCGGCCCTCGTCTCCGCGCTCGGACTGCCCCCGGACTCGGTCGACGCCGTCGACGCGGCGATGCGGGACGAGTTCCACGTCGAAGGCCGCCCGGATGCGCAGGCGTTCAAGGACGGCGCCGTGTTCGACCTGGGCGGGCGGACGGTGACCGTGGTCCACCTGCCCGGACACACCGCGGGCCACAGCGGCTTCCTGGTCGAACCCGACGGCTTCCTGTTCGTCGCGGACATCGACCTGACGTCGTTCGGCCCGTACTACGGCGACGTCGGCAGCAGCCTCGTCGACTTCGAGGTGTCGATGCGGCGCTGCGCGGACATCGACGCCCGCTGGTACGGCACCGCCCACCAGAAGGGTGTGATCGAGGGAGCGGCCGAGTTCCGCCGCCGGCTCGACGCCTATGCCGGCGTGGTGGAGAGGCGGGACACCGAACTGCTGGCCTTCCTGGGCGAACCGCACACACCGGACGAGATCGCCGACCACCGGCTCGTGTACCGGCCGCATGTGGAGGGCGCGCACATCCGGGCCGTGGAACTGCGCACGGCGCGGCGGCACTTGGACCGGCTGATGGGGCAGGGCCGGGTCGAGGAAGTGGCGGCCGGGCGCTTCCGCGCCGCGTAGTGACGCGGCGCGGAGGGGAGTTCTCGTCGCCCCACGGACTCAGACCAGCGCCGCGACCAGCACGGCGAACGAGGCGACGATGACGGCGACGCGGACGTAGTGGTAGCGGTCCCAGCGGCTCATCTGCTCCTTCCAGTCCGCGGGCCGGTTCTCGGCGGTCCACGTCTTGCCCTGGTTGTTGATCGGGACGAGCAGCAGGAGCGACATGACCACGCTGACGACCAGCAGCCCGCCTGCGACGACGACGAGGCGCGCGCCGTCGTGGTGCCACCCGGCGACGGCCCAGATCGCGATGAGGACGAGCGATCCGATGTACCAGAACGGCATGACGGCGCCCAGCATCCGGCCCCCGTGGGAGCGGGCCCGCTGATTGGCGTCGTCGGGGAGGCCGCTGAAGATCGGGTTCATGACGAAGGCGACGGAGAACTCCACCCCCACCATCACGCCGAGAACCACGGTGGTGAAGACCTCAAGTGCGTTGAGCATGACGATCCCTCCGGCAATATCTAGCGGCGCTAGATGGTGAGGCAACGCTAGTACTGCTGCCGCTCGATTGTCTAGCAGTGCTAGGATCGAATCATGTCGGTACAGGAACGCAAGGAGCGCGAACGTGCGAGCCGCGAGCGCCTCATCGTGGCCACGGCCCGTGAACTCGCCGAGCAGCAGGGCTGGGACGCGGTCACCACCCGCAAGCTGGCCGAGCGCATCGAGTACAGCCAGCCCGTCCTCTACAGCCACTTCCGCGGCAAACGGGAGATCATCGGCGCCGTCGCCCTCGAGGGAGCCGCCGACATGGCCGTGACGCTGTGGGCCGCGACCGCCGCCGCGGACGGCCCGCGCGCCCGGGTCGCCGCCCTCGCCCACGCCTACCTCGACTTCGCCGAGCGGAACCCGGCGGTCTACGACGCCCTGTTCCAGCTCGACGGCGGTCTGGCGTTCGCCCAGGAGGAAACGCCCGAGCCTCTCAAGGACGCCTTCGCCGCGCTACTGGAGACACTCTCCGAGGTCGCCGGCGACGACGTCCACCCGGGGCTTTTCACCGAGGTGTTCTGGGCCGCCCTGCACGGACTCGCGACCCTGGGCAGGGCGGGCCGGCTGCCATCGGAGTACGTCGAGCAGAGGGTGGGGCTACTGGTGGACCGGCTCGCCGTGCTCTGACGGCTCGGCGAACCACGTGCCCGCCGTGTGAAGACGGCCGGGGAGTCCGGTGCAGTTCGTCAACTCGGCGCCGCGTGGCAGAACATGGCGGATCGCGGCTCGTTACGTCCAGTGGAGTCGGCTGCGGTACCTGTCGCGTGATGAGCGTACGGGGGAGTGCACACCCCGCAGCCGGCCTCTTCCCCTCGGGCCGGCCCCGCTTCCTCGAACCAGCGGGGTCGGCCACCCCCTCCCCGAAGTGCCTCGATTCAGCGGGTCAGCGGGTCGTCACCCAGCGTGCTCCGCGGCGCCGGGGCCGCGGTGATCGTCCGGTACGCGGCCCGGGCGTGGGTCACGCGGGCCCACAGGGTGCCGACGAGGGTGGCGGTCAGGAGGCAGGTCAGCCAGAGCGTGTCGCGGTGGCCGATCCAGCTGAGGGTGCCCGCCGGCGGAATCGCGAAGCCGTTGAGGAACAGCCAGCACAGCACGGCGGTGCCGGGCGCCGCGGTGAATCTGGCGCAGAAGCCGAGGCCCGCGGCGAGCAGCGCGAGCGCGGTGAGCGCGAGCCAGGGGCGGCCCGGTCCGAGCAGTATGTTGATGAGCGCCACGAGCAGCAGGGCGGTACCGCCGGTCAGCGCCCACACCAGCGGAGTGGCCACGGGCCGGGGTATGGGACGCGGTTCGGTACTCTCGATGGACACCCACTTGATCACGCGCACGCTTCCTTCCCGTCGGCTTCGGAGGCCGGGGTCGTATTCTCCCTCACCGGTCTTCGCGCCCGGAAGTCCCGGGCAGGTTGGTCGAAATGACGCGGTATGCGCGATTTGTTCAGGTCGGGTGGCCGTGCGCGCAGGCCCACACCGTCCGGAATCCGGATGCCACTGGTCAAGGGGTTTACGTGCGCGTAACACTTACCCTGTCCCACGCACGGCAATGGCGCCGCGCGCTCATCGAACGACCGGACCCGAGCGAGCCGCACCCGCAGGGAGATGGCGACTGCCGAGCCCGAAAGGCTTTCAGTGACGACGCGATCCAACACGCAGGACATCCTCGACAACCTCCTTGCCGAGATCGAAAAGCGGAACCCCGCGCAGCCCGAGTTCCACCAGGCCGTGCACGAGGTCCTCGAGACCCTCGCCCCGGTGCTCCAGGCCCGCCCCGAGTACGCCGAGGCCGCCCTCGTGGAGCGGCTGTGCGAGCCCGAGCGGCAGGTCATGTTCCGGGTGCCGTGGCAGGACGACCGCGGCCGGGTGCACGTCAACCGCGGGTTCCGCGTCGAGTTCAACAGCGCGCTCGGCCCGTACAAGGGCGGCCTGCGCTTCCACTCCTCGGTCAACCTCGGTGTCATCAAGTTCCTGGGCTTCGAGCAGATCTTCAAGAACGCGCTGACCGGTCTCGGTATCGGCGGCGGCAAGGGCGGCAGCGACTTCGACCCGCACGGGCGCAGCGACGCCGAGGTCATGCGGTTCTGCCAGTCCTTCATGACGGAGCTGTACCGGCACATCGGCGAGCACACCGACGTCCCCGCGGGCGACATCGGCGTGGGCGGCCGCGAGATCGGCTATCTCTTCGGTCAGTACCGGCGCATCACCAACCGCTGGGAGTCCGTCCTCACGGGCAAGGGGCAGGGCTGGGGCGGCTCGCTGATCCGCCCGGAGGCGACCGGGTACGGCAACGTCCTGTTCGCCGAGGCCATGCTGCGCGAGCGCGGCGAGGACCTGGAGGGGCAGACGGTCGTCGTGTCGGGCTCCGGCAATGTCGCCATCTACACCATCGACAAGCTGCACGCCCTCGGTGCGAACCCGGTCACCTGCTCGGACTCCTCCGGGTACGTCGTGGACGAGAAGGGCATCGACCTCGAACTGCTCCAGCAGATCAAGGAAGTTGAGCGCGGCCGGGTCGACGTGTACGCCGAACGCCGCGGCGCCTCCGCCCGGTTCGTGCCCGGCGGAAGCGTCTGGGACGTCGCCGGTGACGTGGCACTGCCGTCGGCCACCCAGAACGAACTGGACGAGAACGCCGCCGCCACCCTCATCCGCAACGGTGTCAAGGCGGTGTCCGAGGGCGCGAACATGCCGACGACGCCCGAGGCCGTGCACCTGCTCCAGAAGGCGGGCGTCGCCTTCGGCCCCGGCAAGGCGGCCAACGCCGGCGGCGTCGCCGTCAGCGCGCTGGAGATGGCGCAGAACCACGCCCGTACGTCGTGGTCCGCGCAGCGGGTCGAGGACGAGCTGGCGGGCATCATGAAGGACATCCATGACACCTGCCACGAGACCGCCGAGCGCTACGGCGCCCCCGGCGACTATGTGACGGGCGCGAACATCGCGGGCTTCGAGCGCGTCGCCGACGCGATGCTGGCGCAGGGCGTCATCTGAGCCCGTTGGCCGTTTGGCCTCTCGGGACGAAGGCGGTCACCCGCTTTCGTCCCGCGAGGCCTGCGCCGCCTCGTCCCACGGGGCCTCCATCGCGTCGAGCGCGCTGATCGCGGCCCGGACCCGCAGCGCGTCCGGGCCCGCCGTGACGTCGAGCCCCGTGATCTCGGCGGCCCGGCGCAGCCGATAGTCGACCGTGTTGGGGTGCACGCACAGCGCGTGCGCGGCGTGGCGGCGGCTGAGCCCGCAGCGCAGGTACGTACGCACCGTCTCCAGCAGTTCGGGGCGTCCCGCCAACGGCCGCATCAGGTACGCAAGTTCGTCCCGCGCGGGACCCGGACGCATCAACTGGTACTCGAGAAGCACGTCCGGGAGCCGGTACATCCCCGGAGGGCGCTCCGAGGCCGCCGCCACCCGGCGGACCTCCTTGGCGAGGGCCACCGCGGCGGGCACACCGGCCGGGGCGGCGGACGCCGCGCCCGCCATGATGTCGACCCCGGCGACCCTTCGCATGTGCGCGACCGCGTCCGCCAGCCGCTTCCACTCCTCGTGCGAGACATCATCGGGCGCCGTACGGCACGGGACCAGCGCCAGACCGCCGTGACCTGACAGCGCGGACAGGACCGTGCCGTCGACATGGCGGTCCAACTCCACCCGCAGGCGCCGCAGTTTGCGCCTCCCCGCGATGACCGGACTCACCCCGTCGAGCGCCTCGTCGGGGTGGGCGCCGATGGCGAGGTCGAGGACCAGGAAGCAGGGCGGGACGTCGAGACCCCAGCGGGCCGCGGCGCCCTGCACATCCGTTCCCTCGACCAGCGCCGTCAGCAGGTCCTGGCGTGCGGACTGTTCCTCGCCCAGGACCGCCTGACGCTCGGCGGTGTACCCCGCGACCACGGTCACCGTCATGCGTTCCAGGAACTCGAGGACCAGCGTCGTGGCGGTCCGTACGTGTTCCAGATCGCCCGCCGTGGCATGGCGCAGCATCTGCTGCAGGCACTCCTGCGCGCCGATGTGGTACGCCCGCAGCACCGCGTCGACGGGCACGCCCTCCTCAGCGCGTTTGGCAGCCGACTGACGCAGCGCCAGAAGCCTTCCCTCGTCCGGGAGTCGGCTCGTACGCAGCATCGTCGCGAAGGAGGCTATGCACTGCTCGACGACCCGCTGGATCTCGCCGCGGAGCTGCTCTCGCGGCATGGTGTCGTACACCGGCACCCGGTCGACGAGGCGGTCCAGGACACGCCCGGTCAGCTGCGGCAGCGCCTCGCTCAGGCGCTGGTGCAGGAGAACGCCGTCAAAGGACAGCGGCGCCGACGAGCCGGTCATGTCGCCTCCCCACGGACCCCGAAGTTACCTACGCGTAGCGGCACCCAAGATCGCTGTCCGTGGGAGGGGTGTCAAGAGCGGGTCCAGGGGCTGGGTGGGTTCTCCGGGAGGCGCGCCGCTTTGTGACGGCTCACAATCGGCGCTGTTGATGTCTGGACGTCAGCCGGGGTCGCCGGCGCGTTCGGTGCACCAGTCTTCCTCGGGACATCAGAAAGGCAGGACACACATGTCTGTGACCGATCCGCCCACGCGCACGTCGAGGACCTCCAAGGGCCTGGCAGCCGCGGCGCTCTGTGCTTCCGCCGTCCTCACCCTCTCGGCCGCGCCACCCGCACACGCCGACGACGCGCCCAAGCTTCCCGAAGGCGGGGTGGCCCAGGCCCTGACGAACTACGCGACCTCGCCGGGGGCCGTCGCGGGCGCCAACGACTGGTCGTGCAGACCGAGCGCCGCACACCCCGACCCGGTCGTCCTGCTGCCCGGCACGTTCTTCAACATCGGTGCCAACTTCGTGAAGGCCGCGCCCCGCCTGAAGAACGCGGGCTACTGCGTCTACGCCATGAACTACGGCTTCACCGCCCTGTCCGCCGGACGGGTCGGCGGGCTCGGCCCGAACCGTGAGTCGGCGGCCCAGCTCGACGCGTTCGTGGACAGGACGCTCGCCTCGACGGGCGCGAAGAAGGTGGACATCGTCGGTCACTCGCTCGGCGGAAACGTCCCGATGTGGTGGATGAAGAAGATGGGCGGCGCCAAGAAGGTCGGCAAGTACGTCGGCTGGGCGCCGAGTTCACACGGCACGAACCTCAACGGCATCACCGATCTCGGCAACGCGCTGCACCTGATGGGCTTCCTGACCGGCCTGTCGAAGGTCGGTCAGTTCCCCGGTGTGATCGAGCAGACGAACACCTCCGAGTACACCCGCGAGATGTGGGCGGACGGCGACACCGTCCCGGACGGGCCGCACTACACGGTCGTCATGACGAAGTACGACACCGTTGTCACGCCGTACGCCTCCCAGGCGCTCAAGGGCAAGGACGTCGACAACGTGGTCCTTCAGGACGCCTGCCCCGGCGACCGCGCCGGGCACATGGGGCTGTTCAACGACAGCCCGACGCTCCAGATCACCATGAACGCCCTCGCCGACGGCCCCGCGGACTTCAAGCCCTCCTGCCGGGACTACGGGCTGCAGTTCCTCTGACCCGCGACACCGCGCGCGGGCGTCGCGTCATCCGGACAGCCCCGGGATGACCGGGGACGGGGCGGCCTGCCCGGTGCGCAGGGCCGTGAGAAGGGAGCGCAGGGCGGCGTGGGCCTGCGGTGCGCAGGTGGCGGAGTCGGCGTCGGACACCGCGCGGTGGGCGCGTGTCCAGGCTCTGGCGGTACGGCCGTTGTGGTGGTCGACGAGGGCGAGGGCGTAGCGGGCGCGCATGCTGGACCACACGTCGTCACGGAGTCCGGGCTGGGCGAGGGCGGCGAGGGCCGCGCGGTGTGCGGTGCGCGGCTCGGTGTCCCGCCGGGCGCAGGCGAGGGCCGCGAGGTAGACGGCGCGGCCCGGCCCGCCGGTGGTGTGGTCGGGCGTGAGGACACAGGCCTGTTCGAAGAGGTCGACCGCCTGCCGGGGGTCGCCGAGGGTGAGGGCGACGAGGCCGTGGACGTGGGCGATGCGGGCCAGCAGGGTGTCGTCGCCGTCGAGGACGGCACCGGGCCAGATCCGGTCGAGCAGGGTGAGGGCCGTGTCCGGGTCGGTGCGCGCGGAGAGCCAGGCGGCGAGCCAGGCCGCGGGGGCCGCTGACGGGTGGTCCTCGGGGCAGCGGGCCAGGAGCTGGAGGAGGTAGCGCAGCCCGGCCGTGCCGTGGCCCGTGACCCACCAGAACCACAGCCGGGTGGCGGTCTCCAGGGCGGCGACGACGGCCTCGGGACGGGGGTCGGTCAGCGCGTACCGCAGGACGGCGTTGAGGTTGTGCTGCTCGTCGGTCAGCAGGCGTACCGCCTGGGTCTGATGTCCGTGCTCCCACAGGTGTTCCGCGAGGTGGACGGTCCTTCGGCAATGCCCGGCCCGGCGTTCGACGGCGATGTCCAGCTCGCCGGCCTCGGTGAGCCGGCGCTCGCCGAACTCCCGTACGGCCGGGGGCATCCGATAGCGCGGTTCGGCGGGGCCGTGCGGGTCGTTCTCGTGCTGGAGCAGGCCGAGCGAGGCCAGTTGGGTCAGTAGGCCCGGCACCTGGGGCGGGGCGATCTCGCCGCCGGCGCACAGCAGGACGGCGGCCGCCTCGCCGAAAGGACCCGCCAGAATGCTGGCGCGACTCCACACCATCCGCATCCACGGGGAGCACAGCGTGTGGACGGAGCCGATGGCCTCCTCGACGGACCGGTGCCGCCGCAGGTGCGGCCGGGGGCTGTGCAGCCAGGACTGCCCGTGCTCCACGAGTTCGGCCAGGTCGTGCAGGGAGTACGACCTCAGCTGGGCGGCGGCGAGTTCGACCGCCAGGGGCAGTCCGTCGAGGGTACGGCAGATGGCCTGGACGCGTTCGAGGGTGGCCGGATCGCGGTGCCGCAGCGCGCCACCGGCCGTGGCCAGGAACAGTCGCGCGGCGGGCGAGGGGGAGCCGTCGTCCGCCGACTCGGTGCCGAGCGGGCCGAGCCGCAGCACCGCTTCGTCGCCGAGCCCGAGGGGGCGGCGGGCGGTGACCAGGACCTGGAGCGTCGGGTGGTGCAGGAGATGTCGCTGGACCACTCCGACGCACTCGTCGTGGACCGGGTCGATGTCGTCCAGGAACAGCAGGACCCGAGGGGCCGTCCGCCGCCTCGCGGGCGGGCCGTCCGGCGAGATCGGGGTGCCGAGCAGCGCCTGCCGCACGGCGTCCCTGAAGGCCCCCGGCCGACCGGCCGCCTCCGGCCAGGACACCCGCGCCACCTGTCGCCGGGACAGCCGGGCCCGCTGCGCGGCGACATCGCTCAGCAGGCTCTTGCCGACCCCGACCGGGCCGGCGACCGTGACCAGCCGGTGGCCCGCCAACAGGCTTCGCAGCTGGGTCAGTTCCGTCTCCCGCCCGATGAGGGAGTCGTCGGCCCTGCTGTCCGCGACGAGCTTGAGAAGCGTGCCGACCTCGCCCGCTTGCTTGCGCACCTTGTGTCCTTTGCGGCCTCGATGAATGGAACGAAGGGGTGGTGAGCGAAGATCAGCAGAATCGTTACTGTCGGCAACTCCCGGCAGCTTCAACGCCGGTGGCGCGCGCCGGTAGTGCGCGTGGGCGCAGGCGTACCCGCAGGGCAGACAAATCGGATGCACCCGATGACGAACTCCACGGAAAAACCCCACCAGGAACACTTTACGCACACATTCACCTACAGGACCTCCATATTGGGGCGCCCCCTCCGTGCGGACGCCCGTGAGCGTCCGGTCATGACACCGTATTCACTGCGTATACATGCCAAATCCGCGTTTGCGGTGGTTGGTTGCGTCGGCCGGCGCAGCAAATGCGTGTCTCATAGCGGCAATTGGTGCGCCACCTGTTGCCCCAGCGGCTCCAGCGCCTTAGCGTTCTGGCACTCAACCGCTTGAGTTCAGGGCAGTTGGGTTTCGGGCCGTTCCGTTCGGGGCGGCCTGCCGGTAGGCGTGGCAGGAGATTCCATGCGCCGTACTCCCTCCAGACGCTCGACCCTGAAGGACATCGCCGAAGAGGCGAGGGTGTCCGAGTCCGCCGTGTCCCTGGCGCTCAACGGGCGGCCCGGTGTCTCGCCGACGACCCGGCAGCGGGTGCGCGAGGTCGCCGACCGGCTCGGGTGGCAACCGAGCGCGGCGGCACGGGCGTTGAACGGGGACAGTACCGCCACGGTGGGGCTCGTCCTGGCCCGCCCCGCGCATGCCCTGGGCGCGGAGTTCTTCTTCCTGCAGCTGGTGTCCGGGATCCAGGAGGCGCTCGCCGGGCGGGGCATCGGGCTGCTGTTCCTGGTGGTCCCCGACGTGGACGCCGAATGTGCGGCCTACCGTCGCTGGTGGGCCGAGCGACGGGTGGACGGTGTGCTCGTCGTCGACCCGAGGGGCGGCGACCCGCGTCCCGCGCTGCTCGACGAGCTCGGCCTGCCCGCCGCGTTCATCGGATCCGTGCCGGGGAGCGAGGGCGGCGCGGCGTACCCGGGCATCTCCAGCGTGTGGGCCTCGGACACCCGGGCGATGGCCGGCATCGTCCAGCATCTGCACGGCCTCGGACACCGCCGCATCGCGCACGTCGCGGGACTGCCCCATCTCGCCCACACCCAGCAGCGGATCGGCTCCCTGCGGGACGAGACGGAGCGGCTCGGCCTCGACCCCGCCGACGTACGCAGCATCCCCACCGACTACTCGCGGCAGCAGGGCGTCGCCGCCACCCGACAGCTGCTCGACACACATGCGCCGCGGCCCACGGCGATCGTCTACGACACCGACGTGCTGGCCGTCGCCGGGCTCGGCGTCGCCGCCTCGCTCGGCATCGAGGTGCCGGGGGCGCTGACGCTCGTCGCCTGGGACGAGTCCGTGCTCACGGGCTCCACCCATCCGCCGCTGTCCGCCCTTGTCCGTGACACCCCGGCCTTCGGGCGGCACGCCGCCGAGGAGTTGCTGGCGCTGATCGACGGGGGGCCCGCGCGCACCGTCGAGGACGAGACCCCGCGGCTCGTCCCACGCGGCAGCAGCGGCCCGGCCCCCACCGACCGCGGCCGAAACCCCACCGGGCGTGCCCCGACCGGTCGCGCCCCCACCGACCGGGGCCCCACCCCCGGCTGAGTCACCTACCACGGCTGATCCACGCACCACGGCGCCGCACCACTGCGCTCTGACAACGATGTCGAACCTTCTGCCGCTTCACCCCACCCCCCCCCGCGCGATGTCCCCGCCCCCGACACCCCTCCGGAGAGCCTCCGATGAACCCGAAGCTCCGTGTGACCTCGAACCCCCGCCCTGCCACCGCGCGTATCGGTGTCCGCGTCGCCGCCGTCGGCGCCGCGGTGCTCTCGCTCGCCCTGTCCGGCTGTTCGGCCGCGCCGTCCCCGGCGGGCGGCTCCGCCGGTGGTGGCGCGCTCACCACGAACCTCGGTTTCGCGGGGACCACCATCAACCGCAACTTCAACCCGTTCGCCCTCAAGCCGACGCAGGGCACCTTCGGGTTCCAGTACGAGGCGCTCTTCGACTTCAACATCCTCGAAGGCGGCAAGTTCACACCCTGGCTGGCCAAGAAGTACGAGTGGGCCGACGGCGGCAAGAAGATCACCATCCACCTCGACGAGCGGGCCAACTGGAGCGACGGCTCCAAGCTCACCGCCCAGGACGTCGTGTTCACCCTGAACTACGTGAAGAAGAACAAGCTGCCCCCGACCTGGGCCTTCGCCTTCAGCAAAGCATCCGCACCGGACGCGCACACCGTCCAGATCACCTTCGACGAGCCCGCCTACTCCAAGATCGACAGGATCGGCGGAACCACCCCCGTGCCCGAGAAGATCTGGAAGAAGAAGGACGGCGCGAAGGACACCAACCCGAACCCGGTCGGCTCGGGCCCGTACACGCTGAAGCAGTACACCCCGCAGCAGCTCACCTTCGAGGCCCGCGACAACTACTGGAAGCAGAAGAACGTCCCGGTCAAGACCGTGAAGGCGCCCATCATCACGCAGGCGTCCGAGGTGCCCAAGCTGCTCAGCGGGGAACTCGACTGGAGCGGCGGCGTCGTGCCCGACGTCAAGAAGCAGTACATCGACAAGGACCCCAAGAACCACCACGCCTGGTACCCCACCTACGGCGGCCAGTTCCTGTTCTTCAACCACACCAGGAAGCCGTTCGACGACGTCCACGTCCGCAAGGGCCTGTCGCTCGCCGTCGACCGCAGCCAGCTCTTGAACGTCACCAACCCGGGGATGTTCAACACCCTCAACCTCACGGGCCTCGACTCGAAGACCCAGGGCAAGTGGATCGCCGACGAGTACAAGGACGCAGAGCAGCCCAAGGCCGAACTCTCCAAGGCGATCGCCGAGTTCAAGAAGGCCGGCTACACGAGGAAGAACGGCAAGCTGGTCGACGGCAGTGGCAAGCAGCTCAGCTTCTCCATCATGGAGGTGCAGGAGTGGGGCGACGCCGTGCAGTTCGACAAGGTTGTCGCCTCGCAACTGAAGAAGGCGGGCGTCGACGTCAACGTGAGGCCGGTCGCGGCGGCGCAGATCGATGCCAAGCGCAAGGACGGTGACTTCGACGTCACGATCGGCGGCGGGGTCTACTACTCCACGCCGTACAACTTCTTCGAGGACATGCTCTCCAGCGACAACGCGGGCATCTGGACCAACTACGGCCACTACAAGAGCAAGAGGGCCGACGCGCTGCTCAAGGAGATGGCGAGTGCCAACGACGACGCGAGTGTCAAGAAGTACGCGGCGAAGTTCGAGAAGATCATGGTCGAGGACGTGCCGGCCGCCCCGCTGATCACGATCGGCGTCTCCTCCGAGTACAACAGCAAGAACTGGACCGGCTGGCCGAGCGAGAAGAAGCCCTACGCCCAGCCCGCACCGTGGGGCGGCGGCGTCGACGCCATGAGCATCCTGCTCAACCTGCGCCCGGCGAAGGGCTGACCGGCATGGCCACCGCACCCGTCCTCACCCCCGCCACGGCACAGGCCCCGCCACCCGCCCGGCGCACGGCGGCCGGCCGGTTCGGCGCCGCCCGCTACTTCCTGCGGCGCCTCGGCTTCTACATCGGCGCTGCCGCCGTCGCCGTCACCCTCAACTTCCTCATCCCACGCGTCATGCCGGGCGACCCCGCCTCCGCGCTCATCTCCCAGATGCAGCAGAAGCAGAACCTGTCCGCCGACCAAGTGACGAGCATCTACCGGCTGTTCGGCGCGCCCGGCGCACCGCTGTGGGACCAGTACGTCACCTACCTCGGCCAGATCGTCCACTTCGACTTCGGCGCGTCCGTCGCCTACTACCCGACGCCCGTGTGGGAAGTGATCCGCTCCGGCCTGCCCTGGACGATCGGACTCGTCGGCCTGACCGCCGTGATCGCGTTCGTCATCGGCACCTCGATGGGCGTCCTCGCGGGCTCCCGCGTCGGGTCGCGCTTCGACTCCTTCATCACGCCCGCCTCGATGTTCCTCGGCGCGCTGCCGTTCTTCTGGGTCGCGCTGCTGCTGGTCATGGCGTTCGGTGTGCAGCTCAACTGGCTGCCGATCAGCGGCGCGTACGACGGTGACATGGCGGTCGCGTTCAACGGACCATTCCTGATGAGCGTCCTGGAGCACGGCATCCTGCCCGCCGTGACGATGGTCGTCGCCTCGTTCGGCGGCTGGCTCGTCGGCATGCGCAACATGATGGTGACGACCGTCTCCGAGGACTACGTGCTCCTCGCCCGCGCCAAGGGCCTGTCCAAGGCCCGCGTGATGTTCCAGTACGCGGCCCGCAACGCGGTCCTGCCCAGCGTCGCCGGCTTCGCGCTCACCATCGGCTCCGCCGTCAGCGGCCAGATCCTCGTGGAGATCGTCTTCTCCTACCCCGGGGTGGGCTACCTGCTCTACCAGGCCGTATCCAGCGTCGACTACCCGCTGATGCAGGCCCTGTTCCTGATCGTCTCGCTCACCGTGCTCGCCGCGAACTTCGTCGCGGACTCGGTGTACGGACTGATCGACCCGCGCGCGAGGGAGACCCGCTCATGACCAAGTCGGTACGCGCCGGGCGGCTGCCGAAGCTGCCCGGGAACGTCAAGGTCCGCGTCGGGATCGCGATCATCGTGTTCTTCGCCCTGGTCGCGGTGTTCGGCCCGTTCGTCGTGGAGAACCTGATGGGGCTCAGCCCCGACGGCGTCGACACCAGCGGCGCCATGCAACCGCCCTCCGGGGCACACCTGCTGGGCACCACGGCCAACGGCGAGGACATCTTCGCGCAGCTCGTCGTCGGCAGCCGCGTCTCGCTGCTCGTCGGGCTCGTCGCGGGTGTCATCACCACGGTGCTCTCGGTCCTGGTCGGCGTCGCGGGCGGCTATCTCGGCGGCCGTGCCGACTCGCTCCTGACCGTCGCCACCAACATCTTCCTCGTCATCCCCGGCATGCCGCTGCTCATCATCGTGGCGAGCTATGTGCAGGGGCGCGGCGGCTGGCTCACTGTGGCCCTCGTCATCGGCCTCACCGCGTGGCCGTGGGCCGCGCGGCAGAAGCGGGCGCAGACACTGTCGCTGCGGCACCGGGACTTCGTGGCCGCCGCCGAGATGACAGGCGAGAGCCGCTGGGGTGTCATCACCCGCGAACTCATCCCGTCCCTCGCGCCGTTGATCTCCGTCAGCTTCCTCGGCGCGGTCGTCGGCTCGATGTTCGCGGACGCGGGCCTCTCCTTCATGGGCCTCGGCAACATCAACATCACCAGCTGGGGCTCGATGCTGTACTGGGCTCAGAACGGCTCCGCGCTCACCCGCGGCGCCTGGTGGTGGTTCATCCCGCCGGGCGCGTGCATCGCCCTGGTCGGGGTCGCCGCCGGACTCATCAACTTCGGCATCGACGAGGTGTCCAACCCCCGCCTGCGCAAGCCCTCCAAGCAGGTACGCATGCTGGCCCGCGCGGCCCGCCTACGCACGGCCGACGCCCCCGTACCCGCCCAGGCCACGCCCGTGAAGGAGGCCACCTCATGAGTGGGACGCTTGGCACACCCTTGCTCACCGTTCGCGATCTGCACGTCGACTACTTCGACCAGGAGAACCCGGTGCACGCCGTCCGCGGCGTCGACCTCACGCTGCGCCGCGGCGAGACCCTCGGCATCGTCGGCGAGAGCGGTTGCGGAAAGTCCACCCTGGTCACCGCCATGACCCGCCTGGAGCGGCCACCGGCCGTCACCACCGGCGGCTCCGTGATCCTGCACGGCCACGACGGCGCCGACAACACCGACATCCTCCGCCTGACCGAGCGTCAACTGGCCGCGCTCCGCTGGGAGAAGGTCGCCATCGTCTTCCAGAGCGCGATGAACGCCCTCAACCCCGTGCTCCGCCTCGGCAGCCAGTTCGCCGACGTGCTGCGCAAGCAGCGTGGTTTGTCGAAGAAGGAGGCCTGGGAACGGGCAGGGGAGCTGCTCGGCATGGTCGGCATCCCCGCCGACCGACTGCGCTCCTACGCGCACGAACTGTCCGGCGGCATGCGCCAGCGAGCCACCATCGCCCTCGCGCTCGCCTGCGAACCCGACCTCGTCGTCATGGACGAGCCGACGACCGCGGTCGACGTCGTCATGCAGCGCCAGATCCTGCGCCAAGTAGCGCGCTTGAAGCGCGATTTGGGGTTCTCGGTCGTCTTCATCACCCACGACCTGTCGCTGCTCATCGAGATCGCCGACCGGATCGCCGTGATGTACGCGGGCAAGATCGTGGAAACCGGGCCGCCGCGCCGCCTCTACGAGGACCCGCAGCACCCCTACACCACCGCCCTGCGCGGCGCCTTCCCTCCGCTGCACGGCGAACGCCGCGAGATCACCGGCATCCCCGGCTCCCCGCCCGGCCTTCGCACCCCGCCGCCGGGATGCTCCTTCCACCCGCGCTGCGCCCAGCGGCTGAACGCCTGCGACCGCGAGGAGCCGGTCCTGCTTCAGCTCGGCGACGCGGGCGACGTCGCCTGCCACCTCCACCGGCACCCCGCCACGACGACACCGGAAGCCGAGGCCAGCCATGCCCGCACCTGACACCACCCTTCCGGTCCTCGAGGCCCGCGAGGTCGTCAAGCGCTTCCCGATGCACGGTCCCGGCGGCCACGGCAAGGAGGTCAAGGCCGTTGAGTCGACCTCGCTCGCCCTGCACAAGGGCCGCATCACCGCGCTCGTCGGCGAGTCCGGCAGCGGAAAGTCGACGCTCGCCCGGATGCTCGCGCTCGCCTACCCGCCCACCGAGGGCGAGATCCGGCTCGACGGCGACGTAGTCAAGAAGGCCCGCACGGCGAAGGCGAAGCGCGCGTACTACCGCCAGGTCCAGATGATCTTCCAGGACCCGTTCTCCTCGCTCAGCCCGGTCCACAAGATCCGCTACATCCTCAGCCGCCCCCTCAAGCTGCACGGCCTCGCATCCGGCGCCGAGGACACGGAGCGGCAGATCCTCCAGCTCCTCGAACGCGTCAACCTCACACCGGCCGACCAGTTCATCGACAAGTTCCCCTATGAGCTCTCCGGCGGCCAGCGCCAGCGCATTGCCATCGCCCGCGCGCTCGCCGCCCGCCCCAAGGTGCTCCTCGGCGACGAGCCGATCTCCATGCTGGACGTCTCCATCCGCCTGGACATCCTCAACCTGCTCGGAAAGCTCCGCGACGACGAGGGCCTGGCGATCCTCTACATCACCCACGACATCGCCAGCGCACGCTACTTCGCCGACGAGATCAAGGTCCTGTACGCAGGCCAGCTCGTCGAGTCCGGACCGGGTGACGAACTCGTGGCGAACCCCCAACACCCGTACACCAAACTCCTGTTGGAGTCGGCTCCCGACCCCGACCGCGGCGGCTTCCTCGACGAGCCGGACGTAGCCGACTCCACCGACGACGAGACCCTCGGTGAACCCCCGAGCCTCGTCGACCCGCCCTCCGGCTGCCGCTTCCGCACCCGCTGCCCCGTGGCCAAACCGGTGTGCGCCACGGCCTTCCCGGCCAGGACCCACGTCGACGACACCCACTGGGTGCACTGCTGGGCGCAGGACGAGCAGTACGCCTGAACCCGGCCCCGGACCACCCGAAAGGACCCGCGTTGCTATCGGAGGCCCCCATCCCACCGACCCCCATCCCACCGACACCGCACCAACTCGCCTGGCAGCGCGCCAACATCGGCGCCTTCTTCCACTTCGGCATCAACACCTTCCACGGGCAGGAGTGGAGCGACGGCACCCTCCCGGCGTCGTCCTTCGACCCCACCGACCTCGACGCCGAGCAGTGGGTCGAGGTCGCCCGCACGGCCGGCGCCCGCTACGCGATCATCACCGCGAAACACCACGACGGCTTCTGCCTCTGGCCGACGAGGACCACCGACTACTCCGTCGCCTCCTCGCCGTGGAAGGACGGGCAGGGCGACGTCGTCGGCGAACTGGCGACGGCCTGCCGGGCGGCCGGGCTCGGCTTCGGCGTGTACCTCTCCCCGTGGGACCGGCACGCGCCCGAGTACGCAGACCCGGCCGCGTACACCAAGCTCTACACAGAGCAGATCCGCGAGCTGTGCACCTGGTACGGGCCGCTGATGGAGCTGTGGTTCGACGGGGCCGGATCGGACGGGTACGCGTACGACTGGGCCGCCATCATGGCCGAAGTCCGCAAGCATCAGCCGGACGCCATGGTGTTCAACATGGGTGACCCGACGATCCGCTGGGTGGGCAACGAGGACGGGCTCGCGGCCGACCCCGTCGAGTACGTCGTCGACCACACCCAGATGAGCAACTACACGGTCGTCACCGCCGAGTTCGCCGAGGCGCTCTACCTGCCGCCCGAGTGTGACGTGTCGATCCGGCGCGGCTGGTTCTGGCACCCCGACGACGAGCCCAAGTCCCTGGAGCACCTGCTCGCCATCCACTACCGCTCCGTGGGCCTCGGGGCGAACCTCCTGCTCAACCTGCCGCCCGACACACGCGGCCGGATCCCTGACGCCGATGCCGCGCGGGTGGCGGAGTTCGGTGCCGAGGTGGCGCGCCGATTCGGGACACCGGCTGCCACCGCCGAGCTGACACGCGGGGACACCTGGACGGCTTCGTTCGGGGAACCGGTCACCTTCGACCACATCCGGCTGCGCGAAGATCTCACCGGCGGGCAGCGCGTCGTACGCCATGTGGTGCGGGCCGGTGACCGGGTCCTGGCCGAAGCGCTGAGCGTGGGCGCCGGACGCATCCACCTCACCGAGCCGGTTACGGCGGCCGAACTGGCCGTCGAAGTCGATGGTGACGGCGCGGTGTTGGAGTCCGTCGAGGTCTTCGAGACGGGGGTACGGGAGCTGCCGCAGGTTCCCGAGGGATATCGCGCGCCGACGGATCGGCCGGACGCATGAGAGGGCACGGAATCGTGGAACTGACGGGTGAGGGCTGGACGCTGCGAGGTACCGATGGCATCGAGGTACCGGCGGTCGTACCGGGATGCGCACACACCGACCTGATGCGGGCCGGAGTCATCGCCGACCCGTTCCTCGGCACGAACGAGGCGCAGGCGCAGTGGGTCGGGCTCGCCGACTGGGAGTACAGCAGACGGTTCGACCTGGCCGTCCGGCCCGACGGCTCGCGCGTGCACCTCGTCTTCGACGGGCTCCAGACGATCGCGACGATCCTCGTCAACGGCACGGAGGTCGGTAACACCCGTAATATGCACCGCCGTTACCGCTTCGACGTGACCGACGCCGTACGCCCCGGGGCCAATGAGCTGGCCGTGCGCTTCGCCTCGTCCGCGCGGGCCATGGTAGAGGCGGCTGGTGACGACCCGCTGCCGTACGACTGGACGTATCCGTACAACGAACTGCGCACGATGGCCTGCGAGGGCGGCTGGGACTGGGGTCCCACGCTCGTCACCGCCGGGATCTGGCGGGACGTACGGCTTGAGGTGTGGGACACGGCCCGCGCGGACGTCGATGTCACCACGACCCTGGACGAGGACCTGCGACGCGGAACACTCGCCGTGGGGCTCGACGTGGAGGGCGGCCCGTGCGCGGCCGAGGTGAGCGTCGCGGGGCACACGGAACGTTTCACGATTGACTCAACGGGCCCTAGCAGGCTGGCTGTTGACCTCCCGAACCCGAGCCTCTGGTGGCCGCGCGGTTACGGCGCGCCCACCCAGTACGACGCGACCGTGCGACTGCTGGACGAGGGCGGCTCGGTCCTCCAGGAGACCCACCACCGCGTCGGCTTCCGGCACATCTCCATCGACACGACGCCCGACGAGCACGGCCGCGCGTTCACACTGCGGGTCAACGGCCGACCGGTGTTCTGCAAGGGCGCCAACTGGATCCCCGACGACCTCTTCGTCTCCCGCCTCACCCCCGCCCGCTACGAGACCCGCGTCGACCAGGCCTGCGCCGCCAACATGAACACCCTGCGCGTGTGGGGCGGCGGCATCTACGAGGACGAGGCCTTCTACGCGGCGTGCGACGAGCGCGGCGTCCTGGTCTGGCAGGACTTCATGTTCGCGTGCGCCGCCTACCCCGAGGAGGAGCCGCTGCGCTCGGAGGTCGCGGCCGAGGCCGACGACGTCGTACGCCGCCTCGCGGCCCACCCGAGCGTCGTCGTCTGGAACGGCGCCAATGAGAACGTGCTCGGACACGAGGACTGGGGCTGGCAAACGCAGATCCGGGACCGCACCTGGGGCGAGGGCTACTACCGCGAGCTGCTCCCGGCCGCCGTCGAGGCCCACGCGCCCGGCGCCGTGTACGTCGTCAACAGCCCCGTGGCGAGCGAGCCCGGTGTTCACCCGCAGGTCCCCGGCGACGGCCCGACCCACCTCTGGGACACCTGGAACCTCCTCGACTACGCCCACTACCGCGACCAGATCCCGCGCTTCGCCGCCGAGTTCGGCTGGCAGGCCCCGGCCACCCGGGCCACCCTGACCGAGGCGCTCGGCACCCTGCCCGGCCGCCCCGACGACCCGGCCCTCCTCGCACACCAGAAACAACCCGGCGGCGAGCGTCACCTCGTGGACCGCCTGAAGGCCCGCTTCCCCGACCCGGACCACATCGCCACGGACACCGATGGCTGGCACCTGGCGACCAGCCTCAACCAGGCCCACGCCCTGCGCACCGCCGTCGAGCACTTCCGCTCCTGGTGGCCGCGCACGGCCGGGGCGCTGATCTGGCAGCTCAACGACGTGTGGCCCGCCCTGTCATGGTCCCTGATCGACCACGGCGGCCGCCCCAAGCCCGCCTGGTACGCGGTGCGCGGCGCCTTCGCAGACCGCCTCGTCACGCTTCAACCGAGGGAAGCGGGCCTCAGTGCGGTCCTCGTCAACGACACGGACGAGCCGTGGACTGGCGAACTCGCACTGCGCCGTGTCCATGTACGCGACGGTGAAGTCGCCCGTACGACAAGGGAGTTCACCGTGCCGCCGCGCAGGGTCCTCACCATCCCCGCCGGGCCACAGATCACCCAGGCGCGTCGGCGCCGCGAGGAACTGGTGGTCGCGGACACCGCGGGAGCCGACCGCGCCGTCCACGTCTTCGTACGCGACGACGGCGTTCGCTGGCCCACCCCCGACGTCAAGTACTCCGTCGAGTGGAAGGAGGACCACGCGCTCGTGCGCCTCACCGCGGAAGTCGCGATCGGTGACCTCATCGTCGAGGCCCCCGGCATGCGCGCGGACACAGCACTCCTCACGCTGCTGCCGGGGGAGACCGGGACGGTCGTACTGCGCCCGGAACGTGCCGGAACCCCGCTGCCCAAGGACGAGGAGGTCACCCTGCACACCCGGAACGACTTCTTCGCGACGTGAGGTTGTGAGGTTGTGCGGGCCTCACCCGTTCACATGCCGCCCGAGCGCCCCGATGAAGTCACGGAAGTACGCCCGGGTCACGCGGGCGTCCGGCACCATGTCGTACGCGTGGAACGCCCCCGGATACACGTGCAGTTCGGTCGGGACCCCGGCGCGGATCAGGCGTGTGGCGTACGTGACGTCCTCCTCCAGGAACAGGTCGAGCGCGCCGACGCTCAGGTAGGTCGGCGGCAGGCCCGCGACCGACTCGACGCGGGCCGCGGCGGCGTACGGCGAGACATCACCCTCGCCGGGCTCGTGGCCGAGGAGGGAGGCCCAGCCGAAGCGGTTGTCGGCCGGGGTCCAGATGAACTCGCCCGCGTGCGGGTGGGCGTCGACCGTGCTGGAGGTACGGTCGTCGAGCATCGGGTAGACGAGGAGCTGGAACGAGACGGGTATCTCGCCGCGGTCGCGGGCCAGGAGCGTGAGGGCGGCGGCGAGTCCGCCGCCCGCGCTCGCGCCACCGATCACGATCCGGTCGGGGTCGACGCCCAGGTCGGCGGCGTGGGCGTGCACCCAGCGCAGCGCGGCGTAGCAGTCGTGCACCGGTCCCGGCGCCGGGGTCTCCGGGGCGAGCCGGTAGTCGACCGAGACGATCTGGATCCCGGTCTCCGTGGCGATCCGGCGGCAGAGGATCTCGTCGGCGTCCGCCGCGCCGAGTACGTAGCCGCCGCCGTGGATCCACACGAGAGCGGCGGTGGTGGTGGCTGACGCGGGGCGGGCCTTGGGCTCGTAGTGGAGGACGCGCACCTCGGGGTCGCCGGTCTCGAAGCCCGGTACCCACCGCTCGGTCGTGGTGATGTCCGGGTGGAGCGCCTGCGGATCGGGCGCGTCCGGTACAGGCGCCCGCCCGGCCTCGCGGGCCAGTGGCAGCGTGTCCGGGCCGAGGCCGAGCGGCGGGAACACGTCCAGGAGTGGTGCGATCTCCGGGTCGACCAGGTGGCGGGTGCCGGCCGGACGGGGGTGTGCGGCGCGGGTGAGGGCGAAGCCGCGGTAACCGTCCTCGGCGACCTCGTCGCAGATGTCACGGTAGGGGCCGACCCCGCCGACGTACGGCATGAAGATCCGGGGCTTTCCGGGGATGTTGGCGCCCATGTACCAAGACGCGGCCCGCGGGTACAGGGTCTGCTGCGCCACCTCGTTGACGTGGTCCACCCACTTGTCCTGGGCGTCGCGCTCGGCCTCGAACCGCACGACGCCGGTCCGACGCGCGTGGTCGATCGAGTCGGTGATCCAGTCCACGTGCTGCTCGATGGAGACGATCATGTTGCTGAGGACGGACGGACTGCCCGGCGCCGTGATCATGAACAGGTTCGGGAACCCGGCCGAGGCGACCCCGAGATACGTGCGCGGACCGGCGGCCCACTCCTCGCGCAGCGCGGCACCGTCGAGCCCGCGGATGTCGATCGCGTCGAGCGGCCCCGTCATGGCGTCGTATCCGGTGGCGAACACGATGGCGTCCACGGTGTGATCGACGCCGCCGACCCGCAGTCCGTGGGGTGTGATGCGCTCGATCCGCTGGTCGTGCAGGCTCACCAGGGTCACGTTGTCGCGGTTGTACGTCGCGTAGTAGTCGGTGTCGACGCAGATGCGTTTGGTGCCGATGGGGTGGTTGGTGGGGCAGAGGAGTTCGGCGACGGCCGGGTCCTCGACGACGGCGCGGATGCGGTCGCGTACATAGTCGGCGGAGACGTCGTTGGCCGATGCGTCGATCCCGGTGTCCTCGAAGGCGCCCATGAAGGAGGTGCCGCCGAAGGCCCAGCGCTGGTCGAGCTCGGCGGTGCGGCGGGCCTCGTCGAGGTCGAGGGCGTTGCCGAGCGGCGGCGGGACGACGACTCCGGAGGCAGAGGCGCGGGCCTCGGCGCGCAGCTCGCGGTAGCCGGCCTTCACGCGACGCTGTTCGTCGGGCTCGAGCGGCCTGTTGTGCGCCGGGACGGAGAAGTTCGGGGTGCGCTGGAAGACGGTGACGTGCGCGGCCTGCTCGGCGATCACCGGGATGGCCTGGATGCCGGAGGACCCGGTGCCGATGACGGCGACGTGCCGCCCGCTGAAGTCCACGCCCTCGTGCGGCCAGCGACCGGTGTGGAACGTGGGCCCGGTGAAGGAGTCGAGCCCCGCGAAGTCCGGCACACGGGAGGCTGACAGGCAGCCGACGGCGGTGACGAGGTACGCCGCGCTCGCCCGCCGCCCGTCCTCCAGCGTCACGGTCCAGGTGTCGGACCCCGCGTCGTAGTCGGCGCCCCGCACCGAGGTGTTGAACTCGATGTCCCCGCGCAGGTCGAAGCGGTCGGCTACATGCTCGGCGTAGCGGAGGATCTCGGGCTGGGACGGGTAGCGCTCGGTCCACTCCCACTCCTGCTGAAGTTCCTCGGAGAAGGAGTACGAGTAGAACATCGACTCGACGTCGCACCGGGCGCCGGGATACCGGTTCCAGTACCAGGTGCCGCCGACGCCGTCGCCACGCTCGTAGACCCGTACCCGCAGGCCGAGTCCGTCGCGGAGCCGGTGCAGGAGGTACATGCCGGCGAACCCGGCACCGATCACGATGGCGTCGTACTGGTCGGTCTCGGGGGCCTGCGGGATCTGCTCGGTCTGCGGGGCCTGCTCGGTCTGCGGCATGGGCGTCACCACTCCTTCCCCGGCGGCGGGGCCGGGCTCGGTCGGGCCGATCATCAGCAGCATCACCAGCGCGTGCGAGGCACGTCATTGGGCAGGTGGCTCGGTTGACGCGCCATCTGTCCCGCCTGCCGTGCCATCGGCCCGAAAGAGGTCCCCGGACTCCTGAAGCCGCCGCAGCACCAGGGCCAGGAAGAGCCGGGTGCGGCCGTACGGTTCGGTGAAGCTGAACCCGAGGTAGCGCTGGGCGCGTTCGACCCGGTACGCGACCGAGTTGTGGTGCCGGTGCAGCAGGCGGGCGGCCTTGCGCACGGAGTCGGTGGCGGCGACCGCTTCGAGGCAGACCAGCATGTCGTCCCCGTGGTCCTCGGCCAGCCGGCCGAGCTGCCGCACATCGGCTACCGGGGCGATCTGCTCGGCGCTCAACGTCTCGGCGAGCAGCGCGTACCCGCCGAGCCCCGCCGCGTCGACGAGCATCGCCTCCTCCACCGCGTACGGTCCACGCGCCCGCGTGCTGGGGCGGGCGAACCGCAGCGCGGTCCTTGCCAATTGCCATGCCTGTGGCGCGTCCGCGGCGGCGCAGGGCCCGGCGTACGCCGCGCGGGCCCCGACCGGCACACCGGGAACGTCGCCGGGGTCGAGCTCCTTCGCAACCACCAACTCGGCGGCGCCGACGGTGGCGTGGAGCACGACGGGCGTCAGGCCCCGCAGCCCGTCGACGAAGGCCCCGGCCGCCCCTGTCAGCGCGAACACCGTCACGACGGACGTTTCGCCGATCCCGAACCGCAGCCACGTACGGGCCCGCTCCGCCGCGTCCACGTCGGCATCGACAACGGACCGGAGCGCGACGCCTTCGTCTACGGGATTGGCCGCCGGACCCCGCCCCAGCAGGGCGACCTTCGCCGCGATCCCGAGCCGACGCAGCAGCAGCGCGGTCTCGGCACCGGTCAGCGACAGGCCGTCGGCGTCGACCCAGACCTGCCCGGTGCCGGGCAACTCGCGCGTCACCGGCCGACCGGGAACGGCCTGGTCGGGCGGAGGCCCATGGGGAGCCGCCGTCCAGACCTCGCCCTGCACGGTACGGAATCCCACGGCGCGCCCGAGGGCGCAGGCGGTGCGGTCCACGAGAACGTCCAGGTTCGCGTCGGACTCGGCCAGCTCGTCGATGAGCCGCAGGATCGCCTCGAGGTCGAGCGTGTGCGACACGGCGCCCCCTACTCCTTCACCGCCCCGCTCAACATCCCCTCGATGAACTTCCGCTGCAAGGCCACGTACACGACCACCACCGGCAGGGCGATCAGCACCGACGCCGCCGCCAGCAGTGTCGTGTCCGCGCTCTGCTGGCCCTGGAAGAAGGCCAGGCCCAGGGGGACCGTGCGCAGGGACTCGTCGCTGATCATGACCAGGGCCATCAGGAACTCGTTCCACGTCCACATGAACGTGATCACGATGAGCGTGGTGATGGCCGGGCGGCCCATCGGGACGAGGATGCGCCACAGCGTGGTCCACGATCCCGCGCCGTCGACGCGTGCCGCCTCGATGACCGAGCGGGTGCTGTTCCTGAAGTACGTCCGCATCCAGAACACACCGAACGCCAGGGACTGCGCGGTCTGGGGCAGGATCAGCGCCCAGTAGGTGTCCGTGAGGTGGAAGTACCGCAGGTCGAAGTAGAGCGGGACGACCAGCGCTTCCTGGGGGAGCGTGAGGCCGAGGACGAACAGGTAGAAGAGGAGCGTCGAACCGGGGAAGCGCATCGTGCCGAAGGCGTACGCGGCCAGGATGGACAGGACGGTGGCCGCCGTGACCACCGCCAGTGTCACCAGGAGCGAGTTGCCGAGGTACGTGCCGAAGTGGGCGCGCTGCCACGCCTGTTGGAAGTTGGACCAGTGGACGGTGTCCGGCAGTGTGAAGCCGCCGCCCACCGCGTCGGGGGAGGAGAACGCGGTGGAGAGGATGCCGACGACCGGGGTCAGCGCCAGGGCCGCGAAGAGCGCCAGGATCGCGTACGTGGCCGTGCGTTCGATGCGGGAGGTCATGTGCGGCGCCCTTCGACGAGACGGGAGACCGTGACGGTCAGGGCGAAGATGAGCACGGTGAGTGCCACGCCGATGGCGGCCGCCGAACCGACCTCGTTCAGCTCGAAGGCGCGGTGGTAGACCTCGTAGGCCGGAACGGAGGTGGCGTTGCCGGGGCCGCCGCCCGTGGTGATGTAGATGAGGTCGAAGTTGCGCAGGCCCGCGATGATCGTGAGGGTCAGGGCGACCGAGATCTCGCCCCGCAGAGCGGGCAGCGTCACCGCGAAGAACTCCCGCACCGCGCCCGCCCCGTCGAGCCGCGCAGCCTCGTACAGCTCGCGCGGGATGCGCTGCGCTCCGGCGAGGAAGAGGACCATGCACAGGCCGGTCATGACCCAGGTGCCGACGACGCCCACGGCGGGCAGCGCCCATGTGTCGTCGCCCAGCCACGGGCGGGCCAGGCTGTCGAGGCCGACGCCCCGCAGCACGTCGTTGAGCAGCCCGTCGGGCGCCAGGATCGAGCGCCAGGCCACACCGACGACCACCATGGCCAGGACCTGCGGCAGGAACAGCACCGTACGGAAGAAGGTCAGTCCGCGGACCCGGATCCGGGACATCGTCGCCGCCAGCAGCAGGCCGATGGCCACCGGCAGCGCCGCGTAGAACAGCAGCAGTACCAGCGCGTGGCCGAACGGGGCGCGCAGGGTCGGGTCCGTGAAGAGTGCCGAGTAGTTGTCCAGGCCCGCCGACGTGGCCCGGGTCAGTCCGTCCCAGTGCAGGAAGGACAGGCCGACCGCCTGGCCGAAGGGGTAGAGGAGGAACAGGCCGTAGACCGCCAGCGCGGGCAGGACGTACAGGTAGCCGATGGAGCGGGGTTCGCCGGGAGCCCGGTTCGACGCATGAACACTTTTGGTCACGAGCCCGACGCTCCCGAACTGCCCTTGCCACGCTGTTTGTTGATGAACGGCGCGTAGTCGGCCTGGAGTTTGCGCGCGAAGTCCCGCGGTGAGGTCTTGCCCGCGATGAGGTCCTGGAGGGCCGCGGAGCTCGTGTCGTAGAACGTGGGCGTCGCGTAGTCCAGGTACGGGACCAGGCCGTCCGCCGACGTCAACTGGCGCCATCCGTCGACCATTTGACTGTCCGGTGACTCCGGGTCGAGGGCGGCGGCCGCCTTTCCGGGGACCGCCGGCAGCACGCCGTTCTCCGTCATCACGTCCGCCGCGTGCTCGCTGGTGATGAAGTCCAGGTACGCGGCCGCGACGTCGGGGTGCGCGGAGCGCGCGGTGACCGACCAGGCCAGGCCCTGGCCGCCCGTGGTGACCGGCTTGCCGCCCTCGGTGGGCGGTGGCGGGGGCATGACGCCGAGGTCGTCGCCGAGCTTCTTCTTCAGGTCGGCCAGCATCCACGTACCGGTGATCGTGTACGCGCCCTGCCCGGCCATGAACTTCTTGTTGGCGTCGTCGTAGCCGAGCCCGTTGGCGTCCTTGGGGAGATAGCCGCGGTCCAGCCAGTCGGTCAGCGTGGTGGCCGCCTTCGTCGTACGGGAGCCGGTGAAGCCGTCGCCGGTCCCGAGGACGGTGTCGCGGGCCCGCTCGGCGCCCTGCTGGTCCTGGAGCATGCCGAAGGTGTGGATCGCGGGCCACTTGTCGAGGTTGCCGAACTGGATCGGGAGCTCGCCCGCCTTCTTGAGCTTCGCGAGGCCGTCGACGAACTCCGGCCAGGTGCGCGGAGGTTGGAGGTCGGCCGCCTTCAGGACCTTCTTGTTGTAGTAGAGACCCACGAACTCGCCGGTCTGCGAGATCCCGTACAGACGGCCGGTGCCGAAGCGGCGGGACGTGCCCGGCTCCGCCACGGAGACCCGGTTGAGGTTGAGGAGCGTCGCCGGGTAGCGGGTGTTCCACTCGTAGATGCCTGCGTAGTTGTCGAGCGGTGTGAGCAGGCCCGCCTCGACGAACGCCACCATGTCCGGGTAGCCCTGGTTGGCCTGCACGACATCGGGCGGGTTGTTGCCGGACAGGGCCAGCTTGAGCGTCGTCTTGAGGTCGTCGAAGCTCCGCGAGACCCGCTTGATCGTGACGTTCGGGTACTTCCGCTGGAACTCCTTGTTGAGCTGTTCGATCTCGGCGTTGGTGCCGCCGCGGGTCTCCTGGTCCCACACGTGCAGCGTCACGTTCCCGGCCTTTGCGGGGTCGGGTATGCCGTTGCCGCCGCCCGGCGCGGCGCTGCCGGTCACGGCGCCCGAACCGTCGGTGCCCGGTGTGCAGCCCGCGGCGCCGACGGCGAGGGTGGCCGCGAGCACCGACCTGCGCGTGAATCTTGAGCTCATGGTGGTGTCTCCTACGCGGCGCGGAAGCCCAGGGTCGGCGTGGCCCGGCGGCGGGCCACCTCGTGCAGGCGGGCGGGGACGAGGTCGTGCAGGAAGCCGTAGTGGCGGGCCAGTTCTGAGGCGGCGGCGTCGCCCGCCTTGGCTCGTACGGTCAACTCGCCCCACCAGGCGGCCACTTCCACCCAGCCCGGAGCCGACAGCGAACCGCCGAAGTGCTGCACGGACAGGGCGGCTGTGAGGTTGGCGAAGGCCAGGCGGTCGGCGAGCGGCCACCCGGCGAGGGTGCCGGTCACGAACCCGGCCATGAACACGTCGCCCGCGCCGGTCGGATCGAGCGCCTCCACGCGCAGGCCCGGTACGTCGGCGTGCTCCCCGGTGAGCGAGTCGACGGCGACCGCGCCCTCGGGGCCCTTGGTGACCACGGCGATCGGCACGAGGTCGGCCAGCCTGGCCACCGCGTCCTGCGGGGTGTCGGTGCGCGTGTAGTGCAGCGCCTCGGTGGCGTTGGGCAGGAAGGCGTGGGCGTACGGGAGTCCGGTCAGTGTCGCGGTGTCCCAGCGGCCCGACTCGTCCCAGCCGACATCGGCGAAGATCCGGGCGCCCTGGTCGTGCGCCTGCCGCAACCAGGCGTCCTCGCGGTCGGGTTCGAGCGAGGCCACTCCGGCGCGGGCGCGCGGCACGGTGTGCTCCAGCGGGGGCGCCGGGTGCTCGTGCGTGACCATGGTGCGCTCGCCGTCGTACGCCATGGAGACGGTGAGCGGCGAGTGCCAGCCGGGGAGGCGCTGCGAGTGGGTGAGGTCGACGCGCTCGACATCGGCCAGCGACTCCCAGCAGTAGTCGCCGTACAGATCGGTGCCGAACGTGGCTGCCAGCGTCGTGCGCAGGCCCAGGCGGGCGAGCGCGGTCGCCATGTTGGCGATGCCGCCGGGGCTGGAGCCCATGCCGCGGGCCCAGTTCTCGGTGCCGATGCGCGGGGCGCCGTCGAGCCCGGTGAAGACCAGGTCCATGAAGACGGTTCCCGTGAGGAACACGTCGTGCTCGGGGTCGCCGGTGGCACGCACCTCCGCCAGCGGATCGATGCAGTCGCACACCGCCCTGCTTGGACTCACCGTCGTACCCTCCCTGTTCGCGGCCGTCGGCCGATTCAACGCGACGATGATCGATACCATGCACTTCCGGCCAGGCAGTTGCAAGAAGTTGCTCACCTTTGCGCGGGCTCTCCCTCTGTGTATGACTCCGCGTATGACGAAGGGGCGTCCGCCCTCCGGCCGTGCGGCGGGAGGGCGAACGCCCCTGTCTTCAGGCTCCGGTCTAGGGCGGGTTTCGAAAGTCCCGTCTGCCTCGCGGGGTCTGGCACGCACGCTCGCGGCGTTGCCGAAATGCCCTAGTAGCTCCGCTACGAGACCATTCCGGCGCCTTGCGATCGCACGCACCAGACCCCGCGAGGCCCGCCCTCCGGGCGGACGACGCTACTTTCGAAACACGCCCTAGCTCAGCGTCTTGAGCGCCGCCGCGTCGTACGGCTTCAGCTCGTCGAGGCGTCCGGCGAGGACCTTCGCCGCCCACTGCGGGTCCTGGAGCAGGGCGCGGCCGACCGCGACCATGTCGAACTCGTCGCGCTCCAGGCTGTCGAGCAGGTCGTCGATGCCCTTGAGGGGGGAGCCCTCGCCCGCGAAGCCGCGGAGGAAGTCGCCGTCGAGACCGACGGAGCCGACGGTGATGGTCGGCTTGCCGGTGAGCTTCTTGGTCCAGCCCGCCAGGTTCAGGTCGGAGCCGTCGAACTCCGGGCGCCAGTAGCGGCGGGTGGAGGCGTGGAAGACATCGACACCGGCCGCCGACAGCGGGGCGAGGACGGCCTCCAGCTCCTCGGGGGTCTCGGCGAGCCGCGCGCGGTACGCCTCCTGCTTCCACTGCGAGTAGCGGAAGATGATCGGGAACTCGGCGGACACCCGCTCGCGGATCGCGGCCACGACCTCGGCGGCGAACTTCGTACGGGCCACGGCGTCGCCGCCGTAGGCGTCGTCACGACGGTTGGTGCCCGACCACAGGAACTGGTCCAGCAGATAGCCGTGCGCGCCGTGCACCTCGACGCCGTCGAGACCGATCCGCTCCGCGTCCGCGGCGGCCTGCGCGAAGGCGCCGATGACATCGTCCAGGTCACCCCGGGTCATGGCCCGGCCCTCGCCCTCGGTGCCGTCCACGCGGATCCCGGAGGGGCCGACGGGCTCGGCGTCCGCGAAGGGCGGCTGCCCCGCCTTGCGCACCATGCCGATGTGCCACAGCTGCGGAACGATCGTGCCGCCCGCCGCGTGCACGTCCTCGGCGACCTTCGCCCAGCCGGCCAGCTGCTCCTCGCCGTGGAAGCGCGGCACCCGGTCGCTGTCACCGGCCGAGTCGTGACCCACGTAGGTGCCCTCGGTGATGATCAGGCCGACGCCCGCGGCGGCCCGGCGCGCGTAGTACGAGCGCACATCCTCACCGGGGATGCCGTCCGGCGAGAACATGCGGGTCATCGGAGCCATCGCGATGCGGTTCGGCACGGTCAGGCCGTTCAGCGTGATGGGGCGGGAGAGTATCTCGGCGGCGCGGGACGTGGGGTCGGCCACGGGGTGCTCCTCAAAAGTACGGACATACGCGATTACGGGCGTACGGGTCATCGGTACCGGTCGGCTGTGCGGCGCTGCACAAACGGCGATCTTCGGTGGCAACCGCGTCACCTCCTGCGCGCATTCCGCGAGCGGGCCCCGGCCCGGTGTGATCCGGGCCACGGACGGCGAGCGGACCTGCCTCTCACCTGCGCCGATCACTCCCGTAACGTCCGTGGACGGGGCCGGTCTCCCCCCTCCCGGCCTCGTAGAGGGAGTGAGACTGGTGCGTACGGTCGGCACGAGTGTGGTGGTCGTCGGAGCGGGTCCCGCCGGGCTGACGCTCGGTGTGTTGTTGCGGCGTCGCGGGATCGACTGTGTGGTGGTCGACAAGTTCACGCGGGAGCAGTTGCCGGCGCGGTCGCGGGCCGGGTTCCTGGAACGGCGGACCGTGCAACTGCTCGACCGGCACGGGCTTTCCACCCGGCTGCGCGCGGAGGGCCTCGCGCACACGCGCTGTGAGATACACGCAGAGGGCGAGCGGGGCACCGTGGACTACGAGGCGTGGTGCGGCGACGCGCGCGGGCGTACGTCGACATCGTCCGATGCGAGAAACTGGCGGCATGGAATTCCTCTGCTACCACCGGGACCGCAAAGGCTCCCTGACGTTGCGTCATGAAATGGTGCAGGAGCACTGGTCCTACATGGACCGGTTCGCGAAGGGGATGATCGCCCGCGGGCCGACGTTCGCGGACGACGGCGAGACACTCACCGGAAGCGTGCACATCGTCGACCTGCCGGACGCCGCGGCGGCCCGCGCGTTCGCCTTCGACGAGCCCGGCTACCAGGCGGGCGCCTACCGGGACGTGCTCCTGCGGCGCTGGCGCAATGTGCTGGGGCGCACCATGTGGGACTTCCCCGGCGGCCGGACCGGCGGCAACCGCTACCTCGTGCTCGGCCTCGGCGCGGCCCCCGCCACCGTCGACGTGCCGGCCGACGAGCCGGGCGTGACCTGCGACCGGGACGAACTCATCGCATGCGGACCGCTGTTGTCCGACGACGGCACCGTCTGGCTGGGTACGGCAGCGCTGCTCCGGGCGCCGGACGTGGCCACGGCTCGCGGGGTCCTCACGCCCGGCCGGTACGCCGACATCGAGGTGCACAACTGGGAGTTCGGTGGGCGGCAGTGATCGCGGTCTTCCGCCGCGTCGATCTCAAGGGCTAAAGTCGCGGCGCGTACCGGGGCGAACCCCTGAGAACACCGAGAAAGGCGACGCCCGTGTCCGCACCGAACATCGTCCTCATCTGTGTTGACCAGTGGCGCGGCGACTGCCTCTCCGCCGCGGGACACCCCCACGTACGCACCCCGCACCTTGACCAACTCGCCGCCTCCGGAACGCATTTCACGTCCGCCTATTCCGCAACGCCCACCTGCATCCCGGCCCGCGCCGCCCTGTTCACAGGCCAGTCCCAGGAGCGCCACGGCCGCGTCGGATACGTCGAGGGGGTGCCGTTCGAGACCGCCCACCCGGTCACCCTCGCGGGCGAGTTGCGGCGCGGCGGATACCAGACGCAGGCCATCGGCAAGATGCACGTGTGGCCCGAACGGGCACGCGCCGGGTTCGATGACGTCGTCCTGCATGACGGGTTCCTGCACCACGCCCGCCGTGAGGGGCGCCGCAACTTCGCCTTCTTCGACGACTACGTGCCGTGGCTGCGCCGCCAGCCGGGCGTGAGTCCCGACGCCGAGTACAGCGACCACGGGGCGGGCTGCAACTCCGTCGTCGCCCGCCCCTGGGACAGGGCGGAACATCTGCACCCGACGAACTGGGTCGCCACGCAGACCACCGAATGGCTCTACCGCCGCGACCCCTCTCGGCCGTTCTTCCTCTACCTGTCCTTCCACCGGCCGCACCCGCCGTACGACCCGCCCGCCTGGGCCTTCGACGAATACCTCCAACTCCCGCCGTACGAACCCGTGGTGGGTGACTGGACGGACGACTTCGCCGGACACCGCAAGGACGGTGACCACGAAGCCTTCGTGGCGAGCATGGATGCCCGGACGCTGCATCGCGCGAGGGCCGGCTACTACGGGCACATGGCCCACATCGACCTCCAGATCCACCGGATCCGGATGGCCCTGGAGGACTTCGGCCTGCGCGACGACACGGTCATCGCGTTCACCTCGGACCACGGCGAGATGCTCGGTGAACACCACCTGTTCCGCAAGGGCTTCGGCTACGAGGGTGCGGCCCGCGTCCCCCTGCTCTTCGGCGGACTGCCGGACGGGTACGCGGCCGGGAACGTCGCCGACGAGGTGGTCGAGCTCCGCGACATCATGCCGACCCTGCTCGACCTGGCGGGGCTCCCGGTCCCCGACACGTGCGACGGACGCAGCCTCGTACCGCTGCTGCGCGGCGAACAGCCCGATGTCTGGCGGCCGTTGCTGCATGGTGAGCACGTGCTCCTCGGGCAGTCCCTGCAGTGGGTGACCGACGGACGCACCAAGTTCCTGTGGATGTCGGGCGACGGCCACGAGCAGCTCTTCGACCTCGCCGCCGATCCGCACGAACAGCACAACCTGGTGGCCGATCTGGCTGCGGAGGACCTGCTGCACACCTGGCGCGGACACCTGATCCAGGCGCTGACGGGACGTGAGGAGGGCTTCGTCGAGGACGGCCGACTCGTCACCGGACGCCCTGTGGTGGCCATGCTGCGGCCTGCCCGCGAACGCGTCGAGAATTCAAGCCCCGCCGGCGATTGAGGCGCGGGGTATGGGGCAGAGCCCCGGCCTTACCCCGCTCGGCGCCGCCCCCGCACCTCCCGCGGTGACGCGCCCAGTTCCCGGCGGCACGTCTTGTTGAACGCCTGGAGGTCCGGGATGCCCACCGTGGCCGCGACCGCGGTGATCGCGAGGGTCGAGGACTGCAGCAGGTGCCGGGCACGCTCCATCCGGCGCCGGCGGATCCACGCCACCACGGTGTCTCCCGTGTCGGCGCGGAACAGCCGGGTCAGATGGCCGGGGGAGACGCCCGCCGCGGCGGCGATCCCCGGGACCGTCAGCGCAGTCGCGAGGGACCGCTCGATGTGCTCCATCGCCGCCGCAAGCGCCGGGTGGGGTTGGCCGGTCCGCTCGGGCGTGCCCAGTTGGGTGGTGTGCCACAGCACCGTCCACACCTCGGCGGCGGCCCGGGCCCGCGCCAGCGGCATCGCCGCCACGGCGCTCCCCAGCAGCGTTCCGAGCAGCGCCGCCTGCGCGCCCGCGTCCTGCATCACCGGCACCCGGCGCAGCCCCTGCGGATCCCGTCCCGGCAGCCGGAAGTGCGCGTACAGGTGCTCGCTGCGCCGTGACGCGTACCGGAAATGGGCCTCGGTGTCCGGCCGGATCAGGCTGATGTGTCCCGGCCGGATGGGGTGCCGGTGGGCATCGACCGTCAGCTCGCCCGCGTAACTGTAGAGGTGCAGTTGCCACAGGTCGGGCAGCCGGAAGGACTCGCTCAGCGCCTGCCCGCCGTGCACGCCGACGCCCGCGCTGACCACCTCGGGCGGCTGGTCCAACGGCAACGCGACGCTCTCGATCATGCCGGGAAAATACCAGTAGAGGCCTGATACAGCCCACGACGAACGGCCATCGGCTGCCTACGTTTGCCTCATGCCAACCAGTGAGCAGTTGCTGAGCTCCGTACAGATGGCGCGCTTCGTCGCCCACGGATCACTGCGCCTCGACGCGGTCGTCCCGAAGGAATTGAACGACCAGGCCGTCGATGTCTTCGACGCCGGGATTCCGGCCGCGCCGTACGGCACGCCCGTCCCGAAGGCTTACCCGGACGACTCCTTCGCCCGCCACCTCCTCGACCTGCCTGCCGTGGCAGGGGCGTTGAAGAGTCTGGTGGGTCCGGATCCGACCGTCGACCATCACGCCGTGCATGTGCGCGAGGCCAAGGACGGCACCGCCCAGCCCTTGCACGGGGACGCCATCATCGACGTGCGGCCGGACGCCTTCGACGTCCAACTCATGTACTACCCGCAGGATGTGACGCTCGACATGGGTGGCACGCTCAGCGTTCCGGGCAGCCACCTGCGGCACACCAACGAGACCGACACCGGCCGCTACCAGAATCTGCGCGGTCAGAACCGGCTGACCTGCGATGCCGGCACCGTCCTCCTCATGCACCACGGCATCTGGCACGGCGGGCGCCGCAACGACAGTCACATCCGGCGCTACATGTTCAAGATCCGGTTCAACCCGACCGTGCCGCAGGTGCGCCTGTGGGACACCACCGACCTCGACGACCCGGCCGTCGGCGACGAGCTCCGCCACGTCTTCCCCTGGTACGAGCCCGCCACCGGACGCCTGGAGATCCACAACCGGATCCGGCTGTGGCGCGCGCTGACCGGCGACGACACCTTCGACCTCGACCACTGGGTGACCCGGGTCTCCAACCGTCCCACTATCGGGAGCCACGCATGAGACAGCAGGTACTCGTCCTCTACCTCGCCAACTCGGCGCTCGACGCCAAGGTGGTCGGCTGGGCCCGCTACGACGGCACCGGGACCACCGACCACACCACTGGCGACAGCGACGACCCGCCGTACGAGACGGGCCTCGAAGCCCTCCTCGACGGCTGGCGCCTCTTCCAGGCCGCGCAGCTGCTCCCGCCGCATCCGGGCCACGAGTACGACACGTCGTACCTGAAGCACGAGTTCTTCTTCGAGAAGCTGCAAACGACACCCTGAGGCATGGGCCTACGTGCCTACGCCTTCGGTGACTCCTGCCCCGGCTCCCGCGGGGGCGGAGTCACCGTCTCGCCCTGGATGACCTGGGGCGGCGTCCGGGGCTGGTCGTGCGCCGGGTCGTCCTGCTCCTTCAGGGCCTTCGCCTCGGCCTTGAGGATGCGGGCCGACTTGCCCGCGCTGCGGGTCAGTTCCGGCAGTTTCTTCACGCCGATCACGACGGCGATCACGATCAGGACGATGGCGATCTCGCTGAGTCCGAACATGGTCAGTCCTCGCCACCTTCGTCGTCGCCCTCGTCCTCGTCCTCGAAGAAGTCCCCGACCTCGTCGACGATTTCGGCGGCCACCATGCCGCCGACCACACCCACCGCGAGCCCCGCGGCGCCGACCGCCACCGCCGTGCCCAGGCCGGGCCCGGAGCGGTGTCCGCCGTCGTGCCCGTACGAGGCATGGGTGTCGTAGGCCGAGTGGTGCTCGACCAACTGCCGTACCCAGCCGTCGACGACCGCGTTCCAGTCCAGGCGTCCGACCTCGTCGTGCGCCACGGTGAAGCGGGTGAGCGCGTCGTGGCCGCCGGAGAAGGGGCCGCCGCGCTTGTCGGCCTCCAGGACCACCTCCGTGCCGCCCGGCGTGGCGAGGAAGGTCAGCTCGATCTCCTTGATGGCGTGCGCGTACCGCGGCGAGGGCGCCAGCTCGATCTCCTGGTAGAAGGGGAGTTGCTGGCCGGTGCCGCCGATGTGTCCGTACTCCAGGTCCGCCGACGTGAAGCCGAAGCCGAGCTGCCCGAACGCCTCGAGGATCGCCTCCTGTACGGGGAGGGGGCCGACGGCGAGCTGGTCGAGGTCGCCCTTGTCCTTGGCGCCGGCGACGGAGAGTTCGGTGCGCACGCCGAGCGCGATGCCGAGCGGTTGCCCGTTCAGCTCGGTGATCGGCGTCTCCCACGGCAGCGTCACCGTGAACGGGACGCTGTGCTCGGCGCCCGCGACGAGCCGGAAGCCGCCGCCGACCACGAACCGGTCGAACACCACGGTGCCGTGGCCCTCGCCCTCGTCATGCTCCGCCTCGGCCCGGGCGACGAGCTCCAGGGTGATGTGCTCGATCTCGAAGTCGCCGCTGCCGCCCTGGAGATGGACCCGGCCGGAGACGGTGCCGCCGGGGGCGGTGGTCCAGTCGGGCAGCACTGTGTCGACGGTGGGCCCGCCCACGCCGAGCGAGCCGAGCAGTCGTTTGAACACCATCGAGGCGTGAACTCCCTTGTGGGCGTAGGAGATGTTCTACAGGAGTGTAGAAGTATATCCGTGAGGCGGAACTTTCCCGGACCTTCGCCAGTTTCTACAGTGCTGTAGAAGTGAGTGCTGATGAAGGCAGTGCTGCAGATGTTCGGGCACGTGAATAGCGCGGCACGAGATCACAACCTGAGGAGTACCCGTGGCCCTGTGGGACCGCATCAAGGATTCCGCGTCGACGATGCAGACGCAGTTGGTGGCGAAGAAGAGCGACCTGAAGTCCGGGGCCTTCCGGGACGCCTCCATGGCGATGTGCGCACTGGTGGCCGCGGCCGACGGCACCATTGACGCCTCGGAGCGCCGCCGCGTCGCGCAGCTGATCATGAGCAATGAGGTGTTGCAGAACTTCGACGCCACGGACCTCCAGAAGCGCTTCGAGACGAACCTCGACAAGCTGACGGCCGACTTCGACTTCGGCAAGGTCAGCGTGTTGCAGGAGGTCGCCAAGGCGAAGAAGAAGGAGGCCGAGGCGCGCGCCGTGATCCAGATCGGCATCGTCATCGGCGGCGCGGACGGCGACTTCGACCAGACCGAGCGGGGCGTCGTGCGCGAGGCGTGCCAGATGCTCGGCCTGGCCCCGACCGAGTTCGACCTCTAGGGCCTGTATTGGGTCGATGGGCCCGTCAGAGCGGGGTCGCCGCGTGCAGCGTCGCCGCCAGGGTGAGCGCGGAGTTGGCGGACGACATGGCGGAGGCCGCTGTGCCGAAGCCCGCCGTCCACGTGGCGAGCCCCACGGGCGTGAACGCCGTGGCCCGGCCCTGCTCGCCGGGCGGCGGCGCGAGCAGCGCGGCGACGCGGCGGGGCAGCGGGCCTGGAGCGGCGAACGCCGCGAAGAGCGGTTCGCGCGCCCCGCCCGAGGACAGGGCCGCCTTGCCGATGGCGCGGGCGACCACCTTGCGGTCGCCGACCTGCGCGGCCGCCTCCTCGTCGGCCCACCGCTCGGCCGTGTACGCGACGGCCGAACTCAGCGGGCGCAGAAAGGGGTTGGCGCGGGCGGCGAGGCGCACGGTCAGCAGCAGCCGGTGGTGGCGGGCCGTCAAATGGGCCCGCTCGTGAGCGAACAGGGCCCGCCGCTCCGCGGGCGCGAGCCGGTCGAGCAACGCGGTGCTGACGACGATCCGGCCGTGGGCGTGATCGCTACTGGGACCGCGACCGTGCGCGTGGCCGCGACCGTGACCGTGAGCGTGACCGCCACCGAGACCAAGGCCGAGACCGAGACCGAGACCGGGGCCGCGACCGTGCGTGTGACCGGGACTGGGACTGGGACCGGGGCCGCGACCGGTACCGCCGCTGGTGCCCCGACCCCCGCCGGGCAGCGCGTACGCGTACGCCTGTGTGTCGGGCAGCACCGCGACCTGCGCGGCGGGCAGTCCGGCGAGCGCGGCATGGGCGCGGCGGCGCACCGCGAAGTGGCGCCAGAGCGTGCGGGCGCAGGCGGCGACGACGGAGAGTAGCGCCGGGATGGCCGCCTTGCCCACGATCTCGTCCTGCGGCACGGCGGCCCGTACCTCGGGATCCGACCAGCCGTCCGGCAGCGGGTTGCCCGGCAACTGTGCGGTGCCGACCACCATCAGCAGGGCCAGGCACACCGTGCTGCACACCGCCATCACGGCGGCCACGCAGGTAAGGAGCCGGGTCGCGGTGCGCGGATGCAGCCGGTGCGCGGCGAGCCGGGCCACCGGCCAGGCCGTCAGCGGCAGCACGAGGGGCAGGAAGACGAAGATGCCCACGGCTCAGTCCGCGCCTTTCTCGTCGCCCGCCGCCGTCCCCTCGTCCCCGGTGGTTCCCTCCGCGCGCCGCAGCAGATCCCGCAGCAGCCGCTCGTCGCCCTCGGGCAGTGAGGTGACGAAGCTGGCCAGGACGGCCTCCCGGTCCACCTCGCCGTCCAGCACCTTGCGCATCTTGAACGCGGCGAGCCCGGCCTCGTCGGCCACGGGCGTCCACACGAACGAGCGCCCCTCGCGCCGCCGGGTGACCGCGTCCTTGGCCTGGAGCCGCGCCAGGATCGTCACCACCGTGGTGTACGCGAGGTCGCCGCCCATCCGGTCGCGCACCCACCCGGCGCTCACCGGATCCTCGGCCGTGCGCAGCGCGGCCAGGACCTGTGCCTCCAGCTCGCCCTGGGCGCGTCGTGGGGTGCTGTGGCGGGACGTCGTCACCGGCTCCTCCTGGTGGCTGGGTGTGAGGGCCAGTCCATCATCCCTGTTCGCCCCCGGAGGTCCGAAGGCCCGACGGCAGGCGCGGTGGCGACGCGTACAGGCCCGACGGAGAGTGGTCGGGAACGGCGGCGCCGGGCCGTGCGTTGTCGTCATGAAGGCAGAGAGCAAGTAAAGTGCGAAGGAGTAGCCCGTTGTCCGCCAGACCGACGGACCCAGCGGGGCACAGTCCCCGACCACCCCGTCCCTTGATCGGTGAGCACGGCACGCGGCGAGGTGGTGGCACATGCTGAGTGCCGTGCTCGGCCTCCTCGCGGTCCTTGTGCTGACCGCGGGGACCGGCTACTTCGTGGCCCAGGAATTCGCGTACGTCGCGGCGGACCGGCTCGCGCTCGCCCGTGACGCCGACGCGGGCGACAAGAGGGCGGCCAAGGCCCTCAAGGTCCTCGGGCGGCTGTCCTTCATGCTGTCCGGTGCCCAGCTCGGCATCACGGTCACCGGCCTGGTCGTCGGCTTCCTCGCCGAACCGTCCGTCTCGACCCTGCTGCGCCCGGTACTGAACGGCATCGGCCTGCCGGACGCCGCGGTGACCGGCATCTCGGTGGTCCTCGCGTTCGTCGTGGCCACCGTCGTCCAGATGGTGTTGGGCGAGCTGGCCCCGAAGAACCTCGCCCTCGCCGTCCCCGAACGCCTGGCCAAGTCCCTCGCCGGCTCCACCCTCGGCTACCTGAAGGTCGTCGGCCCCCTCGTGCACCTCTTCGACAGCGCCGCGAACAAGCTGCTGCGCAAGGTCGGCATCGAACCTGTCGAGGAACTGCACCACGGCGCCACCCTGGAGGAACTCAGCCACCTCATCGGCGAATCCCACCAGCAGGGCGAGCTGCCCCGCGAGACCGCCACCCTCCTCGACCACGCCCTGGAGTTCAACGAGCGGACCCTGGACCAGGTGATGGTGCCGCGCGCCGACGCGATCTTCGTCCGCAAGGAGGCCACGGCCGCCGACGCGATCGAGCTGATCGCCAAGCACGGCCACTCCAACTACCCGGTCATGGGGGACCACCCCGACGACGTCACCGGCGTCCTCGGCGTGCGCGAACTGATGCGGCTCCAGCAGTCCGCGTACGCGAACACCCCGGCCGGGACCGCGGCCCGCCGCCCCCTCCTGCTGCCGGACACACTTCAGCTCCCCGCAGCCGTCGACCGGATGCGCGAGGCCGACGACGAGTTCGCGGTCGTCCTCGACGAGCACGGCGGCGTCGCGGGTGTCGTCACGTACGAGGACATCGCCGAGGAACTCGTTGGCGACATCGCGGACGAGACCGACCGCGAGACACAGCTGGCGGTCCAGGACCCGGACGGAACCGGCTGGGTGATCGACGCGGGCCGCCGCATCGACGAGATCGCCGAGGCCACCGGAGTCGAGCTGCCCGAGGACGAGGGCTACGACACCGTGGCAGGCCTGATCGTGGACCGGCTCGGCCGCTTTCCGGCCATCGGCGATCGCGTCACGATCGGCCTGGGCGACGACGGCGAGCACGCAGTCATCGACGTCCGCACCCTCGACCGCCACGTACCCGAACTCGTCCACCTGACCCGCGAACCCGCCACCGCGGACATCGAGGAGGAGCCGCGCCCATGAGCTTCCCCATGGCCCTCTTCATCACGGTCCTGCTGTTGATCGGCAGCGGATTCTTCGTAGCCGCCGAGTTCGCGCTGGTCGCCGCCAAGCGGCACCGCATGGAGCAGGCGGTCGCGTCCGGCGCCCGCGGCGCCAAGGCGGCGCTCGCCGGCATGCGCGAACTGTCGCTGATGCTCGCCGGCGCCCAACTGGGCATCACTATCTGCACGTTGGGTCTCGGTTCGATCTCCAAACCTGCCATCTCGCACGAGCTGGACCCGCTGCTGCACAGTTGGGGCCTGCCCAGCGGCCTCAGTTACGGCGTCTCCTTCGCCTTCGCGATGATCGTCGTGGTGTTCCTGCACATGATCGTCGGCGAGATGGCACCCAAGTCCTGGGCCATCGCCCACCCCGAACGCTCGGCGATGCTCCTTGCCCCGCCGTTCCGTGCCGTGGTCAAGGCGGTCCGCCCGCTGATCCGGGTCCTCAACAAGGTCAGCAATGCGCTGGTACGGATGTGCCGTGTCACCCCGCGCGACGAACTCGCCGAGGTCCACAACCGGGAGCAACTCACGCACCTCGTCGCGGAGTCCGAGCGGCTCGGCCTGATCAGCAAGGACGACTCGGAGCTGATCACCAGCTCGCTGGTCGAACCCCTCACCCCCGTCGGCGACCTCCAGACCCCCGCCGCGCGGATCACCTCCGTCCCGGCGGACGCGGACCTCGACGCGATCCTCGCCACGGCGTCGGCCCGCGACCGCAGCCGCCTCCTCGTACGGGCCGGGGACAGGGTCGTCGGCTCCGTGCACGCGCGCGACGCCCTGATCGCCCGCAGCCGGGGGCGGGCCACCACCGCGGGTGAACTCGCGCGCCCGGTACCGGAGTTGCTCGCCTCCGACACGGTCGGCCAGGCCATCGAGCAACTCCGCCTCCGCCGGGCCTCGTTGGCCGTCGTCCGCGACGACACCGGCCGGCTGACCGGCCTCGTCGCCCTCGACGACCTGCTGGCCCGGCTCACCCACCCGCAGGCGGCCGCCTGAGCGCTGCGGCGTGACGCTCAACCGTCGCCGGGGGGACTGCGTCCCTCATGCCGGGGAACACGTGAATCGACATTCGACAGCTGTGTCGAAACGTCGAAGTGTCGGATCAAGGAGGCAGACAGGCATGGAGATCTCCGGCATCTTCACCGCGATCGTCATCGGCGTCGTGATCGGCGTGCTGGGACGGCTGGCCATTCCAGGCCGTCAACGCATCGGCATCCTTTGGACGCTCCTGGTCGGCATCGCCGCGGCACTCGTCGGAACCGGTCTCGCCGGCGCCTTCGATGTCGCCGAGACCGACGGCGTCGACTGGATCGAACTCGCCATGCAGATCGGCCTCGCCGCGGTCGGTGTCGCGGGCGTGGAGAGGCTCAAGGGGCGGCGCTGAACATCGGGGACGCGTGAGGAGGGAGCAACCTAGGTAAGCGGCAACGCAGTTGATCGGCCGCGCCCAGGTTGTTCCTCGTCCCAATGCGCATGTTCAAAGGAGCCTGCCGTCATGTCCGAGTCCGCACCCCGCGATCCCGCCGCCGACCCGCTGCGGACGGGTGTCTCCCACTCCGCCCGGATCTGGAACTACTGGCTGGGCGGCAATGACCACTACGCCGTCGACGCCGAGGTCGGCGGGCAGATCCTCTCCTTCGTGCCGGAGCTGCCCCGCTCGGCCGTCGCCGACCGGCGTTTCCTGGCCCGCGCGGTGCGCTACTTGGCAGCCGAGGCGGGCATCCGGCAGTTCCTGGACATCGGCACCGGCCTGCCCGTCGCGAACAACACCCACGAGGTCGCGCAGGGCGTCGACCCGAGCTGCCGGATCGTCTACGTCGACAAGGACCCGGTCGTCCTCCACCACGCCCAAGCCCTCCTCACCAGTACGCCTGAGGGGGCCACGAACTACATCGAGGCGGACGCGCGCGACCCGGAGGCGATCCTGCGGGGCGCCGCGGCCACCCTGGACCTCGAACAGCCGGTCGCGATCACCATGCTCGGCGTCCTCAACTTCGTCATGGACACCGAGGAAGCGGTCGACATCGTGCGCCGCCTCCTCGACGCCGTCCCGCCCGGCAGCCACCTCGTCGTCTCGCACCCCACCACCGAGGTCGACGGCGAGGCCATGCGGGCCGCGGTCGACCACTGGAACAGCCAGGGATCCGCTCCCATGACACTGCGCGACCGCAAGGACCTCGCGCGCGTCTTCAGCGGCGTCGAACTCCTCCCTCCGGGCATCGTCTCCTGCTCCCGGTGGCGCCCCGAACCCGTAGACGGGGACGCGGACGGCGACGGGGATGTCGAGGTCACCCATTTCGCGGGCGTCGGCGTCAAGCGCCGCTGAGGCGTCCTCACACTCTACGTAGGTGTGGCGCTACGTCGACGAAACGTAGCGTGATTCGGCTACTCTGGCACAACGCCCAGCGGAGGAGCCCGGATTGACCAGGCCGACCGGATCGGGGAGCGCGCGCTCCCTCCTGCTCACCGTGCTCGGTGAGTACGTGCTGCCACGGGACGCCCCCGTCTGGACCTCGACGCTGTTGCGCGTGATGGACGGTCTCGGTGTCGAGGAGAAGGCGGCCCGCCAGGCGCTGAACCGGCTGTCGGCGAGCGGCATCGTCACCGCCGAGCGGTCCGGGCGGCGGGTGCGCTGGGCGCTGACCGAGCACGGCAGGACGCTGCTGAGCGAGGGCGCGGAGCGCATCTACTCCTTCGGGCGGGCGCGGTCGAGCTGGGACGGCCGCTGGCTGGTGCTGCTCGTCAGCGTCCCGGAGTCGAAGCGCGAACTGCGCCACCGGCTGCGCACCCGGCTGACGTGGGTGGGTCTCGGCAGCCCCGCGCCGGGCCTGTGGGTGGGCCCGCACACCGCACGCGAGGCGGAGGCCAAGCAGGTTGTGGAGGAGCTGGGTCTCGGCCCGGACGTGTCGTCGTTCTGCGGGCCCTTCGCGGGGATCGGCTCCGAGCGGGACATGGTGGAACAGGCGTGGCGGCTCGGCGACCTGGCCACGGAGTACGACGAGTTCGTGCGCGCCTTCGCCGGGATGCGCTCCGAACCCGGAGCGGACACGCTCCTGGCCCAGGTCCGCCTCGTCGACGCCTGGCGCCGCTTCCCGGCCCTCGACCCGCAGTTGCCCCTGGAGTTGCTGCCCCCGCACTGGATCGGCGTGCGCGCCGCGAACCTCTTCACCGAGCTGCACGAGAGCTGGCACGGGGCCGCGCAGGATGAGTGGGACCGGCTGACCGCCCCGCTCACCCCTCCGGCTTGAGCCGGTACACCTGCGCCGCGTTCCCCGCCAGGACCAGGCCCGTGGTCGTCTCGTCCGGGCACAGGGCCGCCACCGCGCGGGCGTTTCGCGCGATGCCCGGGACGCCCGGCCAGTCGGTGCCGAAGATCATGCGGCGGGTGAGGCGGGCCCAGTCGTGCTTGCCGTAGTACGTGTGCAGGCGGGACGGCGGGAGGCCGGAGAGCTCGATCCAGACCCGTTCGTTCGAGAGCGCCATGAAGGCCGCCGCGTCGTACCACCAGCCGCGCCCGCCGTGCGCGAGCGCCACGTCCAGGCGCCGGAAGTCGCGCAGCACATCGTCCAGGAACAGCGGGTCGGCGTACTTGTTGAGGGCGCCGGGGAACGTGCTCGTGCCGCAGTGCACGACCAGCGGGATGCCGGCCGACTGGCAGAGTTCGTACGCCGGGTAGAGGCGCCGGTCGTTGGCGGCGATGCCCGCGTGCACGGGATGCAGCTTGCAGGCGACCGCGCCCAGGTCGAGCTGGCGCTGGAGCTCCTCCTCGATCGGGTAGTGCAGATGCGGGTTGATGTTGGCGATCGGCTTGGTCCTCGACGGGTCGTAGGCCGTGATCGGCAGCAGGTCCTCGATCGGCTGGATTCCGGTCGCCCGCGGGCTGTACTCGGACAGCAGCAGCGCGATGTCGACGCCCTCGGAGACGAGATGGCGGTGGAACGCCTCCGGGTCGACCGTGTCGCCGTCGTAGATGCGGGCGAGGAGATCGTGGTCGGCGACACCCTGGGTCCACTCCTCGTACGTGGGTTTCAGCGTGGACAGGCGCGCCGGGTGCAGGTGGACGTCGATCAGCGGGTGGCCGTCCAGCATCAGGTCTCCTCGTGCTGTTCTCGGGAAGCGGTCACGTCGTCGGCCGCGCGGGCCCGCAGCTCCACGCGGCGGATCTTGCCGGTGGCGGTCGTCGGCAGCGCCTCGGTGAACAGCACGTGCCGGGGCCGTTTGAACGAGGGCAGCCCGGTGCGGCAGTACGCGATGAGTTCCCCTGCGGTGGGCTGCTGCCCGGGTGATGTGACGACGTACGCGACCGGCTTCTCCAGGCCGTCCGTGTCGGTCGCCGCGACGACCGCGGCCTGGGCGACGGCGGGGTGTTCCAGCAGCCGCGCCTCGACCTCGGCGGGGGACACCCAGATGCCACCGGCCTTGAGCATGTCCCCGGTGCGGCCGAGACACGTGAAGTAGCCGTCCTCGTCGCGTACGTAGGTGTCTCCGGTGCGCAGCCACTCGCCGCGGAACACCTGGCGGGACTCGTCGTAGCGCGACCAGTAGCCGGTGGCGACGGAGCGGCCGCGCACATGCAGCGTGCCCGGTGTGCCGGTCGGTGTCTCGCGGTCGTCCTCGTCGAGGACGCGCAGTTCGTAGCCGGGCACCGGGCGGCCCGTCGTGCCCGGCCGGATCGCTCCCGGCGCGTTCGACAGGAAGATGTGCAGTGTCTCGGTCATGCCGATGCCGTCGATGATGTCGACGCCGAAGCGTTCGCTCCAGCGGTGCTGGAGTGCGGCGGGCAGCGGCTCGCCCGCGGAGGCCGCGAGCCTGACACCGGCGAGCGCGTCGCCGGGCAGATCGGCGTGCAGCATGTTGGCGAAGAACGTCGGGCCTGCGAAGAACAGCGTCGCGCCGAACTCCCGGGCCCGCGAGGCCAGCAACTCCGGGCGCACAGGCTCCGGTTCGAGCACCGTCGCCGCCCCCGCCGCGAGCGGGAACAGCAACGAGTTGCCCAGGCCGTACGCGAAGAACGCCTTGGCCGCCGACAGACACCGGTCACCGGGGCGGATGCCGAGGACCCGGGTCGCGTACGTCTCGCAGACCTCGGCGACGGCGCCGTGCCGGTGCATCGCGGCCTTGGGGGAGCCAGTGGTGCCGGAGGTGTAGAGCCAGAAGCCGGGGGAGTCGGCCGTGGTGGCGTACACACCGGTGTCCGGCTCCGCCTCGGCCAACTCCCGCAGCCGGTGCACCGGGAGGTCGCCTGTGAACGTGACATCGGGCCCGGCGAGCAGCCCGCGCAGCTCCGGGGCGTCCGGCACCGCCTTGTCGGCCACCGCCGCGTACGCGGAACCGACGGCCAGGAACGTCGTCCGCGCGTCCCGCAGCAGCTCGGCGAGGTCGCCCGCATGCAGCATCGTCGACACCGGCACCGGTATCGCGCCGACCCGCAGTGCGGCGAGGAAGACGGTGACGAAGTCGGGGGAGTCGGCCATGAACAGCATCACGCGCTGCTCGGGCCGCAGGCCGATCGCGCGCAGGCCGCCCGCCGTGCGGCACACCCGGTCGTGCAGTTCGGCGTAGGTGAGGTCACCCGCGGGGCCGGTGAGGGCGGGGCGGGCGCCGTCCCCGTGGTGGAGCCGGCGGTCGAGCAGATAACGGCACGCGTTGAAGGGTTCGCTCATCGTCGGCTCCCCGGTCATCGGCTTCGGGCGTCCTCAGGTCAGGTGCACGTACGCGTAGTCGAACGGCTTGCCGTTGATGCCCTGACGTGGCGGGGAGATCCAGGAGGCGATCCGGCCGGGCTCGTGCACGGGCCGCATCAGCGAGCGGATGTACGTCTTGTCCACCTCGGTCGGCAGCCAGGCACCCTTGCCCTCCTCCCACGCGTCGGGGTTGAGGACCGTGCCGTCGGGCGCCGTCTCGACCGCCGCGAAGGCGCCGACCTGCCGGTTGAACGCGATGTGCGGCAGATACAGCCGCCGGTCGATACCCGCCTCGTCCAGCAGTCGGTTCCAGCGGTTCAGGCCGCTGTGGCAGTCGCGGATGTACTCGCGGCGCAGATCGGTGTTGAGGCCCACGAGCGCCGCGACCTCCCGCTGCCCGATCGCGCCCTCGACCAGCGCGTCGACCAGGAACGAGTCATCGGTCAGCGTGTGGTCGTCCTTGCGGCGCTCCTCGCCCCAGCGGCCCTTGAGGCCCGTGGTGTAGTAGTTGGCCACATTCGTCGACGTCTCCGAGCCGAACAGGTCGAGCGAGACCGAGTAGTGGAAGTTGATGTACTTCTGGACGACGTCGAGCGGGATGCCACCGGAGGCCGTCACGTCGTCGGTGTCGTGCTCGCGCATCAACTCGGCCGTACGCAGCACCACCCGGTCGATACCGGTGGTGCCGACGAACATGTGGTGTGCCTCTTCCTTCAGCATGAACTCACATGTGCGCGACAGCGGGTCGAAGGCCGACTCCTTGAGCGTGCCCAGCTGGTACTTGCCGTCGCGGTCCGTGAAGTACGTGAACATGAAGAAGGACAGCCAGTCGGGCGTCTCCTCGTTGAACGCGCCCAGGATGCGCGGCGATTCGTCGCTGCCGGAGTTTCGGTGCAGCAACTGCTCGGCCTCCTCGCGACCCTCCCGGCCGAAGTAGGCGTGCAGCAGATACACCATCGCCCACAGGTGCCGGCCCTCCTCCACGTTCACCTGGAAGAGATTGCGCAGGTCGTAGAGGCTGGGCGCGGTGGCACCCAGATTGCGCTGCTGCTCGACGCTGGCCGGTTCGGTATCACCCTGGATGACGATGAGGCGCTGCAGATCGGCCCGGTACTCGCCGGGCACCTGCTGCCAGGCCGGCTCGCCACGATGTGCGCCGAAGGCGATACGGCGGTCGGGTTTCGGCTCGGCGAGGAACACACCCCAGCGGTAGTCGCGCATGGCTACGTGCCCGAACTGCGCCCAGCCGTCCCGTCCGACGTCGACCGCGGTGCGCAGATACACGTCGTCCATAGGGAGCGTGGGGCCCATGGAGTCCCACCAGGTGAGGAAGTTGGGCTGCCAGGACTCCAGCGCCCGCTGGAGCCTGCGGTCCTCGTGCAGGTCCACGTTGTTGGGAATCTTGTCCGTGTAGTCGGCGGTGAGCGCCATCGTCACACCCGCTTCCGGTCGAATTCGGCGCGCTGTCCTGTGCCGTACCTGCGCAGAGCCCCTTCCGGGCCCGAGGCGTTGGGACGGTTGAAGATCCAGTTCTGCCAGGCGGTGAGGCGCCCGAAAATCTTGGTTTCCAGTGTCTCGGGGCCCGCGAAGCGCAGATTGGCCTCAAGGCCCGTGAGGGCGTCCGGGCTGAACCCGGCCCGCTCCTCCAGCGAGATCCGCACCTCCTCGTCCCAGTCGATGTCGTCGGGGGCGAAGGTGACCAGGCCGAGCCGCTCGGCCTCCGCGGCTTCCAGCGGTCGGCCCGCTGCCTCCTGCGCCGCGGCCAACGCGGGAGCGTCCCCGAGGAAACGGGTCTCGAGCCGGCTGAGCCCGTTGCTCATGGCGAGTGCGCCGAGGTTCATCGGGCCGACGACGAGTGCGGCGGGTTCGGCGTCCGGGTCGATCTCCTCGAAGACACCGGCCAGTTGGAAGGAACGGTCGGCCGCGAGCACGGTCTCCAGGAGCGTCCCGGCGAAGCAACTGCCGGGCTCGATCAGGGCGATGAGGCTGCGGCTGCTCAGGTCGAGGCGCTTCAGTGTGCGCTTGAGATAGAGCGTGATCTCACGGGCGAGCCAGTCGTCGCGGTGGGCGTGCAGCAGTGCGTCGTGGTCGAGGACGCGGGAGGCGTCGCCCCGGCTTCGTAGGACCCAGGTGCCCAACTCCGGTTCGTTCGTACGCAGATCGAGGACGAGGTCGTCGAGCTCGCGGGCCAGGGCGAGCGGCCAGCTGGCGTCGCCCTGCCGGTGCAGGGCGGCGAGGTCGGTCGGCGCGTCCTCCCGCGGGCCGTCGAGCGTGATGTCCACGGTGCGGCGGGCGTGGTCGAGGGCCGCGTGCACGTACCGGTACTCGACCCGGTCCTCGGTGCGGTTCTTCTCCAGTGGGGTGAGACGGACGCCCTGGGACTCTCCGGCCGGGCGGTCGGAGTGGGCGGCGGCCTCGGTCGCGCGGGCAGCGATGGTGTGCTCCCACTCCCTGCGCGGCACGGCCTCGTCGACCAGGCGCCACCGCACGGCCCGCTTCCCGCCCACGCCCTCCGGCTTGGTCGCGAAGTAGTCGGCGCGGTCGCGTCGTACATGCCGCTTGTCGACGAGCCGGGTCAGACCGCCCGTACCCGGCAGCACCCCGAGCAGCGGCAGCTCGGGCAGGGACACGGCCGACGAGCGGTCGTCGACGAGCAGGATCCGCTCGCAGGCGAGCGCCAGCTCGTAACCGCCGCCCGAGGCCGTGCCGTTGAGGGCGGCCAGGTAGGTCTGGCCCGAGTGTGCGGAGGCGTCCTCGATGGCGCCGCGCGTCTCGTTCGTGAACTTGCAGAAGTTCACCTTCCACGCGTGACTCGATCCGGCCAGCATCCGGATGTTCGCCCCGGCGCAGAACACCTTCTCCTTGCCGCTCGTCACCACCACCGCACGCACCTCGGGGTGCTCGAAGCGCAGCCGCTGCACGGCGTCGTAGAGCTCGATGTCGACGCCGAGGTCGTAGGAGTTGAGCTTGAGTTCGTAGCCGGGAACGAGGCCGCCCTGTTCCGCCACGTCCATGGTGAGCGTGGCGACGGCCTCGTCGACCTTCAGCGACCAGTGACGATAGTGCGTCGGGGCGGTCCGGAACTCAACGCGCATGGCAGTCCCCTTGTCCTCGGATGAGCCCTCGGATGACACAACACTCCACGCTCTTCTGGAGCAGCGTCAATATCCCGTAGCACGTTTCCTGGGACCTGGTCAGGGGCCGGGCGGGGTCTGGACGGGCGGCCGGAGGCGAAAGGTATGGTCGCGACCATGACGGCCTACAAGACGGTGAACCCCGCGACCGGCGAGACCCTCGAGGAATTCCCCGAGGCGACCGCGAAGCAGATCGAGACGGCACTGGCCGACTCCCATGCGGCATACCAGAGTTGGCGGACCTCGCCCGTCGAGACCCGCTCCGCGGTGCTGCGCCGCGTCGGCGAGATCTACCAGGAGCGCAAGGACGAGCTGGCCCGCATCATCAGCCTGGAGATGGGCAAGCCGCTCGCCCAGGCCAAGGGCGAGGTCGACATCGTCACCAGCATCTACGAGTACTACGCCACCCAGGGCCCCGGCTTCCTCGCCGACGAGGAGCTCTCGGTGAGCGGCGGCGGCACCGCCACCGTGCGCACCGCCCCGCTGGGTTCGCTGCTCGGGATCATGCCGTGGAACTACCCGTACTACCAGGTGGCCCGGTTCGCCGCGCCGAACCTGATGCTCGGCAACACGATCCTGCTCAAGCACGCCCCCAGCTGCCCGCAGGCGGCCCTCGCGATGGAGCAGATCTTCGTCGACGCCGGCCTGCCGAGCGGCGCGTACCTCAACGTCTTCGCCACCAACGACCAGGTCGCCGACATCATCGCCGACCCGCGCAACCAGGGTGTCTCGCTGACCGGCAGCGAGCGCGCCGGTTCGGCCGTCGCCGAGATCGCGGGCCGCAACCTCAAGAAGTGCGTCCTCGAGCTGGGCGGCTCCGACGCGTTCATCCTCCTGGACACCGAGGACGTCGCGAAGACGGCCCGCAAGGCGGCGGGCGGCCGGCTCGGCAACGCGGGGCAGGCCTGCAACTCGCCGAAGCGCTTCCTCGTCCAGGAGGGCCTCTACGAGGACTTCGTGCGCGAACTGACCGCGAATGTCGGCGCGGTGCAGTCCGGCGACCCGCTGGAGCCCGACACCAAGTTCGGCCCGCTGTCCTCGCGCGCGGCCGCAGACCAGCTCCTCGAGCAGATCAAGGACGCGGTCGACAAGGGCGCCACGCTGCACACCGGCGGCGCCCGCGGCGAGGGCCCGGGCGCGTACGTCCAGCCGACCGTGCTGACCGGCATCACGCCCGAGATGCGCGCCTACACCGAGGAGCTGTTCGGCCCCGTCGCCGTCGTCTACCCGGTGGCCGACGAGGACGCCGCCGTCGAGCTGGCCAACAGCTCGCCGTACGGGCTCGGCGGCGCCGTGTGGAGCGGCGACATCGAGCGCGCCAAGCGGGTCGCCGACCAGCTCGACACCGGCATGGTGTGGATCAACGGCTTCGCGGGCACCCAGGCGGACCTGCCCTTCGGCGGCGTCAAGCGCTCGGGCATCGGCCGTGAGCTGGGCAAGTACGGCATGGCGGAGTTCGCGAACAAGAAGCTGATCCGCGTCCAGGGCTGACAGGGCTGATCACGGACCGGCCGTACGCCCGCCCCCGCGTGTCAGGGGCGGGCGTACGGCCGGGACGCTATTTCCGGCGGCGGAGGAACAGCCACACCCGTGTGGCCATGAGGCCGAGGATCACCACGGCCGCCGTGATCTGCAGCCAGCGCGGGATCGCGTCGAGCCGGGGCAGGAACAGGGCGAGCGGTGTCATGGTCACCACGCCTCCTCATGTGCGACATTTCGGCATCCAGGCCGCGAATGTACCAAGCCCGCCTCCGGCGGGTTCCCGTCCCGCGGCCAACGGTCCCCGCTTGCGACGGCGCACACACGTAACGTGTGGTCCGGCGAGTAGGAGACGTACGTGGGAGAGGCCCGCACCCCGATGGTGAACGAATCTGTCGATCCGGACGTGGACCTGCGTGTTCCCGTCCCGCGCAAGGCCGTGTGGCGAGGGCAGGGGCCCGTCGTCGCCGTGGTCTCGCTCGGCGGGGCGGTCGGCGCGTCCGCCCGTTACGGGGCGTCCCTGCTGTGGCCCACCGCGGCCGGCGCCTTCCCCTGGACGACGCTCGTCGTCAACGCGATCGGCTGCGCCGTCATCGGCGTCTTCATGGTCGTCATCACGGACGTGTGGGCAGCCCACCGCCTCGTCCGGCCGTTCTTCGGCACCGGCGTCCTCGGCGGCTTCACGACCTTCTCCACGTACGCCGTGGACATCAGGAACCTGATCGACGGAGGCCACCCGCGCACCGCCCTGGGCTACCTCGCCCTGACGGTGTGCATGGCGCTCGCGTCGGTGTGGACCGCGGCGCACCTGACCCGCCGCGCCATCGAATGGAGGCAGCGGTGACAACCGACGACCGGGTCCGCCTGAGCGGCACCGCCCTGCGTGTCACGATCTTCATCGGCGAGAACGACACCTGGCACCACAAGCCCGTCTACGCCGAGATCGTGCATCGCGCGCACGCCGCGGGACTCGCGGGGGCCTCGGTCTTCCGCGGCATCGAGGGCTTCGGCGCGTCCTCCCTCATCCACACCAGCCGGCTCCTCTCGCTGAGCGAGGACCTGCCGGTGGTCATCGTCATCGTCGACACCGAGGAGCGGATCCGCGCCTTCCTGCCGGGGATCGACGAGCTCGTCACCGAGGGCCTGGTGATCCTCGACGACTGCGAGGTCATCCGGTACGTGGGCCGCGAGGCGAAGGACGGGGACGAGGCGTGAGCTGGCTTTTGGTGGTCGTGGGCGCGATGGTCGGCGCCCCGCTGCGCTATCTCACCGACCGCACCGTCCAGTCCCGGCACGACACCGTCTTCCCCTGGGGCACGTTCGCCGTCAATGTGACGGGCTGCCTGATCCTCGGCCTGGTCACCGGCGCCGTCGCGGCGGGCGGCGCCTCGTCGCAAGTGCAGCTGCTGCTCGGCACCGGCCTGTGCGGGGCGTTGACGACGTACTCCACGTTCTCGTACGAGACGCTGCGCCTGGCCGAGGACGGGGCGCGCTTCTACGCTGCCGCCAACGTCGCCGGCAGCGTCGCGGCCGGACTCGGCGCCGCCTTCGCGGGCGCGGCGCTCGCGACCGCCATCTGGGCATGAGGAAACGGAACGACCAACGTCACGGCAGACACCGGCTGTTGGGGGGCGGACCCCTCAAGCCCCGCCGACGATCGCGGCTGCTCCCCTTAGGCTCCGCCGACGATGCGGCTGAACCCTTTAAGCCCCCGGCGATTAAGGCTGCTCCCCTTGAGCCCCACCGACGATCGCGGCAGCTCCTCTTAGGCCCCCCGGCGATTGAGGCTGCGCCACTTAAGCCCCCCGGCGATCGCGGCTGCGCCACCTAAGCCCCTCCGGCGATTGAGGAGCGGGGTATGGGGCAGAGCCCCAAGCCCAGCCCCGGCTACCCGGCGAGCGCCCGAGAGCCGGACGTACTCAGGCGGCGACGGCCAGCCGCCGCACAGGGTCCGGGTACGACCGGTGCGGAGCCACAACGCCCCCATCGGGCCGCAGCTCACCCGTGTCGTCGAAGACGATCGTGCCGTCGCAGCACAGGCTCCAGCCCTGCTCAGGGTGCGCGGCGACGACGTGCTCGCGATTCGGGCACGTGGGGCGGTGGAAACACATGGCGAACCTCCGGGTCGGCCGGAGGGGCGGTCCTGGAGGGCTGCCCCCATGTGTCGACGATGCGCCCGCCGCGCCCCGCGAACCAGGGCAGGGCGCCGAATGTGACAGCTCCCGGACACTCCCGGAACCGTTCCACGACCGCCGCCCGAGACCGCTCGCGTAAGAGACGCGTCAAGGGCGCACAGAGCGGCGTATGGGAGCCGTCAACGAGCCTCGAAACCCGCCCTGACCGGGGGTTTCCTCTCAGTGTCAGTTCCGAATCACGACTTTCACCCAGGGAGCTCACGATGGCCGACCTGGCCTTCGTCGTCACCACGATCGCGGTATTCGCGCTGGTGGCACTCGTCGCCAAGGGGGTGACCAAGCTGTGACCGCCGAGAACATCGTCGGCCTCGTCGTGGCCGTCGCCCTCCTGGGCTATCTCGTCCTCGCCCTCATCTACCCCGAGAGGTTCTGAGTACAGATATGAGCCCCGAACTCGCCGGAGTGCTCCAGCTGCTCGCGCTCATAGCGGCGCTTGCACTGGCGTACCGCCCGCTCGGCGACTACATGGCCCGGGTCTACTCCTCCGGGAAGCACCTCCGGGTCGAGAAGTGGATCTACAAGGGCATCGGCGCCAACCCGGACGCCGGGATGCGCTGGACCGCCTACCTGCGCGGCGTCCTCGCCTTCTCCGCCATGAGCGTCCTGTTCCTGTACCTGATGCAGCGGATCCAGGGCAGCCTGCCGGGCTCGCTCGGCTTCAAGTCGATCGACCCGGACCAGGCGTTCAACACGGCGGCGTCCTTCGTCGCCAACACCAACTGGCAGTCGTACTACGGCGAGCAGGCCATGGGCCACGTCGTACAGACCGCCGGACTGGCCGTACAGAACTTCGTCTCGGCGGCCGTGGGGATCGCCGTCGCGGTCGCCCTCGTGCGCGGCTTCGCCCGCTCCCGCACCGGTGAACTCGGCAACTTCTGGTCCGACCTGGTGCGCGGTGTCGTCCGGATCCTCATCCCGATCTCCATCGTTGGCGCGCTGATCCTGGTCGCCTGTGGTGCCATCCAGAACTTCTCCGGCATTCACTCGGTCGGTCAGTTCATGGGTGGATCGCAGCAGTGGAACGGCGGCGCCGTCGCCTCCCAGGAAGTCATCAAGGAGCTGGGCACCAACGGCGGTGGCTACTTCAACGCCAACTCGGCCCACCCCTTCGAGAACCCCACCGCGTTCTCGAACCTCTTCGAGGTCTTCCTGATCCTCGTCATCCCGTTCGCGCTGACCCGTACCTTCGGCACCATGGTGGGCTCGGTGAAGCAGGGCTACGCGATCCTCGCCACGATGGTGACCATCTGGGTCGGCTTCATCGCCCTGATGATGTGGACCGAGTTCGCCCACCACGGCCCGGCCCTCCAGGCCGCGGGCGGCGCGATGGAGGGCAAGGAGACCCGCTTCGGCATCGCCGGATCGGCGATCTTCTCGGTCTCCACGACGCTCACCTCGACCGGCGCCGTGAACTCCTTCCACTCCTCCAACACCGGCCTCGGCGGCGGCCTCAACCTGCTCGGCATGCAGCTCGGCGAGATCGCGCCGGGCGGCACCGGATCCGGCCTCTACGGCATGCTCGTCATGGCGATCATCGCGGTGTTCATCGCCGGCCTGATGGTGGGCCGCACCCCCGAGTACCTCGGCAAGAAGATCGGCACCCGCGAGATCAAGTTCGCGGCCTGCTACATCCTCATCACACCGGCTCTCGTCCTCGTCTTCACCTCGGTGTCGATGGCGCTGCCGACCCCGCCGAACTCGATGCTCAACTCCGGCGCGCACGGCTTCTCCGAGATCCTGTACGCGTACACGTCCGGCGCCAACAACAACGGTTCCGCCTTCGCGGGCCTGTCCGCCGACACCCAGTGGTTCAACACCACGATCGGCCTCGCGATGCTGCTCGGCCGCTTCCTGCCGATGGTGTTCGTGCTCGCGCTCGCCGGTTCGCTGGCCGAGCAGCAGCCGATCCCGGCCACCGCGGGGACCCTGCGCACCAACAAGCCGCTCTTCACCGGCCTGTTGGTCGGCACGCTCCTGATCATCACCGGCCTGACGTACTTCCCTGCGCTGGCGCTCGGCCCGCTCGCGGAAGGGCTCGCGTCATGACCGTACGTACCGAACGTTCCGAGGATTCCTCACGTTCCGAGAATTTTGAGGACACGATGTCCACTGCCACACCCACCAGGGCGCCCCACCAGGACGTGCCCACCGGGCACAAGCCCGGCGGCGGCAAGGTCGGCGGGGGCCTGTTCGACCCCAAGCAGCTGCTGAGGTCGCTGCCCGACGCCTGCCGCAAGCTGCACCCGCGGATCATGGTCAAGTCACCCGTGATGTTCGTGGTGCTGATCGGGTCCGTGCTGACGACGGTGTTCTCCTGCCTGCACCCGTCCGACTGGTTCGGCTGGACCATCAGCGCCTGGCTCTGGCTGACGGTGATCTTCGCGAACCTGGCGGAGGCCGTCGCCGAGGGCCGCGGCAAGGCGCAGGCCGACACACTGCGCAAGGCGAAGACCGACACCGTGGCACGGCGCCTGGCGGGGGACCGCGAGGAGCAGGTTGCCGGGACGCAGCTGACCATTGGTGACCTCGTCGTCTGCGAGGCCGGTGACATCATCCCCGGCGACGGTGACGTGGTCGACGGCGTGGCCTCCGTCGACGAATCCGCCATCACCGGCGAATCCGCCCCGGTCATCCGCGAGTCCGGCGGCGACCGGTGCGCGGTCACCGGCGGTACGAAGGTCCTCTCCGACCGCATCGTCGTCAAGATCACGACGAAGCCCGGCGAGACGTTCATCGACCGCATGATCAACCTGGTCGAGGGCGCCGCCCGGCAGAAGACACCCAACGAGATCGCGCTCAACATCCTGCTGGCCTCGCTGACCATCGTCTTCCTGCTGGCCGTTGCCACACTGCCGCCGTTCGCCGACTACGCGGGCAAGCACCTCAGCATGGTCGTGCTCGTCGCCCTGTTGGTGTGTCTGATCCCGACCACCATCGGCGCGCTGCTCTCCGCGATCGGCATCGCGGGTATGGACCGGCTCGTGCAGCGCAACGTACTGGCCATGTCCGGCCGGGCCGTCGAGGCGGCGGGCGATGTGTCCACGCTGCTGCTCGACAAGACAGGCACCATCACCCTCGGCAACCGCCAGGCCGCCGAGTTCGTGCCCGTACGCGGCACCGTCGAGGCCGAGGTCGCGGACGCCGCGCAACTCTCGTCGCTGTCCGACGAGACACCTGAAGGCCGCTCCGTCGTGGTTCTCGCCAAGGAGAAGTACGGGCTGCGCGAGCGGCACCAGGGTGAGCTGACGGGCGCCGAGTGGATCGAGTTCACCGCCCAGACACGCATGTCGGGTGTCGACGTGGACGGGCGCAAGATCCGCAAGGGGGCGGCCGGTTCGGTCATCGCCTGGGTCAAGGAACGTGGGGGCGAGGTCGCCGAGGATGCGCAGGAACTCACCGACGCCATTTCGCAGGCTGGTGGCACGCCGCTCCTTGTGGCTCTGGAGGACGCTGAGGGCGCCCGCGTCCTCGGTGTCATCCACCTCAAGGACGTCGTCAAGGACGGCATGCGCGAGCGCTTCGTCGAGCTGCGCCGCATGGGCATCAAGACCGTGATGATCACGGGTGACAACCCGCTGACCGCCAAGGCGATCGCCGAGGAGGCGGGCGTCGACGACTTCCTCGCGGAGGCCACGCCCGAGGACAAGATGGCCCTCATCAAGCGGGAGCAGGCGGGCGGCAAGCTCGTCGCGATGACCGGTGACGGCACCAACGACGCGCCCGCCCTCGCGCAGGCAGACGTGGGTGTCGCGATGAACACCGGTACGTCGGCCGCCAAGGAGGCCGGCAACATGGTCGACCTCGACTCGAACCCGACGAAGCTCATCGAGATCGTCGAGATCGGCAAGCAACTCCTCATCACCCGGGGCGCGTTGACGACCTTCTCGATCGCCAACGACGTCGCGAAGTACTTCGCGATCATCCCGGCGCTCTTCGCGGCGGTCTATCCCGGCCTGGACAAGCTCAACATCATGAACCTGTCCAGCCCCGACTCCGCGATCCTCTCCGCGGTCATCTTCAACGCGATCATCATCATCGCGCTGGTGCCGCTCGCCCTGAAGGGCGTCCAGTACCGGCCGGTGAGTGCGGACAAGCTGCTGCGCCGCAACCTCGGGATCTACGGGCTCGGCGGGCTGGTCGCACCCTTCATCGGCATCAAGATCATCGACCTTCTCATCTCTCTCATCCCCGGAATCGGCTGAGGCACTGTCATGAACAACTCGGTAGCAAACACGGGCCGGTTGCTGTGGGCGGGGCTGCGCGCCCTGATCGTTCTGACGATCGTCTGCGGCGTGATCTACCCGCTCGCCGTCACCGGCATCGCCCAGGCCGCCTTCCACGACAAGGCCAACGGCTCGGAGGTCAGCGCCGACGGCAAGGTCGTCGGCTCCTCCCTCATCGGCCAGAAGTACCTCACCAAGGACGGCAAGCCGGACCTGAAGTGGTTCCAGCCGCGGCCCTCCAACGGCCTCGGCGAGAACAGTGTGAACACTCAGTACAAGCTGATCCTCTCGGGCGCCACCAACCTCTCCGGTGACAACAAGGAGCTCGTGAAGCAGGTCGAGGCCGCCCAGGCCGCCGTCGTCAAGGACAACTCCACGGCGACGTACGAGGTGAAGGCATCGGGCATCCCGGCCGACGCCGTCACCTCCTCGGGATCGGGCCTCGACCCGGCGATATCCCCCGCCTACGCCGACCTCCAGGTGCACCGGATCGCGGAGCGCCACCACCTCTCCGTCGAGCGGGTCCAGAAGCTCGTCGACACGCACAAGGACGGCAGGGACCTCGGATTCATGGGGGAGCCGCGGGTCAACGTCCTCGAACTCAACGTCGCATTGCAGCAGTTGACCCGCTGAGCGGCCGCATTGCCCCCGCCGTCACAACTGGCCGGGAATGATGAGGATGACCCAGGTCGCGAGCGGGGTGATCAGGGTCATGCTCAGGCCCCACGTCATCAGCCGTCGGAAGACGGTGTCCCGCATCTCTTCCGGTGCGCTGGCCACGGTCAGCGCACCGCTGGTGGAGAACGGTGAGGAGTCCACCACGGAGGACGAGATCGCCAGGGCGCTGATCATCCCGATCGCGCCGATCTCGCCCCCGGCGAGGAACGGGACGGCCAGCGGAATGAGGGCGCCGAGGATGCCGGTGGTGGACGCGAATGCGGACACCACGCCGCCGATCACGCAGATCAGCAGCGCCGACACCAGGGGAGTGCCGAGGTCGCTGACGCTCTCGCCGGCCCACTTGATGGTGCCCATCTTGTCCATCAGGCTGACGTACATCACGATGCCGCAGACCAGCAGGACCGTGGGCCAGGCGCAGCGCTCGACCGCTCCCTTCGCGGAGGCGGGGGAGACGAGGCACAGGACGGCCGAGACGACGAAGGCCATCAGGCCCACGTCGAGGTCGAAGGCGAGCGAGCCGACGGCCAGGCTGATGACCCCGAGGACGGTGAGCGCGCGGACGGGGGTGAGGCGGTGGACCTCTTCCCCGGTGCCGGTGCCGGTGCCGGTGCCGGTGGCCGTCCGGGCGGGTGCGCGAACTCCCGTGGCAGCGGCGGCCGTTGCGGTACCGGTGCCATCACCCCCGCGCGCCGGGGGCACCCCGCCGTCCGCGGAGGGAGTGGGGGCGGGCACCGTCGCCAGGCCGCCTTCGACCGGTTCCCCGGTGAGGGGCTCCGCCCGCCGGCCCAGCAGCTTGCGACCGCCGAACAGGAAGAAGACGACCACGCTCAGCGCCAGATTGAAGAGGAACGAGGTCAGGAAGAGCATGCCCTCGCTGCCGGGCAGGTCCTCCCGCTGCACCACGCCGTTGGTGATGGTGCCGAAGATGCTGATCGGCGAGAAGCCGCCCGCGCTGGCACCGTTGATGATGAGCAGGCCCATCAGGACCGGGTTGATCTTGTGGCGCACGGCGAAGCCCATGCCGATGGGTGCCATGATGCCCACCGCGCCGGGGACGACCGCGCCGGAGGCCGTCAGTGCCCCCGTGATCAGAAACATCACCCACGGGATGAGGGCGATTCTGCCGCGCACGGCACGGGTCGAGGCCTGCACGAGCCAGTCCACGGTGCCGTTGTTCTTGGCGATCGCGAACAGCAGAGTGACGCCGACGAGCACCACGAACAGATCGCCGGGGAAACCGGCGAACAGCTCATCCGCCGACTCCCCGGCGACGGCGGTGCCGACGACGAACGCGGCGACGATGGCGATGACGCCCATGTGCACCTTGGAGAAGGTTGCAATGACGAACACGAGCACAAGACCGATGATGGAGATGACTTGATCTGACACGAGGCTTCCTCGCCTTCGGTCGGTGGCCACCACACATTCAGGACGTTCCGGAATCCGGAATCTGGGTTTCGGGTTGGGGCGAGAGTATGGAAGCCGCCTGATGACTCGTCAAGACACCTTGCGCATCAGGAGATTCGGCCCGCACATCAGGAGATTCGGGCGCTGATGGTCCGCGCCGCCTCCTGCACCAGGTCACCGAAGGTGGCGGCCGTGCCCTCGGTCATCCGGCTCGTCGGTACATTGACGCTCACACTCGCCACCGGCAGGCCCCCGGCCCCGAGCACGGCCGCGGCCACCGCCGAGACATCCGCGCGCCACTCGCCCGAGTTCGTCGCGTAGCCGCGCGCCCTGATCTCCCGTACTTCCGCGAGGAGTTGCTCCCGGTCGGTGACGGTGGTGCCGGTGTAGCGCGGCAGCCCCTCGTCAAGGTAGCGCGCGACCGCGTTGTCGGGGTCGGCGGCGAGTACCGCCTTGCCGTTGGCCGAGGCGTGCATCGGCAGATCCTGGCCGAGCGGCAGGATGATGCGCACGGCCTTGCTCGTCTGAAGCCGCTCGACCAGCAGCACCCGCCCGCCCTCGCGGACCGCCAAGTGCACTGTCTCGTCGGTCCGTTGGCGCAGCTCCTCCATCACGGGCAGCGCGGCGTCGCGCAGCCCCAGCTCGTCGGTGGCGTGCCGCCCGACGTGCAGCGCCTTGGTGGTCACCACCCAGCGGGTCGGGGTTCCTTCGGCGGGGCGGATCCAGCCCGTGGTGTGCAGCGTGACGAGCGAACGCTGGACGGAGCTCTTCGGCAGGGCGAGGGCCCTGGCCAGGTCGGCGACGCCGACGGGCTGGAGGGCCGCCACTTCCTCCAGCGCCCGCAGGGTGTTGGCCACGTTCTGCATCATCGCGAGTCCTCACGCATCCGTTGATCTCGGTCGACGGCCCGTACGCGTGATCCCAGCCATCGACGCATACGCCGAATCCCAACCCGCGACCCGTACGCGGCCGTTGACGCGTCGGTGACGGGAAGCCTACGCTCCATGTGCCGCTTCACGGTACGGCGTACCATCTCACGGCACAACATTCTTGAGGAGTCGACCGCATGACGCTCCGCACCGGCCGCCACTTCCTGCAGATCCCCGGCCCCACGAACGTCCCCGACCGGGTCCTGCGCGCCATGGCGGCGCCCACGATCGACCACCGCGGACCGGAGTTCGCCGAGCTGACGAAGCGTCTGCTAGCCGCCTTGAAGCCGGTGTTCGGCACGGCAGGGCCCGTCGTCGTCTACCCCGCCTCGGGCACCGGCGCCTGGGAGGCCGCGCTGGTCAACACGCTCAGCCCTGGCGACCGGGTGCTGTCCTTCGAGACCGGGCACTTCGCGGCGCTCTGGCGCGAGATGGCGCGCGGCCTCGGCCTGGACGCCGACACCGACGCGATCCCCGGCGACTGGCGGCACGGCGCGGACCCGGAGACGCTCGCCGAGCGGCTCGCCGCTGACACCGACCACCGCATCAAGGCGGTCTGCGTCGTCCACAACGAGACATCGACCGGTGTCACGAGCCGCATCCCCGAACTGCGCGCGGCGATCGACGCCGCGGGACACCCCGCGCTGCTGCTCGTCGACACCATCTCCTCACTCGGCTCCATCGACTACCGGCACGACGAGTGGGGCGTCGATGTCACCGTCGCAGGCTCGCAGAAGGGGCTGATGCTGCCACCCGGCCTCAGCTTCAACGCCGTGAGCGACAAGGCCCTCGCCGCCTCCCGGGCCGCCCGGCTCCCCGCCTCCTTCTGGCGCTGGCAGCCGGTCATCGACGCCAACGCCAAGGGCGCCTTCCCGTACACCCCGGCCACCAACCTCCTCTACGGCCTCGACGAGGCGCTGCGCATGCTGGACGAGGAGGGCCTGGAGAACGTCTTCGTCCGGCACGCCCGCCATGCCGCCGCCACCCGCGCCGCGGTGCGGGGCTGGGGTCTTGAGGTGCTGTGCGCCGACGATCGCGAGCACTCCGGCTCGCTCACCGCCGTCCTGATGCCCGAGGGGCACGACGCCGACAAGCTTCGGAAGGTCATCCTGGAGCGCTTCGACATGTCACTCGGCTCGGGGCTCGGAAAGCTCGCCGGCAGTGTCTTCCGCATCGGCCACCTCGGCAACTTCAACGACCTGACCCTCGCGGGCACCCTCTCCGGAGTGCAGATGGGCCTCGAACTCGCCGGAGTGCCCGTCCAACGGGGCGGCCTCGAAGCGGCGTTGGACGTGCTGCGGTGACGGCCCCCAGTGAGGCCCGCAGCGAGGCCCGCACCGCCGCCCGCGACCTCGAGGCCGCACTGCGCCGCGATCTCGACGGCGAGGTCGCCTTCGACGACTACACCCGGCACCTGTTCTCCCGCGACGCCAGCATGTACGCGATCGAACCGCAGGGCGTCGTCTTCCCCCGCCACGCCGACGACGTGCGGGCCGCGGTCGCGGCCGCCGCCGAACACGGTGTGCCGCTCGTGCCCCGGGGCGCCGGGACCAGCCTGGCCGGGCAGACGGTGGGCCCCGGCCTCGTCCTCGACCTCTCCCGGCACATGCACCGCATCATCGAACTCGACGCCGACGCACGCACCGCGCTCGTCGAACCCGGCGTCGTCCAGGACGAGTTGAACCGGGCCGCCGCACCACACGGCCTGATGTTCGGCCCCGACACCTCGACCAGCAACCGCGCCACCATCGGCGGCATGGCCGGCAACAACTCGGCGGGCAGTGGCTCGATCCGCTACGGCATGACCATCGACCACGTACGGGAGCTGGACGTCGTCCTCTCGGACGGCAGCACGGCCCGGCTCGCCCCCGTCGACGAGGAAGAGCGCGCCCGCCGCGCCGGTCTCGACACCTTGGAGGGGCGGCTCTACCGCGAGCTTCCGAAGATCGTGGACGCCCACGCCGCCTCGATCGCCACGGACTTCCCGGCGTACTGGCGACGCTCCGGCGGCTACCGCCTGGACCGGCTCGCCGACCGGACCGGCGATGCCCCCTTCGACCTCGCGAAGTTCGTCGTCGGCTCGGAGGGCACCCTCGTCGTCGCCACCCGCGCCCTGGTCGACCTCGTCCCCAAACCGGCCCGGACGGTCATCGCCGTCGGCCACTTCACCTCCGTCGCCGGTGCCATCGAGGCCACCGAGGACGCGCTCGCCTTCGACCCGTCGGCCGTCGAGATGATGGACCGGACGATCCTCGACCTGTCCCGGCAGAAGATCGAGTACGCCTCACTGGGCAACATCCTCGAAGGCGACCCGGAGGCCCTGCTCTTCGTCAGCTTCACCGGCGACGACGTAGCCGAACTCACCGACCACCTAAAGGAGTTGACGGCCCTCTGGAAGCGCCACGGCCACGGCTACCACACCCTCCAGGCCGTCACTCCCGCCCAGCAGTCCGGGCTGCTCAAGGTCCGCAAGTCCAGCCTCGGACTGTTGATGGCCGCGAGCGAGGGTACCCGGCGCCCGCTGGCCTTCATCGAGGACACCGCGGTCGACCCGCGACACCTCGCCGCGTACACCCGCCGCTTCAAACAGGTCCTGGACCGGCACGACCTCAACGCCGGTTTCTACGGTCACTGTTCGGTGGGCTGTCTGCACATCAGGCCCTTCGTCGACGTCGCCGATCCCGCCCAGGTGAAGACGATGCGGGCGGTCGCCGAGGAGATCAAGGAGCTGGTACGCGAGTACGGCGGCGTCAACTCCAGCGAGCACGGCGACGGCCTCGCCCGCAGCGAGTTCAACCGCGAGCTCTACGGCAACGACCTGTACGAGGCGATGCGCGAGGTCAAGGGCCTCTTCGACCCGGAGAACCAGCTGAACCCCGGCAAGATCGTCGACGCCCCGGCGATGACCGAACACCTCCGCGACGCGGCGCTGCCGCCCGCGCCACCGCTGCGTACCCACCTCGACTTCGAGGTCGTCGGAGGCAGTGACATGCGAGGCGCCGCCGACCGGTGCATGAACATCGGCCTGTGCCGCAAGAGCGAATCGGGCGCCATGTGCCCCTCGTACATGGTGACCCGCCACGAACACGACTCGACACGAGGCCGCGCCAACGCCCTCGTCAAGGCGCTCTCCGAGCCCGACCCGAGGGCGGCGCTCGGCGACGAGGGGCTGCACGAGGTCCTCGACCTGTGCCTGATGTGCAAGGCGTGCAAGAGCGAGTGCCCCCTCGGCGTCGACATGGCCACGCTCAAGGCCGAGACCCTGGCCCACCATCACGAGCAGCACGGAACGCCGCTCCGCTCGCGGGTCTTCGGTGCCATCCGTCGCCTGAACCGGCTGGGTTCGGCGACCGCGCCGATCTCCAACCTCCCTTTGCCGAGACGGCTGTTGGAGCGCTGGCTCGGCATCGCGAGCGCCCGGCCGCTGCCCGTGTTCGCCCGCCGCAACCTCGTGACATGGTTCCGGCGCAGGCCGGCCACGGTGGCGGGCAGCCAGGGCACCGTCACCCTCCTCGCCGACTCCTTCACCACGTACACCGACCCGGACGTCGGCCGAGCCGCCGTCGAACTTCTCGAACGGGCAGGCTGGCACGTGCAGTTGGAGAGCGGAGGCTGCTGCGGCCGCGCCGCCTTCTCGAAGGGTCTCCTCGACCAAGCGAAGGCACAGGCCGGCGATCTGGTGCACCGCCTCGCGGACTCGGGGGACGGCCCCATCGTCGGCTGCGAACCCTCCTGCCTGCTGACCCTGCGCGACGAACATCACGCCCTGCTGCCCGGAGACCCGGCCGTCACCGACGTATCCGGGCGCGTAAAGCAATTGGAAGAGCTGCTCACCGAGGCCATCGACGACGGCCGGCTCCCACTGCGGGACGACACAGGACCCGCGGGCCGCCGCATCCTCTTCCACGGCCACTGCCACCAGAAGGCCGAGGTCGGCACCGCCGCCACCGTCGAGCTGCTGAAGCGCATCCCGGGTGCCGAGGTCGTCGAACTCGATGCCGGATGCTGCGGAATGGCGGGCTCCTTCGGCTTCGAGGCCGAGCACTACGACACCTCCATGGCGGTCGGCGAGGACCGGCTCTTCCCGGCGGTCAGGGCCGAACCGAAAGACACCGTGCTCGCCGCGACCGGTGTCTCCTGCCGCCAGCAGATCCACCACGGCACGGAGCGCACGGCGGTGCACCCGCTCCAGCTGATCCGGGAGGCGTTGCGATGACCGGCACCGCAGGCGCGTTGGACGGCGTCCGCGTCCTCGACCTCACCCAGGTCATGGCGGGCCCGTACTGCACGATGCTCCTCGCCGACCTCGGCGCCGATGTCATCAAGATCGAGTCACCGGACGGCGGCGACCAGACCCGCACCTCCATGGGCACACCCCGGCCCGGCAGTGACCCCCCCGCCTTCCATGCCCTCAATCGCAACAAGCGCAGCGTCACCCTCAATCTGCGCACCGACGCCGACCGCGCGGAGTTCTTCCGGCTGCTCGCCGACGCGGACGTCGTCGTGGAGAACTTCCGGCCCGGTGTCACCGAACGCCTCGGCGTCGGCTACGAGGCCGTCCGCGAGGTGCGGCCCGACATCATCTACGCGTCGATCTCCGGCTTCGGCCAGTACGGCCCGTACGCCGACCGGCCCGGCTACGACCTCATCGCGCAGGGCATGGCGGGCGCCGTCAGTGTCACCGGAGACCCGGACGGACCACCGGTCAAGTGCGGGCTTCCGGTGGGCGACCTCGGCGCGGGCATGCTCTGCGCGCTGAGTATCGCCGCCGCGCACGTGCACCGGCTGCGTACGGGGGAGGGCCAGTACCTCGAAACGTCGCTCTACGAAGCGGTGTTGGCGATGTCGGTGTGGGAGTCGGTCGAGTACTTCGCCGCAGGCGAGCCCCCGCGGCGCCTCGGCTCCGCGCACCGCATGTCCGCGCCCTACCAGGTCGTCCGCACCAAGGACGGCCACGCCACTATCGCCGCCAACAACCAGCGGCTGTGGCTGCGGCTGTGCGAGGCGCTCGACCTCCAACACCTCGCGGACGACAAGCGGTTCGCCACCAACACCGACCGGATGGGCCACCGCGCGGAACTGATCGCCCTCCTCGAAGGCCGGCTCGCGGCTACCAGCACCGAGGAGTGCGTGGCCCAACTCCTCGACGCGGGCGTCCCCGCGGGCCCGATCCTCGACTACGGGCAGATCCTCGACCACGACCCGCACGCGCGGGCCCGCGGCATGGTCGAGGAGTACGACCACCCGGTCGACGGCCGCAGCCGCGTCGTCGGCTTCCCGGTGAAACTCGCCCGCACCCCGGCGACGTTGCGCCGCCACCCACCGGTCCTCGGCGAGCACAACGGAGAACTCCTCGGAAGGGAACAGGAGTTGATGTCAGGCGACAACGAGAGCAGCGGCTCCGTCACCTGGACCCGCCACGCGGTCCCCGGCACCGACACCTACGCAGCCCACCTCACCCTCGCCAACCCGGACCGGCGCAACGCACTGACCCTGCGCATGTACGACCAACTGGAGCGCGCCTGCCGGGAGATCGACGCCGACCCCGACATCCGGCTGACGGTGCTGCGAGGGGCGGGCGGGCGTGCGTTCGCGGCCGGCACCGACATCCGCGAGTTCCGGGACTTCGCGAGCGGCGAGGACGGTGTCGCGTACGAGCGCCGTGTCGGCCTCGCCGTCGACCGGCTCGCGGGGATGCGGATGCCGGTCGTCGCCGCGGTCGAAGGCCCGGCGGTCGGTGCGGGCAGCGCGCTCGCGAGCTGCTGCGACGTGGTGCTGTGCACCCCGGACGCGGTCTTCGGCGCCCCCATCGGCCGCACGCTCGGCAACTGCCTCGCCCCCGCCGTGATCTCCCGCCTCTACGCGGGACTCGGCCGCGCCCGCACCCTGCGCTCCCTCCTCGCCGCCCGCCTGATCACGGCGACGGAGGCGTACGCGTCCGGATTCGTGGCGGACATCGTCGACCCGGCCGACCTGGACGAACGCCTCGCGGAACTCACGGCGGACATCGCCCGCTGCGCACCGCTCACCCTGGCCGCCCTCAAGGAGGCGGACCGCCGCGTCCTCGCCGCCTCCGCGCCCGGCCCCGCCGGGGACCTGTACGCCCGCGTGTACGGCAGCCGCGACTTCGGGGAGGGTGTGACGGCGTTCCTGGAGAAGCGGAAGCCGGAGTGGGAGGGGCGGTAGGGCTGCCGGGGCCCGGGGTCGTCACGAGCGCGTCAGTAACGCCGCCCTCGTCGTCAGCGTCCCGTCAGGACGGGCCGGGGGCGAAGGAGAGCGGCCTAGCGTCCCTGGTGAACCACCATCCCCGGACTCTCCAGGAGACACCCCATGGCACAACCCGTGAGCGACGAAGACCCGGAACCCTCCGAACGGTTCCCGGCCGGGCCCCTCTACGTTCCGGTCCGACCGGGCCCGCTGGGGTACGCCGCGAGGCTGTTCCGCACCCCGCTCGGTGACCGCACGGCAGTCGGCTTCACCTCCGCGGGTGCGCTGACCGCCACCCTCGGCGCAAGCCAACCGTGGGTCAGGCTGGCCGAGCCCGCCCTGCGCGACATGACCGCGCCGCTCGGCGCCCGCACCGTCACGGTGGACCCACAACCTCGGCACGGCGTTGTCGTACTCGATGGGTCGAGGAGGGCGACGACACGATGACCACCCTTCACGAATCCGCCGCCATGACACCCCCCGAGGACCTGTCGGTGTGGCCGAGCTCCGCCGCTGAACGGCGCCCCGGCGACACGACCGTCGGAGGTGTGTCGCTCGCGGAGGTCGCGGGCCTCCACGGCACACCCGTGTACGTCCTCGACGAGGGTGAGGTACGCCAGCGCTGCCGCACCTACCGCGACGCCTTCCCGGAGGCCGAAGTCCACTACGCCGCCAAGGCGTTCCTGTGCCGCGCCATGGCGCACTGGGTGTCGGACGAGGGCCTCGGACTCGACGTCTGCTCCGCCGGAGAGCTGGAACTCGCCGTCGCCGCGGGTTTCCCCGCTGACAGGATCGTCCTGCACGGCAACGCCAAGACACCGCACGACCTGCGACGCGCCCTGGGGTACGGCGTCGGCCGCATCGTCATCGACAGCCCCTCCGAGATCGCCCGGATCGCCGCGGCGGTCGGCCCCGAAGGACACCAGCGGGTGATGGTCCGCGTGGTTCCCGGCATCAGCGCGGGCGGCCACGACAACATCCGCACCGGCACCGAGGACCAGAAGTTCGGCCTGTCCATCAGCGACGGCTACGCCCAGCACGCCATCGCCCGCATCCTCGACCAGCCACAACTCGAACTCACCGGCCTGCACTGTCACTTGGGCTCCCAGATCACCGACGTCAAGCCGTACCTGGCGGCGGTCCGCCGCATGGTGGGCCTGATGGCCCGCCTCAAGGAGCAGCACGGCCGCACGCTCCGCGAGCTGGACCTCGGCGGCGGCCACGGCATCGCCTACCGCCCCGGCGAGCCCGTCATGGACCTCACCCGCCTGGCCCGCAAGGTCCGCGCCGAGCTGACCGAGGCGTGCGCGGCGGCCGGGCTCACCGTGCCGCGCCTGATCATCGAGCCGGGCCGGGCCGTCGTGGGACCCGCCGGGGTCGCCCTGTACCGGGTCGTGTCCGTCAAGCACACCGCGGGCCGCACCTTCGTCGCGGTCGACGGCGGCATGAGCGACAACCCGCGGCCCGCGCTGTACGGCGTGCGCTACGCGCCCCGCCTGGTCGGCCGCCGGGGCAGCGAGGCGCTCGCCCCGGTCACCGTCGTCGGCCGGCACTGCGAGGCCGGTGACGTGCTCGCCCCCGATGCCTGGCTGCCCGACGACGTGCGTGCGGGCGACCTGATCGCGGTGCCGGTGGCCGGTGCCTACCACCTGTCGATGGCCTCCGGCTACAACGCGGTCGGCCGGCCGCCGGTGGTCGCCGTCCGCGACGGGCGCGCACGACTCCTCGTACGCCGCGAGTCGTTGGAGGACATCCACCGCAGGGACGTGGGCCTGTAGAACCGATCCCGCTACGCAACCGGTCATGGGGGCGCGTAGCAGCATCAGGCCCGCGCCTCAGTCCTCCCACTGCTTGCGCACCGCCGCCGGGGACCCGGTCACCAGCGTGTCCGGTGGTACGTCCTTGGTGACAACGGCGCCGGCGCCGACCACGGCACCGCGGCCGATCGTGACACCGGGCAGCACCGTCACCGATGCGCCGAGCCATGCGTTGGCCTCGATCGTGACGGGTGCCCGGGTGTAGTACTCGGGGCGCTCGGACGCGCGGATCGGATGGTTGGCGGAGATCAGATTGGTCTTCGGCCCGATCAGCACACCGTCGCCGATGCGGATGCCGCCCTGGTCGAAGAAGGTGCAACCCTGGTTCACGAAGGAGTGCTCGCCGAACTCGATGCGGAGTCCGAAGTCCGTGTAGAAGGGCGGATAGACGGTCGCGGATTCGGGCAGCGGCTTGCCGAAAATCTCGGAGAGCAGAGCCGCGCGTGCGGTCTTGTCGTCGAAGGGGAGGACGTTCAGCCGCGACGTCAGCGTGGTGACGTACTCGATGCGCTCGGCGACGCGGGCGAACTCGGGTGTCTGGACGTAGAGGCGATCCTGATCAGGCATGACCGTTATCCAAGCCATCAGGGAACGCCGGGATCAAACAACGAACAGGGCGAGCAGGCACAACGGTTGGTTGTGTGCGCAGGTACTTCGCGTGGCCACGCCGTGAGGTTCGCGGATCGTCTTCCTCTCCGCGCCGCCCGGCACGAGCGCGACCTCGCGGCCGTCACCGATCAGTGGAAGATGCCGCTGTAGGCGTTCAGTGCCGGCTGGCCTCCCAGGTGGGCGTAGAGGACGTTCGAGTCCTTGGGGATGTCTCCGTCGCGTACGAGGTCGATGAGTCCGGCCATCGACTTGCCCTCGTACACCGGGTCGAGGAGCACGCCCTCCAGCTCGCCGGTCAACCGGATCGCGTCGACGGTGGAATCGACCGGGATGCCGTAGCGGTCACCGGCCCAGCCCTCCAGGACGGTGATCTCGTTCTCGCGCAACTCGCGGCCCAGGCCGATGAGTTCGGCGGTGCCGCGCGCGATTTTCGCCACCTGCGCGCGGGTCTCGTCGATCTTCGCCGAGGCGTCGATGCCGATCACACGGCGTGGTCGGTCCTGCCCCGCGAACCCGGCGACCATGCCCGCGTGCGTACTGCCGGTGACGCTGCACACCACGATCGTGTCGAAGAAGACGCCCAACTCGCGTTCCTGCTGCCCCACTTCGTATGCCCAGTTCGCGAAGCCGAGGCCGCCGAGCGGATGGTCGGAGGCGCCGGCGGGGATCGCGTACGGGGTGCCGCCCGCAGCGCGGACGTCCTCCAGGGCCTGCTGCCAGCTGTCCTTGAAGCCGATGCCGAACCCGGCGTCGACAAGACGTACGTCGGCGCCCATGATCCGGGACAGCAGGATGTTGCCGACCTTGTCGTTGACCGCGTCCGGCCAGTCCACCCAGCTCTCCTGCACCAGTACGGCCTTCAGGCCCAACTTGGCTGCGACCGCAGCCACTTGCCGGGTGTGGTTGGACTGCACGCCGCCGATGCTGACCAGCGTGTCCGCGCCCTGGGCGAGCGCGTCGGGGATCAGAAACTCCAGTTTGCGGGTCTTGTTGCCGCCGAAGGCGAGCCCGGCGTTGCAGTCCTCCCGTTTCGCCCAGACGCGCGGGCCGCCGAGGTGCTTGCTGAGCCGGTCCAGTGGGTGCACGGGGCTGGGGCCGAACAAAAGGGGGTGGCGCGCGAAGTCGTTCACGGACATGGGGACTCCTTGCGTGGGCGGGCCCGTCGGGCGCTGGTCATCGGGGGTGCGGGGCGCGGCGGCGCAGCACGTACAGGCTGGTCAGGCTCGCCACTGCGGCGAACGCCACCCAGTAGGCGGGGGCCGCGGACTGCCCGGTCGTGTCGAGCAGCCAGGCCGTGATCATCGGGGTGAAGCCGCCGAATACGGTGACGCCGATGTTGTACCCCACCGCCATCCCGGTCGCGCGGGTCTCCGCCGGGAAGATGCCTGCCATGAGAGCGCCCATGGGACCGTAATAGCAGCCCTTGAAGAGTGCCATCACCATGACGACGCCGATCAGCATCGCCAGCGAGGGCGCGGTCACGAGGAGCGCGAACATCGGGTAGATCAGCAGCAGCACCGCGCCCGCCGCCGGCACCATGATCGCGATCTGTCCCACCCGGACCTCGTCCAGCACCCCGTGGCCCTCCCCTCGACCGACACCACGAGCCGCCTGCTCCTGGAGGCCTCGGCCGCCGCACACCAGCTCACGGTGGAGGGCGTCTTCGAGTGCATCACCGTGGACGCGCTCCTGCGTTTCGTACGCGCCAGCAGCGCGGTCACCCTCGCCAGCCGCGTCACCCTGGGCCCGTCCGACCGCCGCGCGCCGGCCGCCGTTCCCCTGGAGGAGAAGGAGTTCCGCCGGCGCACACTCCAGGTCCAGTGCCGCGCGGGCCGCGAACTGGCTCCTGCCGCCGCGGAGTCCATGGACCGGGTCATTGATGCGCTGGGGCATCGGGCGGTGTGAGACCGGGGCACGCCGATCACGCTCGTGGCGGTCATGCTCGTGCCGACAGCAAGACGCCGTGGGCGGGGCAAACATCTGCCCCGCCCACGGCGGTGTGCTCACTCAACCAGCGGTGACCGTCAGTCCCCGTGGCCGAGCGCGACATCCAGGTCGCTCGGGTTGCCGTTGCCGGCCACCGTGATCGGCTTCGACACCGGCGGGTAGCCGCTGGCGATCACCGTGTAGGCGGCGCCGGACAGGCCGGCGAAGGCGTACGCGCCGTCGTCACCGGTGATGTGCACCGCGACCACGTTGCCCGCCTGGTCGAGGAGGGTGACGCGGGCGTCGTTGACGGGGCTGCCGTCGGTGCCCCGGACCGTGCCGGTCAGGGTCGCCGCGGAGCGCAGTACGGCGTCCTGCCGGGTGGCGGTGCCGCCGGCGACCTGGGCCTGACTCGCGTAGGGCTGGAAGCCCTCCGCGCTGGCGGTGAAGGTGTAGGCGCCGGGCGGCAGTTGGGGCAGCGAGTAGCCGCCGTCGGTGTCGGTGAGCGCCGAGCCGACGGTCTCGCCGCGCTCGTCGGTGGTGATGACGAGTGCGCCGGGGACGGGGGCCGAGTCGGATTCCGTACTTACGGTGCCGTAGAGGCCACCGTCGCCGCTGAGGACGAGGTCGAAGCCGACCGGTCCGTCCGCGCGGAGCGCGAGGGTGGCGACCCGCGGGTCGCGGCCGGGCGCCGAGCCGACGAGGACGTAGCCGTCACCGTCGGCGGAGGGGGCGGACACGGCGTAGCTGCCGTCGGATGCGGCGGTGCCGCGGCCGATCTGGGCGCCGGTCCGGTCGATGAGAGTGACCACGGCGCCCGTCAGGGGAGCACCCTGTCCGTCGAGGATCCGGCCGTGCACGCCCGCGCCCTCCACCACGGGAGCGGTGGCGACGGCGGCGATGGGCGCGGTCGCGCCCACGGCCTCGGCAGCGACCTCGGCCGCCTCGGAGGACTCGACCTTCTGCTGTGCGTGTGCCAGCGGACGGCCCGCGCGGTACATCAGGACCGACACGATGAGACCGGCCACGAAGAACCCGGCAGCCCACCAGTAGGCGGTCGCGTAGCTGTGTACGGAGGCCTCGGCCTGAGCGGCCTTCGAGGCACCGTGGTCGGCGATGTAGTTCGTGGCGGCCGTCGCGGCCATGGTGCTGAACAGCGCCGTACCGATCGAGCCACCGACCTGCTGCATCGTGTTGACGGTCGCGGCGGCGACGCCCTGGTCCTTGGGGGCGACCCCGAGGGTGGCGAGGCTCATCGCGGGCGGCATCACGAGGCCGATACCGACACCGATCATGATCAGCGGCGGCAGCACGTGCGAGGCGTAGCTGCTGGTCACGTCGAGCGCGGTGAGCCAGACCAGACCGCCCGCGGTGAGACCCATGCCGACCGGGACGACCGGCTTGGGGCCGAGCTTCGGGATCAGCGCCATGGTGGCGAGCTGCGCGGTGATCATCAGCGAGAGGATCATCGGCAGGAAGGCGACACCCGTCTCCATCGGGCTCTTGCCGAGGATCAGCTGCAAGTAGTACGTCAGGAACAGGAAGATCCCGAACATGCCCGCGCCGGTGATGAACACGCTCACGTAGGACGCGGCGCGGTTGCGGTCCGCGAGGACGCGCAGCGGCAGCAGCGGGTGCTTGGCCCGGGTCTGCCAGAAGATGAAGAGCGCGAGCAGGACGACGCCCGCGGCCAGGAAGACCCAGCACATCCAGTTGCCCCAGCTGTGCGTCTCGGCGTTGGAGAAGCCGAAGACGATGCTGAAGAGGCCGGCCGCGACGAGCAGGGTGCCCAGCAGGTCGAGCTTCGGACGCGGGCCGGGAGCCGGCTTGCGGACGAAGACGACCGCGCCGATGACCGCGACCGCGGCGATGACCAGGTTGACGTAGAGCGTCCAGCGCCAGTCGAGGTGCTCGGTGAGGAAGCCGCCGAGCAGCATGCCGATGGCACCGCCGGAACCGGCGATGGCACCGAAGATGCCGAACGCCTTGGCGCGTTCCTTCGGCTCGGTGAACGTCGTGGTCAGCAGCGCCATCGCGGTCGGCGCGAGGATCGCGCCGAACACACCCTGCAGGGCGCGGCCCGCGACGAGCATCGAGAACCCGGTGGCGGCGCCGGCGAGGGCGGACGAACCCGCGAACCCGACGAGGCCGATGATCAGCGTGTTCTTGCGTCCGAAGAGGTCGGACAGCTTGCCGCCGAGCAGCAGGAGGCTGCCGAAGGCGAGCGAGTAGGCGGTGACGACCCACTGGCGGCCGTCGTCGGAGAAGCCGAGGTCCGCCTGGGCGGACGGCAGGGCGATGTTCACGATGGTGGCGTCGAGCACCACCATCAGCTGGGCGAGGCCGATGACGGCCAGGACCCACCAGCGGTGGGGCACGTGGTGCGCGGCCGGAGCGCCTGGCGGCTGTGCGGACGAGGCCGCGGCCGGACGCTCGCGCGCGTCGAGCGGGGTGGGCATTACGTGGTCCTTCAGGTCTGTCGGGAGCCGGAGGCCGGGAGGGGCCGGAGGCGGTCAGGCGTGCAGCAGCAAGGGGAGGACGACGGTGTCCACGTAGCGCTGGATGTACTCGGTGTCGGCCTGCTGCCGCTCGAGGAGCGGCCGGGAGAAGACGGAACCGAGGAACATGTGCGGAAGGAAACCGCAGGCGGGCTCGGAGCGGTCGATCTCGCCGCGCTCCGCGGCCCGCGCGAGCATCGCCTCGAACAGGTCGAGCTCGGGCTGGACGAGCGCCTCGTGCACGGCGTCCGCGAGATCCGCGTCCTTGCGGATGGCGAGCGAGATGCCGCGTACCAGGTCGAGGTCCTTGCGGGCCTCGCCGACCCGCTGCGCGAGCGCGTGCAGATCGCCCCTCAGGGACCCGGTGTCCAGGTCGTCGAGGGAGAACGGCCGCATCTCGCGCAGCGCCTCGGACACGAGCCGGGGCTTGCTGCCCCACTGCCGGTAGAGCGTGGCCTTGCTGCACCGCGACTTGGCGGCGACGGCGTCGAGCGTCATCGTCTCGTAGCCGACGTCGCGGACGAGGTCCAGGGTGCGGCCGTAGAGCTCGCGCTCCCGCTCGGGAGTGAGCCGGGTGCGGCGCTTTCGGCGCGTGAGCGGTTCGGGCAGCCCCATGGATTCCTTGCCTGACGGTGGTGCGCGGATCCGCTCGCGGTCTGTCGTACGCGGATAAGCGATCCGAAACGGTTTCGTACCGCTAAAGGTACGCCCCCTTTTCAGCGAAACGCAAACGTTTCGCTGCGCGTCACATTCAGGACACCTCGGCGAGGTCTGCCCGGTGATGCTCAACGCGCATCGCAAGATGCGAAATCGGTGTTGGACGTGCATCAGCGGCAGCTCATAGCGTCACGCCAGACCAGTGACGCAGGCCATACGGGAGTTGGCCGGCCCCTGGTACGTCTGTCGCACACCTCAGTTCGGGAGCACCACCGCTATGACCGCCTACACGCCTGCCGACCTTGGTCGACGACTCGGCTCGGGCCTGCTGTCCTTCCCCGTGACCCACTTCCGGGGCGAGGACCACCCCGCCTCCTTCGACTTCGACGAGGACGCCTACCGGGAGCACGTCGGCCGCCTGGGCGCGTACGACGTGGCCGGACTCTTCGCGGCGGGCGGTACCGGCGAGTTCTTCTCGCTGACCGTGGCCGAGGTCGAGCGTGTCGTCGCCGCCGCCGTGGCCGCCGCGCCCGAGGGCACCCCGATCCTGGCCCCGGTCGGCTACGGCACCGCGACCGCCGTCGAGATGGCGAAGGCCGCCGAGCGCGCGGGCGCCGACGGCATCCTGCTCTTCCCGCCCTACCTCACCGAGGCCCCGCAGGACGGACTCGCCGCACACGTCGAAACGGTCTGCGCGGCGACGAACCTCGGCGTCATCATCTACAGCCGCGCCAACGCCGTATACGGGGCCGACACCGTGGCCCGCGTCGCCGAGTCCTGCCCGAACCTGATCGGCTACAAGGACGGCGTCGGCGACATCGACGCCATGACCCGCATCTACACGAAGCTCGGCGACCGCCTCAGCTACATCGGCGGCCTGCCCACCGCCGAAATGTACGCGCTGCCGTACCTCGAACTCGGCGTCACCACCTACTCGTCGGCGATCTTCAACTTCGTCCCCGAGTTCGCGCTCTCCTTCTACGAGGACGTCCGCGCCCGCCGCCACGACCAAGTGCTGCGCAAACTCGACGAGTTCGTCCTCCCGTACACGGAGATCCGCAACCGCAAGGCGGGTTACGCGGTCAGCATCGTCAAGGCGGGACTCACCGCCACCGGCCACCCCGCGGGCCCGGTCCGGCCGCCGCTGACCGACCTCGAACCGGATGAGCTCGACACACTCACCGCGCTGATCAAGGGCATCAACCTCTGAAAGGTCTCACCGTCCATGAGCACCAAGGCCGTTCCCCCCGCCGCCACCCCCGTCGTCGCCTCCATGCGGGTCGTCCCGGTCGCAGGCCAGGACAGCATGCTGCTGAACCTGAGCGGCGCCCACGCCCCCTACTTCACCCGCAACCTCGTCATCCTCACCGACTCGGACGGCCGCACCGGCGTGGGTGAGGTCCCCGGCGGCGAGCCCATCCGCACCACCCTCGAAGAGGCGAGCGACCTCGTCGTCGGCCGGCCCGTCGGTGACCCGCAGGCCGTGCTGCGCGCGATACGCGAGCGGTTCGGCGACCGGGACGCGGGCGGGCGCGGCGCGCAGACCTTCGACCTGCGCGTCACCGTGCACGCGGTCACCGCCGTCGAGGCCGCGCTGCTCGACCTGCTTGGCCAGTACCTGAACGTGCCGGTCGCCGCACTCCTCGGCGAGGGCGTGCAGCGCACGTCCGTCCCCGTACTCGGCTACCTCTTCTACGTCGGTGACCGCCGCCGCACCGACCTCCCGTACCGCGACGAGTCCGACGCCAAGGACAACTGGGAGCGGCTGCGCAGCGAGGAAGCACTCACCCCCGAGGCCGTCGTCGCGCTCGCCGAGGCGGCCCAAGAACGGTACGGATTCCAGGACTTCAAGCTCAAGGGCGGTGTGCTCGACGGCTGGGCCGAGGCCGAGGCGGTCACCGCGCTCGCCGAGCGGTTCCCCGAGGCCCGCATCACCCTCGACCCCAACGGCGGCTGGCTCCTCAAGGACGCCATCGAGATCGGCCGCTCGCTCCGTGACGTCCTCGCCTACGCCGAGGACCCCTGCGGCGCCGAGGGCGGCTACTCGGGCCGCGAGGTGATGGCGGAGTTCCGCCGCGCCACCGGCCTCAAGACCGCCACCAACATGATCGCCACGGACTGGCGGCAGTTGGGCCACGCCATCAAGACCGACGCCGTCGACATCCCCCTCGCGGACCCGCACTTCTGGACCATGAACGGTTCCGTGCGCGTCGCCCAGCTCTGCGATGCCTGGGGCCTGACCTGGGGCTCGCACTCCAACAACCACTTCGACGTGTCCCTCGCGATGTTCACCCACGTCGCCGCCGCCGCGCCCGGTGCCATCACCGCGATCGACACCCACTGGATCTGGCAGGACGGCCAGCGCCTCACGCGCGAGCCGCTGCCCATCGAGGGCGGCGCCATCGCACTCCCCGAACGCCCGGGCCTGGGCGTCGAGTTGGACATGGACGAGGTGGAGGCCGCCCACCAGCGCTACCTCTCCCTCGGCCTCGGCAGCCGGGACGACGCCGCCGGCATGCAGTACCTGATCCCCGGCTGGACCTTCGACGCCAAGCGCCCCGCGCTCGTGCGCTGACCCTTCGCCCCCCCGACGGCGCGACGCACCCGCAGCGTCGCGCCGCGCCCCGCCACACCCGAAAACGGGCCCTCGCGCCCCGCATTCTCAGCCCCCATGTCTTGATCTGCGTTCTGCCCCCGTACGTGCCGTCACTTCGAAGGGGAAGTGATCATGCCAATGCTCGTCGTGGCGCTCAGTGTTGTGGCGCTGCTGTTCCTGATGACCAAGGTGAAGCTCAACGGCTTCATAGCCCTGCTGCTCGTCGCGGTGGTCGTCGCCATCGTCCAGGGCATCAGCCTGCCCGAGATCTCCGATGTCCTGGAGACCGGCATCGGCGATCAACTCTCCGGGACCTTGCCGGTCATCGGCCTAGGGGCCATGGTCGGCCGCGTCATGGGTGACGCGGGAGCGGCCCAGCGCATCGCCACCAAGCTGACCAAGGCCTTCGGCGACCGCTGGGTGCAGGTGGCGATGGTCGTCACCGCGATGCTCATCGGTGTCACCATGTTCTACGAGGTTGCCTTCGTCATCATCGTCCCGGTGGCGTTCACCCTGGTCCGTGTCACCCGGCAGAACCTGCTGTGGATCGGCCTGCCGATGTCCATCGCGCTCTCCACGATGCACAGCTTCCTGCCGCCGCACCCCGGCCCCACCGCCGTCGCCGAGATGTTCGACGCCTCCGTCGGCAAGACGCTCTTCGTCGGCCTGTTCATCGCCGTCCCGGCCGGCGCCCTGATCGCCCTGGCCTGGCCCCGCCTCCCGTTCGTCCGCCGGATGAACCCCTCGATCCCCAAGGGCCTGGTCACCGAGCGCGTCTTCGAGGACGACGAGATGCCCGCCCTCGGCTGGTCGCTCGCCGTCGCCCTGCTCCCGGTCGTCCTCATCGCCGGCGCGGCGATCGCCGAGATGTCCCTCGACGACCACGCCCCGGGCATGGGCGTCATCAAATTCGTCGGTTCCCCCGAGTTCGCGCTGCTGCTGACGCTGCTGCTCGCCATCTACGTCTTCGGCCCCCGCATCGGCCGCTCGCTGAAGGACATCGCCACGTCCTGCGGCGACGCCGCCAAGTCCATGGCCATGATCATGCTGGTGATCGCGGCGGGCGGCGCGTACAAGAACGTCCTCGTCGAGGGCGGCATCTCGGACTACATCAAGGACACCACCGAGCACTGGTCGATCTCCCCGCTGCTGCTCGCCTGGCTGATCGCCGCGATCCTGCGCATCGCGCTCGGCTCGGCCACGGTCGCGGTGTCGACGGCGGCCGGCATCGTGGCCCCGATGGTGGCCGGCAGCGGTTCGTCCCCGGAGCTGATGGTGCTCGCCGTCTCCTGCGGCTCGATCGCCTTCTCCCACGTCAACGACCCCGGCTTCTGGATGTTCAAGGAGTACTTCAACCTCTCGGTCCTCGACGCGATCAAGGCGCGCACCTCCTATACGACGGTGCTGGCGCTGTTGGGCCTCGGTGGGGTCATGGCGCTCAATGCCGTGATGTGAGGATCCGGCGGTCTTTTGTAACAGCCATGTAGGAGTGCGGGGTCGGCAGGAACGGTTCACCCGTCGGTCGGGGTCTTAGAGACCAGTAACGCTCGCCCCACCGAGCGGACAAGCACCACCGACCACGGAGGAGCCCCGACCATGCGCGCTCAGAAGACCACCCTCGCCGCCCTGGCCCTCGTCGCCGGCCTCTCGCTCACGGCCTGCCAGGGCAATGAGGACTCCGCCGCGGGCACGGACGACTCCGGTTCCTCCGCCTCGTCGTCGTCCTCGGCCTCGAACTCCGACGGCGGTGGCGACGCGCAGGAGGGCGCGGACGACAACGCCACGAACACCGGGGACGGTTCGTCCGCCACCGGTTCGTCCGACGCAGGCTCGTCCGCCACCGGTTCGGCGGACCCTGCCGAGGGCAGTGGCGGCGGGCAGATCAACACCGGGCCCTGCAAGACCGCGAACCTCACGTTCGGCACCGCCCACGGCATGGGCGAGGGCGACCTCATGGTCACCATGAAGAACACCAGCGACGCCTGCTCCCTCAAGGGCTTCCCGGGCGTCGACCTCAAGGCGGACAACGGCCCCGGCGGCATCAGCGCCGACCGCAGCGACCGCACGGCCCCGGCCGTCGTCCTCAAGAACGGCGACGAGACCCGCTTCACGCTGCACACCCCGCGCAACGACACCGGCGGCTCGGGCCTCGACATCGTCAGCATCGTCGTCACCCCGCCGAACGAGACCCACTCCAAGACCCTGCCGGTCTCCCTCAACCTGCCGGTCAGCGACTCCACCGAGTCGAACGTGACCGTGGACCCGGTCGGCTCCGGCAAGCAGTGATCGACCGGGGTCCGCGTACCGGTACAAAGCGGAACTTGGGTTTCCCTTTGCTGTTTCTTTACTGATAGGGAACTCCGGATCACCCCGCACGTCCCGCACTGACCGAGGTGCCTGCCCCACCCCGGAGTCCTCGTGTCCTACTCGCCGTGGCCGCTGCTCAGCGACGCAGGTCTCATCGCCGCGCTGCTGATCGCCGTCGTGTTCGCCCGCCTCGCCCTCACCGACGGCCTCGGCCTGAAGGGCTTCGGCGCGGCGGCCGCGCTCGGCACCGCTTTCGAGGCGAACGGCTGGGAGGGCGCGAGCTCGCTCGGCTTCACCTCGGCCACCGTGGGGATGCTCGTCGGTGTCGTCGGCGGCATCATCCTGTGCAACTGGGGCGCGCGGCGCGGCCACACCAGCAGCGTCGGCCGCTTCGAGACGCTCCCCGAGGAGCCGCGCACCGGCCTCGTGCGCGACAAGGACGAGCGTCACCCCACCGGCAACGCGACCACCTCGCCCGCTTCCATCGAACCCCTCGGCTTCCAGATCGCGGTCATCGCCGCGCTCGCCGCCGCCGCGTACGGCGTCTCCGAGTGGATCACCGGGATGTTCCCCTCGCTGATGCTCCCGGTCTTCGCGCTCGCCCTTGTCCTCGGCCTGCTCCTGCGCGCCGTCGTGGCCCGCACCAAGGCCTGGGCCGTCGGCGGCGCGTGGGCCGCGGTCGGTGTGCTCGCGCTCGTCCTGCCGTGGCTCGCCGGATGGGCGCCGCGCGGCAAGGCGAAGGAGGCCGCCGCGCCGGCCCGGGAGAGCGCGGGGGTCTGACGCCGCCACCATCGAGAACGCCCCGGGCACACACGCCCGGGGCGTTCTTCGTGCGCACCCCTGGACGGGGTTCCCTGAATCATCCGATGATTGCGGGGCATCGCAAAGCGCTCCACTTCCGCCCCAACGGCCCCCGGAGACGCCCCAGATGACCGAGACCGGAAGCTCCCCCTCCCCATCGCCCGCCCCGTTCCCCCTGCGCACCAAGCTCCTCCCGCCACCCGCCGTACGGGAGCTGCCCGCACCGCCCGCGAAGACCTGGCGCATCATCGGCCCCGGCATCGTGGCCGCCGGAGTCGGGGTGTCATCGGGCGAGTTCATCCTCTGGCCCTACATCGCCACGCAGGCCGGCCTCGTCTTCCTCTGGGGCGCCGTGGTGGGCGTGGTCACCCAGTGGTTCCTCAACATGGAGATCGAGCGCTACACCCTCGCCACCGGCGAGACCGCCGTGACCGGCTTCAACCGTTACTGGCGGCACTGGGGCCTGGTCATGGTGGTGTTCACCTACGCGGCCAACCTCTGGCCGGGCTGGGCCACCAGCTCGGCGACGATGCTCAGTTACGTGTTCGGCGGCAAACCCGCCTACATCGGCATCGGTCTCCTTGTCTTCATCGGCCTGATCCTCACCCTCGCGCCCGTCGTCTACAACGCGCTGGAGAAACTGCTCGGCGTCAAGATCCTCGTCATCGGCGGCTTCTTCGTCCTCGCCCTGATCCTCGCGGTCACCGCCACCACGGTGGGCGATCTGCCGACGGCCGTCACCGACGCGACGTTCCCCTCCGAACTCGGCGTCGCCGTCCTCATGGGCGCCCTCGCCTACGCGGGCGCGGGCGGTGGGCAGAACCTCGTGCAGAGCAACTGGATCCGCGACAAGGGCTTCGGCATGGGCCACTACGTGCCGCGCCTGGTCAGTCCGGTCACCGGCAAGGAAGAGGCCGCGGACCCCGTCGTCGGCTACGTCTTCCAGCTCAACGAGACGAACATGGCCCGCTGGCGCCGCTGGTGGCGCTTCGCCAACGTCGAGCAGGCCCTCACCTTCGTACTCGTCACCGTCGTGACCATCGTGATGTCTTCGCTGCTGGCGCACTCGACGCTGTTCGGGACCGGCGGCCTCGAGAACAACGTCGGTTTCATCCAGAAGGAGGGTCAGGTCCTCCAGGAGCGCGTCGGCGACTGGTTCGGCGTGTTCTTCTGGCTGGTCGGCGCGTTCTCCCTGTTCAGCGCGGCCACCGGGATCATCGACTACACCAGCCGGATGGCGGCCGACGTCCTCAAGTCGACCTATCTGCGCGGCAGCCGGACGAGTGAGTCACGGATGTACGCGCGCTTCGTATGGGCGGTCATCGCCGTCGGCGCGATCGTGCTGCTCTCCGGGCTCGACCAGCCGCTCGTCCTGCTCGTCATCTCGGCGTGCGTGTCCGGGCTGATGATGTTCGTGTACTCGATTCTGCTCCTCGTCATGAACCGCACCGCGCTGCCGAACCCCCTGAAGGTGCGGGGCATCCGTGTGGCCGCGCTGGTGTGGGCGGTGGTGCTCTTCGGTGTGCTGTCCGTGCTGACGGTGCGGCAGCAGTTGACGGACCTGTTCGGCTGAACCCAGTCACCCAGTCACCTACTTACGGACCTACGTACAGGAGTGGACATACATGACGGATGGTCACGCAGCCCGCCGCAGCCAGGCCTGGTTCGGTGCCGCCGGACGCGGCGGCATGGTGTACCGGTCGTGGATGCGCAACCAGGGCTTCGGGCCCGAGGTGTTCGACGGGCGGCCGGTGATCGGCATCGCCGTGTCCGCCTCCGAACTCGCCCCCTGCAACGCCCACTTGACGCGCGTCGCCGAGGCGGTGAAGCGCGGGGTGTGGCAGGCCGGTGGCTTCCCGCTCGAATTCCCCACCATGGCCACCGGCGAGACACTGATGCGGCCCACCGCCATGCTGTACCGCAACCTCATGGCCATGGAGGTCGAGGAGCTGATCCGTGCCAACCCCCTGGACGGCGTGGTGCTGCTTTCCGGCTGCGACAAGACGACACCGGCCATGCTCATGGGCGCCGCGAGCGTCGACCTGCCCGCCGTCATGGTGACGGGCGGGCCGATGCTCAACGGCAAGTTCCAGGGCCGCGACGTCGGTTCGGGCACGGCGGTGTGGCAGATGGAGGCCGAGGTCAAGGCCGGGCGGATGACCGAGGAGGAGTGCTTCTTCGCCGAGGGCTGCATGGCCCGCTCCAACGGCCACTGCATGACGATGGGCACGGCCTCCACCATGGCGTGCATGGCGGAGACCCTCGGCATGCAACTGCCGGGCTCCGCGACCTGGCCCGCGGTCGACATGCGCCGTTACGAGACCGGGCAGGCGGCAGGCCGCCGCATCGTGGACATGGTGGACGAGGACCTGCGCCCCTCCCGCATCCTCACCCGCGAGGCCTTCGAGAACGCGATCCGTACGAACGCGGCGATCGGCGGATCCACCAACGCCATCATCCACCTGACGGCGCTCGCGGGCCGGGTCGGCGTCGACCTCGACACCGAGGACTTCGACCAACTCGCTCGCGACGTACCGACCTTGCTCAATCTGATGCCCTCCGGCCAGTACCTCATGGAGGACTTCTGCTACGCGGGCGGGCTCCCCGCCGTCCACCACGAGCTGGTACGTGCAGGGCTGTTGGACGGCGAGCAGCTCACCGTCACGGGGCGCAGCATTGCCGAGAACGTGGCGGACGCGGAGCGCATCGGCGACGAGGTGATCACGGGGGTGCTCGACCCGTTCCAGCCCGCGGGCACGGGGACGGCGGTCCTGCGCGGCAACCTCTGCCCCGACGGCGCGGTCATCAAGCAGTCCGCGGCCTCGCCCCACCTGCTCACGCACTCCGGCGTCGCCCGCGTGTTCGACTCCCCGGAGGCCTATCACGCGGTGTGCGACGACCCGGACCTGGACGTCGACGAGAACACCGTGCTCGTCATCCGCGGCGCGGGCCCGAAGGGCTACCCCGGCATGCCCGAGGTCTCGAACGTTCCGCTGCCCACCAAGCTACTGAAGGCCGGTGTCACCGACATGGTGCGCGTCTGTGACGGCCGGATGAGCGGCACGGGATACGGCACCGTCGTCCTCCACGTGGCACCGGAGGCGGCGGTCGGCGGCCCCCTGGCCCTCGTACGCGACGGGGACACCATCACACTGGACGTCCCGAAGCGTTCGCTGCAACTGGAGGTGGAGGACGCGGAGTTGGAACGCCGTCGCACGGCGTGGCAGGCGCCCGAGCCGCGCCACGCCAGTGGCTACGCGTGGCTGTACACGCAGCATGTCGAGGGCGCCGACCGGGGCGCGGACTTCGACTTCCTGCGGGGCTGTCGCGGCAGCGCCGTGCCGCGCGACTCGCACTGAGGCGGGTGTGGGTAGCCTCGGGGGCATGGCCAACATCAATTTCAGTTCTCGTGTCGGCGTCTGGTGGACCAGTGACCGGTGGCCGATCAACGACGTTGTCGCCCGAGCCCGTGAGATCGAGAACCTCGGCTACGCCTCGCTGTTCTACGGCGAGGCCGGAGGCAAGGAGACCTTCACGCAGGCCGCCGCCCTACTGGGCGGCACCGAACGCCTGGTGGTCGGCACCGGAATCGCCAACATCCACGCCCGCAGCGCCCCGGCGAGCGAAGCCGGCGCCCGTACGCTCGGCGCGCTGCACCCGGGCCGCTTCGTGCTCGGGCTCGGCGTGAGCCACGCGCCGCTGGTGGAGCACAGCTACGCCGGTTCCTACAACAAGCCGCTGGCCACCATGCGGGAGTACCTGAGGACCATGGACGCGGTGCCGGACGCCGTGGAGCCGGGTGGGCAGCGCCCGGCACGGCTGCTCGCCGCCCTGGGCCCGAAGATGATCGAGCTGTCCGGCAATGCGGCCGACGGCGCGCACCCGTACCTGGTGACCCCGGAGCAGACCGCGTCCACCCGCGAGCAGCTGGGCCCTGACAAGTGGGTGGTCAGCGAGCAGGGCGTCGCGCTCACCACGGACCGGGAGACCGGCCTGCGGCGTGCGCACCAGCACCTGGACATGTACTCGCGGCTGCCCAACTACCGCAATTCCTGGCTGCGTCAGGGCTTCGACGAGTCCGACGTGGTCGTCGGAGGCTCGGACAAGCTGGCCGAGGCCATGGTGGCCATGGGCGACGCGGAGGCGGTCGCCGCGCGCGTGAAGGCACACCTGGACGCGGGCGCCGACCAGGTGGTCGTGCAGGTCCTCGGCGACGACCCCTCCGCCGACCCACTGCCCGCGCTGCGGGAGCTCGCCCCGGCTCTCGGCCTGTAGGTCACCCGAGGCACCACGGGTCAGACTCAGCAGTGTGTGCGTGCCACGCATTATTTCGTAGTAAGAAATATTGCGCGGCGCGCACTCTTTGCTACTCTGGTGCCATGAGCGGATTGAGGGAGCGGAAGAAGGAAGCCACACGGGTGGCGCTGAGCTGGGCAGCGATCAGGCTCACGGTCGAGCGCGGGCTCGATGACGTCCGGGTCGAGGACATCGCCGAAGCGGTCGGTGTCTCGCCGCGCACCTTCAACAACTACTTCTCCAGCAAGGCGGAGGCGATCGCCTTCCGTCACCTCCAGCGCTCCCTGCGGTTGGCCGCCGAAGTGCGGTCCGCGCCGGACAGTGAGCCGTTGTGGGAGGTCATCTCCCAAGCGGTGCTCCGGCAGTTGGAGCCGGGATCCGAGGTGCGGGACATGCCGCCGCAGGCGCCGGCCGACTGGGCGGCAGGGCTCCGGGTGATGGTGGCGGAACCGGCCCTGCAGGCCGAGATGCTGCGCGCGGGCAAGATCGCGGAGAGCGAACTCGCCGCGGCGATCGCCTACCGCACGGGCACGTCCGTCGACACCGACCTCTACCCACGCCTGGTGGCCGCGAGTGTGACCGCCGCCAACGGCGCAGCGATCGACCTGTTCCTGCACGGCGATGCGGAGGAGTCGACGTCGATGGAGGCGCTGCTGAAGTCGGCCCTCACGATGCTGGCCGCAGGGCTACCGACCCCTTAAAGCCTTCCCGTTAAAGCCTTAGGAGGCATGTCATGTTCGACGTGATCATCGCGGGTGGCGGCCCCAACGGGCTGATGCTGGCGTGTGAGTTGGCGCTGGCCGGGGTCCGCCCGGTCGTCATCGAGCGGCTCACCGGACCGAAGACGGAACCCCGGGCGAACGGACTGGTGGGCCAGGTGGTGCGGATGCTGGACCGGCGCGGTCTGTACGCCCGGATCAGCGGGTCCGACGAACCCGTCAGGCCCGTGCCCCGCTACATGTTCGGCGCGTTCCCCCTGGAACTCCACCGGCTGGAGAACAACCCGGTCGGCATCCTCCCCGCACCACAAGCGCGGATCGAGGAGGTCCTCGCCGAACGCGCCGCCGAACTCGGGGTCGACCTGCGCATGGGCCAGGAAGTCACCGACGTCCACCAGGACGCCGACTCTGTCCGGGTGACGCTGTCGACCGGGGAGCACCTCACGTCCCGCTACCTGGTGGCGGCCGACGGAGGGCGCAGCACCGTGCGCCGCCTGGCCGGCATCGGCTTCCCCGGAGTCACCAACGACGACTTCGTGTCACGCTCCGCGAACGTGACCGTGCGCGAAGAAGATCTGGGCACGCAAGGCGAGTTGATCGTCCCCGGCTACGGGACGCTGCCGCCCACGATGTACGTCCGCACCGAGCGCGGCACCATCGTCTACGCCAGGCTGCCCGGCCGCCCCGCGAGCATCCACACCACGGAGGTCGAGTCACCGGACGACGACCGGTCCGCGCCGATGACCTTCCAGGAACTGCTCGACAGCGCCGAACGCGTCCTGGGCGCACCCCTGCCCGTCCTCCCGCCGGAGGGCGAAGGGCCGCACCTGCTGCGCCGCCTCGTCGGCGGCAACACACGGCTCGCGGACCGCTACCGCGAAGGGCGGATCCTGCTGCTCGGGGACGCGGCCCACGTGCACTCGGCGATCGGCGGCCCCGGCCTCAACCTGGGCCTTCAGGACGCCGTCAACCTCGGCTGGAAGCTGGCCGCCACGGTGCGCCGGTGGGCGCCCGAGGGTCTCCTCGACACCTATGACGAGGAGCGCCGCCCCGTCGCCGAACGCGTCGTGGACTCGACCCTCGCCCAGTCGGCGCTGCTGCGCCCCGGCCCGGAGGTCACCGCGCTGCGGACCGTCTTCGGTGAGCTGCTGACCACGACCGCGGGCACGGAACGCATAGCCCACCTCATCGCGGGCACCACCGAGGGCTTCGCCCCCGACCTCACCATCCACACCACCACGGGCACGCACCGACTGGCCGAACTGACCGCCACCGCCCGCCCGTTGCTCCTGGACCTCGGCGGCGGCTTCGCCGATGTGGCGAAGCCCTGGCGCGACCGGGTCGACGTCATCACCGGCACGGCGGATGGTACCGAGGCGACGGGACTGCTGCTGCGCCCCGACACCCATATCGCCTGGACCGGCCACGGCCACGGCACGGACGACGCGAGCGGACTGGAGGCGGCGCTGCACCAGTGGTTCGGCGCACCGTAGAGGGAGGGCGCGGGGGTGTCACCTGTCGCCGGGCCGCCGGACGGCGCGGCGAGCGAGCGGGCTGTCCACCGTCTCGACCAGCCAGTCGAGTTCGGCCCGGCCGACGCACACATGGTTGGTCAGCACGCCCACCCCGTCGATCGCCGTCTCCACCAGGTCGCCCGCGTGCAGGGTGAAGTCGATCTCCGGCACGATGCCGGTCCCGGTGGACAGCACCGCGCCGTCGGGGAACGGCTGGCACCGCCACAGGTACGTAGCCAGTTCCTCGGGCGAGCGGTGGAACGCGGCCGTCGAGACCGTTCCCCGGAACGCGGCGACCCAGCCCCTCCAAACAGTCAGCGAGATCTTCAGCGCCTGCGGGGAATCGACCTCCCACACCGGGACGATCCCGGAGGACACCGCCGCGCTCCCGGCGTAGATCTTCGCCTGCGGCAGATAGAGCGGGTTCTCGCCCTCGATGGAGCGCGAGCTGACATCGTCCACGATCACGTAACCGACCGTCTCGGCCGCCTGGTTGAGCACCACGCCGAGCTCCGGCTCCGGCACGTTCAGCTCGGAGTCGTCCCGCACTGCGATCGGTTCACCGTCGGTTACCAGGCGCCACGGCAGCGCCTTCAGGAACAGCTCCGGCCGCTCGGCATCGTAGATCCGCTCGTACACCGACTGCTCGGTACTCTCCTCGACGCGTGCCTCGCGCGAACGCTCATACGTCACGCCGGCCGCCCACAACTCCATCAGCCCATCCATCGGCGGCAGCAGAAGCACGTCACCCTCGTCGACGTCGGGCTGCGGCCGTGCAGCCGTCGTCTCCACCAACTCCCGCAGCCCTTCGACCGGCAGCCGCAACAGGTCGGCGACGCGGGGCGCCCCCTCGAAGCGGCGGATCGCACCGGATGCGTCGGCGATCCCTGTCCTCACGGTCCCGGTGTCATCGGCGAAGCGGACGATGCGCGTCATGCGGGGGTCCTTCCCTTGGGGGTGCGGGTTCGGTGAGTGTGCTTCCCTGATGGGTGCGCGGTCAGTCGGGTGCCGGGCCGCTCGTCGACTCACGGACCTGGAGCGAGGTGCGCAGCACCACCGTCTGTAGCGGTTTCGCGGTCCCCGCGATGCGCTCCTGCAGCAGCTGCGCGGCCGCGAAACCCAGCTCGTACGAAGGGAGTTGGACCGAGCTGAGGGGCGGTGTCACCAGTTCCGGCCAGGGCACGTCGCCGAACGAGAGCAGTCCGGTGCCCGGCGGTTCGAGCCCGGCCTCGCGCAGCGCCGCGAGCGCGCCCACGGTCATGAGGTTGTTGGCCACGAACACGGCGTCCGGCGGCTCGGGCAGGGCGAGCAGCCGCTCCATCGCGGCGCGCCCGCCGTCCACCCGGAAGTCACCGTGCACGACGTACTCGGGAGGCGGATCGGCCGGCTGCCCGGAGTCGCCCAGGTGGTCGCGCAGCACCGCCCGGTACCCGGCGAGGCGTTCGTCGGACGTGGAGGCGCCCTCGGGGCCCGCGATGCAGGCGATACGGCGGTAGCCACGGGCCAGCAGATGCTCGGTGGCCTCCTCGCCGCCGTGCCGGTTGTCCATCATCACGGCGTCGACGGAGGCACCGCGCGGGCGCCGGTCGACCGCGACGACCGGGGTGCCCCGGTCGGCGAGCGCGGACAGGTCGGTGCGGTGGCGGGAGGCGGCGGCGACTATCACCCCGGCCATCTGCTCGGCCGCGGCCACCTCCAGATAGCGGTGCTCCTTGTTCACGTCCTCGTCGGTATTGCACAGCACCACCGACAGGTTGGTCTCCTGCGCCGCGTCCTCGACGCCGCGGGCGAGTGCGGTGAAGAACGGGTTGCCGATGTCCGGGATGATCAGGCCGATCACGGAGGCGCGTTGCATCCGCAGGGAGCGGGCGACCCGGTTGGGTGCGAAGCCGAGCACGGCCGCGGCGGCGCGCACGGTCGCGGCGCGCTCCGCGGTGACCCGGCCGCCGTTGAAGACCCGCGACACGGTGGCGGGGGAGACCCCGGCCTCGCGCGCCACGTCGTAGATCGTCGCCACAGTGCTCTCACTCAACCTCTCGTCCAGGCAGGGGAGTCGGCCCCGCGATCCGTGCTGTGCCGGTGCTGAGTCCGGCGCCGCCGTCATTCTCCGCTCGACCAACTCCCGTTCCCACGTGAACTCTTGACAGCATCTGGCGGGAAACCTACGTTCCCGTGAAACGGATTTCAAGATGTTCGGCCGCGACCCGCAGCGGGTGCGGATTCCTCAGCACGGCATTCCGGACATTGACGGAGAGAACCTCCGCGATATCACGCGAAATCGATTTCAAACGATGGAGCTTCGATGAGCATCGCCCCCGGCCTGAACGGCCTCGCCCGCACCACCAGTGCGGTCACCCGCTCGATCAGCGCGGAGAACTACACGGGCGCCAAGGGCGCGGGCGGCATGGCGACCGAGGGCACCGGTGCGCGGGCGGCGAGCAGGCTCGGCCGCGGCTGGAAGATCTCTCCGAGTATCGACATCGCGGCGGGCGAGACCGTGGAACTGGCCGACATCGAAGGACCCGGCACGATCACCCACATCTGGTGCACCACGGCCCCGCACACCGCCTGGCGCCAGACGCTGCTGCGCTTCTACTGGGAGGGCGAGGGCACCCCGGCCGTCGAGGTCCCGCTCGGCGACTTCTTCTGCAACGGCTGGAACGTCTTCAGCCAGGTCAGCTCCATCCCCGTGGCCGCCAACCCGAACGGCGGGCTCAACGCGTACTGGCCGATGCCGTTCCGCCGGGCGGCCCGGATCACGCTGGAGAACCTGGCCCCCGAGCAGCTCACGCTCTACTACCAGGTCGACTACGAACTGGGCGATGTCGCCGAAGACGCCGCCTACTTCCACGCCCAGTGGCGGCGCAGCAACCCGGTCACGGCGGGCACCGACCACACCCTCGTCGAAGGCGTCGAGGGCAAGGGCCAGTACGTCGGCACGTACCTCGCCTGGGCCGTCAACAGTCCCGGCTGGTGGGGCGAGGGCGAGCTGAAGTTCTTCCTGGACGGCGACGACGAGTGGCCGACCATCTGTGGCACCGGCACCGAGGACTACTTCGGCGGCGCCTGGAACTTCGACGTCCCCGGCCAGGGCTACACCGCGTTCACCACCCCGTACCTCGGCCTCAACCAGATCCTGAAGCCGGACGGGCTCTACGACAGCCAGCAGCGGTTCGGGATGTACCGATGGCACGTCCTCGACCCGATCCGCTTCCAGGACGACCTGAGCGTCACGGTGCAGTGCCTTGGCATCGGCCGCGGCCAGGGCAACGGCCTGCGGCACCGCTACCGGGCCAACCACGACGACATCGCGTCGACGTCCCTCTTCTACCTGGACCGCCCCGCGGGCTCGGGCCTGCCGCCCACCCCGGACCTGCTCGACCTCGAGGTCGACACACACATGTGACCGGACCGCGCGCCCGGCCCCCCTTCACAGGCAGGCACGTACCCACACCCACCAAGAGAGACGGGAGCACGCCATGCTCCAGCACGGCAAAGGCGCCGTGACGCCGTCCCGCCGCCGCTTCCTCGGCGCCGCCGCCGGGCTCGCGGCGGCCGGCGCCGCCGCACCGCTGCTCAGCGGGTGCGGCGGACCGGCCAGTGCCGACGGGCGCACGCTCAAGTTCTGGTACTTCTACGACGCCCACTCGCCCGAACCGGCGGACCGGGCACGCGCGAAGTGGTTCCAGGACCTCGTGAGGGACTGGAACGCCGGTCACAACATCAAGATCGAGCTGTACTACGTGCCCGGCGACAGCTACCAGGGCTCGAAGATGGTCACGGCCTTCGCCTCCGAGGCGGGCCCCGACATCTTCCTGCTCAGTCCCGGCGACTTCCTGCGCTACTACAACGGCGGCATCCTCGCCGACCTCACCCCGCACCTGGACAAGGGAGTCGTCGAGGACTACGGCGACAGCCTCGACAGCCGCATGGTCGACGGCAAGGTCTACGCCCTGCCGATGGAGGTCGAGCCACTGGCCATGTACTACAACGTCCCCGTCTGGGAGAAGGCGGGACTGTCCGAGGGAGACATCCCGACGACCTGGGACGCCATGCTCGACGCCGGAGACAAGCTGCGCGCCAAGGCCGGCGCGGGCCTCGTCCTCCAGACCGACCCCGGCTACTACCAGAATTTCACCTGGTACCCGTGGATGTGGCAGGGCGGCGGCGAGGTCGTCGACGAGCACGGGCGGGTCGGCTTCGACTCCAAGGCCGCACGGCAGGCGCTCGGGCTGTGGCAGGACGCCGTCCGGGCGGGTATCGCGCCGCGCACCATGCCAGCCGCCGACGACCCGATCACCGCCTTCACCTCCCATCTCGCGGGCATGTGGCAGAGCGGCATCTGGGAGATCTCCGGGTTCCGGACGTCCGCGCCCAAGCAGAAGTACGGCGTCTTCAAACTGCCGCTGCCCAGCGGCGGCAAGTACACGACGATCCTCGGCGGTTGGTCCTTCTGCGCCAGCACCCAGGGCAGCAACCCCGAGGCCGCGGCGGAGTTCTGCGCCTGGGCACTCGGCGGGATGAACGACGAGTCGATCGGGCGGACCGTCGACTGGTGCACCGGCTCCAAGTCCGACATCTCGCCCCGCACTTCGGCCCTGGAACGGGCGGCCGACAACGGCGGCTACGACTTCTGGGCGATGAAGAAGTTCAAGGAAGAGATCTTCCCCGGCGGCCGCGCCGAACCCCGCTACCCACCCGTGGTCTACAAGGCGGTCTCGGACGCCATCCAGGCCACGATGCTGGCCGGCAAGGGCGTGGCGGGCGAGACGGACCGGGCCGCTCAGAGCATCGAGGCCTTCATGCAGAGCTACCAGGGGGCGAGCCTGATATGACGAGCGTCGCGTCAGAGACGACAGAAAGGGCGCCGGTACCAGCGCCTGCCGGGGCCGCACCGCCCGCGGGCCGTCGCATGTCCCGGGCCCGCAGGGAGTGGCTGGCCGCCGCGCTGTTCCTGCTGCCCGACGGCATCGGGCTCGGCGTCTTCGTCGTGCTGCCCATGTTCCTGTCGATCGCGCTGAGCTTCTTCCAGGTCTCGGGCTTCGGCAGCTACGAGTGGGTGGGCCTCGGCAACTACGAGCGGATGCTGCACGATCCGTACTTCTGGTCCTCGATCGGGGTGACCGCGAAGTACGTGGTGATCCTCGTGCCCACCCTCTTCTGTGTCAGCCTCGCGCTCGGCGTGCTGATGAAGCAGAAGCTGCCGGGCATGGCCGCCTACCGCACGGCGTTCTTCCTGCCGCACATGCTCAGCCTGGTCGTCGTCGGCCTGCTGTGGAAGTTCATGCTCGACGAACAGACGGGCGTGGTGAACAAGGCCGGCGGCGCCCTCGGCATGAACCCGCTGTCCTGGCTGGGCGACCCCGACCTCGCGCTGTACGCCGTCATCGCCGTGACCGTCTGGTACATGATGGGCTACTACATGATCATTTTCCTGGCAGGTCTCAACGAGATCCCCCAGGAGCTGTACGAGGCGGCGAAGCTCGACGGGGCGGGAGCCTGGACGGCCTTCCGGCGGATCACCTGGCCGCTGCTGCGGCCGACCAGCTTCTTCGTGCTGATCATGACCACCGTCGCGGCCATCACCGGAACCTTCGACCTGGTCTTCGTGCTGACCTCCGGCGGCCCGGCCAACGGCACCGCGGTGGCGATGTTCTACATCTACCAACAGGCCTTCGTGTTCGGCGAGTACGGGTACGCCGCGGCTCTCGGCTCCTTCCTGGTGTTGATCATGGTCGCCCTCTCCGGACTGATCTTCAAGGTGACCAAGGGCGGGAGGTTCGACGATGAGCAGTGACACCGCGACCCTGGTGAGGACGCCCCGCACCGCGGCCGGCGCCTCCCGGAGTCGGTTCGGTCCCCGCGCCGGACTGGTCGCCCTGGCGATCGTGCTGGCCGCCGTGAGCATCTTCCCGGTGCTGTGGATGCTCACCGCCTCCGTGAAGACCCGCGCCACGGTCACTGACGGCAAGTTGATCCCGACGGACCTGACGTGGGACAACTTCGCCTACGTCTTCACCGAAGTGCCCTTCGCGCGCTGGCTGTTCAACAGCTTCATCACGGCGGCGGTGATCACGGTGGTGGCTCTGCTCATCCACTCGATGGCCGCCTACGCGCTTGCGCGGCTCAAGTTCCCCGGCCGGGACGGCATCTTCGTGGTGATCTTCTCGACGCTGCTGATCACCGCACCCGTCATCCTGATCCCGCTGTTCATTGTCGTCCGCACGCTGGGAATGCTCGACAGCTACGCGGCCCTGATCGTCCCACCGCTGTTCAACGCCTTCGGGATCTTCCTGCTCCGCCAGTTCTACCTCGGCATCCCGAAGGAACTGGAGGAGGCGGCGATCGTCGACGGCTGCGGATACTGGCGCGTGTACTGGAACGTCATCCTGCCGCTGTCCCGGCCGATCCTCTCCGCGCTTTCGGTGTTCTTCTTCCTCGCGAACTGGAACGCGTTCGCCTGGCCGCTGGTCGCCACCAACAGCGAGGCTCTGACGGTCACCCAGGTGGGCATCGCCTCGTTCAGCACCCAGTACGGCGCGAACTGGAACTACGTACTGGCCGCCGCGGTGGTGGCGGTCGTCCCCATGCTCGCCCTCTTCCTCGTCTTCCAGCGCCAGATGGTCGAATCGATTAAGACCTCCGGCCTGAAGTAGCACCAGAAAGGGTGGCCACCATGCCCCAGTCAGCAGTCATCGGCGTGGACATCGGCACGTCCAGTAGCAAGGGAATCCTCGTCGCCCTCGACGGCACCGTGCTGCACACCGCCGTCCGCGAGCACACCGTCGACCGCCCCGCCCCAGGGCACGTGGAGATGGCGGGCGAGGTGTGGTGGGACGAGTTCGTCGCCCTCGCCCACGAGTTGACCTCCGCCCAGGACACGGACGTGGTCGCCGTCGGCGTCAGCGGCATGGGGCCCTGCGTGCTGCTCACCGACGCCGATGACACGCCGCTGCGGCCCGCGATCCTGTACGGCGTCGACACCCGCTCCGTCGTCCAGATCGAGCGCCTTGAAAGGGAGTTGGGGGCGGAGGAGATCGCTCACCGGTGCGGGTCACGGCTCACGTCGCAGGCGGCGGGCGCCAAGGTGGCGTGGGTCGTCGACGAGGAACCGGAGCTGTTCGCCCGCGCCCGCCGCCTCTACATGCCCAGCTCCTGGCTCGCCCGCAAGCTCACTGGCGCCTACGTCCTCGACCACCACTCCGCCAGCCAGAGCACCCCGCTCTACGACACCCTGACCCGCGACTGGTACGCACCGTGGGCCGAGCGGATCGCGCCCGGACTCGAACTCCCGCCGCTGTGCTGGTCCGGCGAGGCGGCCGGCACGGTCACCGCCGAGGCCGCCCGCGCCACCGGCCTGCCGGTCGGCATTCCCGTCACCACCGGAACCGTCGACGCCTGGGCCGAGGCGCTCAGCGTCGGGGCGCACGGCGTCGGAGACCTGATGCTCATGTACGGCACGACGATGTTCCTCGTGCACACCGTGCCCGACCTGTTGCGCGACCCGGCGCTGTGGAGCACGGTCGGCGCGCTGCCCGACACCCGCAACCTCGCCGGAGGCATGGCCACCTCCGGAGCCGTCACCGGCTGGTTGCGCGACCTGTTCGGCGACGTCGACTACCCCGAACTCCTGGGCCTCGCCGAGAAGTCGGGGCCAGGCGCGAACGGCCTGCTGATGCTGCCGTACTTCGCGGGGGAGCGCACCCCCGTCGACGACCCGCGCGCCCGTGGTGTCATCGCCGGACTGACCCTCGGCCACACACGCGGCGACCTGTACCGGTCCGCGCTGGAGGCCACCGCATTCGGTGTGCGGCACAACATCGAGGCGCTGGAGGCCGCGGGCGGTGACATCCGCCGCGTCGTCGCCGTCGGGGGCGGTACGCAGGGGCGGCTGTGGACGCAGATCGTCTCCGATGTCACCGGCCGCACGCAGGAGGTGCGGACGACGTCCGCCGGTGCGTCTTACGGAGGGGCACTGCTCGCCGCGCAACTCGTCACGGACGACGCCCGCATCGACGACTGGAACCCCGTCGCCGAACGGATCGTCCCGCGCCCCGAGGTGACGTCCCGTTACGACGAGCTGTACGCGCTGTACCGCGACCTCTACCCGGCGTCGGCCGACGTGGCGCATGCCCTGGCCGACCTCCAGACCCGCTGAGTCACCGCGTGCTCAACTCACCGCTGTGGCCGAGCCCTCCCGCTCGACCTCCTTCCGCAGCGCCGACCTGCGCCGCCCGAACGCCAGATACAGTGCGGCCGCCAGGGCCAGCCAGGCCAGGAACAACGTCCAGGTCAGTCCCGGCAGTTGGTAGGCGAGGTAGGCGCAGGAGGCGGCGGTGAGGATCGGCACCACCGGGTAGAGCGGGACCCGGAAGGGGCGCGGGGCGTCGGGGGCGATGCGGCGCAGCACCATGACCGCCGCGGCCACCGCCACGAAGGCGATCAGCGTGCCCATGCTGGTCAGGTCGGCCAACTCCTGGAGCGGGACGAACCCCGCAAGGGCCGCGACCGCGACGCCCACGATCCACGAGTTGGCCGCGGGGGTGTGCCGCTTGCGGTCCACCCGGCGGAAGACCTGCGGGACCAGTCCGTCCCGCGCCATCGAGAAGAGAATGCGGGTCTGCCCGTAGAGGGTGACGAGGACGACGCTGAAGATGGAGACGACCGCGCCCGCGGACAGCACGAGGGCGGCGGTGCCGGAGCCGGTGACCGATGTGAGGATCGACGCGAGCACCGCCTCACCGGCCGCCTCCTGGCGCGCGAACGCCGCCTCCGGCTGCGCGCCGATGCCGGCGACCGCGATCAGGATGTAGAGCGTCGTCACCACGACGAGCGTCAGCAGGAGGGCCAGCGGGATGGTGCGGCGTGGGTTGCGGACCTCCTCGCCCGCCGTGGAGACCGTGTCGAACCCGACGTAGGAGAAGAACACCGCGGAGGCGGCCGCCGTGATGCCGCCGATGCCGTGCGGCGCGAAATCGGTGAAGCGGTCGGCCCGAAAGGCGGTGAACGCCACCACCGCGAACATCACGAGGACGCCCAGCTTCACGCACACCAGGACCGAGTTGACCAGGACGGACTCGCGCGTGCCGCGGGCGAGCAACGCCGTGCACGCGAGGACGACCACGATGGCCGGGATGTTCACCAGGCCACCCGCGCCCGGCGGTTGGCTGATCACGGCGGGCAGCGTGACACCGAACAGCGCGTCCGAGACCTCGCTGAGGTACTGGCCCCAGCTGACCGCGACCGTCGACACCGCCACCCCGTACTCCAGGACCAGACACCAGGCCACCAGATACGCGATGCCCTCACCCAGCGAGGCGTACGCGTACGAGTAGGTGCTGCCCGCCACCGGGATGGCCCCGGCCAACTCCACGTAGCAGAGCGCCGCGAGGGCGGCGACGGTGCCCGCGATGACGAACGACAGCACGACTCCGGGTCCGGCCGTGGGCACACTGGTGCCGAGGACGAAGAAGATGCCGGTGCCGAGCACGGAGCTGATCCCGAGCAGTGTGAGCCGTCCCAGCCCCATGGTGCGTTGCAGGCGGGGGCCGTCGTGTGCCGTGCCCTCGGCGTCGGCGACGATGCTGTCCAGAGGTTTGCGGCGGCACAGCTGGGTGGCCACAGGGCCCATGGGTCCTCCTGTACGACGAGTGACGCGGTCGGTGAGGATGCGGATCCTTCGGGACGGGCGGCCCCCGCACATTGGCTGATCGGCACAAGTGCCGCACGGGGCGTTGGCCGATGTCACAACCCGCTGCCGGTGGCGTCGTCCGAGCATGGTGGGCGCATCCCCGCGGATCCCCCGCGACGCAGACGTGAAGGAGACCAGCCGTGCCCCTCGACCTCGCCGCCGACGTCGTCGCACTCACCGAGGTGCTGGTCGACACGCCCTCCGAGAGCGGCGCCGAGGGCCCGCTCGCCGACGCCGTCGAGGAGGCGTTGCGCGCGCTGCCGGGCCTGGACGTCGAGCGCGTCGGCGACTCCGTCGTCGCCCGCACCGACCTCGGCCACCCCGAGCGGGTCGTCCTCGCCGGACACCTCGACACCGTCCCGGCGGCCGGCAACCTCCCGGCGCGCCGTGACGGCGAGCGGTTGTACGGGCTCGGCGCCTGCGACATGAAGGGCGGTGTGGCCGTCGCGCTGAAGCTGGCCGCCGCCGCGTCGGGCGCGCGCGAATCGATGAACCGTGACGTGACCTTCGCCTTCTATGAGTGCGAGGAGATCGCCGGCGACCGCAACGGCCTCGCCGTGATCGCCGCGCGCAGGCCCCAACTCCTCGACGGCGACCTGGCGTTGCTCCTCGAACCCTCCGACGGCGGCGTGGAAGCGGGCTGCCAGGGCTTCCTCCTCGCCGACATCGTCGTGCCGGGGCAGCGGGCCCACACCGCGCGCGCCTGGATGGGCAGCAACGCCGCACACCTCGCGGGCGAGGTCCTCACCCGGCTCCACGCGCACGTCCCCGAACGGATCACGATCGACGGCCTGGAGTACCGCGAGGGCCTCAACGCCGTCGCCGTACGCGCCGGGGTGTCGTCCAACGTCGTGCCCGACGAGTGCGTGGTCACGGTCAACCTCCGCTTCGCGCCCAGCCGTTCACCCGAGGAGGCGGAGGCGTACCTGCGCGGGATCTTCCCGGAGTACGAGCTGCGGGTCACGGAGGTCGAGCCGGGCGCGCTGCCGGGGCTCGACCGGCCCCTGGCGGCCGGACTCGTCAAGGCCCTGGGTGTCGAACCGCGGCCGAAGCTCGGCTGGACCGACGTGGCACGCTTCGCGTCGCTCGGCGTCCCCGCACTGAACTGCGGGCCCGGCGACCCGCAACTGGCACATACACCGGGGGAGTTCGTGGAAACGGCGGAGGTGCGGGCGTGTGAGGAACGGCTGCGTGACTGGCTGCTGTCCCGGGGTTCAGCCGCGTAGCCCCGCCAACGTACGCAACTGGACCCACAGCACAAGCCGCTCGTCCGGGGCGTCGAGGTCGATGCCGAGCTGCCGCTGCACTTTGCGCAGGCGGTAGCGGCAGGTGTTCGGGTGGACGACCAGACGCTCCGCCGCGCGTCCGGCGTCGCAGCCCGCGTCCAGCCAGCAGATGAGCGTACGGGCGTACTCGGTACCGTGCTCGGCGTCGTGAGCGAGGACGTCCTGCCACGGGCCGACCGCCTGGTCCCTACGGCCCGCAAGGAACTCGCCGAGCACGAGCAGCGAGGTCCGCGCCCGCACCTGCCCGGCGTCCGCGACCTGCCCGGCGCCGAGCACCCGCAGCACCAGATCGGCGTCGTCGCGCGAGTCCCGGACCCCGGCGACGCCCGGCACCGCGTGCCCGAGCCCGGCCCGCACGGAGATCCGCAGCGCCTCCTCCGCGCGCCGCACGATGTCCTCCGCGATCCGCAGATGCCGGTCGGCGGCGTGGTCGGCGGCCCCGACCACCGGCAGCAGCGCGTACACCACGCCGTCGAGCAGGACGCAGGCGTGCTGCCCGTAGCGGGTCTGGCACTGGAGGCGTACGAGGTCGAGCAGGCGCAGTGCCGCCTGTCCGCCGTCCTGCGCGGTCGCCGCGCCCGCGAGGGCGAACGCCGCGGCCCGCACCGGGGCGTCGGGCGCGAGGCCGAGGCGGTGCGCGGCCGCGGCCGGTTCGATGGAGCCGTCGAGCAGGCGGCGCAGCAGGTCGCTGCTCAGGTGCCGGGCCAGCTCGTCGGCGGCCCGCGCCCGCAGCAGCAGCATCGCGGCGGCCGAGGCGCCCTGGCGCAGCGCGTCCTCGGCGTCGGCAGCCAGGCTCCCCGTGTCCACCGCCCAGATCGAGCCGAGCAGCTCGCCTCCGGCGCGCACGGTGGTGGCGAGGCGCGGCAGCTCGTCGGCGGTCACCCCGGGGAGTTCCAGCGGGCCCTCGGCGGCGTACAGGAGGCGGTAGTCGTCGTCGTTCTCCGGGCTGCCGGGGACCTGGCGGCCGAGGATGCCCTGCCGTCTGGTCTCGTCGACCTGCTGGCCGGGGACGGTCGAGTACGCGAGGATCTGGCGGCCGAGGTCCTCGACGGCTATCGCCCCGCCGACGGCCGCCGCGACGGCGTTGGCCAGCGCGAACAGATCACCCGGCAGCGCGTCCTCGCCCAGCGGCGCCGTCCGTGCGCCGTGCGCCCCGACGACGGACGACAGGAGCTGGAAGACCTGGTGCCAGGCGGCGTCCCGGTCCGCCCCGAGCAGCGCCGCACCCGCCGCCTCGGCGTCCGGCACCGCCCGCGACCCGTCGCCGCGCACCACGACGCCCGCCATCCCGGCCCGCCCGGCCTCGCGCACCAGCGGCCCGGCCTCGCCCGCGCGCACGCCGACGGCGAGGAGCAGTGCGCCCGGCGCGCGCTCCGGCAGAGGGGCGTGCGGGTCGTGCAGCAGCACCTCGGTGACGGGGGCGCCAAGGCCGTGCGGCGCGCTGAGCAGGCGCAGCGTGGAGCCGCCGAGCGCGTCGAGGAGGTTTCCCAGGGTGCAGGTGTCCATGTCCATGGGTGAACCTTTCGCCGACGGCGGGAGCGGGGGATTGTCCGATCGCAACAGGCTAGACGCCGATGATTGGCCTCCACCACAAGGCCCTCTCCATGGTCCGCCTTGAGACTCGTGCCATGAACGATCTGACGACCTCGACCGTCGACGACGTGGCAGGACTGCGGGCGGTTGCCGACTTCCTCGCCGACGTGTGGCAGATGCCCCGCGACGCCCCGCCCTTCCACACCGATGTGCTGCACAGCGTCGCCCACGCGGGCGGCGCCGTGCACGCGGCCTGGTCGGGAGGCGCCGTGGTCGGTGCATCGGTCGCGGTGTTCGGCCCGCCGGCCGAGCGGGACGTGTACTCGCTGGCCGCCGCGGCGGCCGTCTCCGACCGCGGCACGGGCCTCGCCGTCAAGCAGGCCCAGCGCGCGTGGGCCCTCGAACGCGGGGCGCGCACCATGCGCTGGACCTTCGACCCGCTCGTCGCCAGGAACGCCCGCTTCAACCTGGTCAAGCTCGGCGCGGTCGCCAGCGAGTACCAGGTCGACTTCTACGGGCCGATGGACGACGGCATCAACAACGGCGACGAGACCGACCGCCTCACCGCCCTGTGGGACCTGACGGACTCCCCCGTTCACGCCCCGGACCCCACCGAGGGCCGCGCCGAGGCCGCCGTGACCGCGAACGCCCCCGACGGCGGACCGCTCGCCGCCCGCGACGCGACCCGGCTGTGGTGCCGCGTCCCCGAGGACATCGTCGCGCTGCGCGCCAGTGACCCCGACACCGCGCTGCGCTGGCGGCACGCCGTGCGGGACGTGTTCACCTCGGCGTACGCGGAGGGCATGCGGGCGACCGCGATGTCCCGCGACGGCTGGTACCTGCTCACCCACCTCGCAGACCGCACCCACCTCACCGTCCCGGCCGCCCAGGAGGACCAGGCATGAAGATCGAGCGCGTAGAGCTGCTGCACATCGCGATTCCGCTGGTCAAGCCGTTCCGTACCTCGTTCGGCAGCGTCGACAGCAAGGACGCCTTCCTGCTGCACGTGGTGACCGACGAGGCCGAGGGCTGGTCCGAGTTCGCCGGCGACCCCGACCCGCTGTACTGCTCCGAGTTCATCGCGGGCGCCGAGATCGTCATCCGCGACTTCCTGCTGCCGCGCGTCAAGGCCCTGCCCGAGCCGCGCGCGGCGGCCGCCGGGGCGGCGATGGAACCGGTCAAGGGCAACGAGCTGGCGAAGGCCGCCCTGGAGACCGCGCTGCTCGACGCCGAACTGCGGGCCTACGGAATGCCGCTGGCGACCTACCTGGGCTCCACCACCGGGCAGCGGGTGCCCGCAGGTGTCTCCGTCGGCATCAAGAACTCCATCCCGGAACTCCTCGACGACGTCGAGGAGTATCTCGCCGAGGGCTACGTCCGGATCAAGCTGAAGATCGAGCCCGGCTGGGACCTGGAGCCGCTGCGCGCGGTGCGCGAGCGCTTCGGCGACACGCTGCCGCTCCAGGTGGACGCCAATACCGCGTACACCCTCGCCGACGCCGAACACCTGCGGAAACTCGACGAGTTCGGGCTGCTGCTCATCGAGGAGCCGCTCACCGAGAACGACCTGCGCGCCCACGCCCGCCTTCAGGAACGCATCAACACCCCTGTCTGCCTGGACGAGTCGATCCACAGCGCGCGGGACGCCGCCACCGCCATCGCCATGGAGGCCTGCCGGATCATCAACGTCAAGCCGGCCCGCGTCGGCGGCTACCTGGAGGCCCGCCGCATCCACGACGTGGCGGTCGCCAACGGTGTGCCGGTGTGGTGCGGCGGCATGCTGGAGACGGGCATAGGCCGGGCCCCCAACCTGGCCCTCGCCGCGCTGCCCGGCTTCACCCTGCCCGGCGACACCTCGGCCTCCAGCCGCTACTACGCCGAGGACATCACCGAGCCGTTCGTGCTCGACAAGGACGGCTGCCTGACGGTGCCGTCGGGCCCCGGCATCGGCATCGACCCGCTGCTGGACACCCTTGCGCGCTTCACCACCGCCACGCACGTGCTGTAGGCGGGGCTCGTATACGGCTCCGGTCCGGCGTTCGGGGCCGTCCTTCCTGGGTAGCGGCCTGAAGGGCATCACCGGGTGCGGGCCGCGCCAGGGCCGCCGGTGGCGCGAACTGTCGGACGACAAGGGAGACTTGGGTGTCAGAGAGTCAGGACCGGATCAAGCGGGCGCACGGCCTCGATGGGATCCCCGACCGCATCGACACGTACTACGGAGACTGGGCGGCCTCGTACGACGAGGATCTGCGGACCACCGAATACCGGGGCCCGCACGAGATCGGCGAGCTCTTCGGCGCCATGGCGGGCGACCGTCCCGGAGCCGTCGGGGCCGGGTCCGTGGTCCTCGACGCGGGCTGCGGGACCGGCCTCGTCGGCGCGGAGCTGTCGCGGCGCGGTGTCTCGGTGATCGACGGCTTCGACCTCAGCGAAGGCATGGTGACCGAGGCCCGCAAGACCGGCGTCTACCGTTCGCTCACCCCGGGCGTGGACATGAACCAGGGCCTGGTGGAGTTCGCCGACGACAGCTACGACGTCGTCGTGTCGTGCGGGGTGTTCACGCTGGGACACGTTCCCCCGCCCGCCCTGCGCGGCCTGCTGCGGGTCACCAGGCCCGGCGGCCTCGTCCTGATGAGCACCTTCTCGAAGTACCTCGCGGGCTCGGACTTCGTCGCGTACGTGCAGGGGCAGGCGGACGTCGGTGCCCTCAAGGTCGTCGAGCGGCGGCGCGACGTGCCGTACACGGCGGAGGGTCCGGCGGACTACTGGGCGCTCGAGGTGCTGCGCTGACGGATCCGTGCGGCGGGTTCCCGCCGGTGGGGCCGCTGTCGGTGCGCTGTCGGTGGCGGTCGGTGGTCTGTAGGTGATCTGTCGTGGGCCGCAGGGAGATTGGTGCACGTCGGCGTCGCGCAACAGCGGCGCCGGTCGCGGGCACCACGCCCTGCGGCCCACGCACGATCCGGAAGGACCCTCATGACACACGACGTCACGATCATCGGCGCCGGTCTCGGCGGCCTCGCTCTCGCCCGCGTCCTGCACCTCCACGGCATACCCGCCACCGTGCACGAGGCGGAGGCCTCCCCGGCCGACCGCGCGCAGGGCGGCCTGCTCGACATCCACGACTACAACGGTCAGCTCGCCATCGAGGCCGCAGGCCTGATGGAGGAGTTCCGCGGCCTCGTCCTGGAGGGCCACGAGGCCATGCGGGTCCTCGACCCGGACGGCTCGCTCCTGTACGAGCAGGCCGACGACGGAACGGGCGGCCGCCCCGAGGTCTACCGCGGTGAACTGCGGCAGATCCTCCTCGACTCCCTCCCGCCCGGCACCGTCCGCTGGGGCCACAAGGTCACCGGCGCCCGCGCCCTCGGCGAAGGACGCCACGAGGTGACCTTCGCGGACGGCACCGCCACCGTCACCGGCCTGCTGGTCGGAGCGGACGGCGCCTGGTCACGGATCCGGCCGCTGCTCACCCCGGCCACCCCCGAGTACAGCGGCAAGTCGGTCGTCGAGACCTACGTGTACGACGCCGACACCCGGCATCCGGCCACGGCGAAGGCGGTAGGCGACGGGATGATGATCTCGTTCAAGCCCGGCCGTGAGCTCTTCGCCCACCGGGAGCGGGCCGGCACCCTGCACGCCTACATCGGTATCGCCGAGCCCACGGAGTGGTTCGACGCCATCGACTTCACCGACGCCGCCGCGGTCACCGCGCGGATCGCGGAGGAGTACGAGGGCTGGGCGCCGGAGCTCACCGCGCTGATCACCGAGGCCGACGGCACGCCGGTGCTGCGTCCGCTGTTCACCTTGCCGGTCGGCAACCGCTGGGAGCGGGTCCCGGGCGTCACCCTGCTGGGCGACGCCGCCCACCTCGCGCCCCCGAACGGCGAGGGCGCCAACCTGGCGATGCTCGACGGCGCCGAACTCGGCAAGGCGCTGGCCGCGCACCAGGAGGACGTCGAGGCCGCGCTGAGCGCCTACGAGGAGACCATGTTCGTCCGCACGGCAGAGACCCACGGGCCCGACCTCGACGACCACGCGATGCGGGAAATGCTCGACGAACTGACCCGGCAGAAGCAGTCTGGCTGAGGGGCTCGGCTTGTCCGGTGTTCCCCGTGCGGGGGCGGTGCGGACGCCGAATAATGCGGGGGACCGGGGCGCAGCGTGGCGCCCCACACGGAAAGGAATGACCCGTGGCTTCTCGCCTCAACCCGTACATCGCCTTCAACGGGGACGCCCGTCAGGCCATGGAGTTCTACAAGGAGGTGTTCGGCGGCGAGCTCGCCCTGAACACCTTCGGCTCCGCCGGTGGCGGCGGGGCGCCCGCCGACTTCGCCGACAAGATCATGCACGCCCTCCTGGAGACGCCGGACGGGTTCATGATCATGGGCTCGGACACCCCGCCCGGAATGGACCACACCGCGGGCACCAACATCTCGGTCAGCGTGAGCGGCGACGACGCCCGGGCGCTGCGCGGCTACTGGGAGAAACTGTCCGCCGACGGCACGGTCGGCGTGCCGCTGGAGAAGCAGATGTGGGGCGACGAGTTCGGCATGTGCACCGACCGCTTCGGCATCAACTGGATGGTCAACATCAGCGGCCAGTAGCCCGCACACGGTCCGCCCGGCACGGTCCAGGGGGCGCTGGGCCGTGCCGGGCAGTCTGGGGGAGCGCCGTCAGGTGGCGGTGTGCCGCCTGCGTCGCAGGGTGAGGTACGTGCCGGTGGCGCCCGTGGCGAGCAGCGCGGCCACCCCGAGGCTCACCGGGAGCACCGGGAAGCCGTCGGTCGACGCGGCCGTGTTCTCCATCGGCGGGCCCGGCGTGATGTGTGTCGTGACGGGGGCGACGCTCTTGGCGGGGCCCTCGGACTTCACCGAGCCGTCCGCGTTCAGCAGCAGCTGTCTGTTGTTGGGGTGCTTGAAGTCGAACATGCCGGACAGCGGGCCCGCGGTGGCGTCGAAGGAGTGGTCGCCGATCCTGCCGGTGTGCCAGTTGTCCTCGATGAACCGGATGATCGACGCCTGGTCGGTCATGGTGTGGTCGACCTTGTTGACCCTGCTGTACGGGGAGATCACGAGCAGCGGCTGCCGAGTGCCGGGCCCGCAGCGGTCCTGGTAACCCCCGGCCGCCGCCGGGCCGTTCTGGCAGGCGGGGGAGTCGGTGGCCTTGCCGTTGGAGCCGACGGTGGTGTCCTTCGAACCGTTGCGCGGCGGGATGTAGGCGTGGTCGTACCAGCCGTCCGAGTCGTCGTACGCGACGACGATCGCGGTCGACTTCCACTGCGGTGAGCTCTGCACCGCGTTGATCTGGTTCACCAGGAAGTGCTGCTCGTCGACCGGGTCGGAGTAGCCGGCGTGCCCGTCCTGGTACGCGCTCGCCTTGACGAAGCTGACGGCCGGGAGATGGCCCGACTTCGCGGCGGCCGAGAAGTCGGTCAGGTCGTAATTGTGATTGGCGCGCCCGGCGTGGCCGATCTCCGCGACGCTCGTGGGCGCGAGGTGGTGCGGGTTCGCCGTCGATTTGTAGTAGGCGAACGGGTTGTGGTGCGGGCTGTAGTCAAGTGTGGCCGCGCCGCCGACGTTGGCGTGCGCGTCCTCGCACGTGGCGTACGAGCCGTCCTCGCCGTTCCACGCACTGCTCGGCCGGAAGCCGCCCTGGAACCAACCCCAGGGAACTTTGCGGTTGTTGAGAAGGTCGCCGATGTTCTTTCCCCGCATGGTGGCGAGCGCGTTCTCGGAGGTGTGGTTCTTGTCGGAGCAGTCGTCGTAGGACGGGTCCGGGTCATTGATCATCGTGCCGACGCCGTCCGCGTCCGGCGACTGGACCGCGGTCTTGTCCGGCGTATCGGTCTGCTTCGGGTTCTCGGTGCTGGAGGCCGGGTCGGTGGAGATGACTCCGTGCGTGTTCCCGGAGGCCAGGTTGATGGCGCCGGGCGTCGAGGGGCCGTAGTTCGAGCCGTAGGAGCGGTCGCTCAGGGAGTAGTGCTGGGCGTAGTTCCACAGCGCGGTGACGGTGTTGCCGTCGAAGTAGTCCATCACCAGGCCCGGTTCGCCGAACAGGCCGCCGCTGCACTTGTCGACCTCGGTGTTCTGCACGAACTTGTCGGCCTTGCCGCCGTTGTACGCGTACTGCTCGGGCCCGTAGGAATGGTTCTGGTCGCAGGTCACCGCGTGGTCGGGCGTCAGCCGCTTCGGGGTGTATTGGTTGGGGTTCTTCTTCAGCAGGCCCGCGTGCGCGAGGGTGTCGATGTTCTTCGGCGTGCCCTTGGCCGGCGTGAACTTCGTGCCGTCGGTGTTCGCGGCCTTCGGGTACGTCGCGAAGTAGTGGTCGAAGGAGTTGTTCTCGTCGAAGAGTACGACCACGTGCTTGATCGGGGTGGCGGTGCCGGCGTCGCCGGTGGCGGCCCAGGTGGGCGATGCCCCGCCGAAGAAGGTGAGCGCGGCGGCGCCCGCGAGCGCGCCCGCGGTGCGAATCGCCGTGCGTCTGGCTGAGGTACGTGCCTTGCTGGGCATGCGGGTTCAACCTCCGGCCTCAACTGCAGTGACCCCCAGTGAACATGGCGCGTACATGTAAACGGTCGGCCTTGACCACATGTTGACCGCCTGTGAGCCGAACCTTTCCTCTTGGGTTCGGTCCGGGGTCAGGAAAGGAGTACGCGGCCGTACCAGTCGTCCGTATCGCGCACGCCCGGCAGCGCGAAGAAGTAGCCGCCGCCGAACGGGGAGATGTAGTCGGTGAGCGGTTCGCCCGCGAGCCGCTTCTGCACCGTCTCGAACTGCCGCCGCACGTCGTGCTGGTAGCAGCAGAACAGCAGGCCCATGTCGAGATTGCCGTTGGCGTCCGTGCCCCGGTCGTAGTTGTACGCGCGGCGCAGGATCCGCTGGCCCGCGGTGTGGGGCGTGCGGGGGTTGGCGAGGCGGATGTGCGCGTCCAGCGGGATGACGTCACCCTTGGGGTCGTCGACGAACTTCGGTGTGTCGTGCTCCGCGTCGCCGTCCAGCGGCGCGCCCGACGCACGGGAACGGCCGAACATCCGCTCCTGCTCGCTGAGCGAGACCCGGTCCCAGAACTCGACCAACATCCGTATGAGCCGCACCACTTGGTAGCTGCCGCCGACGGCCCACTTCGGCTCGTCACTGTCCTTGCCGACCCACACCAGGCGGTCCATCGCGCGGGCGTCGGCGGTGTCCGGGTTGGCGGTGCCGTCCTTGAACCCCAGCAGATTGCGCGGCGTCCCCGAGGGGCGCGGCGGGCTGGTGAAGCCGTCCATGCGCCAGCGCACCTGGAGCGCGCCGCGCGTGTGCCGCGCGATGTCGCGCAGCGCGTGCAGCACCGTGTCCCGGTCATCGGCGTGCAGTTGCAGGCTCAGGTCACCGTGGCACCAGTCGGCCGCGAGGTCGTCGTCCGGGAAGGTGGGCATCGCGGTGAGCCGGCGCGGCCTGCGCCTGCCGAGCCCGAACCGGCCGTCGAACAGCGACGCCCCGACGCCTACGGTCACCGCCAGCGTCCCGCCCGGCAGCCGCTCGCCGAGCACCCCCGAGTCCGCGGGCGGCGCCGTGATCCCAGCGGGCTCCGGGGTCCCGCCCGCCGAGAGGAACCGGCAGCGGTCGGTCAACGTCCTTAGCGCGTCAGCGAGTTCGGCCCGACCGTCGGCGGTGACATCGAGGGAGACGAAGGCGGTGGCCCGGCGCTGCGCCGCGACGACGGACGCCTGCCGGGCACCGTGGAACGCGGCGACGGGCGGTGCGACCGGGACGCCGACCGGCCCCTCGCCAGGCCCCTCGACCGGGGGTGCGGCCCCACCCGCGGTGAGCCCGACCCCGGCGAGCGCGGCACCCCGCAGCAGGCCGCGCCGCCCGACACCACCCGCCCCGCTCATACCGTCCGCCGCGGATCGCACAGCGTCGCCACCGAGGCGAGGCGCTCGACGAGGTCGCCGAACCGGGCGTCGAGGTGCTCGCGCCGCGCGCGGCTCAGCTGCTCCAACGGCGGCCAGTCACCGTCGTGGCGCAGCGCGTCGAGGCTCTCTCCGGCCAGCTTCACGTCCCGCTCCAGCGACGGGAGATGGGCGTATCGCCGTGCCAGTATCGGATGCAGGCGGGAGAGGACCTCGCGGGTGCCGTCCACGTTGGCGCGGGCCGTGGCGAGATTGCTGCCGCTGCCGAAGTCCGTACGCCCTGTCAGCTCGAACTGCACCGTGTTCTCCAGGATCTCGTGCGCCCGCAGGCCCAGTTGAGCCGGGTCCATCCGGGTCTGCGCCCAGTCCTCGCGCAGCGTGGTGACTGCCTTCAGCAGCGCGGCCGTCGGAGCGCGCAGTTCGTGGTCCGACTGCCCGTGCCACAGGCCGTACTCGACGCGGTGGAAGCCGGTGAAGCCCTTGTCGCCGGTGCCGCCCGGCAGCCCGGCATCCGTGCCGTTGATCCGACCGTCGGCGTCGCCGAACGCGTCGTAGGCCGCGCCCATCCGCTCGTACTGGAGGTGGGCGGGCAGCCATGCCGTGCGGGCCGCGTCGAGGTCGTCCCGGTCGACGGCGTCGCGCAGGGTCCGCGTCAGCCGGACCACCTTGCCGAGCCCGTCGCCGACCCACTTCTGGTAGGCGATCGCCCGCGGGATCAGGTCGTGCGTGGTGACCGGCGCGGCGGCCGGCCCCGAACGCCCCTCGTGGATACGGACGATGGGGCCGGTGACGGCGTCCGCGTCCTCGGGCAGACACGTGAACGCGTACGCGCCCCTGCCGAGCCGCACCGTCAACTCCCGTGTCGTGCCCGGCCCGATGTCCTCCATCTCGCCGTACACGACGTGGCTGCGCGGATTCTCCAGGAACACCTCGGCGGAGGCGGCGGTCGTGTTGTGCAGTGCGAAGACCTGCACGCCCGGCGCGGGCTCGTCCCAGCCCTCGCCGCAACGGCTCCCGGAGACCTCGACCAGTGTGCGCCGCGGTGTGCCGGAGGGCCCGGTGTCGTCGTGCGGACGCTGCGTGAGTGCGATGACATTCGCCACCAGCAGGCAGAGCAGAACGACGAGTACACCCGTGATCAGCCACCGTTGTCCGCGCCGCCACCCAGGGCGGGGCATCGGCATCCGGGCCTCCAGGGGTCGTACGGTGCGGGACGGCCCGATGCTAGGTTGCGCTCCGCACGCGAACAGCAGTCCACCGAAAATCATGACCAAGAGTTGACACGGGCTCCTCATCTCGCCCGCCCCTACGGAGCTTTACGCACGCCATGGCGCGTGTCGCGGCGTGTGATTGACTGGCTCGCATGGCGCCGCCCCTGTCTCTGTCCCCGCTCTCGTCAGCCCGGTCATGACCGCGGAGCCGATGCCTGCCACGCGTCCCCGCAACCGCAGGCAGCTGATCGTCGAGGCGGCCGGGCGACTCTTCAGCGAGCGCGGCTACCACGCGGCGTCCATGGAGGAGATCGCCTCGGGCGTGGGCATCACCGCGGCGGCCCTGTACCGGCACTTCCCGAACAAGTACGCGCTGTTCTCCGAGTGCGCGCACGCCATGGCGGACGGGCTCGTCGCGACGCTCGACGGGCTGCCGCCCGATGCGGACACCGCGGAGCTGCTCACGGCCCTCGTCCGGATCACTGTGAAGTGCCGGGCGGAGGGCGGTGTGTACCGGTGGGAGGCCCGGTACCTCAACCGCGAGGACCGTCGACTGCTCCGGGGCAAATTTGCACGCGTCGTCGGGCGGGTGACCGAAGCGGTGCGCCGCGAACACCCGTGGGAGCGCGCGGAGTTGCGGGTCGTGGCGGCGCTCGGCGCGATCGGGTCGATCACCATGCACCGCACGTCCATCGCCCAACGCCGAGCCGAGGAGCTGCTGTTGACGTGCGCGCTCCGTCTGGTCGCGGCGGGCCCCGCGCCGACCGCGCCCGTCAAGGAGTGCTCCATCGAACTCCCGGCACTTCCGGTTGCGCGCTCGCGGCGCGCGGAGATCCTCGCGGCCGCTGTCCCACTGTTCGCGCGCGACGGGTTCGCCAACGTCACGAACGGCCAGATCGCCGAGGCGGTGGGCCTGGCCCCGTCCGCGCTCTACCGCCACTACCCGGGCAAGGTCGACATCCTGGCAGCGGCCTGTCTGCAGGCGGCGGAACTGCTGGCCCAGGCGGTGGACCAGAACCTGGAGGGGACGGCAGACCCGTACGAGGCGGTGGCGGCGCTGGCGGCCACGTATGTGGCCTACAGCTTCGAGCACACCGCGCTGACGAGCGTCGCGGAGGCCGAGTTCGTCGGCCTTCCGGCAGAGCTGCAGCGACCCTTGACCCTGGCGCAGCGCGAGCACATCGCCGTATGGGAAAGGCAGTTGAGGTCGGCCCGCCCCGAACTCGACCCGCGTCAGGCCCGCGTCCTTGTGCACGCCGGGTTCGGTGTCGTGGTCGAGGCCGGGCGGCGCATGCGGTGGCGGGACAGCGTCGAGCACCGGGCCACGGTGGCGGGGCTCGTGGTGCGGGCGCTGGGACTCTGAGCGGAGAGCCTCAACGCCCGCGCGAGGGGTGTCAGTCCTGTCGGTTGTGCGTGGGGATCACGATGGGTGTGGTCTGTCCGGACTCGCCCTTGTTCAGGAACGCCATGGCCAGCGCGCGGACGAACTGGTCGAACATGTAGAACGCGCTGGGCGCGACCGGGTTCAGTCCTTCACGGAAGAGGATGAAGGCCGGCCACACGGTGCGGATCAGGGTCGCCGAGGCGTAGTCGCGCTTGAGTCCCAGCCAGTCGCCGATCTCGTTGCTGAGGACGTAGCGCACGAACTCGTTGAGGAATCCGCGCGTGACACCGAGGTCGATCTGGGCGGTCAACCCGAGGAGATCCTCGGCGAGTTCGATGCCCTCGGTGGTGGGGGAGAGGATGGGCGTGAGCACCTGCGCCGACTGCTTGTCGGCCTCGGCCCACGACTTGGGGATGTACTCCGTGCGCACGCCGAGCAGGTGCAGGGCGACCTGCCAGCTGTGCAGGAAGGCCTCCTGATCCTCGGCCGGGAACGGGACCTTCCACTCGAGCAGCTTCCTGCGCACGAACGTGCCGAGGCTGTGGAAGGTGACGAGGATGTCGGCGTTGCTGATCGGGATCTTCTGGTCAGCGACCGCGGACCAGTGCGGGGACTGCGGCAGCATGTGCCGCACCGCGGCGTGCACCAGGCGCGTCTTGTTGGCGGTGACGATGAACTGGCCCTCGGGCTCGAAGCCCTTCAGCTCGGCCAGGTCGTAGCCGAATGTGAACGTCTTGGCCGCGCGGTCCTGCATGTCGGCGCCGCCCGCGGACCAGTAGACACTCTTCGCCTCGCGCGGGATCACGGTGCTCATGATCCCGCTGCCGAGCCCGTAGAGCAGGAACAGATAGGTGTCCTTGCGCCGGTTGAAGTCGGCGGCGCGGGCCAGCTTCTTCGGATCCGCCCAGGAGGGGAGCTTGTTGACCCCCTGAAGGTATGTGGTGAGCTCGGCCGGCAGGCCGCTGGGCAGCGGGTCGCCGTTGTTCACCCACGACGCCATCGCCTTGTTGACGGCCGGGACCTGACCGCTGGTGATGACCTTGGCCATCAGCGGGTCGATGTCGTCGTCCCACACGTACTCGGGATCGGCGCCCGCCCCGGAACCCGCGACCGAGCCGGTCGGCGACCAGGCCCACGCGTCGGTGGCGGTGCCCGTCGCGCCCACGAGTCCCAGCGCGGCGCCGAGCGACAGGATGTTTCTGCGGCTCAGATGTGTCATTGACTTACTCGCCTTCCTGGTTGGCCAGGCGGTTCAACAGGCCAGAAGATGCTGGGTGTTGGGGTCTCCGCCATGCTTCAATTCTTGTTCCAGGATGTGATTTTCGATTAACATAGCGAGGCGCGCGGTCATCGACAAGAGCGAGGAGAGCCCACATGGTCACGGATCAGGCGGACGAACGGTGGAAGGCCCTCCGCGCGGTGGACGGGCTGGTGGACCCGGCGGAACTCGACGCCCTGTGGGTCGACTTGGAGACGGTGGAGGCGGCCTCGCTCATCGGCTCCTGGCGCGGCTTCGCCTTCCTGACCGGCCACCCCATCGAGAAGGTGCTGGCCGCCGGCCGCTGGCACGGCAAGCGGTTCGACGCGCTCGACGACGCGAAGCCGCTGATCTGCCGCGCCGAGGACGGCAGCCTCTACTCCGACACCACGTCGGGCCGTGGCGAGGCCAGCTTGTGGAACGTCGAGTTCCGTGGCGAGGTGACCGCCACGATGGTGTACGACGGGATGCCCGTACTCGACCACTTCAAGCGGGTCGACGACACCACGCTCATGGGCGTGATGAACGGCAAGCCCGGCGTCGTGCTCGCGGACGGCCGGCACTTCTACTTCGGCCTGGAACGCGAAGCCCTGGACCGGGCATGAACCGGACCGTGTATGAACGGAACCGTGCGTGAAGGGTCGGCTGCCGATGGACGATCTGGTGACGACGTACGGTCTTGCCGCTCAGGCGCGATGGTCCACCGGGACGTGCCCCCGCGCGCGTCCGTCGTCGTCCAGCAGGCGGCCCATCCGCTTCGCCGTCAGCAGGGTGACATCACGGCGCAGGATCCGGGCACCGGCCAGCCGGGAGCCGAGGCGCACCTCGAAGCCGGCGGCGTCGCTCAGCGAGCGTGCCCACGTCGACACCAGCAGGTTGGCCTCGCCGGTCACCGCCATGCACAGCCGGACACCGGGCAGCGCGGCCACCAGGTGTCCCGCCGCGTCCAGTTCGGCGGAGGGCACGGCGACCCGGTACGTGCTGATGACCGGTCGGCCCGCCGCCAGGTGGGACACGTCGCAGCGGATCCTGACCTGGCCCGAGGCCAGCATCCGGGCAAGCCGGCGGCGGACGGTGGCCTCGCTGGTACCGGTGTCCCGGGCGAGTTCGCTGTAGGGGCGGCGGGCGTCGCGGGACAGGGCACCGAGCAGTGCACGGTCGGCGTCGCCGTGCTGCGGGGCCGCCGACCCGGCCGACACGGCGGACGCCAGGCGGGAGCGCTGCCCGCGGTCGAGCGCGTGCACCTTCCAGTCCGCGCCTTCCCGGTAACTGTGCAGCACCACGGAGAGCCGGACGTCGCGTACGCCCGGCAGCCCGGCGAGCGGGCCGTCGGCGAAGCGCGTCAGGGCCGCCGTACCGGAGCAGGACAGCGTGAGGAAGAGGGCGCCGTCGCTACCCGTGCTGCCGCCCCCGGTGGTGCGCTCGACGCTGGCCACGCGCGGGTCCGCGCATGCCGCCTCCGTGGCGGCGGCCAGGCTGCCGGGGGCAACGGCCACATCGGCGAAGGCCATGCAGAGGCGCTGCCCCCGCCCGTGCCGCTCCCACGCCTCGTAGGCGGTGCTCCAGGCGAGCCCGGAGGCGCGCAACCGGTCCCAACGGCGGGCGGCGGTGGTGGCGTCGATGCCGAGAACCGCGCCGATCCTCGACCAGGGGGCACGGGGGCTGGTCTGCAGGGCGTCGACGAGCGCCATGTCCGTCTCGTCGAGGTCGTACACGTCGGCCGTGGCGGAGTCGCACATGTCGGAATCCGGGGAGACGGAATCCTGCGCCTGTAGGGCGATGGATTCCGGCATCGGTGCGGGGGCGGATGGCATGGCGACCATTGTGGGGCCACTCGTACTCACCCGTGCGGCGGCCCCCGGCACAGCGGCGGACGCCCGCCGCACGGATGTGCGCGCCTGCCCGGACGTGGACCCGTTCGCAGGTCAAGGCGTGCGCGCCCACTCCCCGTCGCGACACACCGTGGAGCCGCCGTGAGCGCCACCAGTACATCGACCGACGCACCCGCCGGGCAGCCCGGACCCGACGAGGGCCGGGTCCGGCTCGACCGGGCCGCGAAGACGACCGTCGGCCTGCTGTTCCTGGCCTGGATCGTCGACTACATCGACCGGCTCGTGATCAACCTCGCGCTGCCGCACATCGGCATCGAGTTCGGCATCGACCGGACCCAGCAGGGCATGGTCCTCTCCGCGTTCTTCCTCGCCTACGCCGCGTGCCAGATCCCCGGCGGGCTGCTCGCCGACCGGTTCGGATCCAAGCGGATCCTGCTGTGGGCGATGCTCGTCTGGTCGGTGTTCACGGCGCTGACCGGGACCGCCTGGTCGTTCGCCGCGCTCGTCGCGATCCGCGTGCTGTTCGGCGCCGGGCAGGGCGTCTTCCCGGCCGCCGCGATGAAGGCCGTCGCCGAACGCACCGGACCCCGCGAGCGGATGACGGCGAGCGGCTGGATCTCCTCGTCCAACTCCTTCGGCGCGGTCGTCGCGCCGCTGATCGCGGGACCCGTCATCGCCCTGTGGGGCTGGCGCATGTCGTTCTACGCCGTCGCGGGACTCGGCGTCGCGACCTTCGTCCTCGTGCAACTCCTGCTGCCCCCGGCGCGGTCGACCGCGCGGACCGAGGCCGCCGAGGGCGGCGGCGGAACGCGTGCGCTGCTCGCCACCCCGGCGATGTGGCTGTACGTCGGGATGCTGTTCGGCTACGGCATGCTCGCCTGGGGCCTCAACTCCTGGGTGCCGTCCTACCTGCAGACCGAGCGCGGGCTCTCGCTGGAGAGTTCGGGCCTGCTCACCGCGCTGCCCGCGCTCTTCGGCGGCCTGGCCATGATTCTCAGCGGCTGGTGCGCGGACAGGCTGAAGGGCCGACCCGCGCTGCTCGTCGCGCCGTCCATGACCGTCGCCGGCGTCGCGGTGCTCGCGATGACGCAGGCCGAAGGCCTGGTCGCGTTCGAGACGCTGCTGTGTGTCGCCTTCGCCGCCTGCACGTTCTGCTTCACGCCGATCTTCGCGGTGCCGCTGCGGACGCTGTCGACCCGGCTGAGTGGCGCCGCCTCCGGAATGATCAACTTCGGTGGCCAGTCCGCGGGCATCCTGGTGCCGATGCTGATGGGATATCTCGCGGACACCTACTCGTTCACCGTCGCCTTCGCCGTCCTCGCCCTCGGCGCGGCACTCACCGCCGGCCTCGCACTGATCGCCCCGCAGACCTCCGATGCCCTGCGCTCCCGGCTCGGCCCGGCCGTCCGGGACTGACCACTTCTGCCCAATTCCGCCTCAGCGAAGGAGCTTTGCCGCATGACTTCCGCTACGTCCCCCGCCTGCCCGGTCGACCCCGCCCGCCTCGCGTTGCCCGCCGGCACCACCGCCGACGAGGGACTGCCGCAGCTGCTGCCGGCCCTGGGCGAGCTCTACCGGGACCTGCACGCCCACCCCGAGCTGTCGATGCACGAGACCCGTACCGCCGCCATCATCGCAACCGTGCTGCGCGCCCAGGGCTGGGAAGTCGCCGAGCACGTCGGCACGACCGGCGTCGTCGGCACACTCACCAACGGCGAGGGCCCCACGGTCCTGCTCCGCGCCGACACCGACGGGCTGCCGCTGGCCGAGGACACGGGCCTGCCCTACGCCTCGACCGACACCGCGACAGGGCCCGACGGCCACGAGGTGCCGGTGATGCACGGCTGCGGCCACGACCACCACGTCACCGCGCTGCTCGGCGCGACCGCCCTGTACGCGGCGGACCGCACGTCCTGGCGCGGCACACTGCTCGCCGTCTTCCAGCCCGGCGAGGAGATCGCGGCGGGCGCACAGGCCATGGTCGACGACGGCTTCGCGGACCGCTTCCCGCGCCCGGACGTCTGCCTGGGCCAGCACGTCAGCCCGCTGCCCACCGGCACGGTGGCGCTGCGCCCCGGCACGACCATGTCGGCCGCGGACAGCTTCCGCATCCGCCTGTTCGGCTCCGGGGGACACGGCTCCCAGCCCGAGCTGACGGTCGACCCGATCGTGCTCGGCGCACACGTGGTGACCCGCCTGCAGACGGTGGTGTCCCGCGAGATCGCCGCCCAGGACGCGGTCGTGGTGACGGTCGGCTCGTTCCGGGCGGGTCACAAGGAGAACATCATCCCGGACAGCGCCGAACTCAAGGTCAACGTCCGGACCTTCGACCCCGAGGTACGCGAGCGGGTCCTCGCCGCGATCAAGCGGATCGTCCGCGGCGAGGCCGAGACCGCCGGCGCCCCGCGCGAGCCGGAGTTCGAACCGCTCAACGCCTTCCCGCTCACCGTCAACGACGACGAAGCCACCGAACGCGCCCGCGCCGCCCTGCTGACGGTCTACGGCGAGGAGGGCGCGCAGCACATGGCACGCCCGCTCTCCGGCAGCGAGGACTTCGGCGTCTTCGGCACGACCCTCGACTGCCCTTCGGTGTTCTGGATGTGGGGCAGCCTCGACCCCAAGCTCTACGAGGGCGAGGACCCGACGCGGGCGCGTCCGGGCATCCCGGGCAACCACTCGCCGCGCTTCGGCCCGCAGGCCGAGCCGGTCATCGAGTACGGGGTGCGCGGTCTGCGCGCGGTGGCCGCCGAGTTCAACGGCCCGCAGGGCTGATCGTGCGCCGGGCTGACCGCGTGCCGGGCGCGGCCGGCCCGGTGCGTGTCAGGGCTCGATCTTCTCCAGGTCCTCGAGCAGGCCCGGGTGGGTCGGCTGCCAGCCGAGAGTGGCGCGGGTGTGGGCGCTGCTCGACGGCTGGTCGGTCGCGAAGATCGGCCCGAGCGGACCGAAGCTCTCCTCCGGCACGGACTCGGACGGGATGCCGAGCCGCCGCCCGATGACCGCGGTGATGTCCCGTACGGCATCGCCCTCGTCAGCGACGGCGTGCCATGCCGTACCGGCGGGAGCCTTCTCCAGGGCGAGCCGGAACAGGACGGCGGCGTCGAGTGCGTGGACGGCCGGCCAGCGCTGCGTGCCGTCCCCGGGGTAGCCGGCGACGCCGGTCTGGCGGGCGATCTGGGTGAGCAGTCCGGCGAACCCGCCGTCGCCCTCGTTGTGCACGGTGCGCGGCAGCCGGATCGCCGAGCTGCGCACACCGCGCGAGGCGAGGCCGAGGGCGCGCTGCACCGACACGCTGCGCCCGCCGACGGGCCCGTCCGTGGGCAGCGGATCCTCCTCGGTCGAGGCCCGCCCCGCCGCATGGGGCGTGCCAGACACGGTGACGAGCGGCCGGTCCGTACCGACGAGGGCGTCACCGAGCGTCTCGAGCGCGGCGCCCTCCTCGGCCACCGCACGAGCGAGCGCCTCCGGCGAGCTGAAGTCGTTGCTGAACGCGAGGTGGACGACGCCGTCCGCCTGCTGCGCGCCGGTGCGCAGCACATCGAGATCGGTGAGACCGCCGCGCACCACCTCCGCGCCGGCCGCCGTGGCCTTATCCGCTGAGGCGTCGGAACGGGCGAGGGCGGTGACCGCATGACCTGCGGCGAGCAGTTCCGCGACGACGGCCGAGCCGATCAGGCCCGTACCGCCGGTGATGAAGACGCGCATGGCGGACTCCAAGGTGCGAGGGGATTGGTGATGCGACATGTGTCGCATCACCAACCACGCTACACCCAGTGATGCGACATGTGTCGCATCACTTAGGATGGTCGTATGCCGAGATGGAAGCCGGATGCCCGGCAGCGCCTGGTCGTGGCGGCGCTGAGCCTGTTCGCCGAGCAGGGCTACGACGACACGACGGTCGCCCAGATCGCCGAGCGCGCGGGCCTCACCCGCAGCACGTTCCACCGGCACTTCGCCGACAAGCGGGAGATCCTCACGGCGGGCCAGAAGACCCTCAGTCGCCTGCTGGCCGAGGGCATCTCCGAAGCTCCCGCCGACGCGACGCCGATCGCGACCGTCGCGGCCGGCCTTGAACGCGCGTGCGGAGAGATGACCTCCTTCAACCGCGAGCTGGGCCCGCTGCTGCACGCGGCGATCGAGGCGAACGAGGAACTCCAGGAGCGCAACGCGCTGAAGAGCATCGGCATGGCCGCCGCCATGGTCGAGGCCCTGCGCCCGCGCGGCGTCCCGGAACCCACGGCGCAGGTCGCCGCGGAGCTCGGCGTACTCGCCTTCAAGCTCGGCTTCACCGAATGGGCGGACCCTGCCCGCGACGAGGTCCCCGGCGACCTGGCGCCTCTCGTACTGGCCGCACTCGACGAACTGCGTGCGGCGGCGACGGGGCTTCGCTAGCGGCTCCACGGTTTCGTCGGTGGTGGCTCGGCCGCTCCGTCGGTGGCTCCGCTGTTTCGTCAGACCGGGCTAGTAAAGTTCCTGGCAGCAAGCCCAGTTGAACCGGACGACGCTGCTGAGAGGGAGCCCGTGAGGATCGAACTTCCGCCGGAGCCGGTGCATTTCGTGAACCGTCACGACGAGCGGGAGCGGGCGCTGCGCGCGGTGGAGGACTGGCGGGGCCGGTCCCGGCCGCTGGTGATGTCGCTGAGCGGCCCGGCCGGACTCGGCAAGTCGGAGCTCGCGTACGTCATCGCCCGCACGGTCCGCGACCGGTACCCCGACGGCGTCCTCACGGTGGACCTCGACGACTTCCGGCTCGACGGAGTGCTCGACCCCGGCGACGTGCTCACGCAACTACTGCAGTCCCTGAACGTCGAAACCGCGCTGGTGGCACGGCAGTTCAAGGCGCGGTGCAAGCAGTACTGGACCATGACGGCGGACCTGAAGCTGGTGCTGATCGTCGACAACGTCCGCTACGCGTCCGAGCTGGTCCCGCTGCTCCCGGCCTCCGGCGAAAGCCTCGTCATCGTCGCGAGCCACGGGCCCCTGTACGACCTGGAGGACGGCGCGGCGATCGGCATGCCGCTGCAACCGCTGACGGAACAGGCGGCGAGCGAACTCCTCGATCTGATCGTCCGCGACGACCGGCTCGCCACCGACCCGGCGGCCGTGCGCGCACTCATCGGTCTCTGCGACGGCCTGCCTACCGCCCTGCACGTCGCGGGCCGCTGGATCCGCTCCCGCCGACTGCGGCCACTGCCGCGACTGATCGACGAACTGCGCGGCGAGTGGGGCGAGAAGGGTGTGCCCGGGGTCGAGCGGGTGTGGGACACGGCGTACGACGCCCTGTCCGACGTCGCGGCGCGCCTGTACCGGCTGCTGCCCCACCACCCCGGTGCCACCTTCACACCCGACTCGGCCACCGCCCTGCTCGGCCTCGGCGCCGAGGCCTGCGAGGAAGCCCTCGAAGAACTGGACCGCGCCGGAGTCCTGGACCTGCGTGCCCGCGACGGACGCATGAGGCTCCCCGGCCCCCTCCACGCGCACGCCCTGCGCAGATCGCGCCGCGACGCGACGGCGGGCGAGGTGCGGGAGGCCGGGGTCCGGGTGCTGCGCTGGTACGTGCGCCAGGCCCAGCGGGCCGACCTGATCGCGGCCGGCCCCCGCCTGGTCGTGACGGACCGCGTCGAGCCTCTGCCCGACGCCCCGGATACGCCCCTCCCGGACGCCGCCACGGGCGCCACCAAGTGGCTCTTCGCCGAACGACACACCTTGTTCGCCTGCGTACGCCTCGCTCACGCCCTCGGCATGGACGCCGAAACAGTGGCCCTGTCGGAGCCGCTGTGGACGTACGCGCTGGACCACCCGGGGCAGCCCGAGACCGTCGACGCGCTGAAGCTGGCGCGCGACGCGGCGGTCCGCGACGGCGGGAGCGCCGCGTGGCTGGTGCGCACCCGATGCCAACTCGCCCGTCAGCTTTGGGAGATGGCGGAGTACGCGGCGGCAGCGGACGAGCTCGACGCGGCGACGTCGGCCGCCCGCCTGCTCGGTGGCACAGCGTCGGAGCGTAAACTCGCCGCCTCCGTCGTGGAGTTCCAGGGCGCGCTGAAGAGCGCGCAGGGCAACTGGGCGGAAGCCACCAGGGACTTCGAAGCATCCCGCGACGTACACCGTGCGATCCCGAACTCGTATGGCGTGATGCTCCAGACCTACCGCATGGGCGAGGCCCAGGCACACCTCGGCGCCACGGAGACCGCGCACCGCCTGCTCACCGAGGCGCACGACGCCGCACGCGAGCTGGGGCGTGAGCGCATGACGCGCCGTACGGGCTTCGCACTGGCGGGCGTGCTCGCCCAACTCGGCCAAAGGGCGGAGGCTCAGCGCCTGTACGAGGCATCGCTGGTGAGCGCGAGAGACCGGGAATCCGGGTTCGACGAGGCCCGTGTGCACGACGCCCTCGCGGACCTGGCGGCTGCGGACGGTCGGCCCGCGGAGGAGGAGGGCCACCGGCGGTCGGCACACGAGATCCGTCGGCGCAACGGACTGGCCTAGATCTCCTGTTGGGCCTCGGCGGATGTCGCGGGCCGCAGCCGGACGGGGAACGCGCGCTCGCCGATCACGCAGGTCAGCGTGGTCGCGGTGGCGGGCGTGGCCGTGGTGGTGGTCCTGGTCAGCCACGCGTGCGCGGCCGACACCGCGGCGGCCGGATCCACGCGCGCGACGAGACCGTCCTCGTCGTGGACGAAGGGCTCGGCTTCGAGGACGTACGGCCGCGCGTGCCCGCGAACCCGCAGCAGACAGCCCCTTGTGGGCAGGATGGTGGCGGCCGTCCGGCACCCCGGCCACTCGGACAGGGCCTGCTGCGCCCACCCGTCGAAGGTTCGACCGAGGGTTGCCGCGTCGGCGGGTCCGGCCTGAGCCTGCCGGTACAAGAGGCCTGCGGAGCGTACGAGTTGCTCGCTCGCCGCTCCATGTTCCACGGCGAGGTGATGTCCCGGCGATCCCGCCCCGGCGGGGTGCCGGGCGATGACGACACCGGTCTCGGTGAACTCGGCGTGCACATCGAAGGCGGAGGGTGTCCGGCTCGGCGGGCCGGGAAGCGGCAGAGGGGCGGCGGTGGGGGAGTGGAGTGCCGGCGGGGTGAGGTCGAGCAGGGTGTAGAGCTCGTCGCGCAGCCGCCGCAGGGCGCCGTGCTGGTGAGTGAACGCGGCCCGTGCGGCCTCGGCGGCGCACCCCGGACGATACGCCCGCAGGGCCTTCGGTAGGTCTTCCGACGGGCCCAACTCCGGTACCCCGCCAAGAAGTACGTCCATGGGGCTGCCCGGAAGCAGCTCGTCGCCGCCCCGGCAGGTGGCGACGACGGGCCGGTCCTCGGCGGCGGCGTAGTACAGGGCCGCCGAACCGTGGTCGGTGACCAGGGCGTCCGCCGCGACCAGGACCGACGCCCACTCGTCGTGAGGTTGCGGCAGCAGCATCCCGGCCGCGAGAGCCGGTTCGAGCCGCTGCCTCAGCTCGAACGCACCGAGCCGACTCCACTCGTTGGGGTGCACGATGAGCGCCAACTGGTACTCGTCGTAGGGAAGTTGTGCGGCGAGGCGCGCCGGTAGGCCCGGGTGGCGTTGGATCAGTGACTCGGGTCCCCAGGTGGAAGCGAGCGCGACGAGCGTGCGTGGCCCCGTGCCCAGTGCGGCCCGGTAGTGGTCACGGTGGGTGCGCGAGGCGAGGACGCGCTCCAGCGTGGGATCGCCGACGACCTTCGCGCTCCTCGCGGCCTGCGGGGCCACCTTCGTGAGGCGGGTGAGCTGGTCGGGGTGGGCCAGGGCGTGCAGGGCGACCGGCGCGGAGCCCTCCGGGCGGCTCAGGTACACCGGGTCGAGGCCGGACGCGGAGTCGGCCGAACCCTCGTACGGAATGGTCTTGTTGAACCCGGCCCCGTGCGGCAGCAGAACGTGCGGCCCCCGCAGCCGTCCCAGGTCGCCCTTCGGGCTGGCGGCGATGACCAGGTCGTACGCCCGTGAACAGGCCTCGCTCCACGGCACGGTGCGCGCGCCCACCCGCTCGATGGCGGCCAGCGCGTCGGCACCGAAGTCCGAGCCCGGGACGAGGGTGAAGCAACGGGTGACACGGTCGTCGCCCGCGAGAGCGGGAAGCACGTCGAGGAGCCGGTAGAGCGCTACGGCCGACCGCGCGGCGAGAAGCACGGTCCGCTGCGGTTCACCATGGACGCCCCGGCCGCCCCTGTCGCCTGTCGCCCGTCGCCCGTCGCCCGTCGCCCGTAAATTGTCAATTCTAGTGGGGGCGGGGTGTCTGCGATGTCGTTTTCGCAGATGGGGCCTGGTTCTTGTGCGTCGTCCGGCGACATGATCCGATCCTACCTTCGGGTGTTCGGAGCGAGCCGGGCGCGGGAGCCGGGGAAGGTGTGTCGGGGGATGAGTGACTGGGGAGTGGCGTTGATCGCCGCGGGGTCGGCGATCGCGGGCAGCGTCGTCACGGGCTGGTACGGCCGCTCGGCCGGCATCCGCCAGGCCGAGGCGGCGCGGCACTCCGGCGACCGGCAGGCCGACGCGCTGCTCACCTCGGTCCGCATGACACTCGGCGCCGACGAACAGCGCGCCGCCCGTGAGGCGCGGCGCGCGACGTACGCGGAGTTCCTGGCGGCAGCCGAGAGCGGCATCGTCGCCGAGCGCACGGGTCTCGGCACGGCGGAGGACGAGCCGCGCCTGTACCGGGCGTCGAGCGCGGTGGCCCTGGAGGGGCCGTCGCCGGTCGCCGAGGCGGCGGTCGCCGTCGTCGAGGCGCTGCGCCGCCATGACACGCAGGACGACCTGCGGCGCGCGAAGGACGCGTTCATCGCTGCCGCGCGGGAGGATCTGAACGGCTGAGGGGGAACGCCGTGTTCGGGCCTCTCTCTCGGCCCGTCGACGAAGGAGCTGATGGCCGTGCTGCGGGACGAGAGCCGGGGCGCCCCTCACCGCAGCGCGTCCACCCCACCCTCCACGCACACCCGCAGCGCCGACGGACGCACCGCGTCCATGTGCACCCGGTTGACGGCGATCGCGCGGCGCCGTGCCGCGGCTTCCGGCTCGCCGGTGTTGGCATTGACGTCGAAGCGGGGGAAGTTGCTCGAGGAGATGTCCAGACGGATGCGGTGGCCCGCGGCGAAGCGGTTCGCCGTGTCCGGGGCCGTCACCTCGATCTCGTACACCTCACCAGGAACCAGCGGTTCGGGCTTCTCGAAGGAACGGTGGAAGCGGCAGCGGAAGATGCCGTCGGTGAGGTTCATGGCGAAGCCGTGCGGATAGTCCGGGTTCGGCGGGTACTGGTCGATCAGCTTCACGGTGAAGTCGGTGTCGGGTGCGGAGGACGACACGTACAGCCGCACCGAGACCAGGCCTGCGAGCACCACATCCCGCTCCAGCGGGGGTGTGAGGACGCTGATGACATCGGGGCGCGCGTCGAGCGGGAGGTAGGGCTCACGGGCGCCGAACGTCCGGGCGTCCGGGGCGTTCTGGTCGTACGCGCCGCCGGTCATGACCGGTTCCCCCGACGTCACCTGCCCGCCCATGGTCGGCACGGGTTCCCGCGGGTCGAAGTCGTAGGCCACCGATGCCTCGGCCTCGGTGGGCGGGGCGGGGGAGAGGGCGCCGTCGGCGCGCAGGTACAGGGAGACCGGGCGGGTTCCTGACGGTGGCCAGCTGGTGTCCGTGCGCCACTCGCCGCCGTGCCGCATCCGCCCCGCCGCGTCCCGGTGACCGTCTCCGCCGCCCATCAGGAAGTACCGCACCGTCGGGAAGCCGCCCGCGTCGGCGCGTCCGAGCGCGGCGTCGAACCACCTTCTGCGGAACGCGAGATACGACTCGTCCAGGTTCCCCGACAGCGTCGCGGCGGGACCGAAGTCGACGTCCCCCGCGAACGTCTCGCAGCGGTGGCCATGCGTCCACGGACCCATCACCAGGTACGCGGGGGCCTTCTTGCGCGCCCGCAGTTCCGTGAAGTTCTCGATGGTGGACCGGACATAAGGGTCGTACCAACTGCCCATGTGCAGGCTCGGGACGTCGGGGAAGCGGTCGTAGGAACCGCGGCCGTAGAGCGCGGGGTTGCGGTAGTAGTCACCGAAGGCGTCCTCGCGCCACTGCTCCAGCAGGAAGTCCTCGTACGCGGGCAGATGTCTCAAAGGGGAGGAACCCGAGCGCCACGGCATCGAGGTGAACCAGCCCTCGACATCGATCCGCCGCATCTCCTCCGCCAGCACCGGGTCGGCCGCCGCCTCGGGGCTGTTCGCGCCGTGCCGCAGCGCCCACGTGGCCTGCTTCAGCTCGAAGGCGCCGCCCATCCGCATGCCCGCCTCGTACGCCGACGCGAAGCCGCCCGAGTCCTGGAACATGGCCGCGAGCCCGGCCGGGGCCTCGGCCGCCGCGGCGGCCTGGACGTGCGCCGAGTAGGACACCCCGGTCATCACCACTCTGCCGTCGCACCACGGCTGCGTCCGTATCCACTCCACGGTGTCGGCGCCGTCCGGGCCCTCCCCGAGGTACTTCACGAACGTCCCCTCCGACTCCCCGCGCCCACGGCAGTCCTGCCGTACGACGTGGTATCCGGCGTCCGTGAAGTGCCGTGCGATGTCCTCGGGCCGTGGCACCGGGGCGTCGTGCCGGTCCTGGTCCGAGCCGCGCTGCTCGCGTTTGCCGTACGGGGTCCGCTCCAGCAGCACCGGCAGCGGCGCGGGTCCGGGCTCGGGGCCGGCGGTGTAGAGGTCCGCGGCGAGGTGTGTCCCGTCGCGCATGGGGACGGTCAGGGGCCTGCGCCACAGTGTGCCGTCGGTGTGCAGCGGGTGGGGGGCGCGGGGGGCTTCGAGGGCGTCTTGCGAGGTCACGGCCGCAACCGTAGGCCGCGACCGACGCGCGGTGGATCACTTGCCGCAATCACGTCAACTGTTCCGTCAGGCCGTGACGCCGTGCGCATCCCCTTCGTACTGTGTGCCCGCCGCCCTGCCGAACTCAGAGGTCAGGACAGGTGCGGCCCTGTGCGCCCGCACGGCGCGTCCCCCTTCGATCCCAGGAGATTCCATGAGCGCGACCGCCCGCCGTGAGGCGCGACCCGAGCGCCCGCCCACCGGGGGCGGTGGCTCGCGGCTGCTCGACTTCATCGAGCGTGCGGGCAATGCGCTGCCGCACCCGTTCTGGCTCTTCTGGATCATGGCGGGCGTCGTCGCGGTCGTCAGCTGGGCGCTCGCCGCGGCCGGGACGCAGGTCGCCGACCCGTCCAAGGACGGCACCATCGCCGTCCGCAGCGCGATATCCGGCGACGCCGTCCGCGACCTCGTCAACGGCGCGGTGGACAACTTCGTCACCTTCGGCCCGCTCGGCACGGTACTCGTGGTGATGCTGGGCGTCGCCGTCGCCGAACGGGCCGGCCTCTTCGAGGCGTTGGCGCGACGCATGCTGTCCAACGTGTCCCCGCGCTGGGTCACGCTCGGCGTCGCCCTGTGCGGTGTGCTGTGCAAGTTCCTGTCGGACTCCGCGTACGTGGTGCTGATTCCGCTCGGTGCCATGGCCTTTCGAGCCGTCGGCCGCTCGCCCATGCTCGGCATGATCGTGGCCTTCGTGTCGATCAACGCCGCGGGCGACGCCAACCCGCTGATCACCTCCAGCGACGTGCTCTACGCCTCCGTCGCCACCGAGGCCGCACACCTGGTGGACGCCGACTTCGTCGTGCGGGCCACCGACAACGTGTACTTCTCCACGACCTCGGCTTTCGTCCTGGCCTGCACGGTCGCCTTCGTCACCGAAAAGGTGCTCACCAAGCGCGAGCATCTGCTCGTGCCGGACGCGGACCTGGAGGAGAAGGCCCGACAGACCGTCATCACCGCCGGAATCGACGACGCCACCGAGGTCCGCGCCCTCGAGCGCACCGGCCTGGCCGCGCTCGGCTACGCCGTCCTCCTCATCGCCGCGATGCTCCCGGCCGGCTCCCCGCTGCGCGGCAAGGGCGGCTCCATCGTCGAGTCGACCCTCCTCAACAGTGTGTCCGTCTTCGTCGCCGTGTTCTTCATCCTCATCGGCTACGTGTTCGGCCGGGCGACCGGCCGCATCGAGAGCAGTCGCGACGTGCCCGCCCTCATGGCCGAGGGAGTCCGTGACATCGCCCCGCTGCTCGTCCTCTTCCTCGCCGTCTCGCAGTTCCTCGCCCTGTTCCAGTGGACGAACATCGCCACTGTGCTCGCCGTGAAGGGGGCCGACTTCATCGAGCATCTGGGCGTGCCCACCCTCGTCCTCTTCCTCCTGCTGCTCATCGCGATCTCCCTGATCAACCTGCTGATCACCAGTGGCTCCGCCCTCTGGTCGCTGGTCGCCCCCGCTCTCATCCCGATGATGATGCTGCTCGGCACCAGCCCCGCCACCACCATGGCGCTCTACCGGATCGCCGACTCGTGCACCAACTCGATCAGCCCGATGGGCACCACCTTCGCCCTCGCCGTCGGCTATCTGCAGACACTGCGACGCAAGGCGGGCATCGGCACGCTGGTCTCCTTCACGCTGCCCGTCGCGATGGCGATGCTCGTGGTCTGGGTCGTCCTCTTCTTCGCCTGGTACCTGCTCGGCATACCGCTGGGGCCGGGCGCAGCGGTCCGATGACACGGGCGGATCTTCGTACCCTGATGTGGTGAGCATCATCATCGACGTCGGAGGACTCGGCCCCGCGGACATCGCGGCCGGGTCCTCCGCGCTGTCCGAACTCATGGCGAGCCTGCACATCCTCGCCGAACCCGAGCACCACCCCGAGGCCGCCGACTGGACCGCTCGCGCCGCAGCGGTGGACCCGGCACTCCGTGACGAGCTCGGCGTCTTCGCCCCGCTATGGGCGCGCTTCCGCTGCCGCCTCTTCTACCCTCGTAGGCTGCCCGTCGCGGCGGGTCTCCCGGAGGAACTGGCGGTCATCGAGGGCCTCTCCCGCACGGAATTCCTGGGCCTCGTCGCTCCCGGTGTGCTCGGTGCCACCTCCCGGCCCGCGCTCGGCGCCCACGAACTGTGCGCAGGCACGGAGACCGCCGAGGAGTACGTACGCCAGTGCCGGCGGCGCTCGCACTCCAGAGGCGACCTGGCCGCCGAACTGGTCGCGGATCCGGCGGCGTTCCGTGACCGGCTCCTCGCGGCCCTGCGCGCCGCCGATGCCGCGTTCTTCGCGGACGACTGGCGCACCCTGCGTCCCGTGCTCGACGACCACGTCCGCGAGGTTCGGCGCAGGCTCGCCCGGCGCCGCCCGCCTGCCGACGTGCTGACCGAACTGCTCCCCACCGCGTCGCGTGTCGGGCCGGGAGCCCGTATCCGGCTCGACAAGCTGCAGATCGACGAGGTGGTCGTCGGGCGGCGCCCACTCGTCCTCGTACCGTCGGTCCGTGTCTGGCCGCACCTCGTCGTCAAGGACGAGGACCCGTCCTGCGTCGTCGTCCAGTACGCCGTCCGCGGCGCGGTGCCTTCCGGTCCCGGCCAACTCTCCCTGCGCGCGCTGCACGACCGGCTCACGGCACTCGCCTCGCCCGGTCGGATGGAGCTGTGCCGGCACCTCCTCGGCGAGCCGATCACCACCTCCGAACTGGCCACGCGCTTGGGTTCCACCGAGCCCCAGGTCTCCCGCACTCTGCGTCAACTCCGCGAGGCGGGGCTGGTTCGCTCGACCCGCGACGGCAAACTCGTCCGCCATCGGTTGGCGACGGACGTCGTGCGGGCGTTGGGGGACGATGTGCTGGCGACGGTGATGCGGTGACGCTGCGCGGGGCCGGTGTGTGGGTGCTCGAGCGCGGACGTCAGGTGGCGGCGGATGGCGCCGAGGCCGCGGGGCTCTGCCCCGGACCTCGCGCCTCAATTGCCGGCGGGGCTTGAAATGGGCCCACGCGACTCAATCGCCGGCGGGGCTTGAATCGGCCCGGAACCCGGTGAACTCCGCGATACCCCGCGCCCCGTTCCCGCCGTTTGCCGCGCTCATGAACAGGCCCACGTCCTGTGCGGCGGAGGCCGCGCCCGTGGGGGTTGCCGTGCCGACCGTGGTCCATGTGGTGCCGTCGGGGCTGAACTCGCCCTTGTAGGCTGTGCCTTGGCGGGTGAGGCGGAGGTGGACCGGGGCCGTCACCGAGTTGCCCGCCGTCGCGACGGAGTCGAGGTGGCCGTTGCCGTCGGTGTCCCAGGACAGTGCGCAGCCGTTGGACGGAGTGATCGCGAGGTTGACGTATCCCGAACTTCCCTTCGTGGTGAGGTCGTTGCGTACGATCAGGCCCGCGCGCGCCCAGCCGCCCGTGCGGTCCTGGGCGGTGACCCGGACCGAGGCGGAGGACCCGTCCGGCAGGGCCCACGGGCGGTAGATCGCGCCGAACTCGTCCGTGCCTCCCCACAAGTCGGCTCCGCCGCCCTCGATGGCGAAGGTGTCGCCGGACTGGCCGAACACCGCGTCGTTGAACGACACCGTCCGGTACGGGTCCTTGACCCCGGTGCCGGTGAGGAGCCGGACCGCGTCGACCGCCGCGCCGCGCGCCGTGCCCATCCGGTACGTGGCGTCGGCGCGGACTTGGAGCACGAGTCCGTCCGCCGCGTCGCCCGTCAGAGAGACCGTGAAGCGTGCGGTGAAGGTGTCGCCGGGGGACACCGAGGCCGCGGCCACCTTGCCCTCCGCGCGGGCGGTCAGGCACTCGGGCAGGTCGAGCGAGAGGATCACGTCCCGCGCCGCCGCGAGGCCGTTGCGGTTGGTGAACGTGACAGAGATGGTGGTCGGCTTGTCCGTGGAGACGGCGGCGTGTGCGGCGGAGGCGGTCAGCGTGGCCTGGTGTGCGGCGCCCGCGAGGGTGTCGTGGATCCGGCGCGCGAGCCGCTCGACCGACCCCGAGGGGCGCCGCGGGTACGGCTCGTGCCCCTGTGCCCATGCGTCGTCCATCGCGAACCAGTCGATCTCGGCGGGTTCCCGCTCCTCGGTGAGTGCGGTTGCCAGTTCGGCGAAGTACCGGCGCCAGCGCGGGAGGTAGAGGCCGGAGACGAGGCCCGACCACTCCCGGTTGGCGTAGTCGCGCAGCCCTTCGTCGCTGCCGGCCCGGCCGCCCCAGGTCGTGAGGATCGACCGGGCGTCGTACTCCAGCCGGTCCTGTTCCGCGCGATCGGCACCCCAGGCGCGGGCCTCGGCGAGCCACCGGCCCAGCAGATGCTGCTCCGATGTGGCCAGTACGTCGTCGAGGAGCTTCATCCAGGCGAGCCACGTCCGCGTCAGCTTCCCGAACAGCGCCGCGTCGCGCACCTCGTACGCCGCGCTGATCTGCGGCAGCAGCACCCGGCTGCGGTTGGCGAGCACCTGCCGGGCGACGTCGAGCAGGTCGTACCGGTAGGCGGAGCTCTTCCGCAACTCCGGTCCTACATTGAGGAGTTCGGTCAGTGCCCGGTCGAAGGCCGCGGTGTCGTAGCGCTCCGACTGTGGGCTCCATGCCGCGGCCGACTGTACGTCCAGCGCCGGGCGGGCCGCGAACAGGCCGTCGGGTGCCTCGCTCCAGGAGTCGGTTCGGCGCATCCCGTATGCCGTTTCGCGCAACACCCGCCAGGCCGCGGCCGCGTGGCGGTCGGCGCCGCCGTAGCGGGACGCGGCCCACCGGCCGAACCAGTCGTCGAGCTCGATGCTGCCCGCTGTCCAGGCCAGGTCGCCGAGGAGTGCGAGCGCCGCGGGGTTGTTGTCGGCGCCCTCCGGCATCGCGGCGATCCCGGAGAGCCTGCTGCCGTCCTTGTCCCGCCAGCGCGGGTAACTCTCCACCCAGTCGGGCATGTTGGCGCCGAGCGCGGTGTGCCCGCCGAAGTTCCAGATACTGCCGTACGTGTACGGGGTGTCGCCCCAGTCGCTCTCCCGATCGGTCACCGTGGCGTACCGGTCGGAGAGGCCGTCGACGATGAGCATCCGGTCGCGGTCGACGGCGTCGAGGATCTCGCGGCGCGGATTGGTCTGCCAGCCGAGGATCGCCCACACGGCCTCGGGGTGGGCCGTGCGCAGGGTCTTCTCCACGGCGTGCGCGGCCTCGCCGACCGGCACGTCGCCGGGCAGGCCGCCCTCGTGCAGCAGGTCCATCTTGTACATGGAGGTGCCGCCGAGCCGTGTGTCGAGCCGGGCGTAGAACTCGGCGCCCACCTCGGTGAAGGCCTGGGTGCGCGGGTCGAGCCAGTCGGGACGCTTGAAGCCGCTCCAGGTGCCCTGGGGGACGACCTTCGCCCCGTCGACCCGCGCGGGGAAGCCGTCGGGCACGGTACCGAACCAGCCCGGCAGCACCGCCGTCATTCCCAACTCCCGCACCCGGTCGGCGATTTTGCGCCCGAGGTCGGCGCGCCGCTCCAGCAGGCGGCGGCTGATGGGGCCACCGAAACCGGACATGTTCTGCAACAGCCACCACGGTTGGTGTGCCGGCGCCGGGATCCAGGCCAGCAGCTCGGCCTCGGTGTACCCGAACCGTCGGAGCGTGTCGAAGTAGGCGGCCTCCACGCCGGTCGTCACCAGGACCTCGTTGAAGCCGTGCAGCGCGAGGACGTCCAGCTCGCGCTGCCAGGCGTCCCAGTCGCGGTAGGGGCCGGTGTAGCCGTCGTTGGTGTCGTTCAGGGCGAACCGGTGGGAGACGTTCGCCGAGGCCGTCAACTCACCACTCGGCGCGGGCAGTTGGCCCGTCAGGTTCAGCTGCTCGCCGTTCCAGGTGACGGAGGCGTGTGCGACATCGCGTAGATAACGGTGCAGACCCGCGAGGAGGACGGCCGGGGTCGACCCCTCGACGACGATGCGCCCGCGCGTGCCGGAGACCCGGAACCGGTCCGCCGCGCGCCCGCCGCTCGAGGGGCGGAAGGTGACCTGGTCGTGGTGGCGCGGCAACAGCCGGCGCAGCGCCGCGTCGGCGGGATCGGTGTCGAAGCCCTCGCTGTCGCCGGTGGCGGCGAAGGCGGGTGCGCCCGGCGTGGGCAGGGCGGCGGTGACGCCCAGCACGAGAGCCGTGCTCGACAGCAGGCGTCTGCGGCTCAGGCGGGGGCGGTTCGGGTGCTGCGGTGTGGGTCCTGTCACGAGGTCAACTCCCGAATGACGGCCGCCCTGGCCTGCTCGATGTCGGTGACGTCCTTGGTGCGGCCGTCGAGGTTCCTGGTGGCGAGGTCGAGGGCGGCTTTCAATGCGTCGCTGTCACCGCCGCTTCCGGTGTCCGCGAGCTTGTCCCGCAACTGCGCGATCAGCTCGAAGTCCTCGATGCCTTCTCTGAGTTGCTCCCACCGGATGCTCGACATCGGACCGTTGTCCCCCGGGTAGACGAGATACTCGTCGCCCTGGGTGAAGAGGTGCACCGGCTCCTTGAACGGGTCGGAGGTCCAGCTGTTCCACGACCAGCGCAGCAGCCCGTCGAGCTGTCGCCGGGCCGAGATCCACGGCAGCATCCGGGCCTCGACCGCGGGGGAGTAGGAGAAGGTGTTCGGGTGGTCCGGCACCCCGTACACGTAGTACGTGGTGATCTTGCCGGCCTTGCGGCGCTCCGCGATCTTCTCGGGTGTCATCTTGTCGATGCCGCCCCAGTCGACGGAGAGGTTCGAGGCGAGGGGCTCCGTGCTGATGGAACCGGCGACCGAGATGCGCCGGTCGAAGGCGGGCGCGACCTCGTGCACGAAGTCCCGTACGACCTTCATGGTCTCGACGGGCCGCTCGTCGAAGGACAGCCACGTGTGGTCGAGGCGCCCCGTGTCCCGCAGATGGTCCTCGAACTCCCGCAGAAAGGCACCCCACGCCTCGCGCCAGCGCTCGCCGCCCAACTCGACGTTCTCGTACGCCTTTTTGCCGGTGCGGGAGTCGACGTACGTCAGGTGTTCCTTGTCCTGGAAGGCCAGCATGGAGAACGCGCCGATGTCCGGGCCGAGCCCGGCCCGCTCGGCGGCGGTGACGTACTTGTCCCAGCGGTCGAAGTCGAAGCGGAACCGGTCGCCGTCCCAACTCCAGCCGACCATGCTGGAGTACGGGGTCGCCGTCTGCGACTTCGGTTCGCCCAGCGGCCACGGGTAGTGCCAGGGGTTCTCGACGACGGTGGTGTTGATGACCTTCTGTCCGCGGCTCGCCAGGTCCCGGTTGTACGTGTCGATGAGCTTCCAGTGCCGCGCCGACCACGGCGCGACGTGGTGCGCCTCGGCGATGGTGTCCGGCTGCGCCCAGACGTCCAGGAAGAACCGGTAGTCGGCCGGATCGGGCAGGGCCACGTCCGCGACCTCGATGGTCAGCGGGTAGCTGCTCTGGGTCTTCCCGTTCGCGGTGACGGCGACGGTCCCCTTGTACGTGCCGGCCGGAGTGTCCTTGGGGATGCGGAAGGTGAACCACAACGGCTGTGCGGCATACGCGGGTACGTCGACGGCCGAACGCTCCTCGAGCGCGTCGCCCACGACGTCCGGGTTGCGGTCGCCGGACACCTCGGTGGGGGAGCTCACCTGGTCGATGGTGGCGGACCAGTCCAGCTCCGACTTGGAGCGCTGCACGGGCACATATTTCACGAACCGCACCTGGGCGCGCCGGGCCGCGTCCCCGCCGAGCCGAACGCCCTTCGGGCCGGTCAGTTCACCGACGCGGGCCGAGACGCCGCGCAGTGGTGTCCCCGAAGCGATGGCGAGTTGGGCGGAGACCTGCTCGCCCCGCACCGCCGAAAGCTTCAGCTCCTTGGTGTCCTTGCCCTCGATCGCCTTCATCGGATACCTCGGTACCCGTACCTCCGCCGAGTTCGCGAACGCCCCGGTGGGCACCCATGTGACGGTGTCCCGGGTGCCCATCGCGTCGGCGACCTTCGCGGTGAGCCAGGTGGTGGTGGGCTTCTCCCGCGGATCGGAGCCGGATTCGGGCCCGCCGCTCGTGGCGAGCACCGTCGTGCTGGCGGCGACGAGCAGTCCGACGACGAAGCCCGCGATGAGGGAAGGGGGTTGGGCCCCACGCCGTCCCGGTCTTCGGGGTGAGATTCTTCGGGGTGAAATGTGCACGTATCATGTCCTTTGTTCGTTATGGAACCCGGACTGATTGCTGTCAATGTGCAATAGCGTGCTTGATTCGCCCCATGTTTGAGCACAAAACGTCAACGTGTCAACGGAAAAGCACTCGACCGACGGTGAAGATGCCGACCGTCGCCAGGTAAGGACACACGAGTCATGAGCACCACTCCCGAGGTCACCCTGAACAACGGCGTGACCATGCCGCAGCTCGGCTTCGGCGTCTTCCAGGTCCCCGATGACGAGGCGCACGCCGCGGTCACGAGCGCCCTGGAGGCCGGCTACCGCAGCATCGACACGGCGGCCCTGTACGAGAACGAAAAGGGCACCGGGCGCGCGATCGCCGACTTCGGTCTGGCCCGCGAGGATGTCTTCGTCACCACGAAGCTGTGGAACACGGAGCAGGGCCGGGACAACGCGCTCCGCGCGTTCGACGCCTCCCTTGAGCGGCTCGGCATGGACTACGTCGACCTGTACCTGATCCACTGGCCGGTGCCGTCGCGCGACAAGTACGTCGAGACGTGGCAGGCGTTCGAGGAGATCCTCGCCGGCGGCCGGGCCCGCGCCATCGGCGTCTCCAACTTCCTGCCGGAGCACCTGGACCGGCTCGCCGCCGAGACGTCCGTCGGCCCGGCCGTCAACCAGATCGAGCTGCACCCGCGCCTCCAGCAGAGCGAGCTGCGCGCGTACGACGCGGAGCACGGCATCGCGACGGAGGCGTGGTCCCCGCTGGGCCGAGGCAACGGCGTCCTGGACGACGAGATCGTCACCGCGCTCGCCCGCAAGCACGAGCGCAGCCCCGCGCAGATCGTGCTGCGCTGGCACCTCCAGCTCGGCAACGTCGTCATCCCGAAGTCGGTGACCCCGGCCCGCGTCCGCGAGAACATCGCCGTATTCGACTTCGAGCTGGCCGCGGACGACATGGCCGCGCTCGCTGGTCTGGAAACGGGTGAGCGCGTGGGCCCGGACCCGGCCGTCCTCGGGTCCTGACGTAGCCGGAGCCGCCGGGTCTCACCGACCGTGCGGTCGCCCCTCCCACAGCTCGAGCTCCCAGCCCAGCTGCGGTGAGCCGGTGAGGGTAACGATGCCCGTGTTGGTCAGCGGGTGGGCGGCGACGAACGCGACGTCCACGTTGCCCGCCCGCGCGGCCGTCCACGTCCGGATCACGGCGCCGTGGCTGACCATGGCCACGGTGTCCGCGCCCGTCCGGGCCGCCTCGGCGACCACGGCGTCGAAGCGGCCGAGCGTCTCCTCGCCGCTCTCGCCGCCGGGCATCCGCAGCGCGGTGTCGCCGGAGGACCAGGCGAAAGCGGTGTTGAGGTACTTCTGGGCGGACTCGTCGTCGCCGCGCATCTCCAGGTCACCGGCCGCGATCTCCCGGATCCCGTCCCGGACCACGACGTCGAGGCCGGTCGCCCGCGACAGGGGCTCGGCGGTGAGCTGCGTGCGGACGAGGGTGGAGGCGTACAGGGCGTCGATCCGCTCGTCGGCCAGCGTCCGGGGGAGCGCCGCAGCCTGCTCGAGGCCGAGCGGGGTCAGGCCGGGGCCCGGCGCCGCGGAGTCCAGGAGCCGCTTGAGGTTGGACGGGGTCTGGCCGTGACGTATGAGCAGCAGACGCATGCGGGGGAACCTCCACGAGACGAACGGGACACGTGTGTCCACTGTGACATCCGTGGAGGAAATCGGTGGTCAGGGCAGCTTTGTCAGTGGTCGGGCCAGGTTTCTCGAGTGGTCAGGCCAGCTTTTCCAGCAGCTTGGCCGCGAGCGGGCCGGCGGAGGCCGGATTCTGCCCGGTGACCAGGGTGCGGTCGACGATTACGTGGGGCGCCCACGGCTCACCGACCCGGACATTCACACCGGCCTCGGTCAGCCGGTCCTGGAGCAGCCACCGCGCCTTGTCGGCGAAGCCTGCCTGGGCCTCCTCGACGTTGGTGAACGCGGCGACGTCGTAGCCGGCGAACGCGTTGCTGCCGTCGGCCTTCGTGGCGGCGAGTATCGCGGCGGGCGCGTGGCAGACGACACCGAGCGGCTTGCCGGACTCCAGGGTGCGGGTGAGCAGAGCGCCGGATTCGGTGTCGGAGGAGAGGTCCTCCATCGGGCCGTGGCCGCCGGGGTAGAAGACGGCCGCGTAGTCGTCCAGGTTCACCTCCTCCAGCTTGATGGGGGAGCGCAGCTCGGCGTTCGAGGACACGGCGGCGGCCATCCGCACGGCGTTCTCCTGGCCGTCGTTGAACTCGGGCGCGAGGCTGCCCGCGTCGACCGTCGGGACGACGCCGCCCGGCGTGGCCACGACCACCTCGTACCCCGCCGTCTTGAACGCGTCGTACGGGGCGATGGCCTCCTCGGCCCAGAAGCCGGTGGGGTGCTGGGTGCCGTCGGCCAGGGTCCAGTGGTCGGCGCCGGTCACCACGAAAAGGATCTTCGACATGGGGTGCTCATCTCCGCGGGAATCGTCGGTAAACGTCGGGAATCACCGGGTCGGTGATGTCTTGATGTCTACGAACGTAGGGCCGGGGGCCGCGGCGGACCAGCGGTGGGCTACCGTGCCCGCGTGGCAGAGCGGATCCAGGCGGTGGAGCGGGCGGCGCTGGTCCTGCGGCTGCTCGCGTCCGGGCCCCGGCCGTTCGGGGTGACGGAGCTGGCCCGCGCGATGGGGCTGCCCCAGGAGTCCCTGCACGGGATTCTCGGCACGCTGGTCGCGGCGGGCCTGGTGGAACGGGACCCGGCCACGGCCAAGTACCGGATCGGTGCCTCGCTGCTCCACCTGAGCAACGGCGACCTCGACACGAACGAGCTGCGCGCCCGCTCCCTGCACAGCGCCGACACCCTCGCCGCACGCAGCGGCGAATCGGTCTGGATCGCCACCCCGCACGACGGTGCGGCCCTTGTCGTCCACCACGTCTTCCGCCCCGACGACAGCGCCCAAGTCCTGCGTATGGGCGCGCACTTGCCGCTGCACGCCTCGGCCGTGGGCAAGACGCTGCTCGCCTTCGACCACGACCTGGACATACCCGAGAAGCTTCCGGCCCGCACCGGCCGCAGCCTCACCGAACACGCCGCCCTGGCCGCCGAGTTGTACGAGATACGCCACCGCGGCTGGGCCGCCTCCGTCGACGAACACGAGGACGGCAAGGCCGCGATCGGCGCCCCGCTCCGCGACGCCTCGGGCCGAACGGTCGGCGCGATCAGCATCGCCGGCCCCACCCACCGCCTCACCGAAGCCGGCCACGCCCGGGCGGACCTCGCGGCGCAGGTCACGGACGCGGCGGGCGAGATCGGCAGAGCGCTGGCGCGCTGAGCGGGTCGAGCGGTCTCAGGGCACGAGCACGATCCGGCCGAAGGCCTCACCGTTGTCCATCAACTGGTGCGCACGCACGGTCTCTTCCAGAGGGAGTACCGCGTGCACCACCGGGTCCAGGGCGAGGTCTCCCGCGAACAGCTCGGTGCGCAGGGCGCGTTGGTCGGCCGCGGGCACGGTGTCGGCGCTGAAGGTGGCGAACGACAACGACTTCTGGAACGCCGCCGCCATGTGTGCGACGAGGTCCGCGGGCGGCGGCCCCGCGATCACGCCGATCGCCACCAGGCGGCCGTTTGGGTTGAGACGGTCGAGGAACGTGGGCATGTCCGGTCCGCCGATGATGTCGATGACGACGTCGTAGCCCTCCGGCGCGTCCTCGTCGGTGGAGGCCCCGGCGCGGTCCAGTACGTGGGTCGCGCCCAGCTTGCGCAGGCGATCGCCGCGCTCGGCCGACGACGTCGTGACCGCCACCGCGCTCGCCCCGCCGCGCGCCGCGAGCTGCACCGTAGGGATCCCGAGGCTGCCTGCCGCGCCGCGTACGAGGATGGACTCACCGGGAGCGAAGTGGGCGTGGCGAAGGGCGAAGTGCGCGACCACGGCGGAGGTGCCGAGCGTCACCGCGTCGGCGCCGGACCGGTCCGCGGGCAGCGGGAGGACCGCGTCCACGGCGGCTACGGCCTGCTCGGCGTAGCCGCCGCCCGTGCCGGTGAACGCCCATACGCGCCGGCCCACCCACGAGGCGTCCACACCGGAGCCGACCGCGGTCACGGTGCCCGCCACCTCGCTGCCCGGCACGTGGCCCTCCCGGAACAGGCCGTACGCGGCGAGGGCGCCGCTGCGGATCAGGGCGTCGACCCCGCCGACGCCAATGGCCTCGGTGGCGACCAGCACCTGCCCGGCGGCGGGGACAGGGGCGGGCAGGTCGACGACCGCCATGCCTTCGGGGCGCCCGAATTCCTTGATCGCGATGGCCTTCACGGTGACTCCTCAGTGTCTGCGGGTGAGGCCTTCGGACGCTAGCGGACGCCCCCGTCCGTTTGAGTAAAGTGAGAGAGGTGACCGAACGATTGCCTCAGACGCTGCGCTCCGACGCCCTCGACAACCGCGAGCGGATCCTCGACGCGGCACGGGCCGTGTTCGCCTCCGAAGGCCTGAACGTGCCGATGCGGGAGATCGCCCGCCGCGCCGAGGTCGGCCCCGCCACCCTCTACCGCCGTTTCCCGACCAAGCAGGAGCTGGTCACGGAGGCCTTCACGGAGGAGATGCAGGTGTGCCGCAGGCTCGTCGACGAAGGGCTCGCCGACCCGGATCCGTGGCACGGCTTCCGCCACGTGGTCGAGGAGACCTGCGCGATGCACGCCCGCGACCGAGGGTTCACCGAAGCCTTCGTGTCGGCCTTCCCCAAGGCCCTGGACTTCGCCGAGAACCGCGCGTACACGTTGAAGGCCATCGCCGAGATCGCCCGCCGCGCCAAGGACGCAGGACATCTGCGCCCCGACTTCGTCCTGGACGACCTGATCCTGATGATCATGGCCAACCGAGGCATCCAGGCCGGATCACCCGCCGCCCGCGTCGCCGCCTCCCGCCGCTTCGCCGCCTTCGTGATCGAGGCCTTCGCGGCGTCCCCGGTCAGGCGCGGCGAACTCCCGCCGGTGGCGCGACTGGCGCCACTGCTGACAGTGCAGGCAGAAGCTTCCCAGGCTCCGATGTGCGGGGTCCGGACCGACGGCCGGTCGTAAGACCCGGGCCGGCGGCCGGTCAGCGCGTCGGCGGTGCGAACTCGGGCTGGTCGATGAAGCGCAGCCAGCTGCCGTCCGGCTGGCGGCGGACGACCTGGGCGCGGGCACCGGTGCCGTCCTTCGGCGGTGTCGACGTCAGAGCGATGTCGCCGCTGATGAGGGTGGGCAGCGGCTGTTCCGGTTCGAAGCGGGGGCGGTTCGCCAGCACCTTCGCCCACAGCTCGCGGATCGCCTCCCGACCGACCGTCTCCTGGCCGGGCGGGTAGGCCAGCACCGCGTCCGCTTCGTAGAGCGCGGCGACGCCGGCCGCGTCGCCCGCGTTGGAGCGCTCGACGAACAGGCGGGTGATGTCCTCGGGACGCATGGCCTTCTCGTACGCGGACTCCGGCATGGTTCCTCCTGGTGTCGGTTCCGGGCTTGGTGCTTTCAGCTTCGGCGTGCGACGGTGAGAAGTCCAACAGATGGTTTTGCTAAAAACTAGAAACTGTAGTTGTGGTCACGGTGTGGACGTGGAGGGCGTGTCATGGAGCTGAGGCAGCTCGAGTACTTCGTCGCGGTCGCCGAGGAGCGGAACTTCACGCGCGCCGCCGAACGCGTACACATCAGCCAGTCCGGCGTCAGCGCGCAGATCCGGCAGCTGGAGCGCGAGCTCGGGGCGGAGCTCTTCGACCGCTCGTCCCGCACCGTCACGCTCACCGTCGCGGGCAAGGCCGCGCTCGAACACGCCCGCTCCACCCTCGCCGCGGCCGGCACGGTCGGCCGGGCTGTGGCCGAGGTGTCCGAACTGGTCAGGGGGCGGCTCGCCGTCGGCATGGTCATCGGCTGCACCATCACGCCGCTGTTCGACGCCCTCGCCGCGTTCCACGACGCGCACCCGGGAGTCGAGCTCTCGCTGCTCGAGGACGGCTCCGACCGGCTCGTCGAGGGGGTGCGCGCGGGCGAGGTCGACCTGGCGCTCATCGGCGCCGCGCACACCACCCCCGACGGCCTCGACGCGCTGACCATCGTCGACGAACGGCTCGTCGTGGCGGTCCCGGCCGGGCACCCGCTGGCGAAGCAACGGCGCGTCGCACTCAGGGACTTGATGGACCACCCGATCGTCTGCATGCCGCCCGGCACCGGCCTGCGTACGGTCCTCGACCGGGCCTGCACCGCGCAGGGGCTGCACCCCACGATCGCGCTGGAGGCGAGCGCGGCGGACTCCATCGCCGCGCTCGCCGACCGCGGCCTCGGCGTCGCCGTCCTGAGCGAGTCGATGGCCGCCGGTCACCGCGAGCGGCTCAATGCCCGCACCATCGACGACGTCGACGCACCGGCGCTGCTCGCCCTGGTCTGGAAGCGGGCGCACAACCCGGCGCTGCGTGAGCTGCTGGAGCACGCTCGGCGGGCGTTCGCATCGGCGTGACGCCCAGCCGGCCGTGCGTCACAGCTCACCGTACTCGCCGACCCGCTTCCCCGCGACCCACGTCTGCAGCACCTTCGTCTGCCACACCGCCCGGCCTGACGGCAGGTCGAAGGGGTCGGTGTCGGTGAGGACGAAGTCGCCCCACTTGCCCGGCTCCAGCGTGCCGAGGGCATGTTCCTGGTGTGCCGCGTGTGCGGGTTCCACCGTGTACGAACGCAGCGCCTCCACCGGCGTCATGGCCTGCTCCGGGTACCAGCCGCCGGCCGGCTTCCCGTCCCGGTCGGTGCGGGTGGTGGCGGCGTGCAGACCGTCGAAGGGGTTCTCGGACGAGACGGGGAAGTCCGAACCGGAGGGCAGGTGCGTGCCCTGGTCGATGAGGGTGCGCCAGGCGTAGGCGCCCTTGATGCGCTCGGCACCGATCCGGTCCTCGGCCATGTTCATGTCGTCGGTGGCGTGCACCGGCTGCATCGACGCGATGATGCCGAGCCTGCGCAGCCGCGGGATGTCCTCGGGCGAGAGCACCTGTACGTGCTCGATACGGTGCCGCATCCCGGCGTCGCCGACGCGCCGGAACGTCTGCTCGTACGCGTCCAGGACAACGCGGTTGCCGCGGTCGCCGATGGCGTGCACCGCCGACTGGTAGCCGCCGCGCACCACTTGCTCGACGCGGCGCCGCAACTCCTCCGGCTCCACCTGCAACAGCCCGCTGGTGTCCGGGTCGTCGGCGTACGGTGCGAGAAGCGCGGCGCCGTGGCTGCCGAGCGCGCCGTCGATGTACTGCTTGACGGTGCGGATGCGGATCATGTCGTCGGCGTAGGAGTCGGTGCGTGCGTCGGCGCCGATGTCGGTGAACGCCTGGTAGGAGAGGAAGGCGTTCACGCGGATCGTCAGCGCGCCCTCGTCCGCGAGTTGACGCAGCACGACGACACCGCTCGCGTCCGTGCCGGCATCCGACACGGACGTCATGCCGACGCTGCCGAGTTGCTTCTGCGCGGCGAGCGCACGGGCCCGTACGTCCTCCAGCGTGGGCTCGGGCAGCTTGTCCTCCACGAGTGACTGCGCGGCGTCGATGAGGACTCCGGTCGGGTTGCCGGCGCCGTCGCGCACGATGCGGCCACCGTCGGGATCGGGGGTGTCCGCGGTGACCCCCACGGCTTTCAGCGCCGCCGAGTTGGCGACACCGGCGTGCCCGTCCACGCGGCCGAGCCACACCGGCCGGTCGTCGACGACCGCGTCCAGATCGGTGGCGTTGGGCAGCCGGCCGAGCCCCCACACGACCTCGTTCCAGCCGCGGCCGAGGATCCACGCGTCGTCGGGGTGCGCGGTGTCGTACGCGGCGAGCCGGTCCATCGCCTCCTCCAGGGAACGGGTCCCGACGAGGTTCAGCTCGACGGCGAGGGCGCCGAGCCCCCACAAGTGCCCGTGCGCGTCGTGCAGTCCGGGCAGCAGGACGCAGCCGCGGCCGTCGAGGCGGCGTATGCCCTTGGGGGACGCGCCGATGTCGAGCGCGGCGACACGCCCCTCGGGGGTGAGCAGCAGCCGGGAGAATCTGCGCAGCTTGCCGCGCGAGAGTGTGTAGCCGCGCACGTTGTCGACGAGCAGGGGACCCGGCCTTTCGGCCTTCGCCGGCCGGGAAGCGGCGGCGGCCGACCCGGCGAACGCACCGGACACGGCCACCGCGGCGGCCCCGGCACCCGCAAGTTGCAGGAACCGCGCGCGGCTCATGCGGGGCGTACGCGGTGTGGGACAGCAGGACTCACACATTCGACGTCTCCCTACAACAAGGTTTGCGGCCTGGAGAGTTGGCCACAAGATGATCGAATCGAATCACGCACCGAAGCTAAGCAGTCACTGCCTGGTGGTCAAGATCCCCTACGCTTCCGATTGGGCGGCCTTGCGAGACGGCCCTTGCGGGAACGGGAGCGGCACATGAAGTTCAGGACCTACGTGGAACCGCCGGAGCCGATGCACGGCCTGGAGGTCCCTCCGGAGCTCGTGGACGAGCTCGGCGGCGGCAAACCGCCCCCGGTGGTCATCACGGTCAACGGACACACCTGGCGCAGCAGAGTCGCCATCATGCGTGGCCGCTGTCTGCGTAGGGCCGGTCGTTTGGATCGCGCCCCGGCGGAGCGCCGCAAGTAGGTGCATGTGGCAGGCGATTCGTCCTAGGCTGGTGTCATGGGGGATACCAGGGTTGTTCCTGAACGCCGAAGGCTGGGGCGGAGCCTGACATGGACCGGCTTCCTGCTCCTGTTCGTCACGTTGCTGGTGTATGCGATCCATGCGCAGAGCACAGGGTCCTGGGCCCCCTGGGACACGGACTCCGCGAGGAAGTCGGAGCCGCATGCGACCGCTCCTCCGGTGCCCACGGACGATTCGTCCGACGGCTCTTCCATGCGTCCGACCGGCGGGGCGTCGGCGACGCCTGGCCCGTCGGAGTCGCCCTCCAGTGGGGCCCCGGCCGGTCAGGAACCTCCCGCACCACCGGCCTACGAGGCCCCCGCGGAGCCGACCGCGAGCTCCAACAGCACTGCGGAGATCATCAAGGCGGTCGCCTACCTGATCGGTGCGGTGGGTGGCGTGGCGTCGACGCTCCTGGGTCAGATCATGCTCATGCGGGGACGTCGTCAGGAGGCGACGTCCGAACCTGCCACGTCCGTGCGCACCCCGCAGTGATGCTCACCAGGGACTGATCGGACGAACGCCGATACGTCTGCCGTCCTCGTCCAGCAGGTGGCCCATGCGCTTGACGGTGTGCAGACCAACGATGCGGTCGGTGACCTCCAGGGTCGGAAGTCGCGCGCCCAGGGCGGTCTCGCGGCGCTGGATGTCACTGAGGTCGCGCACCCACAGGGTGGCGAAGACGTTCGTCCGTCCGGTGACCGCGGCGACGAGACGGCACTCGGGCAGTGCGGCGAGGGCGCGGTGGACGGCGGCGATGTCCCGGGCCGGGACGCGGCCGAGCAGTGAGACCGGGAGCGGCCGCCCCGCGAGCGCGTTCGCCATGTCGCAGCGGAAGGTGAGGACACCCGAGTCGGTCAGCCGGTGCAGGCGGCGGCGCACGGTGGCGGGACTTGTGTCGGTGTGTTGGGCGAGCGCCGCGAGGCCGAGGCGGCCGTCGCCGACCAGGGCTTCGAGCAACCCCCGCTCCACCGCGTCGAGTTCGACGGACGGCGTGGGTTCGGACGGGCGCGCGCCGGTCCGGCCCAGCGCGGTGACCTGCGCCGGGTCCAGCGAGCGGAGCCGCCAGCGACTGCCCTCCACGTAGAGGGACGTGGCGAAGAGGCAGTCGACGGAGGTGACATCGGGCAGCGGCTCCAGGTGTGTCGTCACGAACCGGGTGAGCGCGGGCAGATCGGGGGCGAGCACGTCGATGAGCAGATCGGCGCTGCCGGGCCCGGTGAGTTCGATGGTCACGGCCTCGGCCCGCTCGCACAGCTGCTGAGCGACCCGTGCGCGCGTGCCGGGCCTGCAGCGGACCAGGACGAACGCCGTGCAGCGCGTGCGTGAGAACTCCCGCCCCGGCGCCGCGTACACCCAGGCGAGCCCTTCCTCGATCAGCCGCTCCCAGCGGCGGGCGAGGGTGCTCGCGGTGACGCCCAGCGGTGCCGCGAGTTCGGTCCAGGAGGCGCGGGGGCGCAGCTGGAGGGCGTTGACGAGTGCGAGGTCCAGCTCGCTCGTGGTGACCGTTTCTCGCATCGCGCATCCCCTCGCTGCTCGTTTCCGAAGAATCCGCGGCCCGTCGCGACCGCAGCCCGCACAGTAGCCACCGCATTCGATTCCGGCCAGCTTCGATTCCGGCCGGTCATGAGAAGGGCGTCTCCTATGGGCACAGGTGCGGGCACACACGGATCAGTGGTGGGAACCGGCCGCGGCATGCTCGGCGCGATGGCGGTCGTCGTCGTGTTCAGCGGCGTCGTCCAGGGCTATCTCACCCCGCTCCTACCGGAGTTGGGGCGGCGGCTTGGTATCGACGGAGTGGCCCAGAACAACCTCTATCTGCTGTCGCAGTGCGCGTTCGCGGTGCTCACCCCACTGCTCTCGCGCCTCGGCGACCTGTACGGGCACCGGCGGCTGCTGCGGGTGGCGCTCACGATGGTCGCGGCCGGCTCGCTGCTGATGGCGCTGTGGCCGACGGTGGTGACGCTCGCCCTCGGGATGGTGCTGCAAGGAGCGGTGGTCGGATTCTTCCCGCTGCTCGCGGGGATCCTGCGCTCCCGAGCCCCCGGGCGCGGCCGCACCGGGATGTCGCTCCTCGTCGGCGCCCTCCTGATCGCCATCGGAGTGGGCGGCCTCGTGGCGGGCGCCCTCAGCGAGCGGCATGCCGAGACAGGACTGTGGGCGGCGGTACCGGTCGCGGTGCTCGCCATGGCCGCGGGCCTCGTACTGCCGGACAGCGACGGGGAGTTCGGCGGCCGGTTCCACTACGGGGCGGCGGCGCTGCTGACCATCGGCCTCGTCGCGCTGGTCCTGGTGCTCGCGCAGGGCGGTACGTGGGGATGGACCTCGGCGAGCTCCCTGGGAACGGGCGCCCTCGCGGTGGTGGTGTTCCTCGCCTGGGTGACCGTGGAGCGCCGCGCGGACCAGCCGCTGGTGAGCATCCGCATGCTGCGGGACCGGCGGCTCGCGGCGGTCAGCGCGCACACGTTCTGCGCCGCCTTCGGGTGCATCGGCTTCCTCGGTGCCAACGCCCTCTTCCTCGGCGCGGACCCGGACGCTGTCGGGTACGGCATGGGGCTCGGCCCGCAGTCCATCGCGACGGTGTCCCTGGCCATGGTGGTGCTGGGCTTCGTCGGCTCCACGGCCACCCCGCGCCTGGCCCGCCGTATCGGCGACCGCGCCGTCCTGGTCGCCGGGGGCGCCCTCGTCGGGCTCGGCTTCCTGGGCATGATCCTCTTCCACGCCACGCTCCCGCAGTACGTCGCATCGGCGCTCGTCGTCGGCCTCGCCACCGGTGTCTTCGAGTCGATCACGCGGACCCTGTCGGCGGAGATCGTGCCCGAGCGGCAGACCGCGCTCGCCGTCGGCATCAACGAACTCGCGCTGTCGCTGGGCGCGGCGATCGGCGCCGCCGTACTCGGCGGCCTCTTCTCCGCACACCAACTCGGCGGCCACATCGCGCTCTCCGGCTATCTGTGGGGCTGGGGCACCTGCGCCGCGGTCGCGCTGCTCGGCGGGGCGCTCGCACTGCTGTACGGAGGCGGCGCCACGGCCGAGAAGGTCGTACGCACGGACACGAAGGAGGCACTCGCATGAGGGCACCGTCCTCCCTGCACGACGAGGTGACACAGGCGGTCCAGGCCTGGCGCGAACGGCTCATCGCGCTGAGCCACAGCCTGCACGCCGAACCCGAGACCGCCCTCGAGGAACACCGCTCGGCCACGAAGATCGCCGAATCCCTCGACGATGCCGGCTTCACGGTCACCCGCCCCCTCGACTCGCTGCCCACCGCGCTCGACGCGACGTACGGCAGCGGTGAGCTGGTGCTCGCCTTCTGCGCCGAGTACGACGCGCTGCCCGGCATCGGCCACGCCTGCGGGCACAACGTGAACGGCGCGGCGGCGGTCGGCGCGGCACTCGGGCTCGCGGCCGTCGCCGACCGGCTCGGCGTCACCGTACGGCTCATCGGCACCCCCGCCGAAGAGGACATCGGCGGCAAGGTGCTGCTCATCGACGCGGGTGTCTTCGACGACGTGGCAGCGGCACTCATGGCACACGCTGCACCGGAGGACACCGTCGGAGCCTCCTCCCTCGCGATCGGCGCCTGGGACATCACCTACCGGGGCCGGCCCGCCCACGCGGCCCTCGCGCCGTGGGAGGGCGTCAACGCGCTCGACGCGCTGACCGTTGCCCAGACCGCGATCGGCGTGCTGCGCCAGCAACTGCCGCCGGGCTCCCTGGTCCACGGCATCGTCACCGACGGCGGCCGGGCCCCGAACGTCATTCCCGACACCGCCGCGGCCCGCTACGAGGTACGGGCCCCCACCATCGAACAGCTCACGGCGGTCAAGCGCCGGGTCCGCGCGTGCTTCGAGGCGGGCGCCCTCGCCACCGGCGCCCAGCTCGAACTCGTCCCGCACGGCCGGGACTTCGAGGACCTGCGCCAGGACCCGTTCCTGACCGAGGCCTACGCTTCTGCAGCCCGCTGCCTCGGCCGCACCCCGCTGTCCCGGCACGGCGCCACCACCGCGTCCACCGACATGGGCAACGTCTCCCGCCTCCTGCCCGCGATCCACCCCACCATCGGCTACGACACCGCGGGCGCGAGCCAGCACACGGTCGAGTTCACGGCACACGGCACCACCCCCGGCGCAGACCTCGCCGTGACCGACGCGGCGGCGGCGCTGGCCCTGGCGGCCATGGCCGCGGCAACGGACGAGGGACAGCGGAGCCGGCTGCTGGCCGGTGTCGAGCGGCGTAGGGCCCACCGGCAGGACGCGCCCGGCCCCGCCTGAACGGGGCCAGGTACACACGCACGACACACTGCCGCAACAAACCCTCGCGGAACGACACTTCGGCGCCGTCCGACATTCGAGCGCGGCTTGACGAAACGGCCCCGCGGACGGCTCAATTGGTCCATGACTGCCCAGCGCTTGGTCTCGCGTGACCACATCGACTTCGGTCGGGTGTGGTCCGCGGCGTGTTGCGCCTGACGCGGCAGCGGGCCCTCTGACCGGCCCTTTCTCTCGGTGACCCTCTTGTGGGTCGAGCTCTGACGCCTCGCGCGCGCCGCCACCACCTCGCATCCCACGACGTTCCCGCGTCGTCACCCACGCATCGATCCGTTCTCCTGACGGTTTGTCAACTCTGCCTGTGCGCAGGGCTGTTCCGGCATGCCCGCGTACGGACGCCGCTGCCTCGAAAGGCCCACCCCATGCCCGTGGAATTCCTCGGCATCGCCGCCACCAACGACGGCTCCGAAACCACCCCCCGTTCCGGCGCCGCCTTCGACAAGGAGTACACACTCCGGCTCGCCCGCGCCCATGAGGACCACGACTGGGACCGGGTGCTGTTCGCGTACGGCTCCGGATCGCCCGACCCGGCACCGGCAGCCGCCTACATCGCGAGCCACCTCGACCGACTGCAGATCCTGCTCGCCCACCGGCCCAACGTCTCGTACCCCACCTTCGCCGCCAAGACCTTCGCCACCCTCGACCGGATCAGCGACGGCCGGCTCACCGTCCACTTCATCACCGGCGGCAACGACCAGGAGCAGGGCCGCGAGGGCGACACCCTCACCAAGGATGAGCGCTACAGCCGCACCCGCGAGTACATCCAGCTCGTCAAGAAGATCTGGACCACCCACGAGCCGTTCGACCACGAAGGCGAGCACTACCGCTTCCGCGACTTCGTCAGCGATGTCTTCCCGGTCCAACAGCCGCGCCCCGGCGTCTCGTTCGGAGGATCCTCGCCTGCCGCGTACGCCGCCGGGGGCGCGGAAGCCGACATCTACTGCCTGTGGGGCGAGCCGCTGGCGAAGACCGCCGAGCAGATCGAGACGGTGAAGGCCGCCGCGAAGGCCGCGGGCCGTACCGACGTCCCGCGCATCCAGGTCGCCTTCCGCCCGATCATCGCGCCGACCGAGGAGCTGGCCTGGGAGAAGGCGCACCGCACGGTCGGCGCGATCAAGGCCCGCAAGGAGCGGGGCGAGCGCATCGGCAGGCGCCACCACGGGCAGTCGGAGCCCCAAAACACCGGCTCCCAGCGGCTCATCGCCATCGCCGAGGCGGGGGAGCGCTACGACCGTGCGCTGTGGACCCCGACGGCCGCCGCGACCGGCGGCGCGGGCAACTCCAACGCCCTCGTCGGCACCCCGGAGACCGTCGCCGAGGCACTCCTCGACTATTACGACCTCGGCGTCGACATCCTCTCCGCGCGCGGCTACGACCTGCTGGACGACGCGATCGACTTTGGCCGGTACGTGATCCCCATCGTGCGAGAGGAAGTCGCCAAGCGCGACGCCGAGCTGAATAAAGCCCCTGCGGCGATTGAGCAGCGGGGCCCGGGGCAGAGCCCCGAGACCGCAACCACGGCGGTGGGCGTATGACCTCCCTGGCTCAACCACCGGCACCACACGAGGACTTGACGGTCGTTCACGTCCCTGTCTCCGACCCGCGCGTCGCACCCCTGCTGCGCGAACTCGGCGACGAGTACTCGACCCGCTACGGCAAGGACGCCCACGCCGAGATCGCCCGCTACCCCGACGAGGAGTTCACGCCCGCCCATGGCGGACTGCTGCTCCTCGTCCTCGAGAGCGGTGAGGCCGTAGCGGGCGGCGCGTTCCGCCGCTACGACGCCGACACCGCCGAGCTCAAGCGGATCTGGACACACTCCGCCCACCGGCGGCGCGGGCTCGCCCGCCGCGTCGTCGACGAGCTGGAACGCGAGGCGGGCGAGCGCGGCTACCGGCGGATCTACCTCACCACCGGACCCCGCCAGCCCGAGGCCCGCGGCCTGTACCTGGCCACCGGATACACGCCGCTCTTCGACACCGGAGCCGACCCGGAGTCCATCGGCCCGCTGCCGTTCGAGAAGGACCTCCCCGGCGCCGCGCCCACCGCACCGGACGACCCTGCCTCCCTCAAAGTGGTCCCCATCCGGCACTACGCCCGCTGGGTCGCGGCCGCCGCCGTGCTCGTCGTCGTCGCCCAGTTCGCGCACGGTCTGTTGACCAACCCCGTATGGGAATGGGACGTCTTCCGCGACTATGTGCTGTCCGAGACGATCGTGCAGGCCGTCTGGGTGACACTCCAACTCACCGCCTACGCCACGGTGTTGGGGTTCCTGCTCGGTACGGCGCTTGCCTTCATGCGGCTTTCGCGGAGCCCGGTGCTGCAGACCGTGGCCTGGACGTACATCTGGATCTTCCGGTCCATCCCGATGATCGTCCAGCTCGTCTTCTGGTTCAATCTCAGCGCGCTCTACAAGGAGTTGGGCCTCGGAATCCCCTTCGGCCCGGTCTTCTGGTCCGTCGACAGCAACAGCCTCATCGGCACCATCGGCGCCGCCGTCATCGGCCTGACCCTGCACCAGGCCGCGTACGCCGCGGAGATCGTGCGCGGTGGCGTCATCTCCGTCGACCGGGGCCAGTTGGAGGCCGCCGCAGCCCTCGGCATCCCGCGCCTGCGGCAGGCCCGCCGGATCGTGCTGCCGCAGGCCATGCGCGCCATCCTGCCCACGGCAGGCAACGAGATCATCGGTCTGCTCAAGGGCACATCGGTGGTCTACGTGATGTCCATCGGCGAACTCTTCTACCAGGCCCAGGTCATCTACGGCCGCAACGGCCGCGTGATCCCGCTGCTCCTGGTCGCCACCGCCTGGTACGTGCTCCTGACCTCGCTCCTCTCCATCGTCCAGCACTACGTGGAACGCCGATACGCCCGGGGCACCGCCCCGAAGACCGTCCGGGGTACCGCCCCGAAGACCCTCCGGGCCCTGGGAGGCCGACGATGAGCAAGCCCATGGTGGACATCCAGGACGTCCACAAGAGTTTCGGCCCGCTGGAGGTGCTGCGCGGCGTCGACCTGCGCGTGCAGGCCGGTGAGGTCACCGTGATCCTCGGCCCGTCCGGCTCGGGGAAGTCCACGCTGCTGCGCACCATCAACCACCTGGAGAAGGTGAACAGCGGCTGGATCAGCATCGACGGCGAACTCATCGGCTACCGCCGCTCGGGCGACAAGCTGCACGAGCTGCGGGAGAAGGACGTCCTGAAGCAGCGCACGAACATCGGGTTCGTCTTCCAGGACTTCAACCTCTTCCCGCACCTGACCGTCCTCGACAACCTGATTGAGGCCCCCGTCTCCGCCCTGCGCCGCCCGCGCAAGGACGCCGAGGACGCCGCACGAGCACTGCTCGAACGCGTGGGGCTCGGCGACCGGGCCGACGCCTACCCGCGCCAGCTCTCCGGCGGCCAGCAACAGCGCGTCGCCATCGCCCGCGCACTCGCCCTCGAACCCAAGGTGCTGCTCTTCGACGAGCCCACATCGGCGCTCGACCCGGAACTGGTGGGCGAAGTCCTCGATGTCATCAAGGACTTGGCGAGCACAGGCACCACGATGATCGTCGTCACCCACGAGATCGGCTTCGCCCGCGAGGTCGCCGACACCGTGGTGTTCATGGACGCCGGTGTCGTCGTGGAGCAGGGCACCCCCGAGGCCGTCCTCGACGCCCCGCAGCAGGAACGCACCCGTGCCTTCCTCTCCAAGGTCCTGTGACTCATGGCCCTGTGACCCAAGGCCTTGTGATCCCAGGTCCTGTGATCGGCCTCCACCCCCTGTCGTACGCAAGGAGTACCACCACCGTGCCCACCACACTCGTTCGTCGCCGCACCACCACCGCGGCCGCGCTCTCGCTCTCGGCCTCCCTGCTCCTCGCCGCCTGCAGCAACCCCTCCGACGGCGGCACGACCGAGGTCGCGGACGGCTCGGGTGCCAAGGCGAAGATCAACCTCAGCCCCGAACAGCACCGAGTCACCACCGGCAAGGTCGAATCCATAGCCGAAGAGGTACCCCAGCGGATCCGCAAAAGAGGAACCCTGGAAGTCATCGGCTCCTCCAGCTCCGCAGCGCCGCTCGGCTTCCACGCCACGGACAACAAGACGGTCATCGGCGTCGAGCCGGACCTCGCGCACCTCGTCGCCGACGTCCTCGGCCTCAAGGTGCACCGCACCACCGCCTCCTGGGAGAACATCTTCGTCGGCCTCGACAGCGGGAAGTACGACGTGGGGCTGAGCAACATCACGGTCACCGAGGACCGCAAGGAGAAGTACGACTTCGCCACCTACCGCAAGGACAACCTCGGCTTCGAGGCGAAGAAGGGCAGCGGCCTGAAGGTCACCGGGCCGAAGGACGTGGCGGGCAAGACGGTCGCCGTCGGCAGCGGCACCAACCAGGAGAAGCTGCTCATCGAGTGGAGCAAGGCGAACGTCAAGGCGGGCCGCAAGCCGGTCGACATCAAGTACTACCAGAACGACGCCGACACCTATCTCGCCCTGCAGTCCGGCCGCATCGACATCTACCTCGGCCCCAACCCGACCGCCGCCTATCACGCGGCGAGCAGCGGAAAGACCGAGGTCATCGGCACGTACTCGGGCGCCGGCGCCAAGCTCCAGGGCCTCATCGCCGCCACCACCAAGAAGGACAGCGGGCTCGTGAAGCCGCTCGCGGACGCGCTCGACCATGTCATCGAGGACGGAAGTTACGCGAAGGTCCTCAAGCGCTGGGGGCTGTCCGACGAGGCCGTGACCAAGTCGAGGATCAACCCGCCCGGACTGCCGAAGACCGGCAAGTAGTCACTCCTGTCGGCTCTTACAGAAAGGCACCCCTCGTGTCTCCATCTCCCTCCCTGCATCTCGCCGTCGCCCTCGACGGCACCGGTTGGCACCCCGCCTCCTGGCGTGAGCAAGTGTCCCGGCCGCGCGAGCTGTTCACCGCCGCCTACTGGGCCGAGCTCGTCGCCGAGGCCGAGCGGGGCCTGCTCGACTTCGTCACCATCGAGGACGGGCTCGGACCGCAGTCCAGCCACTTCCTCGATCCGGACGAGCGCACCGATCAGGTCCGCGGCCGGCTGGACGCCGTACTGATCGCCTCGCGCATCGCGCCGCTGACCCGGCACATCGGCCTGGTCCCGACAGCCGTGGTCACGCACACCGAGCCGTTCCACCTCTCCAAGGCGATCGCCACCCTCGACTACGTCAGCGAGGGCCGCGCCGGAGTCCGCGTGCAGGTCAACGCCCGCCCGAACGAAGCCGCCCACTTCGGCCGCCGCACCATCGACCGCATCGACGCCTACAACAGCCCGGGCGCAAGGGAGTTGGTGACTGAACTCTTCGACGAGGCCGCCGATTACGTCGAGGTCGTGCGGCGGCTCTGGGACAGCTGGGAGGACGGCGCAGAGATCCGGGACGCCGCCACCGGCCGCTTCATCGACCGGGACAAGCTGCACTACGTCGACTTCCGGAGCAGCTACTTCAGCGTCCGCGGCCCCTCCATCACACCCCGGCCGCCGCAGGGCCAGCCGCTCGTCACCGCCCTCGCGCACGACACCGTCCCGTACCGCCTGGTGGCCCGCGCCACCGACGTCGGATACGTCACCCCGCACGACGCCGGGCAGGCCCGCGCCATCGTGGACCGGATCCGCGTCGAGCAGGACGCGGCCGGGCGGTCCGTCGAGCCCCTGCACGTCTTCGGTGACCTCGTGGTGTTCCTCGACGAGGCCCCCGCCGTCGCCACAGCCCGCCGGGACCGGCTCGACGCGCTCGACGGAGCGCCGTACGAGAGCGATGCCCGGATCTTCGCGGGCACGCCCGTCCAACTGGCCGACCTGCTCCAGGAGTTGCACGGCGCCGGGCTCACAGGGTTCCGGCTGCGGCCCGCCGTCGTGGGGCACGACCTGCCGGCCATCACCCGGGGCCTCGTCCCCGAACTCCAGCGCCGCGGCTTCTTCCGCCGCGCGTACGAGGCCGACACCTTGCGCGGCCTCCTCGGCCTCGACCGCCCCACCAACCGCTATGCCGCCGCGTGAGCCGGAAGGAACACCCATGACCAAGCCGCTGAAGCAGATCCATCTGGCCGCGCATTTCCCCGGCGTCAACAACACCACCGTGTGGAGCGACCCGCGGGCCGGAAGTCACATCGAGTTCAGCTCCTTCGCCCACTTCGCGCGGACCGCGGAACGCGCCAAGTTCGACTTCCTGTTCCTCGCCGAGGGGCTGCGCCTGCGTGAACAGGGCGGAGAGATCTACGACTTGGACGTCGTCGGCCGCCCCGACACCTTCACCGTCCTCGCCGCGCTCGCCGCCGTCACCGACCGCATCGGGCTGACCGGCACCATCAACTCGACCTTCAACGAGCCCTACGAGGTGGCCCGCCAGTTCGCGAGCCTCGACCACCTCTCCGGCGGCCGCTCCGCGTGGAACGTCGTCACCTCCTGGGACGCCTTCACCGGCGAGAACTTCCGCCGCGGAGGCTTCCTCCCACAGCGCGAACGGTACTCACGCGCCCGGGAGTTCCTCGCCACCGCAAACGAGCTCCTCGACTCCTGGCACGACGACGAGCTCCTCGCCGACCAGGAGACCGGCGCCTTCCTGCGCGACGCCAAAGCCGGCTCCTTCGTGCACACCGGCCAACACTTCGACATCCACGGACAGTTCAACGTCCCGCGCTCCCCACAGGGCCGCCCTGTCGTCTTCCAGGCCGGGGACTCCGACGAGGGTCGCGAGTTCGCCGCCGCCGAGGCCGACGCCATCTTCAGCCGGCACGGCACCCTCGAAGCGGGCCGCGACTTCTACGCCGACGTGAAGTCCCGCGTCGCCAAGTACGGCCGTACGTCGGACCAGTTGCTCATCCTGCCCTCCGCCACCTTCGCCCTCGCCGACACCGACGCGGAGGCTGAGGAACTCGCCCGCGAGGTGCGCCGCCACCAGGTCAGCGGGGCCACCGCGCTCAAGCACCTGGAGTTCGTCTGGAACCGGGACCTGTCCTCGTACGACCCGGAGGGCCCGCTTCCCGACATCGACCCGGACATCGGTGACACACACATCGCGGAGGGCCGCGCCCAGGTCCGCATGTACCGGGACCCGCTGGCCACCGCCCGCGAGTGGCGCGAGCTCGCCGCCGCCAACAAGTGGTCCATCCGCGACCTCGTCATCCACACCGGCAACCGCCAGAACTTCGTCGGCTCCCCGGCCACCATCGCCAAAACCATCAACGACTACGTCCAGGCCGACGCCGCCGACGGCTTCATCCTCGTCCCGCACATCACCCCGACGGGCCTCGACGAGTTCGCCGACACGGTGGTCCCGCTCCTCCAGGAACAGGGCGTCTTCCGTACCGAGTACGAGGGCACCACCCTGCGCGACCACCTCGGCCTGGCCCACCCCGACGACGCCACCGCGACCACCGAGGAGTTCTCCCGTGTCTGACATCCCCCTCGCCGTCCTCGACCTGGTCCCGGTGGCGTCCGGCTCGACCGCGGGCGACGCCCTGCGCAACTCCATCGACCTCGCCCAGCAGGCCGAACGGTTCGGCTACGCCCGCTACTGGTTCGCCGAGCACCACCTCAACCCCGGCGTCGCCGGCACCTCGCCCGCCGTCGTCCTCGCGCTGACCGCGTCCGCCACCGAGTCCATCCGGCTCGGCTCCGGCGCGGTACAGCTGGGCCACCGCACCGCGCTGTCCACCGTGGAGGAGTTCGGGCTCCTCGACGCGCTGCATCCCGGGCGCATCGATCTGGGCCTCGGCCGCTCCGGTGGACGGCCGCCCACGCAGTCCGCGGCGCCGAAGCCCACCGCGACCCCGGTCGTCGACGGCGCCGCCCCCAACGGCCTCGTCATCCCGCCCCGCTACTCCTTCGAGCACCTCCTCGGCTCGCCCCGCGTCGCGCTGCAACGCAAGCTTCTCCAGCAGCCGGGCGCACAGGCGCAGGACTACGCCGAGCAGATCGACGACATCCTCGCCCTGTTCGCAGGTGCCTACATATCCCCCGACGGGGTCGAGGCACACGTCGTACCGGGGGAGGGCGCCGACGTCGACGTGTGGATCCTCGGCAGCAGCGGCGGCGAGAGCGCCGAGGTCGCGGGCGCGCGCGGACTGCCGTTCGCCGCGAACTACCACGTCAGCCCCGCCACTGTCCTGGAAGCGGTGGAGGGTTACCGGTCCTTCTTCCAGCCCTCCGACGCCCTCGACAAGCCGTACGTCAGTGTCTCCGCCGACGTCGTCGTCGCCGAGGACGACGCCACCGCCCGCGAACTCGCCACCGGCTACGGCCTGTGGGTGCGCAGCATCCGCAACGCCGAGGGAGCCATCGACTTCCCGACGCCGGACGAGGCCCGCGAGTACGCCTGGAGTGAGGCCGACCGCGCGCTCGTGCAGGACCGCCTGGACACTCGGTTCGTCGGTTCGCCGCCCACGGTGGCCCGCCGCCTCGCCCAGCTCCAGGAGGCCACCGGGGCCGACGAGCTGCTCATCACGACGATCACCCACGACCACGCCGACCGGGTCCGCTCCTACGAGCTGCTGGCCGAGGAGTGGAAGCGCTCTTGACGCGGAGTCCACACGGCCACACACTCCTCTAAGGGAATCCTAGTGAAACGGTAGGGAATGATGGACGGAGCGGCGCGCGACCTCGGCAGCCCGGCTGTCCGCGCCGCCGTCGGGGCACTGCCCCGGCTCACGTCCCGCCGTCACATCGATCTCGCGCGGGTGTGCAGCGCGGCGGGTTCTCCCCACGGCGGCAGCCAACTCGCCGCCCACGCCTGACACTTCGTACGTCTGCCCGTACGCCCGTGATCGAGCACCCCCAGGGAGACGCATGTCCGCATCGGCCCCGTCCGCCGTGCCCACCTTCCGGAGCAGGATCGGCTGCGACGCGCGCAGCGGCTACTACGCCGCCCCGCACCGCTACCGCCTCCACCTGTCGCCGTCCTGCCCGCACTGTCTACAGATCGCCGTCACCCATAGCCTGCTCCACCTCGACGACACCCTCCCCGTGACCCTGCTGTCCACCGTGCCCGACGCACCTGGCGGCGGGCACCGGGCCCTGGTCCCCTTGTACGAGGCCACGTCCCACCAGTACCCCGGGCCGGCCCTGGTGCCGGTGCTCAGCGACGAGTGGACCGGGCGGATCGTCAGCACCCACCCCGGAGACATCCTGCGCGACCTCGCCCGGCACTTCGGCGAGCACGGCCCCGAACTCCTCCCACGCGGCGCCGAGAACGCGATCGACGCGGTGGGCCGGCTGTGCGAGCGGGGCATCACCGCATCCGCCCGGCGCGGCGACGACACCGGCCTCGCCACCCTGCTGCGCGCGCTGAACGTCCTCGAACGGCGGCTCGCGGGCCGGGAGTTCGTACTGGGCGGCCAACTCACCCTCGCCGACGTGCGGTTGTGGTCGACGCTGATGCACCCCGGTACCGCACACCGGACGACCGGCCACCCCAGGCTCACGGCGTACCTGCGACGCCTCTCCGAGCACCCCGCCTTCACACCGCACCTCGCGCGCTACTTCTCCGCGCTCACTCCGTCCAGCCCCGCCGGCGATTGAGGCGCGGGGTCCGGGGCAGAGCCCCGCGCCCGCAACCACGGCGACCCGGTCACCTCACCCGCAACGCCACAGCCACCAACGCCGCATCCGCCGGCCTCCGCAGATCCCGCCCGGTCAACTCGTAGAACCGGTTGAAGCGATGCTGCACCGTATTGCGATGGCAGTACAGCACGTCGGCCGTGTCCGCGATGGACCCCGAGCCGGCCAAATGAACCCGCACGGTGTGCAGCAGCCGGTCCGCCTCCGTGCGCGTGACACCGGGACCGCGCAACGCCCCCAGCACGTCCGCGGCCAGGTCACGCCCGAAGTCACCGGCACGGTGCGCGAGGACGTCCAGCCAGCTGTCCTCCAGGAGCCGTGGCGAGCGCGTGTCCGCGGGCAGCACCTGCGCCGTCGCCACCGCGAGCACCGTGGCCCGCGGCACGGCGGCGAGCCCGGCCGCCTGCGGAGCCACCCCGCACGGCGAGTCCTGCAACTGGTCCAGGAGGTACGGGCGGGTGATCCGGCCGCTGAGCTGCACCACCAGGACCGCGTCCCCGCCGACCATCTGCTGCTGCACAGCGGCCCCCGCCCCGCGCAGCGCGAGGCCCGCACGGTGCAGGCCGGGCCCGGCCGCCGCCGATGACGCCGCGCACAGGAACCGGCCGTCGTCCGCGAACCCCAGGGCGCGGCCCGCGTCACGTACGACGGTCGGGTTGCGGCCCTCGGTCTCCAGGAGCCGGGCGAACCACATGCGCCGCTCGTCCTCCTCGCGGCGCCCCATCTCCAGGACCGTGCGCTGGTACGCCGTCATGATCCCGGTGACATGCCGCTCGACCGCCTCCCACACGTGGTACGCCGAGCCCGCCAGATCGGCCATGTCCTCCGGCCGCGCCCGGTTCACGAGCGCCTGCCACACCACCCGGAAGTCGAGGCGCGCCGCCTCCAGGAGCGCGTCGAGCGGGACGCCCTGCCGGGCGCGCTCCTCGCCCACCCGCCGTGAGACGTCCGTGACGTGCGGCGGCACCGGAAGCCGCGCCACCGTGCGCAGCAGTAGTTCGAAGGCCTGCCAGGCCGAGTCGCGGAACTGGACGTCCGGCACCTGGGTCGCGTACGCCGTGCGCACCGGGCCGACCATCCCCAGCCACTCGCCGATCAGGTCGTCCACATTGTCCAGGCACTGCCCGGCGAGTTCCGCGATGCGCGGCGAGGTCGGGGGCAGGCCGGGGCGGCCCCCACCTTCGGAATTGTGCATGTGACCAATTCTCGGTGATGCGAGAGGGATGTTTCAACGTTGGTTCTGTGCCCGATGTCGAGGATCCTGGTGCGATCCCTGGGCGAAGCGTCCGGGGCCCGCCGACCAGGAGGGCCATCCGACCGTGCACTTGACCCCTCGTGAACAGGAACGGCTCCAGCTGTTCACCGTCGCCGAACTCGCGCGCAGGCGCCGCGCGCGCGGACGCCGACTCAACGCCCCCGAGGCCATCGCCCTGATCTGCGACGAGATCCTGGAGGCCGCCTGGGACGGGCTGAGCCTGGACGAGGTGATCGAGACGGCGGAGCGGGTGCTCACCGTCGACGACGTGCTCGACGGGGTCGCCGACATCGTGACGACCGTGCAGGTGGAGGCGTTGTTCCCGAGCGGGACCTCGCTGGTCGCCGTCGACCGGCCGATCGGCCCCGCCAGTGCCGAGGGTCCGGGCGCCGTGCGCACTGCCGAGGCACCACCCGTCGAGATCAACGTGGGCCGCCCGCGCACCACCCTCACCCTCCGCAACACTGGCGACCGCGTCGTCTACGTCTCCTCGCACTACCCGCTGCACGAGGTCAACCAGGCGCTGGAACTCGACCGCGAGACCGCCCGCGGGCTGCGCCTCGACATCGCCGCCGGCACCGCCCTCGCCTTCGAACCCGGCGAAGAGCGCGAAGTCGTCGTCATCCCCGCCAGCAGTAGGAACCTGGCCGACCGCAAGACCCGTACGACCGAGGAGCGCGCATGACCAGCGTCGACCGCCGCACGTACCACGCCCTGTACGGGCCCACGACCGGCGACCGGATCCGGCTCGGCGACACCTGCCTGTGGGTGGAGGTCGAGGCCGACGACGGCACCCCGGGCGACGAACTCCTCGGCGGCTGCGGCAAGACGGTCCGCGACGGACTCCTCGCCTCGCCGCGCTCCGACCGGGACTCCGCCCTCGACATGGTGGTCGCCGGTGTCGTCCTCATGGACCCCGTGCTCGGTGTGCGCAAGACCGACATCGGCATCAAGGACGGCCGGATCGTCTCCGTCGGTGGCGTCGGCAACCCGGACGTGATGGACGTCGAGTACGCCATCGACTCGCACACCTCCGTGGTGCCGGGCGAGGGGCTCATCGCCACGCCCGGCGTCGTCGACAGTCACGTACACCTGTCCTCGCCCGAGGTCGCGCCCGCCGCGCTGTCCGCCGGAGTCACCACGCTCGTCGGCATGGGCCTCGGCGGCGTCTGGGAGATCGGCTGCAACCCCACCCACAACCTGCATACGCTGATGAGCGCCTGGCAGGACACCCCGCTCAACATCGCCTTCCTGGCCCGCGGTTCGTCCAGTTCACGGGCGCTGCTCGACGAGATCACCCTCGCCGGGGCCGGCGGCTTCAAGATCCACGAGGACTTCGGGGCGACCCCGCGCATCATCGACACCTGCCTCGACACCGCCGAACAGGCGGACCTCCCTGTCGCGCTGCACACCGACTCCATGAACGAGTCCGGGTACCTGAGGGACACCCTCGGCGCCACGCGCGGCCGCACCGTGCACGCGTACCACGTGGAGGGCGGCGGCGGTCACCCCGACCTCCTGGAGATCCTCTCCGAGCCGAACATCCTGCCCTCGTCGACGACACCCACCGTGCCGTACACCCCGAACACGGTCGGCGAGCTGTTCCCGATGACGATGACCGTGCACCGGCAGAACCACGCCTCCGCGAGCGATGTCGCCATCTCCAAGGGCCGGATCCGCGAGCACGCCATCGCCGCCGAGAACGCGCTGCACGACCTCGGCGCCATCTCCATCGTCAACTCCGACTCCATGGGCATGGGCCGGATCGCCGAGACCGTGCGCAGGACGTGGCAGCTCGCCCACGTCCAGGCGCTCGCGAACGGCGGCGGGGGAGTGGAACGACCCGACAACGTACGGGCGTTGCGCTATCTTGCGAAGATCACGCTGAACCCGGCCATCGCGCACGGTCTCGCCCACGAGGTCGGCACCGTGCAGGCCGGGCGGATGGCGGACCTGGTGCTGTGGGACCCCAAGTGGTTCGGCAGCAAGCCGGAGTTGGTCATCAAGTCCGGGTTCGTGGCGTGGGGCAACACGGGCTCGGGCTCGGGGTCGACCCGGCTCACCCAACCCCGTTCCTACAAGCCCTACTTCGGGTCGCTGGGTGCCGCGCCCGCCCGGCTCGCCAAGGTCTTCGTCGCCGAGGCCGCGCTCAACGACCGCGCCGCGCGGGCCGCGCTGCCGAAGGGGCTCACGTACGCCCCGATCCGTGACAGCCGCGGTCTGACCCGTGCCGACATGCTGCACAACACGGCGACGCCCCGGGTCGTGGTGCCGCGCGAGCCGGCACCGGTTCTCGTCGACGGGGTCGAGACGGGCACTCCGGCCGCCACCGAGCTGCCGCTCGCGCAGCTGCACCACTTCGCCTGATTTTCCCGCACACCCGCACGCCACGGTCACCCTTCCGCTCCGGCCACCCAGGCCGCCCCTCCCCAGGAGACCCCGTGAGCACAACCGTGAAGCCCCCGCTCAAGGACATCAGAAGGCTGTTGTTCGCCGCGTTCAGTGGCACCGCCCTGGAGTGGTACGACTACTTCCTCTACGGCACCGCCGCCGCGCTCGTCTTCAACAAGCTGTTCTTCACCGAACTGAGCGCGGCCGCGGGCACCCTCGCCTCCTTCGGTACGTTCGCCGTCGGCTTCGTGGCCCGCCCCATCGGCGCCGCCATCTTCGGTCACATCGGCGACCGTTACGGGCGCAAGGTGTCCCTCATCATCACCGTCGTCATGATGGGCGCCACCACCGGCTGCATCGGCCTGCTGCCCTCGTACGGCAGCATCGGCATCTGGGCGCCGATCCTGCTCACCGTCCTCCGCTTCGTCCAGGGCATCTCCGTCGGCGGCGAGTGGTCGGGCGCGATGCTGCTCACGCTCGAACACACCCCGAAGGAAAAGCACGGCAGTTACTCCTCCGTACCCCAACTCGGCTCACCGGTCGGCACGTTGATGTCCAGCGGTGCCTTCGCCCTCGTCGGCATGCTGCCCGACGACGCCTTCTACTCCTGGGGCTGGCGCCTGCCGTTCCTCGCCGCGTTCCCGCTGCTCGGCTTCGCGCTCTACATGCGCGTACGCATCGAGGAGTCCCCGGTCTTCCGCGCCATGCAGGAGGACGCGGAGCGCAACGGGCCGCCGCCCGCGCCGCTCGTCGAGGCGTTCCGCCGGACGTGGGGCCGCATGATCGTCGGCATCGGGGCCGCGCTCCTCGGCGTCGGGGGCTTCTTCCTCATGACCACGTTCATCATCAGCTACGGAACCGGCGAACTCGGCATCGACAAACAGACGATGCTCAACGCCACCGTCGTCGGCGCCGTCGTCGAGATCGTGGTCATCATCGCCGGCGGACGACTCGCCGACCGCATCGGCTCCTGGAAGGTGTGCGCCATCGGCGCCGCCGTCACCATGGTGGCCGCGTTCCCCGCCTTCTGGCTCGTCGACACCAAGCAGACACCGCTGGTGTACCTCGGCGTCGCGCTCGGCATCGGCGCGCTCTCCATCCCGTACGGCCCGATCGGCGCGGTCGTCACCTCGCTGTTCCCGGAGGAGTTCCGCTACAGCGCGGTCGCCATGTCGTACAACCTCGCCGGCGTCCTCGGGGGCTTCATCCCGCTCATCGCGGCCTCGGTCACCGGCGCCGCGGGCGGCGCCTCGTGGGGCGCCGCACTGCTCCTCGTCGTCGTGGCCGCCTGCACTGTCGCCGGGTCCGTAGCGGCCGGTACGGTGCTGCGCCGGCACGGCTCCCTTCCCTCCAGTGACACCCCGAACGCAAAGGTTCCCGCATGACCGCGCACTCTCCCGCCCGCACCGGCGGCCAGGTCCTCGTCGACCAACTCCGGGCCCACGACGTCGACACCGTCTACGGTGTGCCCGGCGAGAGCTACCTCGCCGTCCTCGACGCCCTGTACGACGCGCCGGTCCGCATGGTGGTGTGCCGCCACGAAGGCGGCGCCGGGTACATGGCCGAGGCATCCGGCAAACTCACCGGGCGCCCCGGCGTGTGCTTCACGACGCGGGGACCCGGCGCCACCAACGCCCTTGTCGCGCTGCACACCGCCCACCAGGACGCCACCCCGCTGGTCCTCTTCGTCGGCCTGGTGCCGCGCGACCACACCGACCGGCACGCGTTCCAGGAGCTGGACCTGCGGGGCACGTTCGGCACCAACGCCAAGCTCGTCGAGACGATCGACGACGCGGCCCGCGTCCCCGAGTACGTGGCCCGCGCCTTCGCCGTCGCGAGCAGCGGCAGGCCGGGGCCCGTGGTCCTCGGACTTCCGGAGGACATGCTGACGGACGTCGTCGAGGTGGCCGACGCCACGCCGCTGCCGGTGCCGCAAGGCGGTGTATCGGCTGAGGAACTCACCGTACTGGAGGGCCTGTTGGCGTCGGCCGAGCGGCCCGTGGTGCTGCTCGGCGGCAGCCGCTGGACGGGCCGGGCACGCGCCGATGTACGCGCCTGGGCCGAGGCATGGTCGCTGCCTGTCGCCGTGGACTTCCGCTGCCAGGACCTGATGGACAACGAGGCCGACGTCTACGTGGGCAACCTCGGCTACGGGCGTGCCAAGGCGCTCGCCGAACGGGTGCGTGAGGCGGACCTGCTGGTGAGCATCGGAGCCGCACCCGGGGACGTCACCACGGACGGTTACCGGGCGCTGCCCACGGTCGGCGGCGACGAGGCGGGTCCGCGACTGGTGCAGGTGCTTCCCGAGGCGCAGCCGCCCGGCGTCGTCCACCGCGCCGAACTCACCCTGCTCGCCAGCCCCGAGGCGTTCGGCACCGCGATACGCACCCAGCGCCCCGCCGCGCCTGTGCCCTGGGCGGAGCGCACCAAGCAGGCCAGGTCCGAGCACCTGGCCGCCCGCACCCCGGAGCCGGACGGCGATCCGCTCGACCTCGGCGAGGTCTTCGCCCACCTCGACGACCGGCTCCCGGGCGACACGATCGTCACGTTCGGCGCGGGCAACCACGCCATCTGGGCCCAGCGGTTCCTCACGTACCGCGACGGCATGCGCCAACTCGGCCCGCGCAACGGCTCGATGGGGTACGGCGTCCCCGCCGCCGTGTCGGCCGCCATCGCGCACCCGGACCGCCGCATCGTCTCAGTGGCGGGTGACGGCTGCTTCCTGATGAACGGTCAGGAACTCGCCACCGCCGTGGCCGAGGGCGCGGCCCCGCTGATCCTCGTCCTGGACAACGCCCAGTACGGCACGATCCGCGTGCACCAGGAGCGGGAGTATCCCGGCCGGGTGAGCGGCACGGCCCTCGGCAACCCGGACTTCGCCGCGTACGCCCGTGCCTTCGGCGCCCACGGCGAGACGGTCACCACGACCGAGGAGTTCGCACCGGCCCTGGACCGCGCGCTGGCATGCGGCCGCGCGGCCATCATCCACCTCAAGGTGACGGAGGGGCGGCTGTCTCCCGGCGTCACCGTCACCTCGCTCCGTGAGAGGGGACGCGCCCAGGGCTGAGGCTCAGGGGCTCAGGGGCGCAGATGGATCAGGCCCGCATCCGTGGGCCTGAATCCGCACGCCTCGAAGTAGAAGTCGCGGAGTTCGGGCCCGAAGTCGACGTGGAGCCACTCGCAGCCCGACTCCCGCGCACTGGACGCCGCGAGGCGCACGACCGCCGAGCCGATGCCGCGATGCTGGTGCGTGCCCCGGGTCTTGGTGTCGATCAGGAAGGCGTGGTCGCCGCCGTCCCACGCCACGTTCACGAAGCCGACGAGGAGCCCGCCCGTGTCGCGGGCCGTCACCCAGCCGAGGCTGTATTTCTGGATTTTGGTCCACCAGCCGGCGATGTCGTTTCCGCCGTGGGACCGGACCAGGTCGACCATCTCCTCGTCGGAGACGGGATCGCGCCACGTGCAGGTGATCGCTTCGCTCATGGGGCTCCACCCTGGCACAGGGAGTGATCCGCGACACTAACGAAACGGTTTCGTTTCATCTCGGTGGCGGGTTAGTCTGCCGACGTACGAAACCGTTTCGTTCGGCACAGCAATGTTCGGCACAGCAATGATGGGGGAGTAGCGCGTGAGTGGGACCGGCACCGTGCGGCGCAGACGTATGACGGCGGAGCGCGAGGCCGAGTTGTACGACGCCGTGCTAGGGCTGCTGCGTGAAGTCGGTTACGACGCGCTGACCATGGACGCCGTCGCGGCCCGCACGCACTCGAGCAAGGCCACGCTCTACCGCCAGTGGGGCGGCAAGGCCGCGCTCGTCGTCAAGGCCATGCGACACCACAAGCCGGTCGACATCGCCGCCATCGACACCGGAACGCTGCGTGGGGACCTCCTCACGCTGGCCCGGCGTCAGGACGACTGCTCGGTCGAGGAGTCGACCGCCCTGATGCGGGGACTCGCGATGGCGATGCACAGCGATCCCGATCTGCTGCGCGCCTTCCGGGAGCTGCTGATCGAACCCGAGCTGGAGGAGCTGGACCAGGTCCTCCAGAGAGCCGTCGCCCGGGGCGAGATCCGCCAGGACAACCCGGCGATGGACTTCACGCTGCACATGATGGTCGGCGCCATGGCGACCCGCGGTGTGATCGACGAACTGCCGCCCACCCAGGAGTACCTCATCTCATACATCGACGCAGTGGTACTCCCCGCCCTCTGCGCCTGATCCCCCCCCACACACATCACCGACTCTCCCCGTACCTGACGCCACCGCTCACCGTCGTCGGGCCGAAGTCCCCTGCCCAGCACCACATACGACCTGACCGGGAGTACGCCCTCGTGGCTCGATTCCTCTACAAAATGGGCCGATTCGCCTATCGGCGACGGTACTTCGTCGCTCTCTTCTGGGTGGTGGTCCTCGCCGCCGTGGGTGTCGGCGCCTCCCAGGCCCCCACGGCCGCATCCTCCTCCTTCTCGATCCCGGGCACCGAGGCCCAGAAGGCCTTCGACCTACTGGAACAACGTTTCCCTGGCGGCAGCGCCGACGGCGCCACCGCGCGCGTCGTGTTCAAGGCGCCGGACGGCGAGAGGATCACCTCGGCCGCCAACCAGAACGTGGTGCGCGACACCGTCAAGGAACTCGGCGCCGGTTCCGAGGTCCAGAGCGCGACCGACCCCTTCAAGTCCAAGTCGGTCAGCCGCGACGGCGAGATCGCCTACACGCAGGTGGCGTACAAGGTCTCCGGCATGGAGCTGGAGGACTCCTCGCGCGACGCGCTGGAGGACGCCGCGCAGGATGCCCGTGACGAGGGACTCACTGTGGAGGTCGGCGGCGACGCGCTGCAGGCCGTGCCCGAGACGGGGTCCACCGAGGTCATCGGCGTCGTGGTCGCCGCCGTCGTCCTCGTGATCACCCTGGGCTCGCTGATCGCGGCCGGACTCCCGCTCCTCACCGCGCTGTTCGGTGTCGGCATCGGTGTCTCCGCCATCACCGCACTCGCCAAGCCGCTGGAGCTGGACTCCACGACGTCGACGCTCGCGATGATGATCGGTCTCGCGGTCGGCATCGACTACGCGCTGTTCATCGTCACCCGCTACCGGGCCGAACTGGCCGAGGGGCGTGAACGTGAGGAAGCAGCCGGGCGGGCCGTCGGTACCGCCGGGTCCGCCGTCGTCTTCGCAGGACTGACCGTCGTCATCGCCCTCGTCGGCCTCGCCGTCGTGAACATCCCGATGCTGACGAAGATGGGCTTCGCCGCCGCGGGCACCGTCGTCGTGGCCGTCCTCGTCGCGCTGACCCTGATCCCCGCCCTGCTCGGCATCGCCCGGCGCCGGGTGCGCCCCGCCGGGGCCAAGAGCAGGCGCAAGGAGCGCAAGGCCCAGCGCACCGCGCAGGAACAGGAACAGGAACAGGGACAGGGACACGGCCACGTCCACGGCGAGCACGCCGAGCCCAAGCCCGCTCTGGGCACCCGCTGGGCGCGCCTCGTCGTGAAGCACCCGGTCGCCGTGCTGCTGCTCGGTGTGATCGCCCTGGGCACGGCCGCCGTACCGGCGATGGACCTCGAACTCGGCCTGCCCGACGACGGTTCGCAGCCCACCGACACCACCCAGCGCAAGGCGTACGACCTGCTCTCCGAGGGCTTCGGCCCCGGCTTCAACGGGCCGCTGATGGTCGTCGTCGACGCCAAGGGCAGCGAAACGCCGAAGACCGCCGTCGGTGATGTCACCAAGACCATCAAGGGACTCGACGACGTCGCCGTGGTGACACCGGCGACGTTCAACAAGTCCGGTGACACCGCGATGCTCAGCGTGGTCCCGAAGTCGAAGCCGACCTCGACGGACACCGAGGACCTGGTGCACAACATCCGCGACGCGGGTGAAGGACTCAAGGCAGACTCGGGCGCCGAGCTGATGGTCACCGGCTCCACGGCGATGAACATCGACGTGTCGCAGAAGCTCAACGACGCGCTGCTGCCGTACCTCGCACTCGTCGTCGGTCTCGCCTTCCTGCTCCTGATCGTCGTCTTCCGCTCGATCCTGGTGCCGTTGAAGGCCGCACTCGGCTTCCTGCTGTCGGTCCTCGCCGCGCTCGGCGCCGTCGTCGCCGTCTTCCAGTGGGGCTGGCTCGCCGACCTCATGGGCATCGAGGAGACCGGGCCCGTGATGTCGATGATGCCCATCTTCATGGTGGGTGTCGTCTTCGGCCTCGCGATGGACTACGAGGTGTTCCTCGTGACGCGGATGCGCGAGGCCTACGTCCACGGGGAGACGGCCAAGGAGGCGATCGTCACCGGGTTCCGGTACAGCGCCCGTGTGGTCACGGCGGCCGCGGTCATCATGATGGCCGTGTTCGCGGGCTTCATCGGCTCGACCGAATCCATGATCAAGATGATCGGTTTCGGACTCGCCATCGCTGTCTTCTTCGACGCGTTCATCGTGCGCATGGCGATCGTCCCTGCGGTCCTCGCGCTCATGGGACGCGGCGCCTGGTGGCTGCCCAAGTGGCTGGACCGCGCACTGCCCAACGTCGACGTCGAGGGCGAGGGCCTGCGCGAGCTCGACGAGGCCCGCACGGCGCGGCCCGCCGACGAGGTGCCCCACGGCGCCGTTCCGCACCCGACCGAGCCGGAGCGCGAGCTCGTGACGGCCTCGGTCGGCGCGCAGGGCGCGGCGCAGCCGCAGAAGCACCTGGCGACAGCGTCCGCCGCGGAAACCGGCGGCGGCGCAGGGTCGTTCACCCCGAACGGCAACGGCATCCTCGGCGCCGTCCGCACCGGCGGCGGCGAGGCCGTGGCGCACGCCGCCATCACCCTGATCTCGACCGGCGGCCGGCAGATCAGCCGCTCCGTCACCGACTTCGGCGGCGCCTACAGCCTCGACGTACCCGGCGCGGGAACCTACGTGCTGATCGTCGCGGCCGACGGGCACCAGCCGCAGGCCTCGACGGTCACCGTGGACGGGGAACTCCTCTCCCACGACATCGTGCTCACCGGTACCGGCGGCCTCGCGGGCCTTGTGCGCGAGTCCGGCGGCCGGCCGGTGCCCGAGGCGCTGGTCGTCGTCACCGATGTCCGCGGCGAGGTCGTGGCGACCGCGCGCACCGGACTGCACGGCGACTTCGCCTGCGGCGGCCTGGTGAACGGCATGTTCACGCTCGCCGTCAACGCGCCGGGCTTCAGGCCCACGGCGCAGCAGGTGGAGACCGGCGCGCAGGGCGTGACCCGGGTCGAGCTCGTGCTCGGCGTCGGCAAGCGGGTGCAGGGCGTGGTCCGGGCCGGCACGGAGGACGGCCTGTTGGCCGACGCGCGGGTCACCCTGGTCGACGCGGCGGGCAATGTGATCGCCACGACGACGACCGGGTCGGACGGCGCGTACGCCTTCACCGACCTCGACGCGGGCGACTACTCGGTCATCGCCACGGGGTACCCGCCGGCCGCGCAGACGCTGCGGGTGGGCGACACCGAGCCGGGCGATCTCGACATCAGGCTGAGCCACCCGGAGGCGTAACTCCCTTACGTCAGCGGTCCAGGGGCGGCGCCCACCGAAGCAGGTGGGCGCCGCCCCTACTGATGCGCAGTACAGCAGTACGGGCCCGTCGCCTCCCCGGATGTGGGAGCGTGGCGATGATCAATATCTCGAACTCCCCGCAAGAGAGAGCACGTTGGCGATGGACCTGGATACCCGCCGGAGACGGACGGCACTGTTCCTCTTCTTCCTCATACCCGGCCTGTCGATGTCGTCATGGGTGACCCGGACTCCCGACGTACGGGACCAACTCGGCGCGTCGACCGCACAGATGGGGCTCATCCTCTTCGGGCTCTCCGTCGGCTCGATGATCGGCATCCTGTGCTCGGGAACGCTCGTCAGCCGGTTCGGATCCCGTCCCGTCATGGGCGTGGCGACGGTGCTGATCACCTGCAGCATGGCGGTCATCGGCCTCGGCGCGATGGCGTCCTCCGCACCCCTCGTCACCGCGGGACTGCTTCTCTTCGGCGCCGGAATGGGCGGGGGAGAGGTCGCCATCAACATCGACGGCGCCGAGGTGGAACGGATCACCGCGCGCACGATCCTGCCGACGCTGCACGGCTTCTTCAGCCTGGGGACGGTCCTCGGGGCGGCGGTCGGCATCCTGTGCACGGCGGTCGACTTCCCCGTGCAGTGGCACCTGATCGCCGTCGCCGTGGTCACCACCGCCATGTTCGGCTACGCGATCCGGGCCATCCCCACCGGCGTCGGCAGAGCGACGGGCGGCTCGCACACGGAAGGGCCCGCGGGCGGCGCGTCCAAGGCGAAGGTGTGGCGGGACCGGCAGCTGCTCCTCCTCGGAGGCATCATCCTCGCGATGGCGCTCGCCGAAGGAGCCGCGAACGACTGGCTGCCGCTGCTCATGGTCGACGGCCACGACATGGACGCCGCGCTCGGCTCCGCCGTCTACACCGGCTTCGCCGCCGCGATGACGATCGGCCGGTTCGTCGGGGGGTTCTTCATCGACCGGCTCGGCCGCAAGCCCGTCGTGCGGGCCAGCGCCGTGTCGGCGACGCTCGGCATCGCCCTGGTCGTCTTCTCCGACTCCGCCGTCCTCGCCAGTGCGGCCGTGCTGTTCTGGGGGCTCGGCGCCTCGCTCGGCTTCCCCGTCGCGCTCTCGGCGGCCGGTGACTCTGGCGAGAACCCGGCGGCGCGGGTGAGCCTCGTGGCGATGCTCGGCTACGTCGCGTTCCTCGTCGGACCGCCGTGCCTCGGCTTCCTCGGGGACCACTACGGGCTGCGGACGGCCATGGTGGTCGTGCTCGCCTTCACCACGGTGGCCGTCTTCCTCGCCCCGGCGGTGGGGGCCCGCTCCCCGGCGAAGGTCGCCTCGCGGACCGATGCCGAGCGGTCGCGGCAGCACTGCGAGTGACCGCGGTGGGCCCCGCCCGTGGAGGCGGGGCCCGGTGCGGCTACGGCCCGCGACTTCGGCCGGATCCGTCAGGCAGGCGTTACGGCAGTGTGTGGCCCGCCGCCCTGAACAGCCGGTACCACTCCTCGCGGGTCAGCGGGATGTCCGAGCCGGCCGCCGACTCGGCGACCCGCCCGGGGTTGGTGGTGCCGAGCACGACCTGCATGTCGGCCGGGTGCCGGGTGATCCAGGCGACCGCGATGCCGGTCGGTGTCACCTCGTACTTCGCGGCCAGCTCGTCCAGCGCGGTGTTCAGCTCCGCGTAGTTCTCGCGGTCGCCGATGAAGACACCGTCGAAGAAGCCCTTCTGGAACGGCGACCAGGCCTGCAGGGTCATCTTGTTGAGCCGCGAGTAGTCGAGCAGCCCGTTGTCCCGGCTCACCGACTGGTCGAGCCCCGCCATGTTCGCGGCGACACCCTGGGCGATCAACGGGGCGTGCGTGATGCTCAGTTGGACCTGGTTGGCTACCAGCGGCTGACGCACCGCCGACTTCAGCAGCTCGACCTGGCCGGGCGTGTGGTTGGAGACACCGAAGTTCACGACCTTGCCCGCCGCGTGCAGCTCGTCGAAGGCCGCCGCGACCTCCTCCGGCTCGACGAGGGTGTCGGGGCGGTGCAGGAGCAGCATGTCGAGGTAGTCGGTGCGCAGGGCCGCGAGTGACTCGTCGACGGTGCGCAGGATGTGCTCACGCGAGAAGTCGAAGAAGCCGGGCCGGATGCCGACCTTGCTCTGGATGACGATCGACTCGCGCTCCGCGGTGCTCAGCGTGACCGCCTGCCCGAAGCGTTCCTCGCAGGCGTGCCGCGTGGGCCCGTAGATGTCGGCGTGGTCGAAGCTGTTGATCCCGGCGTCGCGGGCGCTGTCGTAGAGGGCGCGGATGTCCTTGTCGCCCATCTCGGCGATGCGCATGAGACCCAGGACGACGTTCGAGGACGGCGCCTTGGCACCGGGGAAGGAGATCGATTTCATGGAGCCATCCTCGCAGAGCCGGTCAGGACTCGTCGGGATCCGAAAGCGCGTACAGCTTCGGCAGGTTGACCACGATGGCCTCCTGCGTGCTGCGGGCGATGACGACCACGGCCTCGTCGGACGGGTCGGGGTTCTCCTCGCGGTGCGGCACGTAGGGCGGGACGAAGATGTAGTCGCCGGGCGAGGTGCGCAGCCTGATCTCCTCCTCGCCGGCGCCCGAGTCGTCGAGGAACACGAACTCCGGGTGCCCGCTCACCACGTAGATCGCTGTCTCGGACTCGCCGTGGTGGTGGTCGGAGGACGCGGTCGACGGGGCGACATGGGTCTGGCCCATCCACAGCTTCTCGGACCCCACCGTGTTCCCGCTGACGGCGGCGAAGCGCCGCATGCCGCCGCTCTGCGCGGTGTCGCCGTCCAGGGCACCGGCGCGGACATGGTGCAGCCGCGAACGCAGGGGAGCGGAGGCGGAGTTCGGGGCGTCGTGGAGATGGGGGTGGAAGCCCTCACCGGGTGTCGTCAACGGCTCGGTCATGGTGGCGACGCTAGAGCGGCGACAGAAAAGATGTCAAGAGGTGTCCATTGGCTCTCACCTGCGGCAATGTTCCCGCAATGTTCGGGCCGGTATGCGCCCGGACCTTGCCCTGCGGCGGTCTTCGGGCATCATGTGGCCATGCATATCTCCGCGAAGGCGGACTACGCCACGCGTGCGCTCCTCGAGCTTGCCCGCGCCCCCGAACGCCCGCTCACCTGCGAGGCCATCGCCGATGCCCAGGGCATTCCCTTCCGGTTCCTGAAATCGGTGGTGGGCGAGCTGCGCAGGGCCGGCCTTGTGCGCAGCCAGCGCGGCTGCGTGGGCGGGTACTGGCTGGGTGTGCCGGCCGACGCGATCACGCTGCTCGATGTCACCCGCGCCGTCGACGGCGAGCTGATCACCCTGCGCGGCGACCCTCTGTCCGGGCTCGGCTACGCCGGAGCCGCGCGAGGGTTGCCGGAGGTGTGGCGGCGGATCGAGTCGGACGCCGCCGCGGTGCTGGGCGGAGTGACGGTGGCGGCGCTGCTGAAAAAGGCCGAGGTCGAGGACGGGGCTGAGTCCGTCGCCGCGAAGGGCGCCGCGTGAGGGGCGATCCGGTGACGCGGCAGCTCGAAGTCGTCGAGTACACCGACCCGTTGTGTCCCTGGTCCTGGGGCTCCGAGCCGACCTTCCGCAGGCTGCGCCAGGCGCTGGCGGGGCAGGTCCGCTGGCGTCGCGTGTACTGCATCCTCTTCGACGACGACGATGACCCGGCCCCCGACCCGGCCGCGGAGACCGCCTGGTACGCGCGCTACATCGAGGAGGTCGGCGCGCACACCGGCGCCCCGTACGCCGCCCGTCTGAGCCGGGTCGCGGTGAGCTCCTGGCCCGCGTCCCTGGTGGCAAAGGCGGCGGAGGCGCAGGGGGAGGAGTCGGCCGCGTGGGCGCTGCGCCGCTTGCGCGAGACGGTCTTCGTCCTGGGGGAGCCCGCCGACACGCTCGACCTCGCCCTGAGCGCCGTACGCGACGTCCCCGGACTCGACCCCGACCGGCTGCGCAGTGACGCCACATCAAATCCCGTACGGGAGGCGGTCGTTGCCGATCGCGCCGAGGCCCGGCGACCGGTGGCAGAGGTGCTCGCGCCGTCGCCCGGTGACTCGCCGCACCCCGGCGGGGCGAAGGAGACGGACGACGGTACGGGGCTGCGGTACGCCCTGCCCACGGTGCTGGTGTGCGGGGAGGCGGGGCAGCGGGCGGTGCCGGGGTGGCGGCCGTACCGCGAGTACGTCGCGGCCGTGGAGGAGCTGAGCCCCGGACTGATCGCACCAGTGCGAGGGCTGCCCGCCGATGAGGCGCTGCGCCGCCACCGCACGCTGACAGAACCCGAGCGGACGGCCCTGGTGCACGGGCCCTGGCCGCCCCCGGACGCGGTCCGTGCCGATACCGCGAACGGCCCGCTGTGGCTCTGCCCGAGTGAGGCCGAGGTGCATCCGGCGACACGCCCCAGCGGCAATTCCGGTCCGCTGTCAGTGCGTTGACCAGCGACATCGACGCGTCCCGCGTAATGAGACACCAATTGGTGTCCATTGACAGCCGGGTATCGGGCGGGTCAGGATGTGCAGCATGCTGACGACGCACCCCGGCGTGGTGTGCCGCTACGTGGACCTGCGGCGCACGTGTAGCGCACTCTGTCGCTGACCCTCTCCGCCTCCATGTAGCTTCCAGCGTGCCCGAACCCCGTCCTGCGGATGCCTCGGGCGCTGATTCCTGACGGCCGGCTCCTCGAGCCGCTCATCCGTCATGCCTCCTTCACCACGTTCCGCCCTGCCCACCGGCGTGCCCCCGCGCATTCCGTGGGGTGGCTGCGCGTGCCTTGTCCTTCGCTCCTCCGCGCTGCCCTCGAAGCGCGGGAGCCGTCGCAGAGAGACACTCATGTCCGGACGCCCCATGCCCAGAACGCGCCGACGAACCCTGAAGGCCGCCGCCCCGGCCGCCGGGGCCGCCCTCCTCCTCGTCTCCACCCTCAGCGGATGCGGCGGCGACAGCGCCTCGGCGGCGGGCGGAGGCGGAACCCTGAAGTGGACGTCCACCTACTTCCCGACCCACTGGGACCCGGTGGTCGGCGGCAGCGGCGCCCAGTTCCGTGAACTCTCCATGGTCTACGCCTCGTTGACCCGCACCGACGAGAAGGGCGACGCGGTCCCCGACCTCGCCAAGAGCTGGGACTACAACAAGCGCGGCGACCGGATCACGTTCCACCTGCGCCCGGGACAGAAGTTCAGCGACGGAGAACCCGTCGACGGGGCCGCGGTCAAGGCGGCGATCGAGCGGGCCAAGAAGCAGAAGAACTCCGCCCTCTTCGGTGATCTCACGTCGATCGAGTCGGTGCGCGCGAAGGGGCTCGACGCGATCGTCGAACTCACGCAAGTCGACTACCAGATACCGCAGTTGCTCGGCCAGCGCGTCCTCCAGATAGCCAGCCCCAAGGCGGCCAGGTCGCCGGCGAAGCTCGACCAACAGCCCGTCGGCGCAGGACCGTTCACCGTCACCCAGCTCGTCCCCGGCACCAAGGCCGTCCTGAAGAAGAACCCGAAGTACTGGGACGCCAAGAACATCCACATCGACCAGGTCGAACTGACCTCGGCGCCCGACGCCTCCACCGTCGTCTCCGGACTGCAGACCGGCGTCTACAACTTCGCCGACATCGCACCCAGCCAGGCCGACGCCGCCAAGAAGGCCGGACTCGACGTCTTCGTACAGCCCGGCTTCAACGCCTCCAACATCAGCCTGAACGTCAACAAGAAGCCGTTCGACAACGACAAGGTCGTCGACGCGGTCCGCCATGCGATCAACCGTCAAGAGTTCGTGGACAAGCTGACGTTCGGCTACGGGGAAGAGACCGACCAGCCGTTCCCCAAGGGATACACGGCCTACGATCCCAAGTCGGCGAACGCCTACCGGTACGACCCGGCGAAGTCGAAGAAGCTGCTCGCCCAGGCCGGACACAAGGCGGGTGACATCAAGCTCGACCTCGTCATCCCGGAGGAGCAGCCCGAGGCCGAGATCGTCCAGTCGCAGCTCGCCAAGGTCGGCATCAAGGTCAACATCAAGATCGACAAGAACTGGGCGACACCGTTCTTCGCCAAGGACCTGACGTTCTCCCTGTACTCGACGACCGGACGCGACTCCGCCGCGCAGACCCTCACCGCGCACTTCGGTCCCGACGGGCCGCTCAACCTCAGCACCCCGTACGAGCCGAAGGGCTTCGAGGACGCCATCGCGAAGGTCCGCGAGACCCGCATCGACGACCCCGACTACCCGAAGGTCCTCCAGGCCGCGACCCGGGCGGGACTGCACAGCAGGGCCCTGGTCTTCACGTACTCCCAGCCGAACCTCATCGCCAAGAGCAAGACGGTCTCCGGCCTCCCGAAGAACCCGGCCCACATCGACTGGACCGGCGTCACCATCAAGCCCGGGACGTGAGCGGCATGCCCGACACACGCAAACGAACCCACACGCGCAAGAGAGCCGCGCACATCCTGGGCCGCGTCCTGGCCACCGCCGGGCGCTCCGTGGGCATCTTCATCCCGGTCTTCGTGGTGGCGACGTTCGTGACGTTCGCGCTGCGATCGATGAGCGGACTCAGCCCGGCCCGCATGCAGTTGGGGGAGACGGCGACCCCGGAGGCCATCGCCCGCGTCGAGGCCCAGTGGGGACTCGACCGGCCCTTCCTCGCCCAGTACGGCGACTGGTTCAACGGCATCCTGCACGCCCGGCTGGGCACCAGTTGGAGCAACGGCTCCGACATCTCCACCCTCATCGGGACCGGCCTCGGCGTGAGTCTGTCCGTGGCGGGCGCCGCGCTCGTCATCGGCGTGGTCCTGGGCTTCGCCCTCGGCACCGTGGCCGCGCTGCGCCGGACCACCTGGATCGACCGGGCGGTCACCGGCTTCGTCACCGTGATCTCGGTGATGCCGGCGTTCGTCGTCGGCATCGTCCTGGTCACCGTGTTCGCCGTCGGACTCGACTGGTTCCCGTCCGCCGGATACGTGCCGCTCGCCCAGGGCTTCGGGCCGTGGTCGCTGCACATCCTGCTGCCCGCTCTCGCGCTCAGCTGCGACGTCGTCGCCGATGTCGCCCGCCAACTGCGTACGAGTCTCATCGCCGCCTCCACCGAGAACTACGTGACCGGGGCCGTGGTCCGCGGACTCAGCCCCCGGCGGATCTTCCTCGGACACGTCCTGCGCAACGCCCTCGGCCCGACGCTCGCCACCCTCGGCCTGAAGTTCCCGGCGCTCGTGGGCGCCTCCGTCGTCACCGAATGGATCTTCGGCCTGCAGGGCTTCGGCCGGTTCGCCAACGACGCCGCGCAGACCGGCGACGTACCCGCCGTCCAGGGAGTGCTCGTGGTGTCGATCGTCCTCGTCGTCGGCTTCAACCTGATCGTCAACCTGGTCCTGGCGCGCGTGACGCCGGCCGCTCAGCGGGGGGTGTGAGCCACGATGATTCGCCGCGTACTCGCCCTCACCACGGGCCGCATCGCCGTCGTCATCCTCACCGTCGTCGCCCTGCTCGCGCTCCTCGGCCCGCTGCTCGCCCCGCAGGGCCCCCTCGCGACGAGCGGAGACACCCTCGCCGCCGCCTCGTGGGAGCACTGGCTGGGCACCGACTACCTCGGCCGCGATGTGCTCAGCCGGCTCCTCGACGGATCCCGCGTCAGTGTCCTCGGCTCGCTCGAAGTCGCCCTGACCGCACTGGTCGTGGGGTCGATCCCGGGAATTCTGTCGGTGTACCTGGGCCGCGTCTTCGAGTGGCTGACACTGCGGCTCGCCGACACCCTCGTCGCGCTGCCGTTCCTGCTGTTCGCGGTCGCGGTGATCGCGCTCCTCGGCAACGGCATCACCCAGGCGATGCTCGTGACCGGCGCCCTGGTGTCCCCGCTGTTCTACCGGGTGTCCCGCGCCGCCACGCTGGCCGTGGCCCGATCTCCGTACGTGGAGGCCGCGTTGATATCCGGGGCCTCGATCGGCTGGATCGTCCGGCGCCATGTCTGGGCAAAGGTCCTGCCGCCGCTCGCGGTCGCCCTCGCGCAGACCATCGGCACCGGCTTCGTGATCGTGTCGAGCCTGACGTTCCTCGGCATCGGCGTCCAGCCGCCCGAACCCACCTGGGGCGGGCTGCTCGCCTCCGACCTCGGCTACCTCGGCCAACAGCCCTGGGCCCCGCTCCCGCCCGCCCTCCTGATCATGGCGACGGTGTGGGCCGCGAACCTGCTCGCCGACGCCATCCGCGACGTATCGGGCACGGCCACGAGCACCCGTACCGCCGCCGGCGCCGGCAGGAACCAGACCGCCACCGCCGGAGGTACGACATGACCACAGCGCCCACCGACCTCGCCCGCGAGCAGGACCACGAGGACGACACCCGGGCCGCCCCCGTGCTCTCCCTGCATGACGTACGCATCGCAGACACGGCCACCGACCGGGAGATCGTGCACGGCGTCCGCCTCGACCTCAGGCCCGGCACGACGATCGGCATCGTCGGCGAGTCCGGCAGCGGGAAGACCCTCACCTGCCGGGCGGCGCTCGGCATCCTGCCACCGCACTTCGAGATCACCGGCGGCCACGTCGAACTCGACGGCACCGACACCGCCACCCTGACCCCGAAGCAGTGGACCCGGCTGCGCGGCACCGCCATCGCCGCCGTCTTCCAGGACCCGGCCTCCTACCTCAACCCCTCGATCCGCGTCGGCGCACAGCTCGCCGAGGTGCTCCGCGTGAAGAAGGGCCTCAAAAGGCGCGAGGCGCGGGAACGGGCCATCGAACTGCTCCGCACCGTGCACCTGCACGACCCGGAACTCAGCTACGACCAGTACACCCACGAACTCTCCGGCGGCATGCTCCAACGCGTCCTGATCGCCACCGCGATCGCAGCCGAGCCCCGCATCCTCATCGCCGACGAGGCCACGACGGCACTCGACGTCACGGTCCAGGCCGAGATCCTCGACCTCCTGGCGGACCTGCGCGACCGCGCGGGGCTCGCCCTCGTAGTCGTCTCCCACGACCTCGCCGTGGTGGCCCAACTGTGCGACGAGGTGCTGGTCATGAAGGAGGGCACCGTCGTCGAACAGGGCCCCACGAGCGAGGTGCTGCACGCCCCGCGGCACGAGTACACCCGGCTGCTCATCGCCGAACACGAGCTGTACGGCCTCGAAAGGTTCCGCACGACGGCCGCTTCTTTGAAGGGGGACTCATGAGTGACACCACCCCGCGTTCCGTACTCGACATCACGTCGCTCGACGTCCACTACGGCCCCCGACGGCGCCGCCGCCAGGCCCTGCGCGAGGTCTCGCTCAGCGTCGCGCCAGGCGAGACGCTCGGGCTCATCGGCGAGACCGGATCCGGCAAGTCCACCCTTGCGCGCGCCGTCCTCGGCCTCGTCCCCGCCACATCCGGCACCATCACCGTCGGGGGAGTGGACGTGACCGCCCACAGCCGCCGCCAATGGCGCGGCCTGCGCCGCCGAGGCGTGATCCAGTACGTCTTCCAGGACCCGCTGCGCAGCCTCGACCCGGACCTGACCATCGAGGAGTCCCTGAGCGAGCCGCTGCGCGTCGGCGGCGTGCCGCGCGCCGAGACGGCAGAGCGGATCCGTGAGTACCTCGAACGGGTGCGCCTGAGCGTGGAGTTGCTGAGTCGCCTGCCCGGTGAACTCTCCGGTGGGCAGCGTCAACGCGTCGCCGTGGCACGGGCGTTGGTGACACGGCCCCGCCTCGTCATCCTCGACGAACCCGTCAGCGCCCTCGACTCCGCCAACCGCGTCCAGATCCTGGAGATCCTCAAGGAGCTGCGCGCGGACGGCACCGCGCTGGTGTTCATCTCCCACGACCTCGGCTCCGTCGCCGGAGTCGCCGACCGCGTAGCCGTCCTGTACCGCGGCGAACTCGTCGAGACAGGTGCGACGGACACCGTCGTCAACGAGCCGCGACACCCCTACACGCGCCTCCTGCTCGGCTCCGCACCCACCCTGCACGGCGCCCCGGCCGACCGGGCCGAACGCGCGGCGCTGCGCGCCCTGCTCCCCGCCTGAGCCACCAGCCGCCCGTCGCCCGCACCCATAGAGAGGCACACCCCATGCCCCGCAAGAAGATCCACCTCGCACTGCACCCCTACGGCGTCGGCGGCCCCGGCCAGCACGGCCTGTGGAAGGACCCGCGCGTCGCCAACGACGCCAGCATCGACATCAACTACTACATACGGCAGGCGCAGGCCGCCGAACACGCCCTGTTCGACGCCCTGTTCGTCGTCGACAGCCAGTTCATCAACGCCACCTACCCCTCCCACTACCTCAACCGGCTCGAACCCCTCACCCTGCTGTCCGCCGTGGCCACGCACACCCGGCACGTCGGCCTCGTCGGCACGGCCAGCTCGACGTACAACTCGCCGTTCAACCTGGCCCGCCGCTTCGCCTCCCTCGACCACATCAGCGGCGGCCGGGCCGGCTGGAACGTCGTCACCAGCTTCGACACCGGTACCTCGCGCAACTACGGCTTCGAGGAACACCTCGACTACGCCACCCGCTACGGCAGGGCCCTGGAGTTCGTCGAGGTCGCCCGCGGACTGTGGGACTCGTACGAGGACGACGCGTTCCCCGCCGACGTCGAACGCAACGTGTTCCTCGACCCGGCCAAGCTGCACGAACTCAACCACGTGGGCGAGCACTTCAGGGTCGCAGGCCCGCTCAACCTGTCGCGCTCTCCGCAGGGCCATCCGGTCATCTTCCAGGCCGGTGTCTCGGAGGAGGGTCGTGACCTCGCCGCCCGTGTCGCCGAAGGCATCTACGCGCCCGGCGGATCCCTCCAGCAGGCCCAGGAGTACTACACCGACATCAAGCGCCGCACCGCCGCCCACGGCCGCGACCCCGAACACATCAAGATCTTCATCCACGGCGGCCCGGTCGTCGCCGCCACCGACGAGGCCGCCCGCCGTCGCGAGCGCGAGATCTTCGAGGAGGACAACGACTTCGACCGCCATCTCGCCCTGCTCGGCCGCTCCTTCGGCGCGTACGACTTCAGCGTCCACGACCTCGACGCGCCGTTCCCCGACGTCGGGCATCTCGCCGAGAAGGGCGGCAGGACGGGTGCCACGAAGATCATCGAACGGGCGCGGACCGAGAACCTCACCCTGCGCCAAGTCGCCCAGTCCGTGGCCGAGTTCCGCCGTTCCCCGTTCGTCGGGGCGCCGGAGACGGTCGCCGACCGGATCGAGGAGTGGTTCGACGCCGGCGCCTTCGACGGCATCAACCTCGCCTTCCGTACCGAGGACGAACTCGACCTCTTCGTCGACGGCGTCGTACCGATCCTCCAGAAGCGTGACCTGTTCCGTACCGCGTACGAGGCCGACACCCTGCGCGGCCACCTCGGCCTGCCGATCCCGGCCAACCGCCACACCACCGAATCCGCGCCCCTGGGAGCCCTGCGATGACCCGCCAGTTCACCGACCACCTCGCCCCCGAGGGGCTGCTCACCCGCGGCACCGTACTCGTGGTGCCCGGACGCGGCGAGACACGCGCCGTGTACGAGCGGTTCGGCAAGCGGCTCGCCGCGGACGCTTACCGCGTACGGGTCGTGGACACCCCGGACCTGAGCGGTGACGACCTCGACGCCACCCTCGACACCCTCGTCGAGCAGCTCGCCGAGGCCGCCGACGGCACGGCGTCCGAAACCGGCGGAACCGCGGCCGCCCCGCTGGTCCTGGTGGGCTCCGACAGCGGCGCCGCGGCGGTCGCGGCGCTCGTCGCGGATCCGGGCCGTGCGCACCGGCTGCGGGCCGACGCCGTGGTCCTGGCGGGACTGCCCGGCAGGACGGCCGCCGGCGCCGAGGCGTGGGACGAGGAACTCGACGTCCGCACCTCCTGCCCCACACACCGTGGCGTGCTCACGGACGACACCTGCGTACGCCGCGGAGAGCTGAACACCCCTGTACAGGAACGGGTGTTGGAGCTGGCGAACGACAGTGCGGCCGACCTCCCGCACCTGCTCCTGGTCGGCGACGCCGACCCGCTGGCGGACCGCGACGCCCTCGCGCTCACGGCGCAGAAGCTGACCCGGGCCCGCTTGGCCGTCGTCCACGGCGCCCACCACGACGTGCTCAACGACAAGCAGCACCGCTCGGTGGCCGCGGAGGTCGTGACGTTCCTCGAAGCCCTGCGCGAGGACCTGAAACCCGTCGTGACGGTCGCGTCGAGCGCATGGTGAACGGCGCCACCCGGAGGTGGTGTCCACAGCCTCCCGCCCCCACCCTCACCTCTCACGAAAGGCCCCACCATGGCCACCATCCTTTCCGTGTCGGGCAGCCCCTCCGCGACGTCCCGCACCGCGCGACTCCTGGAACACCTCGACGAACGGCTGCGCGACCAAGGTCATGAGGTGACCTCCTTGCAGGTGCGCACCCTGCCGGCCGACGCGCTGCTGGGCGCGGAGTTCGGGCACCCGGCCATCGTCGAGGCCGTCGCCCGGTTCGAGCGCGCGGACGGCATCGTCATCGGCACACCCGTCTACAAGGCCGCCTACTCGGGCCTGTTGAAGTCGCTCCTCGACCTGCTCCCGCAGTACGCCCTGGCCGGAAAGACCGTACTGCCCCTCGCGACGGGCGGCACCACGGCCCACGTCCTGGCCCTCGACTACGCGCTGCGCCCGGTCCTGAACTCGATGGGCCCGCACCACATCCTCCCCGGCTGGTTCACCCTCGACCGTGACGTCACGGTCGGCGAAGACGGGGAACTGGTCGTCGCCAAGCCGTCCGCCGAGGCGCTCGCCGAGGTCACGGACCGGTTCTCCGCGGCGCTCGGCGGACGGGTGGTGGCACTGGCGAAGGCGGGGTGACCGCCAGCCCGCGGTGAGGGTGCTTCGCATCAAGTGGGCGGCGCGCGACCGCCGCTTCAGCTCTGGAGCGCCGCCTTACGGTGCCGCTCCGTCAGGCGCGAGCCGGATTCGCGGCGGGCGGCGCGGCGCAGCAGGGGGATCGCGAGCAGGAAGCCGAGGACGGACCAGACGGTCAACACCAGGGCCACCATGGGTAGTTCCCAGGAACCGACCGGCTCGGCAGCCCGTGCCGCATCCGGCAACGGCGCCGAACGCAGGCCCTGCGCCATCCACTTGAGCGGGAAGACCGATGCCACCTGCTGCAACGGAACGGGCAGCACGGTGAGCGGGAACACCGCCCCTGAGGTGACCAGCAGCCCCATCACCGGCAGCATGATCAGGGCCAATGCCTCACGGGGGTTGGGCAGCACCGCGCCGATGGCGGCGCCGAGCGGCACGACGGCCAGCAGCCCGAGCGTCGTGACCCACGCCAGCGTCAGCCAGCCGCCCGGCCCCTGCGGCACGGGACCGTCGGCCACCAGCGCCGCGGCCGCCAGGAGCAGAGCCAGGGTCGCGACCGAAACGACCACGATCAGCAGGCACTTGGCGACCAGGTACGCCGGAATCCCGCCGGGCGTGGCACGCAGCCGCAGCAGGGCGCCCTCCTCCCGCTCTGTCACAAGGATCTGCGGGAGCGTGACGAGTCCGATCTGGAAGAGGAGATACGCGGCGAAGCCCGCTACAACCAAGTGCGCCATCGGCGTTTGGGTGCCCGGCACGTCGCTGCTCATGTACGCGGCGATGACCAGCGCCACGACCACATTCGTCAAGTGGCCGGACATCTCCTTGCCGTTGCGCACGAGATGCCGCAGCTCGATGCCGCCGCGCTGGACCCCGGCGCGCCAACTGTTCGTCATGGACGGATTCCTCATGCGGCCCGCGACTCCTCGTCCTCGCTCTTGCCCTCGTCCGACTCCGGACCCATGTCCGTGCCGTCGGCCGCCAGGTTCACCATGTGCAGATACGTGTCCTCGAGCGTCGGCCGCCGGACCTCCAGGCCGGCGATCGGGCCGGACGCGTGCCGGTGCAGATCCCAGACGAGCTGCGAGGGGTCCACGGTGCGTTCGCGGCGAGGTGTGCCATCCTCGGCCGTCCAGCGGACCTCGGCCCGGGCGGCGGCCCGCCGGGCCAGCTCGGCGGGTGTGCCGCAGGCCCGGATCCGGCCGCCGACCAGCATGGCGATCCGGTCGGCGAGCCGCTCGGCCTCCACCAGGTCATGGGTCGTGAGCAGGATGGTGACACACTCGTCCCGGGCCAGACGCTCGACCAGGGCATGGAACTCGTACCGCGCCTCCGGGTCGAAACCGGTGGTCGGCTCGTCCAGGAAGAGGAGTTGGGGGCGGCCGACGATGCCGAGGGCCACGTCGAGGCGCCGACGCTGTCCGCCGGAGAGCCGGGCCACCTGCCGGTCGGCATGGTCGTTGAGACCGACGAGAGCGAGCAGTTCGGCCGGGTCGCGCGGCTCGGGGTAGTACGTGGCGAAGTGCCTCAGCAACTCGCCGACCCGCCAGCGGCCGTGATCGCGCCACGACTGGAGAACGAGCCCGATGCGCGCCCGCCACGCGTCGTCGCCCCGCTCCGGATCCGTACCGAGCACGCTCACTTCTCCCGCGGAACGGCGCCGGAAGCCCTCCAGGATCTCGACTGTGGTCGTCTTCCCCGCCCCATTGGGACCGAGCAGCGCGAAGACCTCGCCGCGGTGGATGTCCAGGTCCACGCCGTGCAGGACGTCGATGTCGCCGTACGTCATCGTGATGTCGCGGGCGTGCACGACGGGCCGTTCGGATGTGTGCTCCGCCGTCATCGTCCCGCCCACGAGGTGGTGGGGACCGCCGAGCCCGTGCCCTGGACGATCGCCCGGAGCGCCGCGATGTGGCCCTCGAAGGCGGTGCGCCCACGGTCCGTCAGCCGCACCCTGGTGCGCCGGTTACGACCACCGCCCTCTTTACGGAGCTCCAGATACTCCGCTTCCTCAAGGGTGTGCAGCTGCTTGGAGAGCGCGGAGTCGCTGAGTGAGAGGCTGTCACGGACGAAGGAGAACTCCGCCCACTCCGTGGCGGCGAGCAGCGAGACCACCGACAGCCGGGTGGCGGGGTGGATCAACTCGTCGAAGCCCGCGGGAACACTCATCGGCCTGCCTCCGCGGCAGTGACGGGCGTACGAACCTCGTGGCTCCGCGCCGACCTGGCCGCCCAGCGGCTCGTAGGCCCCACGAACAGTACGAACACCGCCGCCGAGACCGTGGCCTGGATCAGACTGCCGGTCATCGGCTCCAGCGAATCGACCAGGTGTCCGGAGAGCAGCACCGTCCCGCCGGTCACCACCGCTCCCGCCACGAAGGTGGCGAACATGCGGGGTGTGCACCGGGTGTGGTGCAGGAGCACCCGGCTGCGTCGCTGATGGCGCACGGCAAGGCCGCTCAGCAGCGCGACGTACGCGGCCATGACCAGGCCCACGCCCCACCCGGGCAGCTCCAGGCCCAGGCCTGCCAGGAACAGCCACATGATCGCGGCCGTGGCCCAGGGGCTGCCCGAGCCGGCCGCCGCCGACCGCTCCACCTCGTCGTACACCCGCTCCTGCGGCACACGAATGCGCTGCAGATCCCTCCATGCCTGCTCGGCATCGACCGGCGTGCTCACGCGTCTCGCCCTCCCGTGACCGCTCTACTTTCCCAGAAGGAAAGTTACGCTCGACTTTCCGTGCGGGCAAGTAGAAACGGTTGCCGAGTCACCTCTGCCGGCGCAGGTCCTTCAACTGGGCCGACTGGGCCCGCAGCTTGCCGAGCATCCAGCCCTGGAACAGCCCGACGGCGAGGCCCGCGGCGACCGGGCCGTACTTGGCGAGGAGAGGCCCCGCGACGAGCGAGAGACCGTCGAGTTCGGCGGGCGCGGGCGCGGGTGTGCGCGCGGTGGCGGGCGCGGGCGACGTGGCAGCCGTCGAGGCGTTGGGATGCGCCGCCGCGCCGGTCCCCTGATCGAGCAGCAGGTTCCCGAGGTTCTGCGCGAACTGTTGCAGGATCCGGTCCGAGACCGTCGCGATCGCGCCCTTCCCGAACTGGGCCAGCTTGCCGCGTATCAGCAGATCCGTGCTGAGTTCGAGGCGCGCGCCCTCGGGGGCCTCGCCGATGTCGAGGATCACCTCCGCCTCGGCGTCACCGTTGCCGTGCGTGTCTGCGCCGCTGGCGTGGACGCGCAGGCGGCGCTTCTCCGCGTCGACCTCGAGGAAGCGCACCGTCCCCGCGTACGCCGCGCTGATCGGGCCCACCTTGACCTTGACGGCGCCCCGCCAGGCATCACCGTCCCGGCCCTCGAGCGCCGCGCCCGGCATGCAGGACGCCACCTTTTCCACGTCGCTGACGAGCGCGAACACCGCGTCCGGGGCGGCGTTGACGACGACGGTGTTGGTCAGCTGCATGCTGTCTCCTCGATGGTGGTGCAGGTCCTGGCGCAGCCGGCGCGGCGGGCGCTGGCGCAGGAGTCGATCGCCTCGACGATGGTCTGGTAGCCGGTGCACCGGCACAGGTTGGCGGCCACGACCTCGCGGATCTCGTCCTTGGTCGCCTCCGGGCGCTCCGCGAGGAAGCCGTCCGCGAGCATCAGGAATCCGGGTGTGCAGAAGCCGCACTGCAGGCCGTGGTGCTCGGTGAACGACCGCTGCAGATCGCCGAGTTCACCGGTCGCCGGGTCCGCGAGGGATTCCACCGTACGGATCCGGGCGCCCTCCGCCTGCGCGGCGAACATCAGGCAGGCCCGCGCGGGCCGCTCGTCGACCAGGACCGTGCAGGCCCCGCAGATGCCGTGCTCGCAGCCGACATGTGTGCCGGTCAGGCGCAGGTCGTGGCGGAGCACGTCGACGAGGGTGCGGCGCGGCTCGGTGATCACCTCGTGCTCCTCGCCGTTGACGTTCAAGGTGAGCAGGAGCAGGTTGTCCGGGGTGGTGGTCATGAGGTGGGCTCCAGGCTTGAGGAATCCAGGTTCAGGGCGCGGTGCACCGTCTCCGGGGTGATCGGCGTGTGGTCGAGTTCCGTGCCGGTGGGGCGCAGCGCGTCGTTGACGGCGTTGAGGACCGCGGCGGGCGCGCCGATGGTGCCGCCCTCGCCGGTGCCCTTGGCGCCGGTCTCGTTGAACAGGCACGGTGTCTCGAGGTGGTGGATGAGCACGTCGGGTATCTCGTGGGCGGTCGGCACCTTGTAGTCCATGAAACTGGTCGCCGAGGGCTCGCCCTGCGCGTCGTACGTCACCTGCTCGAAGAGCGCGCCCGCGATGCCCTGGGCGATGCCACCACGGCACTGGCCCTCGACGACCTGCGGGTTGATGGCGACTCCGCAGTCCTCGACGCACACGTACCGCAGGATCTCCACCTGCCCGGTGCCCTGGTGGAGTTCGACGACGGTCGCGTGCGTGGCATTGGAGAAAGTGCCGTCGTTGAACACGTCGAAGGTGGCGGTGGCGCTCAGTCCCGGCTCGATGTCACGGGGCAGCAGATGGGCGCGCAGATACGCGACATCGGCCAGTTCCTCGTGCGTGAGGACACTGCCATCCGCGCGCCGCACACCGCCGTGCGTCAGCTCGACCTCGCTCGGGTCGCACTCCCAGAGCGCCGCCGCGATCCGGCACAGCTTCGCGCCGAGCTTGGCCGCGGCGAGCCGGACCGCGCTGCCGCCGATGGTGACGGAGCGGCTGGCGAAGGTGCCGTAGCCGTACGTGATCCGGTCGGTGTCGCCTTGATGCAGCTTCACCTTCCGCAGGTCCAGGCCGAGTTCGTCCGCCGCGATCTGCGCGAGCGTCGTCTCGTGGCTCTGTCCGTGGCTCATCGTGCCGCTGGTGACGGTGAGCGCTCCGCTGGTGTCCATCCGCACCTCGGAGACGTCGAAGCCGGGGACGACCTGCATCTTGCGCTGGGCGAAGGCCGTGGACCCGTACCCGGTGCGCTCGCTGAAGCAGGAGTAGCCGATGCCGAGGTATCGGCCCTCGGCCGCGGCGGCCGCCTGCTTCTCGTACCAGCCCTCGTCCTTGACGAGCCGCTCGCACAGGTCGAGCGACTCCAGGTAGGAGCCCGGGTCGTACGTGATGTTGTTGACGCCCGTGTAGGGGAACTCGGTGATGACGTTGCGGCGGCGGATCTCGACCGCGTCGAGGACCAACTCCCGAGCGGCGCGCTCGAAGAGACGCTCCATCACCATCACGTACTGCGGCCGGCTCACCCCGCGGTACGGGGCGGTGGGCGCCTTGTTGGTGGTGACCGCCCGGCCGCGCACCCGGTAGGCGGGCACCTTGTAGACGCCGGGCATCTCCGCCGAGGCCATCAGCGGCTCGATGCCGGCGGTGAACGGGTAGCAGGAGTACGCGCCCATGTCGCACACCACGTCCGCGTCGAGCCCCAGGATGTGTCCGTCCGCGTCGAAGGCGGCCCGGACGTCGTAGTGCTGCTCGCGGGCGAGGAACGAGGCGGACAGCGCGTCCTTGCGGTCCTCGATCCACTTCACGGGCCGGCGCAGGCGCAGCGCGGCGGCGGCCGCCGCGATCTCCTCGCGGCCCACGACGCACTTCTGGCCGAAGCCGCCGCCCATGTCGGGCACGACGACCCGCACTGCCCGCTCGTCGAGGTGCAGGCAGCGCGAGGCCACCGTCCTGACCTGGTGCGGGACTTGAGTGCAGGTGTTGAGGACGAGCTGTTCCTCGCGGTCGTCCCAGTGCGCGACGGCCCCGCGTGTCTCCAGCGGGAGGGCGTTCTGCCGGCCGGTCCGCGACTCGACGTGCACGACACACTCGGCCGAGGAGAAGACCTCGTCGATGCCTTCCGTGGCGAACAGGGAGACATCCACCAGGGTGTTGCGCGCGGCCTCCTCGTGCACGAGCGTGGCGCCGGGCGCGAGTGCCTCGGCCTCGCAGGTGACCGGGGGCAGCGTCGTGTAGCGGACCTTGGCGGCTTCCAGTCCGTCCTCGGCGGCGTACGGGTCCCGGGCGACCACGATCGCTACAGGCTCGCCGACGTAGCGCACCCGGTCACGGGCGAGCACCGGCATGGCTGTGGGCACGAACTCCGAGCGGGGGCGGCCGAGTTCGGCGGTGATGTCCGTCAGGTCCAGGTCCTCGGCGGTGAAGGCCGCGACCACGCCCGGCACCTCGCGTACCGCCGTCAGATCGACGGAGGCGAGCTCGCCGTGCGCGACCGTGCTGCGGACGAACTGGGCGTGCAGCATGCCGGGCAGCGCGATGTCGTCGACGAACCGGCCGCGCCCGGACAGCAGCCGCGGGTCCTCGCGGCGCGCCACCGACTGCCCGGTCAACCGCCCGTTGGTGTCTACCGAGTGTGTCATCGGCTGATCCGGGTGTGTCATCGGCTCATCGCCTCCTCACAGGCACGCAGGACCAGCGTGCGGACAAGCTGCTTGCGGTAGTGGGCGCTGCCAGAGCCGTCCGACGGGGGCTCGACGCCCTCGGCCGCCGCCTCCGCGCAGTCGACGAAGGTGCCGCCGTCCGCGAGCACCGCCTCCGCCTGCGGCACCCGGACCACCATGGCCGCGACCCCGCCGAGCGCCACCCGGCCGCCGCGTACGGAACCGTCCGTCACGTCGAGGTCAACGGCGGCGGACACCAGCGCGAAGTCGCCCTGGCGCTCGGCGAATTCGGTGAGCGCGGCATGCGGCGCCGGGTGCGGGAAGACGACCTCGACCAACAGCTCGTCGGGGTCGAGCACGCTGGAGTAGTAGCCGAGGAAGAAGTCCCCGGCCGCGATGTGGCGCTCACCGCGCGGCCCGCGGGCGACGAACTCCGCCCGGAGCGCGAGCGCGAGCAGACACCACTCGGCGGTGGCATCCGCGTGCGCGATGCTGCCGCCGATCGTGCCCCGCGTACGGATGGGCAGGTGCCCGATCCACCGCATGGCCTCGCGCAGTACCGCGAACTCACGGCCCAGCACACCTTCCGGGTCGCTCTCCACCGTGTGATGGGTGGTGAGCGCCCCGATGCGCAGGGCGCCCGCCGCGTCCCGGCGCATCCCGTCGAGTTCGCGCAGTCCCGCGATGTCGACCAGGTGACCGGGGCGTGCGAGCCGGAAGTTCATCATGGCGACCAGGCTCTGGCCGCCGGCGATGACCTTCGCGTCATCGCCGAGTTCGGCCAGCAGCCGGGTGGCGCCGTCGACGTCACGAGCCCTGTGGTAGCCGAAGGGGGCTGGTTTCATGGTTCTCCTGGCCTTCCTGGTTTTCCTGTCGCGGGGACGGCCGACCGTCGGCGTCGTGATCCGTGTCGTCCAGCTCCCGTCCCTTCGTCTCCGGCGCCGCAACGGCCATCCACACCACGGCGACGAGCACGGTCGCGCCGAGCACCGCGAATGTCAGTGGCAGGCCAAGCAGCGGCCACAGCACCGACCCGAAGAACAGCGGGGCGAAACCGGTGAGCGCCCGGCTGACCGAGGACGCCCAGCCGAAGCCGCTGGCCCGCAGTTCGGTCGGGTACAGCTCGGATACGTACGCGTACAGGGCGGGGATGGCGAGTTGGGCGAGGAAGCCGAACACGCCGATGGTGATGACCGAGCCCGTCGGCATGTCCCGCACGATCGCGAAGATCACGAGGGCGAGCGAGGCGACCGGGGCCGAGACACCGATCAGCCACTTGCGGCCGACCAGATCGACCAGGGCCGTCGAGACGAGCACACCGACGATGCCCACACCGCTCATCAGCGTCGTGCTCATGAACGCGGCCGTGTCACCCTGCCCCTCCTCCTTGAGGATGGAGGGCATCCAGCTCAGCGCCGCGTAGTACACGAGCATGATGGTGGCGAACAGCAGCCAGGCCACCGAGGTGATGCGCGGGCTGAACTTCCAGATGTTGCGCAGCTGTTGAGCGGCAGCCGCCACCCCGCGCGGGCCCTCGTCCGGCACCGGCTCGGGGATGACGTACGGCTCGACCGGCGCGCCCGTGCGGGCCACCAGGTCGTCGATGACGACACGTGCCTCGGCCTCGCGGCCCTTCTTCGTCAGATAGATGGGTGACTCGGGGATGCCGCGGCGCGCCCAGAAAAGCAGCAGCGCGGGCAGCACCATGGTCGCGAGCATCCAACGCCAGTTGCCGTCGAGGGACAGCATGCCCGTGGACACGAGCCCGCACAGGGTCACCCCTACCGGCCACCAGGCGTCGAGCGCGGTGAGCACCCGGCCCCGGTACTTGCGCGGCGAGAACTCGCCCACCAGCGCGTAGTCCACCGGAATGCAACCGCCGAGACCGACTCCCGCGAGGAAGCGCAGCAGCAGGAAAACCTCGTACGTGGGGGAGAGCGCGCCCAGGACCGAGAAGATGGCGAAGATCAGCAGGGTGACACTGAACGCCTTCTTGCGGCCGATCCGGTCGGCGACCGCGCCCCAGGCGATGGCACCGACGGCCATGCCCACCAGGTTGGCGGTGGCGACGAGCCCTCGTGCGCCGAGGGAGAGGTCGAAGTGCTGGCCCAGGAGCGGCATGAGGAAGCCGTTCAGGGCGATGTCGTATGCGTCGAAGAGGTAGCCGAGACCTCCGATGATGAAGATCTTTCCCTGGACGTTCCATCTCCAGGGGAGATCCTGAACGATCTGATCGCCTGTTCTCATGTGCGCTCCACAGGGTCGTGTCGGGGGACGAACTGCGACGGGAGGTGCCTGAGTTACTGATGAGGCGGGGGAGCAGTGGGGGAATGAAGGTAATCCGAGCACGTACGATTGCCTTTGGCAAGGGGTCGCGCGGGGAGTTAACCAGGTCGTTTCACGGTGCGGTCGGGCCGGCCAGCAGGCTGCCCGCGTTCGGCGCCAGCGGCGGCAGGCCCAGTTCGGAGAGGATCCGGAACGCCGTCGCGGTCGCCGCGGAGAGGACCGGCAGTCCCAGCTCGTCCTCGACCGGCTGGATCGCCGGAAGGGACGGCATCTGCACGCACGCGGACAGCACCAGCGCCTCCGCGTCGCCGAGCTTCAGGCGCTTGTAGTGCTCCCGCAGGTCCTGCGGGTCGAGCCGGGCGACGGCCAGGTTGTCCGGCACCTCCAGGCTCAGCGCGTCCACCACCTCGACGCCCGCGTCCTCGATGTAGTCGGCGACCTTCTGGGTCAGCGGCTTCATGTACGGCGTGACAATGGCGACCTTCTTCGCACCGAGCGCGGCGATCCCGTCGAGCAGCGCCCCGGCACTGGAGACCACGGGCACCAGCGCCTCCTGGGCACGCAGCACGTCCTTGATCTCGTCCTCTGCCGTGCAGTGGTGGCCGGGGCCCTGCGCCATGATGGCGACGAGGCAGGCCGTCGCCACGACGTCGGGCCGGGCGTCGGCCAGCTCCAGGACTGCGCGCTCCGTCTGCGCGTTCATCGCCCGCAGCTCCTCGGGCGTGACGTGCTTCATGCGCATCCGGCTGCTGTGGAAGACGAAGCGGTCCTCGGGGGAGACGGCCTCGCGCGCCCGCATCAGGCGGGGGAGTTCGGTCTCCATGGTGAGGTTCGAGCTGGGGACGATCATCCCTATGTGGTGGTCCGGCATGGTTCGCTCCAAGTTTTGAGGCATGCCTGATGAGGGCGAGTGCCCGGGTGTCATTTATGGAGGGGGCGGTCAGTGCTCCTGGCTGAGCCGCTCCCAGTGATCGGCGAGGACCGCCAGGCTCCGCAGGACGTCGGCGCGCTCCTCCGCCGGGATCGGCCGCAGCAGTTCCTCGTCCAGCTTGCGGGCCCGCAGGTTCGCGTCGTGCACGGTGGCGCGGCCCTCGTCGGTGAGGTTGAGGAGCTTGCGCCGCGCATCGGAGGGCGAGGGGGTGCGGGACAGCAGTCCCCGGTTCTCCAGGCGGCGGGCGACGTCGGCCATCGTCGAGGTGTCGAGCGCGACCAGGTCGGCGATCGAGCGCTGGTCGCAGCCCGGGTTCTCGCCGGTGATTTGCAGGACGGCGAACTGCGGTCCGGTCAGCGTCGCGTCGACGTCGTGCAGCCAGGCGGCCAGGTAGGCCTGGTACATCCGGCGGGCCAGGAAGCCCGGGGCATGGCTGAGTTCGTCGGGTGTGGCGACGTCGTCGGACCGGTCGGGGGTGTTGGGCGAGGTCATGGCACCGCTGTCGTGTGGAGGGCTCGTGGGGGCGTCCGGCTCCGGTGCGAGGGTCTGCCGCAGCGCGGTGCGCAGCAGGTCCAGGGCCGGTGCCGGGTTGTCCCAGAAGACCATATGTCCCGCGTCCGGGATGCGGACCATGCGCGCCGCGGTGTTCGCGGCGGCGGCCTCGGCCGCGCCCTCGGCGGTGACGACGGGGCTGTTCGCCCCGTAAAGCAGCGTCGTGGGGCCCGGCACCTTCGGCCACCAGGCGAAGAAGTCCTCGCTCTCGAAGCCCTGGTGGGCGCGCTCGATCGCCTCCAGGCCGCAGCTCGCGAGCCAGCGGGCCCGCAGCTCCAGCTCCCGGCGCGGCCAGGTCGGCCAGAAGCCGGCCACCTCGTCGGCGTCCGTGCCGCGCCGCGCCTGCGACAGCTGGCGCGTGAAGGCGGCGAGTGTGGTCGGGTACGGCCCCCGTCCCGGACCGCTCATCGGCGGGTCCACCAACAGCGTTCCGCCGAGCGGGACTTGGCACCGTACCGCCGCGGCGGCGGCGATCCGGGCACCCATGGAGTGGCCGAACAGCACGGGGTCCGCGAGGTTCAGCTGCTGGATGACGGCCTCGGCGTCGGCGGCGAGGGCGTCGAGCGAGTGGTCCTCGGCGTCGTCGCTGAGGCCGCGCCCGCGGATGTCGAGGACCAACGGGCGTACGAGGTCCCGCAGTTCACGGGCGACGAAGTCCATGGTGATCGCGGGGCTGGTGATGCCGGGCAGGATCAGCAGCGGGACGCCGTCGCCGCCGTAGTCCAGGACGTGCAGCCGCACGTCGCCGCTGCGGGCCCAGCGGCTGGTGGCCGGGATGTCGGCGAGATCCGCCAGGCCGGGCTGTGTCACGAAACGCCCAGGAGACGCGTCCATGATCTCAAGCTCCCTTCGTCGTCAGGTACTTCACCATGTCCTCGTGGCCCACGACATCCCCGTACTTGGCCTGGATGTCGAAGAGCGCCGCCTCGTGCGGCCCCGCGGCCCGGTCGCCGCAGGCCTCGGGGGGCACGAGCACCGGCCAGCCGTACTGCACCGCGTCCACCGCGGTGGCCCGCACACACCCGCTCGTCGTGGCGCCGCAGACGACCGCCGTGTCACGGCCGAGGCCGGTGAGCAGCGAGGCCAGCGCGGTGCCGAAGAACGCCGACGCGCCCTTCTTCACGATGAACTGGTCCCCCTCCTCGTACGGCAGCCGGGGGTCGAGGGCGACGGCGTCGCCGCCCTCGCGCAGGGCGCGCATGCCGGGCGCCTTGGCGAGCCAGGTGACCGAGTCGCCCTCGGCCTCCGCGGCCGTGTAGGCGATGACCGTCCACACCACGGGTACGCCGCCGGCGCGGGCCGCGCGGACCAGCTCCGCCGTGGCCTCGACGGGGGCGGTCAGATCGCTCCCGGTCGCGAAGCCCGGCTCGGTGAAGCCGCGCGTCAGGTCGACCACGATCAGCGCGGGACGGTTCCCGCGGGCGACGGCGGCGCCGAATCCGGCGCGCTCGTAGACGCGGTCGGTGGCGGGATCGTACGGGGTGGGCACGGGACCTCCGAAGGTGGTCGGCTCAGTGGTGGTGGCGGTAGGCGAAGGACTCGTCGTCGGCTGTGTCCAGCGGGGTGCCGCGCCACAGCCAGTCGTAGGAGACGTCGGACTCGCCGTCGTAGCGCTCGCCGAGCTGGGCGTCGCGGGCCTGTTGGTCGGGGCCGTCGGGGAAGCGGTAGAAGACCTGGTTGCGCAGCGAGGCCTGCTGCACCATCCCGGCGTGCCGGGCGCGGCGGTTGACGTAGCGCTGGAGCGCCCCGGCGATCCCCTCGCGGGTCACCGCGCCCAGCTCCTCGGCGAGTACGGCCCCGTCCTCCATGGCCTGCGAGGCGCCCTGCGCCTGGTAGGGCAGCATCGCGTGGCAGGCGTCGCCGAGGAGTGCCACCCGGCCGTCGATCCAGTTCGGGTCGCGGTGGCGGTGGTAGAGCGGGAAGCACGTGATGTCGCCCTTGGCCTTGGCGAGCATGGCCGGGGCGCGGTCGTCCCACTCGGCGTAGGCGTCGACGAGCATCTCGGTGGTGCCGGAGAAGGTCGTCTTCTCGCCGTACTCGTCCTTCCACGGGACGCAGCCGACGATGTTGAGCCACTCGCCGCCGCGGATCAGGTAGTGGACGAGGTGGCGCCCGGGGCCGTACCAGATGGTGCTCTGGTAGCGGTCGAAGAGGAAGCGGGTGGCCGGGTCGGCGTGCAGCAGCTCGCCGGGGATCAGGGTGCGGAAGGCCATGTCGCCGGAGAAGACCAGGGTGTCATCGGCGCCGATGAGGTCCCGGACGCGGGAGTGGATGCCGTCGGCGCCGACCAGGACGTCGGCCTCGTGCCGGGTCCCGTCGTCGGTGACCGCGACGGGACGGTCCGGGGACGTACGGTCGAGTTCCACGACGCGCGCCCCGGTGACGATCTCGACGGCGGGGCCCGGGCCCCGCGGGTCGGTGCAGGCGTCGAGGATGGTGCGGTGCAGATCGGCGCGGTGGTAGTGCCAGTAGGGGGCGTTGAACTCCTCCTGGACCCGGCGGCCCAGCGGGGTGAGCCCGATGATGCTGCCGTCCTGCCAGCGGCGGCGGACCTGGTCCTGCGGCTCGGTGCGGATGGCCTCCAGCTGCTTGCGCAGGCCGAGCCGCATCAGGACCCGGCTGGCGTTCGGCGCGGTCTGGATGCCGGCGCCCACCTCGCCGAGCTCGGCGGCCTGTTCGAGGACGGTGACGCGCAGTCCCTTGTGGCGCAGGGCCAGGGCGGCGGTGAGGCCGCCGAGACCGCCGCCGACGACGGTGACTTCGTAGGACTGGCTGAGAGGCAAGACTCCTCCAGGGGAACGGCGTTGGGGTGAAGGGGGACCGGAGGTTCAGCCTTCGACGAGGTGGCCGCCGGTGACGACGTCGGTGCCGTCCAGGCTGACCGTGCAGCCGCGCATCGCGATGTCGAGGTGGGCGTAGGAGTCGCGCTGGAGGTGCGGGTGCGGGCCCGTGGACCACAGGAAGTTGCCGGCGAAGGCGCGGGCGTCCATGCCCATCAACTCGTCCTTGCCGTACATCGCGGTGGCGAACCAGTCGGCGGACTTCATCAGGCCCCAGCCCATGTGGGAGAGGCTGCGGGCCCATTTGTCGTGCGAGTCGTCGAAGAAGGTGTTCAGCAGCTTCGCCTCGGCGCCGCCGGTGACCTCCTGGATGTGGCCGCCCGAGACATGGAGCGTGACGGGGCGCTGCACGTACTCCTTGAACGGCAGCAGGATGTCACCTTCGGCGAGCACGATCTGCCCGTCGGAGATCTCCGGCCAGCACAGCACCATCGTGCTCGGCCAGTGGTCCCAGCGGCCCGGGTCGTCGGCGAAACCGGTCTGGAACTCCGGGTGGCTGTTGGCCAGTTGGACGGTCAGATCCGTGCCGGCCTCGGAGGTCACGCGCATGACGGAGGAGGTGCGCACGCGGTCCACGCCCTCCTGGACGCGCACCTTGTCCTGCTCGGTCGGCAGGTTGCGGACGAGGACGTCTGGTGCGTCGCAGACGAAGATGATGCGGGTGCCGGTCTTGAGGATGTCCTGTTGCAGCGGGGCGTGGATGAAGCCCTCGCGGGTGAGGTCCACGACGAGGTCGGCCGCCTTCAACAGCTCTTGCGCGGCGGTGTCGTTGAGGACGGACACGAGGCCGGGGCCCGCCCCGGTGTGGGTGCTGGGCAGCGGGGCCGGGCTGCCGCCGGGCACCGTGGCGGACACGACGTGGGCGCCGAGGCTCTTGGCGGCGCCGAACGCGGCGGCGACGTAGTCACCACGGCTGCCGGGTTCGGAGAGCACGACGACGTGCTCTCCCTCGCGGACCTTGCACAGCTGCAGTTCACGGGTGAAGGCGTCGAGGACGTCGACGGACGAGAAGTCGAACATCGGGTGTTCCTCCGGGAGACGAGCGCGGACGTACTGGGCACGTGCGGGTGGTGCGGAGGGTGCGAAGGCATACGGGATCACTGCGGCGGACGCCGTACGAGGGCGCTGCCGGGGGTTCTCGTGAACCCGCCTGCCGAGATCATCCGAGCACGTACGATCTGGGAAATCAAGGGGTCGGGTGACAGGGGTGGGTGCGGGGGAGGGTGTGGGGGCGCATGGAGGTGCTTGTCAAAACCCGACAATGTCCCGCGGAGGAATCGGTCGACTCCTTGCCTGATAGCAGCCCTGATCATTGGCATCATCGGCGGAAGGCCAGGGCGACAGCTATGTAGTACCTGAACAATGCGAGGAGGCCAAGGTGACTGGGAACGGTCATGTGAAGGTGACGGGCGTCGGCGCGATGACGCCGCTGGGAGCCGATGCGCCGACGTCGTGGGCGGCGCTGCTGGACGGTACATCGGGGGTGCGGCGCCTTCATGAGGAGTGGGCCGCGGAGCTGCCCGTGCACGTCGCGGCCGGGCTCACGGTGGACCCGGCCTCGCTCTTGCCGCGCCCCGAGGCGAGGAAGCTGGACCGCGGTGAGCAGATGGCCCTACTCGGCGCGCGCGAGGCATGGCAGGACGCCGGCGCGCCGCAGGTCGAGCCGGAGCGGCTCGCCGTCGTCATCGGCACCGGGACCGGTGGTGTGCTCACCACGCTGGGGCAGGACGACGTCTTCGAGGCCTCCGGGGTCCGCCGACTGTCACCCTTCACCGTCCCCATGCTGATGCCGAACGGTCCCGCGGCCTGGGTGAGCATGGACCTGGGCGCGAAGGGCGGCGCGAGGACTCCGGTGAGCGCGTGCGCGTCGGGGGCGGAGGCCCTCGCCCTGGGGCAGGACCTGATCCGGGCCGGGCGGGCGGACGTGGTGGTCGCCGGTGGTGTGGAGGCCTGTCTGCACCCGTTCACGCTCGCGGCGTTCGCCCAGATGAAGGCGCTGTCCACGCGGTCCGAGGACCCGGAGGCGGTGTCCCGCCCCTTCGACGTCGAGCGGTCCGGGTTCGTCATGGGCGAGGGCGCGGGGATGATGGTGCTCGAACGCCCCGAGTTCGCGCGGGCCCGTGGCGCACGCGTCCACGGCACGCTGGCGGGCAGCGCCGTGAGTTCCAGCGCGGACCACATCACGGCGTCCGACGCGGACGGCCAGTCCTTCGCCATGGAACTGGCGCTGCGGGACGCCGAGTTGGCGCCGGCGGACATCGGGGTCGTGCACGCCCATGCCACCTCCACGGAGTCCGGCGACGTGGCGGAGGCCGAGGCGATCGGCCGCGTCATCGGCAGGCACGCCGCGGTCACGGCGACCAAGTCGATGACCGGTCACATGCTGGGCGCCTCCGGGACGGTGGGCGCCATGGCCGCGCTCTTCGCGCTCAGGGACGGCGCGTTGCCGCCCACACGCAACCTCGACACGCTCGACCCGCGCGTGGACCTGGACGTGGTCCGTGGCGAGCGGCGCTCAGGGCCGTGGTCGGCGGCGCTGGCCAACTCGTTCGGGTTCGGCGGGCACAACGTCAGCCTGGTCTTCACCGGCTGAGCGGCCCTGCGCGGCGCCTGCGCGGGCGACGAACAGCGGCTGGAAGAAGCCGGATTCCTGCGGATCCCGCCACGCGCCGTCGACGAACCCGGCTTCCGCCGCGAGAGTGGCCAGCCGCTCCTGACCGAGGGCCCAGTAGGTGGCCAGGCGCACCCGGACGCGCCAGCCGTCCCCTGCGTCCGGGAGTCCCGCGTCCGGGAGTCCCGCGTCCGGGAGCAGTTGGAAGTGTTCGAGGTCGTAGCGCTCGCCGTCGTCGTGCCAGTGCCAGAGCTGAAAGGTGACCGTCCGCCCCTCCTCGGACCAGTGGACCTGCGGAGGCATCGACGTGGGGTGCTCGCGCAGCAGATCCTCGTACGGGCGCGTACTGACCAGCAGCAGCCCGTCGGGGCGCAGCACGCGGCGCATCTCGGTCAGGGCGGTGCGTACGTCCTGGGCGGTGAGCAGGTGCGGCAGCGAATTGTCCGCGCACACGACCACGTCGAACCGGCTGTCGGCGAAGGGGAGTTGCCGCATGTCGGCGGCGGCCGTGGGCAGCGGCAGCCCCCGGCTCGCGGCCTCCCGGGCGGCGCGGGCCGCGGCGCGGGGGCTGAGGTCGGTCCCGGTGACGCGATGCCCGTGCAACGCCAGACCGATGGCCTGCGTGCCGATGCCGCACGAACAGTCGAGCACCTCGGCGCCGTCCCGGCCGATCACGGCGTCGAGGGCCGCGCCCTGCCGCCGGAGGCTCGCGTCCCAGTCCGGGTAGATCAGGTGGTAGTCGTCGGCCAGTTCGTCGTAGAAGCGTGCCACGGTGGTCTCGGACATGGCCCGAGACTACCGACGTGCCGCCCCCGCCCCCGCCCCCGCCCCCGCCGCCGAACAGCGGCTACGCCAGCTCCGGTTGCGGATCCGCCGAGCCCGCCTGCGACGGGCGCGGGGGCGGAGGCGTGGCCCGCGGGTCCCACTTCCTGACAGTCCGTACGTAGAGGAGAACCACGGAACCCGCCAGCAGCAGGAGCAGCGGGCCGAACGCCCAGGGGTGTGCGGCCATGTGCGTCGGAAGGTAGCGGTAGGACACCAGCAGCATGGTGAGAACGGCCGCACCACAGCTCACCATCAGCGTCGCGTGGCGGTCCCAGCCGCGGGCGAACGCGCGCATCGAGGCCTCGATGGACAGCGCGAAGACCGTGCCGGCGAGCAGGTCCACGCCGTAGTGGTAGCCGAAGCCAAGGGTCGCGGTGAGGGTGCCGATCAGCCAGAAGGTGCCCGCCCAGCGCATCGCGCGGGTGCCCTCGCGGGTGTGGATGAAGAGCGAGATGGCCCACGCGGTGTGCAGGCTCGGCATGCAGTTGCGCGGCGTGATCTCGTCGAAGGGGACGGGGTGCGGGACGCCGATCGCCGGGAAGGTGTCCGGCCAGATGTTCGCCACCGCCCAGTGACCGCCGTCGGCGCCGAAGGCGTAGAGCGGGCCGACGACCGGGAAGATCATGTAGATGGCCGGACCGAGGAGGCCGATGGCCAGGAAGGTGCGCACCAAGTGGTGGGCGGGGAAGCGGCGTTCCTTCGCCACGTGGCGCAGTTGGTACAGGCCGACGAGGGCGGCGGCCATGGGCAGTTGACCGTAGACGACGGTGAGGAGGCCGCTGCTGATCGGCGAGGTCATCTCGACGAGTTGGCCGACCAGCCACGACGGGTTGGCGAGGGCGTGATCGGCGGCCGCCACGTACTGGTCGAGGACCATCGGGCGGGTCTCGGAGGTGATGAGGAGCCAGGTGTCGCCCGTCTTGTGGCCGAAGACCAGAAGCAGGCCGAGCCCCGAGCCCTTGAGGAGGACCGATCTCTCCCGGCCCGTGTGGCGTACGAGGGCGAGGACCGCGACGCCCAGGATCACCCACAGCGCGCCGTTGCCGAAGTTCATGTCGGCGCCGACGATCAGCCGCACGAGCCAGAACACGATGTCGATGCCGACCGCCGCGCATGCCGCGATCGCCCGCTGCCGCCACGTCAGCACCACCATCGTGAGCGCCAGGCCGCCGTACAGCAGCGGGCCCGAGTGCGGCGCGAAGATCAGCTCTTGGGCCTCTACGGTGATCGGCCCCGGCTGCCCGTAGTGGCGCGCCACGAACTCCAGGACGATGTGGAAGCCGAGCGTCGCCAGGCCGGCCGCGATCCACAGGAGGGTGCGCGGCTGTCGCCAGGCGGGCGGCCGGGGCTCGGCGCCGCGCTGGCGCGGCAGGGGTACGGGAGGTGGTGTGGTCTTCAATTGTCCGACTTGGTGGCTTGGTTCCGGCAGCGGGCAACTGCGACGATCTGGATGATCGTCGCAGTTCGAACATGCTAACGGGGGGTGGGCCCGCTAGGTAGAGGCACGTCCGGGCCTACTCCGCGGGCAGCACCTTCGCCAACGCCCGGAGCACCGGGTCCCGTCGGATGTCGATGTGCGCGTACGTGAGCGCCTCGGCGAGACGGGGGCGGCCGTCGCCGATCGCCCGGCAGATCCGGTCGTGCTCGGTGCGGTGCCGATCGGCGCCGTGCTCGGTGGCCGTGAGCCGGAACAGCCAGTGCATCAGACCGAGCGAGCGCTGGAACGAGGACTGGAGCAGCCGGTTGCCCGTCATCGTGATCAGCTCGGCGTGGAAGGCCGTGTTCGCGGCGGCGATACCGGCCTGGTCCGCGCTCCGGGTCGCCGCGTCGGCCTCCGCCATCACGGTCCGCAGACCCTCGTGGCCGCCCCCGTCCGCGACGAGCTCCGCCGCCCGGCGCGCCGCGAACACCTCCAGGCTCAGGCGCAGGTCGAAGAGTTCCGCCACGTCCCGGAGAGTCAGCCGGCGCACGCGGGCGCCGCGGCGCGGTTCCAGTTCGACGAGGCCCTCGGCCGCGAGCCGCATCAGCGCCTCGCGGACCGGGACCCGCGAGACACCGAGCGCCTCCGCCAGTTCGCGCTCCCGCAGCCGCGAGTCGGGCGGGTGCGCGCCGGAGTGGATGCCGGCCCGGATCAGCTCCTCGGCGCGCTCCACCTGCGAGGCGGCGCCCGGTCCGACGCCCGGTCCGCTGCCGGTTGCGGCTGCTGCTCCGCCACCGGCGCGTTCTGCCGTGAGTGTCACGCGGGCGACCCGCTCTCGGGCGCGGCGGAGCCGGGCGCACGGAACGCGGGGAACGTCGGCGGGAAGAGCGTGCCGGTGGCACGGCGCTCGGTGTCGCGTTCGCTGTAGGCCGCGCGCATCTTCTCGAACAACGCCTGGGCGCTGCGCGCCAGTCGCGGGAGGTCCGTGCCGGGCAGCGCGCCGTCGACCAGGACCGGGTTGCCCGCGACGACCGAGTTCGTGGCCTGCCGCGCCGTGCCGTTGAGCAGGAACGTACGGACCGGGTCGTCCATGACCCCGTCGCGGATGTCGTCCAGGGAGAAGGCGACCAGGTCCGCCTGGGCGCCGACGGCGATCCGGCCCAGGTCCTCGCGGCCGAGGGCGCGGGCCCCGCCCAGCGTGGCCGCCTCCACGTAGTGCTCGGCGGGCGCCGCGTCCGAACGCCCCTCGGCGATCTTCGCGAGGTGGACACCGACGTCCATGCCGCGGATCAGGTCCGGTGGGAAGGAGTCGGTGCCCAGGCACAGGTTGACGCCGGCCTCGCGGTAGGCGCGGAACGAGTGCAGCATCTCGCTGTAGCGCAGGGACGTCTGCGGGCAGTGGATCACCGAGACGCCACTGGCGGCGAGCAGTGCCAGGTCGCCGCGGTCCTCGCCGTGGACGGCCGGATGCCGGTCGAGCAGCACCGTGTGCGGGATGAGCAGGTTCGGGGCCAACAGGCCGTGTTTGTCGAGCAGTTCGAGCGGCGTCAGGCCGTCGTGCCGACGCTGGATGATCTCGCGCTCGGCCAGTCCCTGGAGCGCATGCAGCCGGATCAGGGTTCCGCGTTCGCGCGCGATCCGGGCCGTCTCCCCGAGCAACTCCTCGGTGAGTGTCTCGATGCGGCAGGGGAGCAGGACACCGGTGAGCAGCGGGTCGTTCAGCTCGGCGAGGTGGTCCAGGAAGCGGACGGCGTCACGCAGTCCCGCGCGGCCCTCCTCCTCGTCGAAGGCGACGTCGCGGGTGCCGTCCGGCAGGACGACGTTGACCCCGGAGCGGTAGGCCGGGCCGAGGTAGCCGCGCAGGCCGATGCGGCGTGCGGTGCCCGCCATGTCGACCAGTTCCTCGAAGGGCTCCGCCCAGCGGCTGTGCACCTCGGAGGCGATCGGCATGAAGGTGGTGATGCCGTGCAGGGCGAGCTGGGCGAGCGCGTACTCGCGGATGGTGGCCCGCTCCTGCGGGGTGAACACGTCGTGGCGGCGGTGGGTGAAGTAGTCCAGGGACCACTGGAGTCCCTTGCCCCGCTCGGGCCCGGCCCAGGAGTCGAGGACGAGGTGGTCCACGTCGGTGAGCGCGTCGAGGTCGATGAGGCCCGGCATCACCAGGGACTCGCCCAGGTCGCGCTCCTCGTCGACCTCGCCGTCGAAGCCCCCGTCACGCGGTCCGACGTAGATCACGGTGTCGTCCTGCCACACCACCTCGCCGTCCCGCAGTAGCGCGTGGCCGCCGCCCTGGTGGGCGAGGACGTGGCGGGCGCGCCAACGGGTGCGCATAAGTGCCTCCTGGGGTGGGGGTGTTGCGGACGTGGCTGATCGTACGAGTTGGTATACCGATAGGGGAAGGTGGTGTCCACGGAGTGGCGGTCGGACATCGGAGAGGCGTGAGATCTCAGTGGAATGTCCGGTGGTGAGGCTTACCTCTGACAGCCGGTATACCAAATGGCGATTACCTCTATCGCTTCCCGGCGGAGTTGGTATACCGTCCCGCCAACCTTCCCCCTTGCGCCGAATGGATCACGCGACGTGACGGATTCCCCAGTGCTGCCCGCTCGGCCACCCTCCGACGCCGACGGCGATGCCGTGCCCAACTCGCCTTCGATGGCGCCGACTTCGGGCCCACCCGTGGTCGCAGCCCGCTCCCTCCTCGGCACCGCCTGGCTGCGCGTCCGCCGCAGCCGGGTCGCCCTCGCCGCGCTCGCCGTGGTGGTGCTCATGATCCTTTTCGCGGTGCTCGCCCCCGTACTCACCGCGATCGAGGGCCAGGACGCGTACACCACGAGCACCAGCCCCGACGTCCTGGACGACTACGGCACGCCGGGCCTGCCACTGCCCTACTACCGCTACCCCTCCGGCGACCACTGGCTCGGGCTCGAACCGGGCCTGGGCCGCGACATCTTCGCGCGCATGGCGCACGGCGCCCAGGTCTCGCTGGTCATCGCGCTGCTCGCGACCGTCGTCTCCGTCGTCCTCGGCACCGTGCTCGGCGCCGCCGCCGGATACTTCGGCGGCAAGGTCGACATGGTGATCAGCCGGGTCATGGACCTGTTCCTGGCCTTCCCGCACCTGCTGCTCGTGCTCTCACTGACGCCGATCCTGCAGTCCCGGCTCGGTGACACGGCGCTGGGGGACGGGAGCCTGCTGCCGATCGCCTCGCTCGTGATCATCCTCGGCTTCTTCGGCTGGGCCTATCTCGCCCGCGTCGTACGCGGACAGGTGCTGTCCATCAGGGAGCAGGAGTTCGTCGAGGCCGCCCGCGCCTACGGCGCCTCGCACCGCTCGATCATCCTCAAGCAGATCGTGCCCAACGTGATGGGTGTCGTACTCGTCTACGCCACGATGATGATCCCCACCAACATCACGGCCGAGGCCGCGCTGTCGTTCCTCGGCGTCGGCGTCAAGGACCCCACCCCGTCCTGGGGACAGATGCTCAACGCCGCCCAGCAGGGCAACTGGTATCTCACCGACCCCTGGTTCCTCGCCGTACCGGCCGGTGCCCTGGTCATCACGGTGCTCGCCTTCAACCTGCTCGGCGACGCCGTCCGCGACGCCCTCGACCCCAAGTCCTCCCGTGGCTGACCCCGTACGGACTCGTACCCGTCGGCCAGGAACAACAGGAGCAGCAGTGAATCGACGCACCGTGGCGGCGCTCGCCCTGACGGTGACCGCCGGGATGGCCCTCACCGCCTGCGGCGGAGCCAAACCCGCGCCGGGCTCGGGCTCCCGCGCCCCCGCCGACGCCTTCGACCCGGTCAAGGTCGGTGACGGAGACACCACCAAGGGCGGCAACGTCAACGTCCTGATGTCCACCGACTTCCAGACCCTCGACCCCGGCAACAGCAACTACGTCCAGACCGCCAACGTGGGCCAGCTCTACTACCGCACGCTCACCATGGCGAAGGAGGAGGCCGGCAAGCCGCCGAAGATCGTCCCCGATCTCGCCACCGACCTCGGAAAGGTCTCCAAGGACGGTCTCACCTGGACCTACACCCTCAAGAAGGGGCTGAAGTTCGAGGACGGAAACCCCGTCACGGCCAAGGACGTGAAGTACGGCGTCGAGCGCACCTACGCCCGCGACGTCTACACCCAGGCACCGCAGGAACTGAATGCCGCACTGTCCGACGACGACTACAAGGGCCCTTACTCGAATGGTGACTTCAAGGGCATCGAGACACCCGACGAGCGCACCATCGTCTTCAAACTGAAGCAGCCGTTCGCCGAGTTCCCCGCCCTGGTCTCCCGCTCCAACACCGCGCCCGTGCCGCGCGCCAAGGACACCAAGCTCGACTACACGAACCACCCGGTGTCCACGGGCCCGTACAAGATCGAGTCGTACCAGCGTGGGCGCGCCATGAAGCTCGTCCGCAACAAGCACTGGGAGCGGGCAACCGACCCGAACCGCAGCGCCCTTCCGGACACGTTCACCTTCAGCCTCTCCACCGCGCAGTCCACCATCAGCCAGCAGCTCCTCGCCGACTCCGACCCCACGGCCCTCACCCTCGACAGCGCGGGCGGGCTCCAGGCATCGGACGCGGCCGAGCTCGACGAGCCGAGCATCGCCCGGCGCACCGCCTCCGGGATCATCGGCTGCACCGACGTCCTCGACTTCAACACCGAGACCATCAAGGACCCGATCGTCCGCAAGGCGCTCGCGCTCGCCATCGACCGTAAGGCCATCCAACTCCAGTACGGTGGAGCCCGCTTCGGCAAGCTCACCCAGTCGTACATCAACCCCCAGCAACGCGGTTACGTGGAGCAGCACACCGACCTCGACCCGACGGGCCAGCCCAAGCTGGACGAGGCGAAGAAGCTGCTCAAGGGGCGTTCGTACCCGAAGAAGCTCGTCTACGGCTACGCGGACGCCACGCCCCGCTACAAGAACATGGGCACCTCGCTCCAGGAGAACCTCCGGCAGCTCGGCATCGACCTCGAACTGCGCCCCATCCCCGCGGCGAACTACTTCACCACTCTCGCGGGCAAGGCGATGCCGGACCTCGCCCGCAGCGGCTGGTGCGGCGGCGCCGACAGCGGCTCGGTACGCACCACCATCGACCCGAACCTGGGCCCGAGCGTCGACGGCAAGACCTTCGGCTTCTCCAACATCCCCCGCTACCACGACCCGGAGACCTCCAAGGCCATGTACGCGCTGCGCGGTGAGAACGGCACGAGTGAGGAGCTGGGCCGAAAGTGGTCGAAGCTCTTCGACCGCGCCATGCAGGACTACCCGCTCGTCCCGCTGATCAGGAACGTGACGCGCAGCGTCGTCGGCTCCGACATCAGGGGCGCGCAGGTCGGCTACTTCTTCGGAGGCATCGACCTGTCGACGGTCTCCGTCGCGGCCGGCTCCGGTTCAGCAGCAGGGAAGGGGTGACCTGACATGATCGCCTTTCTGGCGCGTCGTCTGGGCGCCACCGTCGCCCTGCTGATCGTCATCAGCTTCGTCACCTTCACCCTCTTCCAGTTCGGGCCCGCCGACCCGGCGGCCGCCGCTTGCGGCCAGGAGTGCACCCCCGAACGCGTCGCCGAGGCGCGGGTCGCCCTCGGCATGGACAAGCCGTTCCTCACTCAGTACGTGAACTACATGTCGGGCCTGTTCCACGGCCGGATGATCGGCGCGCCCGGCGCCGAGTCGCTGTGCCAGTGGCCATGCCTCGGCAAGTCCTTCCAGACGAACGAGGACGTCGCCGCCGTCCTGGAGCGCGCACTGCCGTACACGGTGTCGGTCGCCGTCGGTGCCATCGTGCTGTGGACCGTCGCCGGAGTCACCCTCGGCACGCTCGCCGCGCTGCGCAAGAACAAGCTGACCGACAAGCTGATCGTCGGCGCCGCGTCCATCGGTGTCTCGCTGCCGATCCCGGTCACGGGACTGCTCCTGCTGCTGGTCTTCGTCTCGACCTTCGACGTGCTGCCGTTCACGACGAACGCCATCACATCCCCGTTCGGGCCCGCCGGGTTCGACGGCTGGTTCCTCAACTACCTGCTGCCGTGGGTCGCGTTGGCGGTGCTGTTCAGCGCCCAGTACATCCGCGTCACCCGGAGCTCCATGCTGGAGACCTTCGGCGAGGACTTCATGCGCACCGCCCGCTCCAAGGGCCTGTCGAAGCCGGCCATGGTCGTCCGGCACGGCGCCCGCGCCGGACTCACCCCCGTCGTCACCATGCTGGGCCTCGACATCGGGCTGCTGCTCGGCGGCGCCGTGCTCACCGAGCAGATCTTCTCCGTGCCCGGCATCGGCTTCACCGCCGTCCGCGCCGCCCAGTCCGGCGATCTGCCCGTGACCATGGCGATTACGCTGCTCGCCGCCTTCTTCATCATCATCGCCAATGTCGTCGTCGACGCCGTCTACGCCGTCATCGACCCGCGAGTGAGGGCCGCCTGATGACCACCACTACCTCCGGCTCTTCCTCCACCTCTTCTTCCGGTGAGCCCCTGCTGCATATCAGGGATCTGCACGTCGCCTTCCCCACCGACGACGGCCTCGTGCACGCCGTCAACGGCATGGACCTCAGCCTCGCCAAGGGCGAGACCGTCGGCCTCGTCGGCGAGTCCGGATCCGGCAAGACGGTCACCAGCCAGGCCCTCATGGGTCTGCTCAAGGAGACCCGCGCCCAGGTCACCGGCGAGATCCTCCTCGACGGCACCGACCTCAACGCCCTCACCGAGGACCGGATGCGGGCCTGGCGCGGCAAGAAGATCGCCATGATCTTCCAGGACCCCCTCTCCGCGATGCACCCCTTCCACGCGGTCGGCGACCAGATCGCCGAGGCCTACCGGGTGCACAACAAGGTGTCAAAGCGGGCCGCACTGGCCGTCGCCGTCGACATGCTGGGCCGCGTCGGCATCCCCGATCCGAAGCGGCGGGCCCGCGCGTACCCGCACGAGTTCTCCGGCGGCATGCGCCAGCGCGCGATGATCGCCATGGCCCTCGTCTGCGAACCCGAACTCCTCATCGCCGACGAGCCGACCACCGCCCTCGACGTCACCGTCCAGGCGCAGATCCTCGACCTCCTCGGCGAACTCCAGCAGGAGACCGGCACCGCCATTGTCATGGTCACCCACGACCTCGGTGTCGTCGCCGAGGTCTGCCACCATGTCGCCGTGATGTACGGCGGGCAGTGCGTGGAACGGGGGAGCGTGCGCGAACTGTTCCACGACCCGCGCCACCCGTACACGCAAGGCCTGCTCGCCTCCATGCCGACACTCGGCGACGACGACGGCGGGCGGCTGCGCCCCATCCCCGGGTTCCCGCCCTCGCTCACCGCGCTGCCCGCCGGATGCCTGTTCGCGGACCGCTGCCCGCAGACCCACCTCGTACCGGACGGCCTGTGCCACGCCGAGCGTCCCCTCTTTGTGACGAACGAGGCCGGTCACCCCTCCCGGTGCCACCAGGAGAACCTCGCCACCGCCGAGGAGGCCGCGCGATGACATCGACCACCCCGCTACTTGAAGCACAAGGGCTGACCAAGCACTTCCCGGGACGCGGCGGACTGCTCGGCCGGGGCGGCGCTCCGGTCAAGGCCGTCGACGGCGTGAGCTTTTCCGTCGGAGCCGGGCAGACGCTCGGCCTGGTCGGCGAGTCGGGCTGCGGAAAGTCCACCACCGGGCGGCTGTTGATGCGCCTGATCGACCCCACGGCCGGGACCGTCCGCCTGGACGGCCAGGACCTCGGCTCCATGAACCGGGCAGAGGCGCAGGAGTACCGGCGGCAGGTCCAGATGGTGTTCCAGAACCCGTCCTCCTCCCTGAACCCCCGCCAGTCCGTCGGCAGCGCCATCGCCGCTCCGCTGCACGCCCAGGGCATCAACCCGCCCGGCGGCGTCAAAGCACGGGTACGCGAGCTGATGGACCGCGTAGGCCTACGGCCCGACCACTACAACCGGTTCCCGCACGAGTTCTCCGGAGGCCAGAAGCAGCGCGTGGGCATCGCCCGGGCCCTCGCCCTCGAACCCCGCCTCATCATCTGCGACGAACCGGTCTCCGCCCTCGACGTGTCGGTACAGGCGCAGGTGGTGAACCTCCTCCAGGACATCCAGGCCGACACCGGTGTGTCGTACGTCTTCATCGCCCACGACCTGTCCGTCGTACGGCACTTCGCGGAGCGGGTCGCCGTGATGTACTTGGGCCGGATCATGGAGAGCGGGCCGACGCGGGAGGTCTTCGACGACCCGCGCCACCCCTACACCCGTGCCCTGCTCTCCGCCGTCCCGCAACCGGACCCGGACGCCGACCGGAGCCGCAGAATCCGGCTCAGCGGCGACCTGTTCACGCCCGCGAACCCTTCCCCACGCTCTCGGCTGCGCTCGAGCGGGGGAGACCCCGTTCCGGGGTGCGTGTTCCGCACGCGGTGCCCGCTGCGGCCGACCCTCGACGAGGCCGAACAGGCGCGTTGCGCAGGCGAGTTGCCACCGTTGGCGGGCGGGGGTCCCGCATGTCACTTCCCTGACAGATCCCTCGTCGCGACCCGCTGACCGAGCCACCGCACACCAACCACCTCGTTGCACCACCTCGTTGCATCACCGAACAGAAGGAAGTCGCACCACATGCTCATCCGTGACGTACGCCCCTGGGGCGGCGAGCGCAGTGACGTACAGCTCGACGGCGCCCGCATCGCCGCGATCCGCCCGCACGACCCGCAGGCCGACCACATCGGGGACGTCGTCGAGGGGCGCGGCCGGCTCCTGTTCCCCTCCTTCAGCGATGTGCACGTCCACCTGGACTCCACGCGCATCGGCCTGCCGTTCCGCCCGCACACCGGAGGACCCGGCGTGTGGACGATGACGATGAACGACCGCGAGAACTGGCGCGACGCCGAGGTCCCGCTGAACGAGCGGGTGGCCGGCACCCTGGAGCGCATGATCGCGCGCGGTACGACCCGCGTACGTACGTACGCGCAGGTCGACGTGGACTGCAAGCTGGAGAAGTTCGAGGCCGTGGTCGCGGCCAAGGAGAAGCACGGGCACCTCGCCGACGTGCAGATCATGACGTTCCCGCAGGCCGGGATCCTGCGCGAGCCGGGGACCGAGCAGTACCTGGAGGCGTCGCTCAAGGCGGGCGCGGACGTCATGGGCGGCATCGACCCGTGCACCCTGGACCGCGACCCCAAGGGCCACCTCGACGTCGTCTTCGGACTCGCCGAGAAGTACCAGGTCGAGGTGGACATCCACCTGCACGAGCCGGGCGAGCTCGGCGTCTTCTCCACGGACCTGATCCTGGAGCGGGTCCGCGCCCTCGGCATGCAGGGCAAGGTGACGATGTCGCACGCCTACGAGCTCGGCTCCGTGAACGAGTCCACCAGCCGGCGCCTCATCGAGGAGTTCGCGGAACTGGACATCGCCATGGCGACGGTCGCCCCCGCCGCGCGCAACCAGCTCTCGCTCGTCGAACTCACCGAGGCGGGCGTCCGCGTCGGCCTCGGTGAGGACGGCCAGCGCGACTACTGGAGCCCGTACGGCAACTGCGATCTCCTGGACCGCACCTGGCAGTTGGCCTTCACCAACAACTTCCGCCGCGACGACCACATCGAGATGTCCCTGGCCGTGGCGACCATGGGCGGCGCCTCCATCATGAGCCACGACGTGCCGCGCCTCACCGGCGTCACCGACCGCCCGGGCCTCGCGGTGGGCGACCGCGCGGACCTCGTACTCGTCGACGGCGAGACCCCGTCCAGCGCGGTCATGGACCGCGGCACGGACCGCACGGTGCTGCACGACGGCCGGGTCGTGGCGGAGGCGCTCGAGCTGGTCACCGGGGTGTGACGGGGCGCGCGGGGGCCGGTTGGTGTGTGCGGCCGGCCTCCGCGGCTCTCGTGGGTCGTACGTGCCCGAACTACCACCGCGGCGGCGTCGAGTGTGGCCCGGGCAGGATCAGGGCCGCGACGTCTCCGTCCGACCGGCTTCCAGGCCGGCGACCAGGGCCGGCAGCCGGCCCAAGGTGTGGGCGATGCGGAGGCCGTCCATGTAGTCCCGGACATGCACGATCAGGCCGCTCCGGACCCGGAGCACCAGGAGTCCGGGGAAGCTGAACGTCCGGCCGGTCGTGCTCGCTGTGCCGACGACCACATGCTCGACAGTGATCAATTCCGGGTCGGCGCTCTCGTGGACCCGGACGTCGTCGATCCTCTGCGGCTGCGCCGGGCTCGCGCCCCAAGCAGCTCGATAGCCCGCACGGACCTCTTCCCGTCCCTGGTAGCGCTCGGGCATGCCGGGGAACCCGAGAAACGGGAACTCGTGCACGGCGTCGGCCGCGTACAGATCAGCCAGATCGTCCGCGGACTTGTCGAGCATCGCGCGGTGGAAGCGGGCCAGGACATCTCGGGGACCGGGATCGGCCGAGGCGGTGTCTGACATGACGGTGGGACTCCGTTCCGTCAACGTGTGGGCGGACTCGATGTGAGCAATGGGCGGACATCGGATGCTTCGGAGCGACACGAGGGCGCAAGTGCCGGTCGTGGGGACCGACTTGGACGTCGGGGTCTGCGCACTCTACGTGAAGGCGGGCGACGGGCCGATCGCCCAATCATGGTGGCGACGGGGCCCGTCGGAGTGGTGAGTGTGTGGCACGGCACGTCCGGTCGGGTGGAATTCGTGTGTCCGATGTCAGTGGCGCCCACTATTCTCTTCACATGGTCCCCACACCCGAGCATGCTGCTGCGCGGTCCGCCGATGAACTCAACGAGCGGATCCGCGACCTGATGCTGCGCTCCGGTGGGCGGTTGAGTGCCGAGCAGCGCCGTGAGTACGAAGGGCTGGTCGCGCAGTGGGCGGCAGCCGAGCGTGGCGGGATTGTGAAGGCGGCGTAGGGCGCCCCGGGGCCGGTCAGGCGGGGGAGCGGGGGAGGCGGACGACCGCCGTGCCGTCGTCCAGGTTCACCGTCGTCCTGTTCGGCGGCGCCCCGTCGTCCTCGTTGTCCGGCATGACCAGGGCCGACTGGCGTTCCTTGAGCTCGTGCTGCTTGCCGGGTGACAACGCGCCGTGCAGCTGCTCGAACCCGGTCGCCGACACCTGGCCGTGCCGGGTGCCGGGGCGCCACGGCAGCACACCGGCCCGGCCCGCGCGCAACAGCAACTGGTCCACGAAGGCCAGCAGCGTCAGCACGATGACAAGACCCGGCAGTGTCATGAAGAAGACGAACTCCATGACACCCCAACTGGCGCCGAGTGCTCAGAGTTCCCGGGCGGCTTGGCGGCGGACGGTGAGTATCTGCTGTGCGTGCCCCACGGGACCGGTGGTGTCGTGGAGGACCGTCGTGGTGACTCCCTGGCCGGTCGGCCCGAAGGCGACGGTGGTGTCGAGGCCCGTCCAGCCGCCTTCGGGGAGGCGGTGGAGGTGGATGGTCAGGTCGACGTTGGGGAACATCCAGTCGGCGGGCGATTCGCGTACGGCGATCCCGTTGGCGGTGTCGACCAGCGCGACGTACGAGGCGAGCGGGCCCGCCTCCTCACCGGCGACCAGGTCGAGGCCGGTCGAGATCCACGCGGTCGTCCGGCCCGGCTGCGGGGGCGAGACCGGCCGGACGTCGATCGAGTCGATATAGCCGCCCGGCCATACGGACGACAGTGGCCATGAGGCGAGTCCCTCGGGCACCGGGAGCGGGTCGCCCGCGCCGCCGGCGACGGCCTCGGTGTCGGTGGCGGCGAGCAGCCAGGCCCGGGCCCGTACGACGGTCCGGCCGGAGATGAGCGCGACGGCTTCGAGCAGCTCGATGGTGCGGCCGGGCCGGATGGTCTCGACGCGGATCTCGCACTCGTCGAGGGCGAGGCGGCCGAGGATGTCGAAGCTGATCCTGGACACCGCGAGGCCACGGTCCGGGCGGTCGACGAGATGGCGGTCGAGCGCGTGCACGATCAGGCCCGCGAGGGGGCTGAAGTGCATCTCGTCGGGGTCCCACGCCCCGCTCGCGTGGACGGTGGGCTTGTAGTGGTGCTCGTCGATGCGTTCGAAGTAGCCGGCCGTGCTCAACGGGTGCGTTCCTTCCAGGGGTGTGTGGGAGGGGAGGCAGAGGGGTGGGTCGGGCGCTGAACACGGTACGGGTCGGGAGGGTCGGCCCGGGGCGGGTCCGCTCCGATTGACATGCAGCCAGGAGGCTGCCTATCTTCGAGTAGGCAATTACGCAGCCAATCGGCTGCATGTCGACTGCATGTCGAGTCGACCGAGAGACCGAAAGAGGGCACGAGCCCCGTGGACGCGATATTCAAGGCGCTCGCCGATCCCGGCCGCCGACGGCTGCTCGACAGTCTCAACGAGCGGGGCGGTCAAACGCTGAGCGAACTGTGCGGGGAGCTGGACATGGCCCGGCAGTCGGTCAGCAAGCACCTCGCGGTCCTGGAGGCCGCGGGCCTGGTCACGGCCGTGCGCCGAGGTCGCGAGAAGTTGCACTACCTCGACGCCGCACCCCTCAACGCGGTCGCCGACCGCTGGCTCTGCCGCTACGACCGGCATCGCGCCACCGCCCTCGACGACCTCCGTACCGCACTGGAAGGGGACCCCCCCATGAGCAACGCCACCGCAGGCGGCCCCACCGCCACAGACCCCTTCGTTCACACCAGTTACATCCGCACCACCCCCGAGCGGCTCTGGGAGGCGCTCACCTCGCCGGCCTTCACCCGCCGCTACTGGGGCGTGGCCTTCGAGACCGACTGGAAGCCCGGCTCACCCATGGTGTGGCTGGAGGGGGACGGCCGCATCGAGGACCCCGAGCAGGTCGTCCTGGAGGCCGACCCGCCGCGCCGCCTCGCCTACACCTGGCACACGTTCACGCCCGCGTGGGCGCAATCCGTGGGTGTCGACGAGGAGTTGCGGCAGCGCATCGCCCGCGAGGGCCGCTCGAAGGTGTCCTTCGATCTGGAGGCGATGGGGGAGACCGTGAAGCTGACGGTGGTCCACGACGGGTTCGACGCCGACAGTACGGTCCGCACGATGATCGGCGACGGTTGGCCGGCGCTGCTGTCCAGCCTGAAGACCCTGCTGGAGACCGGGGAGCCGCTGCCGGAGCCTTCGGCGCAGAGCTGAGGTCGCGCCGGGCGCGTCCGGTCGGGGTGGCGCGGGTGCGCCGGGAGGGCGCGTAGCCGCGGCGCGGCGCCTATCCTGTAGGTCACCGCGCGGTCATCCGGGGGGAAGGGGCGGTAGATGAGCTGGATTTGGGCGATCCTCATCTTGTTCTGGACGGGGGCGTTCGCCTGGGCGGCGGACACCGCACGCGGCGCGCTGCGCCACCGCCACGAGCGGAAGCTGGAGCGGCTGGAGGCCGCCAAGGAGGCGCGCCTCGCGGTGGAGGCGGCCAACAAGCCGCCGGAGCCGGTCTGCGGCTGCGCCCACCACCTCGCCAAGCACGACAAGACGGGCCGCTGCCACGAACGCGTCGAGGTCCCCACGGCCTGGGACGAGAACAAGAAACCGCTCCGCTACGAGGCGGATCAGTGCAACTGCCAGCAGTATGTGGGCCCCCAGCCGCTGTCCCAGGTGTACGCGGAGGAACTGACAGACCGGATATAGCGCGTGGGCCTGGCGGGTGGACCGGATCCAGCGCATCGGTCCGGCGGGCGGACGGACGGATCCAGCGCATAGGTCTGGCTGGTGCGCCGGATCTAGCATCCACACATGGAATCTGAGACGACATCGGACCCGGCAACCGACACCGCTCCGCTCCTCGGCATCACCTCGCTCCTCGATACCGACTCGCTCTTCGACACCGCCGTCGATCGCACGCGCTCGAACTCCATGAAGTGGACCTTCGCCGATTCCCTCCTGGCCCCTGACGAGGCCGCGGCGGAGCCCCTGCCGATGTGGGTCGCCGACACCGACTTCAAGGCCCCGCAGGCGGTACGCGACGCGCTGCACGACGCCGTCGACCACGGCGTGTTCGGGTATCCCGGCGGCGCGACGACCGGCTACCTCGACGCCGTGACCGGCTGGCAGGCCAAGCGGTTCGGCTGGGACATATCGCGTGACTGGGTGGTGCCGACCGCGGGCGTCATCACCTCCCTCAAGACCGCCGTCCAGGCCTTCTCCGCGCCCGGCGACTCCGTCCTGATCCAGCCGCCCGTCTACGTGCACTTCCACGAGGACGTACGTCTCAACGGCCGCCACCTCGCGTACGCGCCGCTGGAACGTACCGAGAACGGCTACCGGTTCAACGCCCGCACCTTCGAAGCCGCCATCCGCCCCGACACCAAGCTGTTCATTCTCAGCCACCCCCATAACCCCACGGGTAACGTCTGGAGCGAGGACGAGCTGCGCACCATGGGCGAGATCTGTGCCCGGCACGGCGTCCTGGTCGTGTCGGACGAGATCCACCAGGACCTGGTCTTCAATCCGGCCAGGACCCACGTCCCGTTCGCCTCGCTCGGCCCGGAGTTCGCCCGCAACAGCATCACGTGTACGGCGCCGAGCAAGACGTTCAACCTCCCCGGGCTGCAGTGCGCGAACATCCTGATCCCGGACCGCCGGCTCCGCGAGGACTTCGCCGACCAGTACGAGCGCAATGTGTTCCCGCTGGTCAACGTATTGGGCATGGTGGCTGCCGAGGCGGCGTACACGCACGGCGAGCCCTGGCTCGAGGAACTGCTCGGCTACCTGCGCGGCAACCACGAGCACTTCGCGAAGGCGGTCCACGGCGCCACCTCGAAGCTGCGCGTGCTGCCCACGGACGCGCTCTACCTGGCGTGGATGGACTGCCGGGGGCTCGGAATGGACGCCGAGTCCCTCGACAAGTTCATGCTCACAAGGGCGCGCCTGTGGCTCGACAAGGGCCAGAAGTTCGGGGCCGAGGGGCACGGTTACATGAGAGTGAATCTGGGCTGTCCGCGCTCCACGGTGGACGAGGCGATCCGCAGGCTCGGCGACGCGGTGGCCGGGCTCGGCCGACGGCCGCCGGCGGAGCCTCCGGCGGCCCGAAACCGCCGGTAACTCACCGTTCAACTCCTGGTCATGGGCTGCCTGTTGAGGATCTATGGCGTACGGTCGCCAATCGCACCTGAGACAGACCGAATTTGCCAGGAGCAAGGAGCAGGAGAGTGGCGGACATCTTCAACTCGTGGTGGGACAAGGCGGCGTGCAGGGCCACGGACCCGGAGGACCTGTTCGTGGAGGGCGCGGCGCAGTCCCACGCCAAGCGGTTCTGCGACACGTGCGTGGTCAGGACCGAGTGCCTGGCGCACGCCCTGGACGAGCGCATCGAGTACGGCGTCTGGGGCGGCGCCACGGAACGGGAACGGCGGGCCCTGCTGCGCAGGCGCCCCACCGTCACGTCCTGGCGCAACCTCCTGGAGGCGGCCCGCGCGGAGCACGCGCAGGACGGCCGCCACGTCAGAGCCTCGTGAGGGCGGGGGCGCCGCGCGCGGGTCAGCTCCGCCCGGGATCGAACTCGAGCATCTGCGTGAGCCGGATGTTGTTGCCCGAGGGATCCCGGAACGAGGTGTCGATGCCGTACGGCTGCGAGGTCGGCGGGTCGTTGAACGTGACGCCCCGCGCGGACAGCTCGTCGTAGGAGGCCTTGCAGTCGTCGGTCTCCAGGAACAGCGTTCCGCCGGCTCCCTTGGCCACCAGCTCCGACAGTTGGGCGCTGTCCGCCTCGTCGAGCATCGGCGCCCGGGGCACCGGCATCAGCACGAGCGCGGGCCCCTCGCCGCCGGGCGGCCCGACACACAGCCACCGGAAGGCCCAGGCCTCCATCGTCACGTCGGCCCGGACCTCCCAGCCCAGCTTCGTGGTGTAGAAATCGAGCGCCTCGTCCTGGTCGTGTACCCAGAACTGCGCATTCGCGATCTTGATCGTGGTCGACATGTCGATCCTCACGCCTCCGTCGTCCGCTGCGGGCCACGGCCGGCCCCGACACCGACGCTAGGCACCCGGTCAGGTGTTGTCTTCTCGAAACGTGCGGTTCCGCGGCCGCCCGTACGCCATCGCGACGCACCGGGGGATGCGCACATGCCGCGCGGCCGGATGATGCGCCTTCCGGTACGCCTGCGGCGTCACCCCGTACATGCGCCGAAAACTCGTCGTGAACGACCCGATGCCGCTCAGCCCCACCGCGACCCCGACATCGGCCACAGTCCAGTCAGTGACAAGCAGCAGCTCGGCGGCCCGCTCCAGCCGCCGGGTCAACAGGTACTGATGCGGCGACTCCCCGAACGCGGCCTTGAACCTCCGACTGAAATGCGCGGGCGACAGCCCGGCAGCCGCGGCCAGATCCCCCACCGTCAGCGCCTCGGCATACCGCGCATCCGCGAGATCACGGGCACGAAGCAGCTGACGGGAGTTCGGGACGGGCGGCACGGGTCCATTGTGCGGGGTTCGGGTGGCCGAGGGCCCGGTGGAGCGGAACCACCGGGCAGGGGTGTGGAGCGCCTTGGGTCCGCTCTACTCGTCGTCGACGGCCGACTTCGGCGTCGCACGCCTGCTGCTCTGCAGGCGGTCGAGGTGGGTCACCACCGACGTGTGGAACTTGTTGACCGCTTCGTCGACGCTCCGGATGAATCCGGATTCCGTGTTTCCCCGCTGAGTTCCCATGCCCTTGAACAATGAGAGCCGGAACCCGGTGATCTGCACCCCGCCTCCCGGCAGCAGGTCGCCCGGCTCGGGCCGCAGGCGTTCCAGAGTCCCCCGCGGCCCTCCGCCGTCCCCCTCGACCAGAGTCTCGATATGCAAGTCCGCCGGTGCTTCGGAGAGCTCCCGGACGATCCGCTTGGCCCAGGAGAGCGGGTAGCCGTGTGCGGGCGGAGCGATGTCGATCGAGGTGCGGATCTTGTACATGCGCAGGTCGGCGGCGACGGCGAGCACTCCGGGGGTCTGGTCGATACGCAATTCGGCACGGAGTCTGCCGTCCCGGCACAGCTCGTCGGCCATGCGGGTGCGTCGGGCCACCGCGTCGGTGCCCCGCCTCGCCCGCTGCACCGGAAGGACCTTCCGTCCCAGCTCGCCGCCCAGGCCCAACGACACCTGACGTACCAGCCGCTCCCAGCTCTCGACGGCCTCAAGGGCCCGTGGGTCGCCCTGGCACAGCGTCTCGTCCTGGATCCCGTTTCGGACCGGTACCCAGGCAGGGCCCATGTTGTGGAAGCCGTGACAGCCGGAGTTCTGGTGGCGCAGGTATTGCAGGAACTCCTCCAGGAGCCAGGCGTGCGCGGGATTGCCCAGCCCCTCGTGCCGGAGCAGCATCTGGGCCTGATGGGCGACTTCGGCCCACGACAGATGCCACAGGCCCACCTTGTTCTTCCGCCGCCGGTCGATCTTCACCTCGACCAGCGGGCTGCCTTCCAGGGCCACGTCGTTGGAGAGGGTGATGACGGCCTCGTAGCCCCTGCGAGCTGCGATGTCGGCGTACGCCTGTACTTGCTCGGCCTTGAGGGGGTTGCCGTTGGTCTTGGTCTCGACGAGAGCGGTCCAGAGCCTGCCCGCCCGCTCCACCCGGATGACACCGTCGGGCCGACGGGGCGAATCGCCGTGGGGGAGTACCACCTCGGTGAAGGTCTCCATGCGTCCGGCGTGGGCGCCGAAACCGGCGGTCAACCGACGTCCGAATTCCGGCACCTGGGCCATCACAGCCAACAGCACCGAAGTGGCACGCGTCTCCCGGTCCCTGTCGCTCTTCAACGCCGACACGGGGAAGAGGCGCGCCCCCGCCCAGGACTCGTTCTCCGCGAGGGACTTCTTGGGCGCCCTGGGGAGCGTGACCTTCTTCTTCGAGGTGCGGGGACGCGTCGCTCTCTTGACGGGGGCCGGTGGGGCGGCGTCCGCGGTCGGCAGGGCGATGCCCGCGGCGGCGGTGGTTGGTGGATCCGGTTCGGAATCCTGCCGGGGATGCTCGCCGGCCGGGGGCTGGAGCGGATCCACCGCCTCTTCCTGAGCGATAGGTTCGGATTCCACCGTCTCGCCGGCGTCGTCATCGATGTCCACACCGTGATCCGAGGCAAGGGCCGCGAACCCCGCTTCGTACCCTTGGCCCACGGCACGGAACTTCCATTCACCTGCGCGCCGGTACAGCTCCCCGAAAATCAGCGCGCTCACGGCGCCCGCTTCGTCGATCGCGAACCGTAGGAGAGGTTCCCCGGCTCCGTCGCTCAACGTCAGCTGCAATGCGCCGAGTTCGTCGAACCGGGCGGACTCGTACCGGCTCGCCGTGATGAGGATTGTGGCGACATCGCTGGGAACGGCACTCAGATCGAAACTGATCCGATCCTCGCTGCCTTCGCCGGTCGGCGTCTTGCCGAGCAACTGCACGCTCCCGTCCGGCGCGCAGGAGTTGTTGTAGAAGTAGAAGTCCGCGTCGCTGCGGACCTTGCCGTCGTCGTCCAGAAGCAGCACGGAGACGTCGGCGTCCCCCTCGCCGGTCGGGCTGACCCAGCCCAGGCCGACGATCACCGACTCGACCTCCCCGTCGACCAGGCCGCCAAGCCCCACGTTCGCGCCCTTGACCATCTCGTACATCCGGCCTCCCCACCGATCGCCCAGGTACGAGGCCCCCCTCGTCAGCCGTCGACACATGTGGGTAAACGGTGAACCTGGAGTGGAGATAGTGGCCTTAATTGGGCGTCAGGGGCAAGTCGCGTGGGCGAGGAGCGGCAGGAGGCCGACGGCCAGTAGGAGTGTCGGCGGGGCTCGCGCGCGCACCATGACGGCGCAGGCCATCAACGGCGGGCAGGACCGATGGTTGAACACCGCGCGGTTCCTTGACATGAACGCGACCGGAGAGCACTCTCGCGGAGGTTTCGTTCCCGTGCGCCGTGGCTCGACCGATGGCAGGGCAAGGAGTCGTCGTGGACACGAAAATCTCAGGGTCGCGGGCGGGGCGGTCCACCGCGCGAAGTCACCGCAACCGCGCGGTCGTCGCCAGTACGGTCGGTACCGCCATCGAGTGGTACGACTTCTTCCTCTACGGGACGGCCGCCGCGCTCGTCTTCCCGCACCTGTTCTTTCCCGGTCAGTCCGAGTACACGGGCGTGCTCGCCTCCTTCGCCACGCAGTTCGTCGGGTTCGCCGCCCGGCCGCTCGGTGCCGCGGTCTTCGGGCACTTCGGCGACCGGGTCGGCCGTAAGTCGACGCTCGTTGTCACCCTGCTGCTGATGGGGGTGAGTACCGTCCTGATCGGGTGTCTGCCCACCTACTCGTCGATCGGGCTCGCCGCGCCGATCCTCCTCGTGGTGCTCCGCGTCTTCCAGGGCATCGGTGTGGGCGGCGAGTGGGGCGGATCCGTGCTGCTGTCCATGGAGTGGGGGTCGAAGAAGCGCCGCGGGCTGATGGCCAGTTGGCCGCAGATGGGCGTGCCGATCGGGCTGCTCATCTCCACCGGCATGGTCAAGTGGCTCAGCTCCGCCTCCGGCGACGGCTTCGAGAGCTGGGGCTGGCGGGTCCCGTTCCTCGCGAGCGCCGTACTCGTCGCCGTAGGCCTCTACGTCCGCCTCAAGGTCATGGAGAGCCCGGACTTCACCGCCGTGAAGCGCGAGGAGGCCGTCGTCCGCATGCCGCTGTGGGACGTGCTGCGGCACCAGTGGCGCGAGGTGCTCGCCGCCGCGTTCGTCCGGCTCTCGGAGCAGGCGCCCTTCTATCTCTTCATCACCTTCGTGCTGACGTACGGGACCTCGCACCTCGGTCTCGCGCGCGGCGACCTGCTTGATTACACGCTCGTCGCCGCCGCCATCGGGCTGGTCACCATCCCCGTCTTCGGACACCTTTCCGACCGCTACGGGCGCCGCCTGGTGTACGGCGTCGGCATCGTGTGCGTGGGCGCGTTCGCGTTTCCGTACTTCGCTCTGCTCGATACGAAGACACCGGGGCTCGTGCTGCTCGCCATCGTGCTGTCCCTGGTCTTCCACGACATGCAGTACGGGCCCCAGGCCGCTCTCATCGCCGAAGGCTTCGGCGCCAACGTCCGCTACAGCGGCGCGGGCCTCGGCTACCAGCTTGCCTCGGTCATCGCCGGCGGCCCCGCCCCGCTGATCGCCGCCGCCATCCTCGAGGACACCGGGTCCAGCACCGGCATCAGCCTCTACATCGTGGGCTGTTGCGTGTTGTCCATGGGGGCGTTGTTCCTCATCCCGCGCCGCGCCGCACCGGGTGACTGAATCACGCCATTTGGCGTCAACAGGGAGGGGTCGCACCGCGCTATCGGCGGTGCGGCCCCTCCCGTTCTGCTCAGGAATCAACAAAGTCCTAGGGCGTCATTGTGTCGGTTGTGTTGTCTTCTTAGGGTGGTGCCGGCTCAACAGGCGTCCCGCACCACACCAGTTGCACGTGTCCACACCCGCAGAAGGGCACAGCCATGCCGCAACCGAATCACCCCCACCCCGCCCCCATGCCGCTCAGTCGTCGCCGTCTGCTCCAGGCCGGCGCGGTCGTCGCCGGCGCGCTCGCCCTGCCCCTGGGCCTCCCCGCCGCGCAGGCCGGGGCGGCCTCGGCCGACGGAGACGAGTGGAACGGTCGTATCGACCAGTTCCGGCTCGGCACCGAGCCCCCGCACACCACCCTGATGCCGTACGAGGACGTGGCGCAGGCCCTCGACGCCGACCGCACCCGCTCCCCGTACCGCCAAAGCCTCGACGGGGACTGGAAGTTCGCCTACGTCGACCGCCCCTCGGAGCGCGACGAGGACTTCCACCGAACCGACCTCGACGACAGCGGCTGGGGCACCATCCCCGTGCCCGCGGTCTGGCAGCTGCACGGGCACGACTTCCCGATCTACACCAACATCACGTACCCGTGGTGGGGTGCCAACGGTCTCGGCGAGGAGGCCCGGCCGCCCGCGTCGCCGACCCGCTACAACCCCGTCGGCCAGTACCGGCGGACCTTCACCGTGCCGAAGGGGTGGAAGGGCAGACGGGTCTTCCTGCACTTCGAGGGCGTCAAGTCGGCCCACTACGTGTGGGTGAACGGCAAGCTCGTCGGCTACCACGAGGATTCCTTCACCCCGGCCGAGTACGACATCACCCCGCACCTCACCGAAGGCACCAACCAGCTCGCCGTGGAGGTCTATCGCTTCTCCGACGGTGACTGGATGGAGGATCAGGACATGATCCGGCTGAGCGGCATCTTCCGCTCGGTCTACCTGTACTCGACGCCCGCCGTGCACCTGCGCGACTTCAAGCTCGACACACCGCTCGGCGACGGACACACCACCGCCGAGCTCGCGGTCACCGCCACCGTGCACGACTACGGCGGTGGCTCGGGCGCGTACAGCGTCGAGACGCAGCTCTACGATGCCGCAGGGCATCCCGCCTGGTCCCGTCCGCTCAGTCAGAAGGCCGAACTCGCGGACGCCGAGGTGACGGTGCGGGCCGCCAAGTCCGTTCCCTCGCCGCGTCTTTGGTCCGCCGAGAGCCCCTACCTCTACACCGCCGTGCTCCGCCTGCGCGACCCGGCGGGCAAGGTGGTCGAGACGCTCTCGCACCGCGTCGGCCTGCGCGAGTTCGCGCTCAAGGACGGACTGATGCGGATCAACGGCAAACCCGTGTCGTTCCGAGGCGCCAACCGCCACGAGATGCATCCCGAGCGCGGCACCGCGCTCACCCGCGCCGACCTGGTCAAGGACATCGAGATCGTCAAGCGGATGAACATCAACACCATCCGCACCTCGCACTACCCCAACAACCCGATCTGGTACGAACTCGCCGACGAATACGGCCTGTACCTCGTCGACGAGACCAACCTCGAGACACACGGCGTCCGCGACGACTACCCCGCGAGCCACCCCGACTGGACGAAGGCATGTGTCGCCCGCGCCCAGAACATGGTCCACCGCGACAAGAACCACGCCTCCGTCGTCATCTGGTCGCTCGGCAACGAGGCGGGCGCCGGCTCCACCTTCACCGCGATGCACGACTGGATCCGCTCCTACGACACCACCCGCGTCATCCAGTACGAGGGCGACGACAACCCCGGCGTGAGCGACATCCGCTCCGAGATGTACCCGTCGACGAGCCACGTCGAGTCGAAGGCCAAGGACACCGCCGACACCCGCCCGTACGTGATGATCGAGTACTGCCACGCGATGGGGAACTCGAACGGCAACTTCAAGGAGTACTGGGACCTCGTCCGCCGCTACGACGTACTGCAGGGCGGCTGGATCTGGGACTTCGTGGACCAGTCACTGAGCTGGCCGACACCGCCGCGGACGCTCCTGACCGAGACCGGGCCCGTCGGCCTCAAGGGCGAACTTCTCAACCCAGCAGGCGAGTTCAGCCGGGACAAGGGGCTGAGCGGCGCCACCGTCTTCGCGCGCGACGACCGCCTCGACCTGACAGGATCGCTCACCCTCGAAGCCTGGGTCACCCCGCATGTCACCGGCTACCACCAGCCGATCGTGGCCAAGGGCGACACCCAGTACGCCCTCAAGCACAACGACAAGAATCTGGAGTTCTTCATCCACTCCGGCGGCCAGTGGATCACCGCGACCTGGGCCACCCCCGCCGACGGCTGGACGGGCCGCGAGCACCACATCGCCGGTGTCTTCGACGCGAGCGCCGGCACCCTCACGCTGTACGTCGACGGCTCGGCGAAGGCCACGAAGAACACCACCGGCAAGCCCACCAGCAACACCGCGCCGCTCTCCCTCGGCGTGGACGTCGACAACATGATCCGCGAGTTCAGCGGCACCATCCGCCGCGCCCGCGTGTACGCCCGCGCCCTGAGCGCCACCGAACTCGCCGACGACGGACGCGGCCCGAACGGCGACGGCGTGCGCTTCTGGTTCGACGCCAAGACGGTCGGCGTCACGGAGAAGAAGCCCCGCGACAAGACCTTCTTCGCGTACGGCGGCGACTGGGGCGACAACCCCAACGACGGCAACTTCGTCGCCGACGGAATCATCACCGCGGACCGCGGCCACACCGGCAAGGCCGCCGAGGTCAAGCGCGTCTACCAGGCGATCCAGGTGTCACCGAAGGAGGGCGGAGGAGAAGCGGGGGACATCACCCTCACCAACGAGTTTCTCTTCACCAACCTCCGTGAATACGCCGGGCGTTGGGAACTGGCCCGCGACGGCGAGGTGATCCAGCGCGGCAGCCTGAGCCGCAGCCAGCTCGACGTCGCACCGCTGGCCCGCAAGAACATCACCGTCCCGCTGAAGCTGCCCAGTACCCCCGCACCCGGCGCCGAGTTCTTCCTGCACCTGTCCTTCCGGCTGAAGAACGACGCTCCCTGGGCCGACGCCGGCTTCGAGGTGGCACGGGCGCAACTCCTACTCGACGCGGGCAGCCCGAAGGTGACACCCGTACCGCTGAAGAACGTACCGGCACTGCGTCACGAGGACGGCGGCAAGGCCGTCTCCGTGACCGGCGACGGCTTCACCCTCACCCTCGACAAGGCGACCGGCGTCATCACCTCCTACGAAGCCGGCGGCGTCCGGCTCGTCGACTCCGGCCCCGTCCCGAACTTCTGGCGTGCCCCGACCGATAACGACCACGGCAACGGCCAGCACACCCGCAACCAGACCTGGCGGGACGCGGGCGCCCGCCGCAAGGTGACCGGGGTGAGTGTCCGCGGCCTCGACGGCCGGGCCGTACGCATCGAGGTCAAGGGCACCCTGCCGACCACCACCGAGTCCACCTACGCCACCACGTACACGGTCTTCGGCGACGGTTCCGTCAAGGTCGACAACACCCTGCACCCCGGCGCCGCCACCCTCCCGTACCTCCCCGAGGTCGGCACGATCCTGCGGCTGCCCGCGGCCCTCGAGCGGCTGCACTACTACGGACGCGGCCCCGAGGAGAACCACTGGGACCGCAACAACGGTACTGACGTGGGCCGTTGGGACTCGACCGTGACCGAGCAGTGGACCTCGTACATCCGCCCCCAGGAGAACGGCAACAAGACGGACGTGCGCTGGGCGGCGCTCACCGACCGGCGGGGCCGCGGCCTGCTCGTCGCCGGGGACCCGGGCACGGACCACCCGCTGCTGGAACTCAGCGCCTCGCACCTCACCCCGGAGGACCTGTCCGTCGGCGCGCGCCACGACTACCAGCTCGACCCGCGCGACGAGGTCGTCCTGCGGGTCAACCACCGCCAAATGGGTGTCGGCGGCGACGACAGCTGGGGCGCCCAGCCCCACGCCCCGTACAAACTGCTCGCCGACCGGGACTACGCGTACACGTACTGGCTGCGGCCCCTCACCGACGTGGGGGAGGCGACGAAGCTGGCGCGGAGGACGGTGACGGTGGACTGACGCGGGAGGGACCCTTCGAGTCCTTTGCGCGGTCCGCCGAGCGGGCCGTGGGGGAGCGGCGTAGCTTCGGAACCCAGCCATGTCGAAGGCGCAGAGCGAAGGGTCCCCACCACGATGAGCTCCGAAGCGGACACGGACGGCACCACTCCCGCGGGTGGCTACGGGCCCACCCGCGGCGAGCCCGGGCGCAGCCCCTACCACCACCCCACGGCGGGCTGGGGCGCCGCCAAATCCGTCGGCAAAGTGCTGGCGAAGGCCAAGGAGCCGGTCAACAGCATGCGCCTGATGACCGTCATGAACCACGAGGACGGCGGCTACGACTGTCCGGGATGCGCCTGGCCCGACGATCTGCACGGCCTCACGCTCGACCTGTGCGAGAACGGCATCAAGCACGCCACCTGGGAGATGACACCCAAACGTGCGGGCAAGGAGTTCTTCGCCGCGCACACGGTCACCGAACTGCTGACGTGGCCCGATTACGACCTGGAGGATCAGGGCCGGCTCGTCGGACCGCTCTCGTACGACCCGGAGAGCGACCGCTACGTGCCCGTGTCCTGGGCCGAGGCCTTCACGCTCATCGGTGACACGCTGCGTGGGCTCGACTCCCCGGACCGGGCGCTCTTCTACACCTCTGGCCGGCTCAGTAATGAGGCGACCTTCCTGTACCAGCTCTTCGCCCGCGAGTACGGCACGAACAACCTGCCCGACTGCTCCAACATGTGCCACGAGGCCAGCGGCCGCGCCCTGACCGCCGCGATCGGCACCGGCAAGGGCACCGTCGACCTCAACGACATCGACCAGGCCGACGCCCTCTTCGTGATGGGTGTGAACGCCGCGTCCAACGCGCCCCGCATGATCACCGCGCTCGCCGATGCCTACCGCCGCGACGCGCAGATCGTGCACGTCAACCCGATGGTGGAGGCGGCGGCGGGGCGCACCATCGTGCCGCACGAATTCGCTGCGATGGCAACGTTCAGGTCCACCCCCACCGGAACCATGAACCTCCAGCCGCGCATCGGCGGCGACCTCGCCCTGCTGCGCGGCATCGCCAAGCACGTCCTGGAAGTCGCCGAGAAGGACCCGAAGGCGATCGACGAGGAGTTCCTCTCCCGGTACACCGAGGGCTTCGAGGCCTACCGCGACCTGTGCGCCGCGACACCCTGGGAGGACCTCACCGCGGCGAGCGGCCTGACGCGCGGGGAGATCCGCGCGGCCGGCGACGTCTACCTCAACTCCTTCCGTACGGTGATCAGTTGGTGCCTCGGCATCACTCAGCAGGAGCACGGCGTCGACACGGTCCGCGAGATCGTCAACGTCCTCCTGCTGCGCGGCAACATCGGCCGCGAGGGCGCGGGCCCCTGCCCCATCCGCGGCCACAGCAACGTCCAGGGCAATCGCACCTGCGGCATCGACCACCAGCCCAAGGCCGCCTTCCTCGACCGGCTCGCGGCGGCGTGCGGCATCGACCCGCCGCGCGAGCCCGGCCTCGACACGGTGCGCGGACTCGCGGCGATGGAACGCGGCGAGGCCACGGTATTCGTCGGGATGGGCGGAAACTTCGTGCGGGCCGTACCCGACACCGAGTTCAGCGAACGGGCCCTCCGCAAGTGCGAGTTGACGGTCCAGGTGTCGACGAAGCTGAACCGCTCGCACCTCGTCCACGGCCGCCGGGCCCTCATCCTCCCCTGCCTCGGCCGCACCGAGAAGGACGCGCAGAAGGGCGGCCTCCAGTCGGTGTCCGTCGAGGACTCGATGAGCATGGTGCACCTGTCGCGCGGCATGAAACGCCCCGCGTCGAGGCACCTGCTCTCCGAGCCCGCCATCATCGCCGGGATGGCGCGGGCCACACTCCCCGGCTCGGCCACACCCTGGGAGTCGTACGTCGAGGACTACGACCGCATCCGCGACACGATGGAGCGCGCCCTGGAGGGCTTCGACGCCTTCAACCGCCGGGTCCGCGGCCCGAACGGCTTCCGGCTGCGCCAGCCGGCCCGCGAGCGCATCTTCCGGACCCCTTCGGAGCGCGCCGAGTTCAGCTTCGCCGCGCTGCCCGACCCGAACCCGGGCGCCGGAATGCTCACCCTCGCCACGGTCCGCTCCCACGACCAGTGGAACACCACGATCTACTCGTCCGACGACCGCTACCGGGGCGTAAGCAATCTGCGCACCCTCGTCTTCCTCAACGCCGGAGACATGCGCGAGCGCGGTCTGTCCGACATGGACCACGTGGACATCACGAGCATCGCCAAGGACGGCACACGCCGCTCGGTGCGCGGCTACCGCGCCCTCGCGTACGACGTGCCGCCCGGCTGCGCCGTCGGGTACATGCCCGAACTCAACTCCCTTTGCGCCCTCGGCGACTTCAGCCCGCAGAGTGATCAGCCGCTGATGAAGCACCTGACGGTGGAGATCGTGCCCTCCGCCTCCGCGTCCGCGCCTGTGTGACGTCCGGTCGCGGATGGCCGTGCGGGCGAGACCTCCGCGTGGCTCATCAAGTGGCCCCGGTGTACTCGGTGCAGGCGTCGACCAGCCACGCCGCGAGGTACCCGGCGAAGGATGACCGGACGAGCAGCCAGACGGCCCGAGGCCCCGCCTCGTGCACTACGAGCGTGACACCGGCCTGCGCGAGCAGCGTGGTGTGACAGGTGCCGGCGTCGGCCTTGCCCGGTGCGAGATCCAGGGCACAGCCCTGCGACAGGACCTCCGGCAGCAAGGGGCCCGAAAGGGCGAGGACGGTGCGCTGTGCGGAGGTGTCGGTGACGGTGGCGAACCCGTCGCCGATCGCCTCCCCGATCTCCTCGCCGGTCGCCTCACCGATCGCCGAGCGCAGCCCGGCCGTCAGGTCCGCGGCGCTCCCGGCGGGCGCGATCAGGAGCCATTCGTCGGGGCCGAGACAGAGCGCCTTGACCTCCGTGTCCAGCTGGGCGCGGCAGGCGCCGGGCAGGGCGTACCCGAGGTATCCCTCGATGGTGCTGGCCGCCGCGCTGCCCGGTGTCACCCGGAGGGTGAGCTGGGTGAGGAAGGGGAGTTCGCGGGCGGTCAGGCCGTCCGGGAGTCGCGGATCCCAGTCGGTGAGCGGGCTGATCTGTACGGGGGTGTGGGTGTCAGCCGTCACGGCGGGCTCCCTCCTTGTCGAAGAGGACGGGTTCGGCGACGGTCACCGGCACGGTGGCGCCGTCGAGCGGGACGTAGAGGGTCTCGCCGACGCGGGCCGCGCCGGAGCGCACGAGAGCCAGGGCGAAGGTGCGCTGCAGGGCGTCGCTGCGATAGCTGGAGGTGACATGGCCGAGCATCGGGACCGGGGGTGCGGGCACCGCCTCGGTGGCGATGATCTGCGCGCCCTCCGGGAGCAGCGTGCGCTCGTCGGTGGGCAGCAGCGCGACGAGCTGTTTGCGGTCGGGGCGCCGGTTCTCGGGCCGGGCGAAGGAGCGCTTGCCGACGAAGTCCGGCTTCTTCTTGGAGATCACCCAGTTCATGCCGAGGTCGTGCGGGGTCACCGTGCCGTCGGTGTCCTGCCCGATGATCGGGTACGCCTTCTCGGCGCGCAGCACGTGCATGGTCTCGGTGCCGTACGGGGTGAGGCCGAGCGGTTGCCCGGCGTCGTACAGCGCCTGCCAGACCGTGGTGGCGTACCAGGCCGGCACGTTGACCTCGTAGGCGAGTTCGCCGGAGAAGCTGATCCGGCACAGCCGGGCGTCGACGCCTGCGATCACCGTGTCGCGCCAACTCATGAACGGGAAAGCATCGTTGGAGAGGTCGAGCTCGTCGCCGACGACCGCGGCGAGCACCTCGCGCGAGCGCGGGCCCACGAGCGGGATCGTCGCCCAGTGCTCGGTCACGGAGGTGAGGTGCACGCGCAGCTCGGGCCACTCCGTCTGGAGCCACTCCTCCATCCACTCAAGGACCTTGGCGGCGTTGCCCGTTGTGGTCGTGACGAGAAACTCGGTGTCCGAGACGCGGATGACCGTGCCGTCGTCGATGGCCATTCCGTCGATGCCGCACATGACGCCGTAGCGGATCCGGCCGGGCTTCAGTGTGGCCATCATGTTCGTGTAGAGCCGGTTGAGCAGCTCGCCCGCGTCCGGGCCCTGCACGCTGATCTTGCCGAGCGTCGAACCGTCCATCATGGCCACGTCGTTGCGTGCGGCGCGGCACTCGCGCTGCACCGCGTCGTCCATCGTCTCGCCGGGCAGCGGGTAGTACCAGGGTCGCTTCCACTGGCCGACGTCCTCGAACAGTGCGCCGTGCCGCTCGTGCCAGGTGTGCAGCGCGGTGACCCGCACCGGGTCGAACAGCTCGCCCCGGTTGCGGCCCGCGAACGCCGCGAACGCGACGGGTTGCACGGGCGGCCGGAAGCTGGTGGTGCCGAGGTCCGCCACCTCCTCGCCGAGCGCCTCCGCGACGATCCCCGAGGTGAGGATCCCGGACGTACGCCCCTGGTCGTGGGCGGTGCCGATGGTGGTGTAGCGCTTCACGTGCTCGACGGAGCGGAGCCCGGCGCGGGTCGCCCGGAACACGTCACTGGCGAGCGCGTCGCGCTGCAGGTCGACGAACTGTGCCGCACCGTCCACGCCGTCCCGCGGGCTGGGCACGCGCCACAACACCGCGACGGGGGAGGGGAGTTCGGAGGCGGCTGCCGGAACGCCGACCGGCGCGACCGGAACGCCGAGCGCCTCAAGGGCCGTGGCCGTCGCGGCGACGCCGCTGCCCAGGCACTCCCCGAGCGTCCGCAGACCGTCCGCGGCGCCCGACGTCCGTACGCTCGGCAGTGCCTCGGTAGGTACGAACGTGGCGAGGTCCGCGTCGTAGCGCAGCTTGCCGCGGGCCTGGCTGAACAGGGCCACGGCCGGGTTCCAGCTCCCGGAGACGAGCAGCACGTCGCAGTCGACGCCGTGCCGCCGGGCGTCGTCCGCCGAACGCCGGGCGATGTGCACGCGGGAGATGCGCTCGACTCCGCTGGTCCCGGTGACGACATGGCCGCGGTGCAGCGGGATGCCGCGCTCGGCCAGCGCCCCCGCGAGCCGCTCGGGGACAGTTGGCCGGGCGTCGACCACGGCGGTGAACTCCACGCCCGCGTCGGCTAGTTCGAGCACCGCGTCGTACGCGGAGTCGTTCGTCGTGAAGACGGCGGCTCGGCGGCCGGCGAGGACGCCGTACCGGTTGAGGTACGTACGGGCCGCGGAGGCGAGCATGATGCCCGGACGGTCGTTGTCGTCGAAGACGACCGGCCGCTCGGTGGCGCCGGTCGCGTGCACGACCTGCGCGGCCCTGATGCGCCACACCCGCTGGCGGGACACATGGCTCGGGGCCGCGGCGCCGAGGTGGTCGGTGCGCTTCTCCAGGGCGAGGACGAGGTTGTCGTCGTAGTGGCCGAACGCGGTGGTGCGGGTCAGGACGGTCACGTTCCCGGACGCCGCGAGCCGGCTCGTCGCGGAGTCGACCCACTCCTGCGCCGGGCGGCCGTCGATGGCCTCCTGGGTGCCGAGCAGGCTGCCACCCAACTCCGGTGCGCTGTCGACGAGCACGACCCGGATGCCCGCGTCGGCAGCGGCGAGCGCGGCGGCGAGTCCGGCCGGGCCCGCGCCGACGATCAGCAGCTCGGCATGCAGATGCATCGCGTCGTAGCGGGCGGGATCGGACTCGGCGGCGAGTCGTCCCTGGCCGCCCAACCCGCGTGCCACCAGGCCGTCGTACAACTCGACCGTGGTGGCGGTGAGCATCGGCTCGGGGAACGGCGCCTCGATCTGCACGAGGGCGTTCGGCTCCTCGACCCCGGCGCCGAGGATGCCGCGCGGGCGCCCGTACTTGATGCTCGTCGCCACCCGGTGGACGCCGTTCGCGAGCAGGGCGGAGGCGAGGGTGTCCCCGGGATGACCGGTGTAGGGCGCGCCGTCGAAGACGAAGTCCAGCGTCGTGGACCGGTCGATGCGCCCGTACGCGTCGGCGGCGCGGAAGTCGGAAGTCATGCGGTCGCCTCCTGGCGCTCTCGCGGGCCGGTGCCGAGCGGGTTCGGTGAACCCACGCGGTACACGGTCAGGAACTCGTAACTCACGGTGTCCCGAACGGCGTTGAACCAGCGGCGGCAGCCCGCTGTGTGCGCCCACCGCTCGGCGAAGGGGCCCTTGGGGTTGTCGCGGAAGAAGACGTACTGGGCCCACTGCTCGTCGTCCAGCGCGTGCGGGTCGGCGGGGTGCTCGACGTGTGCCTGGCCCCCGTAGTGGAACTCGGCCTCTTCGCGCGGCCCGCACCAGGGGCAAGGGATGAGCTGCATGGATCTCTCCTAGGACGTGGCTCAGTGCGCGACGGCAGCGGCGCCGTGCTCGTCGACGAGGGCGCCGGTCGTGAACCGGTCGAGGGTGAACGGCGCGTTGGTGTCATGGGGTGCACCGGTCGCGATGGTGTGCGCGTACGCCAAGCCGACACCCGTCGTCGCCTTGAAACCGCCCGTGCCCCAGCCGCAGTTGAGGTACAGGTCCTCGACGGGGGTGAGCCCGACGATGGGGGAGGCGTCCGGGGTGGTGTCGACGATGCCGGCCCAGGTGCGCAGCATGTGGGCGCGGGCGAACACCGGGAAGAGCTCCAGGGCTGCCGCCATCTGCCGCTCGATGATGTGGAAGGCGCCGCGCTGCCCGTACCCGTTGTAGCTGTCGATGCCCGCGCCCATGACGAGTTCGCCCTTGTGCGCCTGGGACACGTACACGTGCACCGCGTTGGACATGACGACGGTCGGGTGCACGGGTTCGAGGAGTTCTGAGACGAGTGCCTGGAGGGGGTGGCTCTGCAACGGCAACCGCAGGCCCACCATCTGGGCGAGCACCGAGGTGTGTCCGGCCGCCGCGAGCGCGACCTTCCCGGCGGCGATCCGGCCGCGGGTGGTCTGCACCCCGGTGACCCGGTCACCGCTCACGTCGATGCCGGTGACCTCGCAGTTCTGGATGAGGTCGATGCCGTACGCGTCGCAACGGCGGGCGAAGCCCCACGCCACGTAGTCGTGCTTGGCGATGCCCGCGCGGGGCTGGTACGTGGCGCCGTGCACCGGATAACGCACGTCCGGGCTGGTGTTGACGATCGGACACACCTTGGAGACCTCGTCCGGCTCCAGCCACTCTGCGTCGATGCCGTTGAGCTGGTTCGCGTACACGCGGCGCTTGCTGTCGCGGACGTCCTGGAGGTTGTGCGCGAGGTTGAGGACACCGCGCTGGCTGAACAGGATCGGGTAGTCGAGGTCCTGCTCCAGCGTCTCCCACAGCTTGAGCGAGCTCTCGTAGATACCGGAGCTCTCGTCCAGAAGGTAGTTGGAGCGGATGATGGTGGTGTTGCGGGCCATGTTCCCGCCCGCCAGCCACCCCTTCTCCAGGACGGCGATGTTCGTGATGCCGTGGTTCTTGGCGAGGTAGTACGCGGTCGCCAGGCCGTGTCCGCCGCCGCCCACGATCACGACGTCGTAGGAATTCCTCGGGTCGGCATTGCGCCACAGGAAGTCGGGGTGGTCGGGCAGGCCGTGTGCGTCGGGGGTCATGAGGACTCCTTGAAAACCGACTGGTGACACTCTGATATATCAGCGGCGGTCGTCGTCACCGTAGCCAGCGCCTCAGGGGTGCGTCAATGGTGTCCGGACGAGGAAAACAAGCCGCTGCCCCCGCCTGGAAGCGGCCAGTTGTGGCGGCGGGTTCTCAGTCCGGCAGCACGTCCAGGACCGTGTGCATCCGCGAGGCGCGGGCCAGGTCCGCCAGGGCCTGCTCCATCACCGACAGCGGATCGCGCGGCGGCAGCAGCAGACCGATCCGTGCGCTGCGCCGCGGACCGTGCAGCGGCACGGCCTCCATCCCGGCGGGGATCCCGAAGACGTGCAGCCACGTGTGCGGGATGATGCTCGACCACTGGCCGGTGCGTACGTGCGCGATCAGCGAGGCGATGGAGTCCGTCTCCACGCGCGGCGCCACCGACAGGGACAGCTCCGCGAACACGTCGTCCAGGACCCGGCGGCCCAACATCCGCGGATGCAGCAGACACAGCGGCAGCGCCGCCGCCTCGGTCCAGCTGATCTCCTGCGCCGACCGGTCCGGGTCCTCCTGGGTGAGCACGACATAGCGCTCCCGGTACAGCGGCACGAACGGCAGATCCAGGTTCCTGCTGTGGTACGAGACCGCCCCGTGCAGCTCGAAGGCGCGCAGCCGGCGCACGATGTCGTCACCCTGGAGGTCGGCCTGGACGTTCACCGTGGTGTGCGGGTTCGCCGCGCAGAACGGCTGCGTGAGCAGGGCGACCGCCCCGACCGCCGTGGGCACGGCGCCCAGACGCAGCTCACCGCTCAGACCTTCGCGCAGCGCCGCGAGCCCCGACCGCATGGCATCCCGGTCGGCGAGCATCCGGCGCGCCCACAGGACGACCTGCTCGCCCTCCGCCGTCAGCCCCTCGAAGCGCCGGCCGCGCCGCACCAGCGGCACGTCGAGTTCGGTCTCCAGCTTGCGGATGCCCTCGGACAGTGTCGGCTGCGACACGAAGCACTGCTCGGCGGCCTTCGCGAAGTGGCCGGTGCCGGTCAGCGCGACGAGGTATTCGAGCTGGCGCAGGAGCACGGTCCGACCCCCTTCCCGGCCGACTTCGACGGACAACGCCCACCCGTGATCGTAGCTGCCTATCAACGATCGGATTTTCCGCTTTGACCGTGGGCCGGGCCCGGACGAATGCTGGGCCGCGGGGGCGTGTCGGCTCCCGTGGAGTCGGAAACGTAGAGGTGATGGGCGTGCGCGCGATCGAGGAGCCCGAAGAGGATCTTTCCCTGAGCAAGCCCAAGACCTGGGCCACCGGGGCGCCCGCCGTGGCCCACGCCATGCAGTACGCCCTGAGCCAGACCTCGCCCAAGCGCACCGCCCTGACCCTGCTGAATCTCAACCAGGCCGGCGGCATCGACTGTCCGGGCTGCGCCTGGCCCGAGGAGGCGCCCGGCAAGCGGAGCCGCAACGAGTACTGCGAGAACGGCGCCAAGCACATCGCCGACGAGGCCACCACGCGCCGCGTCACCCGCGAGTTCTTCGCTGAGCACCCGGTCAGCGAGCTGGCGGAGGCCTCCGACTACTGGCTCAACCAGCAGGGCCGGCTGACCGAGCCCATGGTCAAGTACCCGGACAGCGACCACTACGAGCCGATCGGCTGGGACGGCGCGCTCGACCTGCTCGCCGACGAGCTGAACGGACTGGACACCCCCGACGAAGCGCTTTTCTACACCTCGGGCCGGCTCGCCAACGAGCCCGCGTTCCTGCTCCAGCTCTTCGCGCGGGCCTACGGCACCAACAACCTGCCCGACTGCTCCAACCTGTGCCACGAGTCCAGCGGCTCCGCCCTGAACGAGACGCTGGGCATCGGCAAGGGCAGCGTCAGCCTCGACGACCTGCACAACAGTGACCTGGTGTTCGTCGTCGGCCAGAACCCCGGCACCAACCACCCCCGGATGCTCACGGCCCTGGAGGAGACCAAGCGGCGCGGCGGAAAGATCGTCGCGGTCAACCCGCTGCCTGAGGCGGGGCTGCTGCGCTTCAAGCACCCGCAGAAGGCACGCGGTGTCATCGGCCGCGGCACCGAGATCGCCGACCAGTTCCTGCAGATCCGGCCCGGCGGCGACCTCGCCCTCTTCCAGGCCCTGAACCTGCTGCTCCTGGAGGCCGAGGACAAGGCGCCCGGCACGGTCCTCGACCGCGAGTTCATCGACGCCCACACCTCGGGCTACGAGGTCTTCACCGACAACATCCGCGGGCTCGACTGGGCGGAGGCCCTCAAGGCCACGGGACTCACTCGCGAGGAGATCGAGGAGGTCCACCAGCGGGTGCTCGGCGCCAAGAACGTCATCGTGTGCTGGGCCATGGGCCTGACCCAGCACAAGCACGGCGTCCCCACCATCCGCGAAGTCGTCAATTTCCTTCTGCTGCGCGGAAACATCGGCAGGCCCGGCGCCGGTGTCTGCCCGGTGCGCGGCCACAGCAATGTGCAGGGCGACCGCACCATGGGCGTGTGGGAGCGCATGCCGCAGTCGTTCCTCGACGCCCTGGAGAAGGAATTCGGCTTCGCCCCGCCCACCCGGCACGGGGCCGACGCGGTCGACGCGATCCGGGCCATGCGTGACGGCCGGGCCCAGGTGTTCGTGGGCGTCGCGGGCAATTTCGTCCGCGCCACTCCCGACAGCGATGTGACCGAACGCGCCTTGCGCAATTGCCGGTTGACGGCCCACATCTCGACCAAACTGAATCGCTCGCACGCCGTGTGCGGCCGCACCGCGCTGATTCTCCCCACGCTGGGGCGCAGCGACCGCGACATCCAGTCGGGCGGTGAGCAGTTCATGACGGTTGAGGACTCGATGAGCGATGTGCACGCCACCCGCGGCCGGCTCGCGCCCGCCTCACCAGCGCTGCTCAGCGAGGTGTCCATCATCAGCCGGCTCGCCCACAGGACCATCGGCGAGCGGCACGGGATCGCCTGGCAGGCGTTCGAGAACGACTACGACACCGTGCGCGAGCACATCGCGAACGTGGTTCCGGGATTCGACGACTTCAACCGGCGCGTCCGGGAGCCGGGCGGCTTCAACCTGCCCAACCCCGTCAACAAGCGCGTCTTCCAGACGGCGAGCGGCACCGCCGTCTTCACCGCGAACACCTTCACCGGGCTCACCGCGCCGCCCGGCCACCTGATCCTGCAGACACTGCGCTCGCACGACCAGTGGAACACCATTCCGTACGCGATGGACGACCGGTACCGCGGCGTCAAGGGCGCGCGGCGCGTCGTCCTGGCGAACGCGGAGGACCTCGCCGAACTCGGTATCGAGGACGGGGGCCTGGTCGACCTGATCAGTGTGTGGACCGACGGCAGCGAGCGCAGGGCGCCCGCGTTCCGCGTCGTCGGCTATCCGACGCCCCGGGGCTCAGCGGCCGCCTATTACCCGGAGACCAACGTCCTCGTGCCGCTGGACAGCGTCGCCGAGAACAGCAACACCCCCACGTCCAAGGCCGTGATCATCCGGATGGAACCGGTCGAGGGGGAGGCCCCCGGTCAGTCCAGGTAGCCCATCTTGCGGCTGACGTCCTGCGCGCTCCGCAGCAGCGTGGGGGAGAGCTCGTGCATCCGCTCCTCGGTGAACCGATAGGCGGGACCCGAGGCGCTGATCGCGGCGATGACCTCACCCTGGGCGTTTCTGATGGGCGCGGCCATTCCGTGCAGCCCGAGCTCCAATTCCTCCAGTGTCACCGCATATCCGCGCTCAAGGGACTGCGCGAGATCCTTCTCGAGCTTTCCCTTGGCGGTCAGGGTGTGCGGCGTCATCTTTTTCATGTGGGAGGCCGCGAGCATTTCCGCGCGCTCCTGCTCCGGCACATGAGCGAGCAATATCTTCCCACTGGATGTGGCATGCATCGGGGTGAGCTGGCCGACCCAATTGTGCGTGCTGACCGCCATCGGCCCGCGCACCTGGAGGACATTCACCGCGTAGTACTCCTGCAGGATCGCGATGTTGACGGCCTCGCCGAATTCCTCCGCGAGCTGCTCGCAGAACGGGCGGGCCTGCTGCGTCACATCGAAATTGTCGGTGACCGAGCTGGCCAGGCGCACGATGCCGAAACCGATCCGGTACTTTCCCCGATCGGCCGACTGCTCGACCAAGTCGCGCGCTTCCAGCGCGCCCAGCAGACGGAAGGCCGTCGACTTGTGCACGTCGATTTCCGCGGCGATCTCACTGACTCCGGCTTCTCCGCGCCGGGCGAGAATCTCCAGAACACTCACGGCGCGGTCGACGGACTGCACTCCGGAGCTCGACGAGCCCGTTGTCTCGCTGTCTGCGTCATGCTTTCTCATGGCGCGACTATAGGCGCTGTCCGCGGACGGGCGGCAGGGCGATGCGGAAGCGGATCTTCGACTTCATCCGCGCGCTCGTCCCGGTCGAACCGGGGGTCTCAACGCCTGTGCGCTGCAACGTAGTTGACGGTGCGGTCGTGGCGTCGGGCGGTGGTGCGCGAGGCGCGGTTCTGTGTGGCGTGACAGATCTCAGATCCCTCTTGACACGCGCCGTCGGCGGAGACGACAGTTTGGGCGTTGCGTAGAACGCGTCAAGGTTCTTCATACGCAACAGAGTTCGGTGCTTCAACAGGTCTTCAACAGCTCCCTCACGGCTCTTCTGCCTCCCTCAACAGACTCCGTCGGGCCCCGGTGTCCGGCCGCCTCCGCAGCAAGGAGCTCAACCGTGACTCACGAGGTACGTGCAGTGGTCGCCCGCAAGCAGGGCGCCCCCGTCTCCGTGGAGACGATCCTGGTCCCGGAGCCCGGACCGGGGGAGGCGCTGGTGCGGGTGCGGGCCTGCGGCGTCTGCCACACCGATCTGCACTACCGGGAGGGCGGGATCAACGACGCGTTCCCGTTCCTGCTCGGCCACGAGGCCGCCGGTGTCGTCGAGTCCGTCGGCGACGGGGTCACCGACGTGGTGCCCGGCGACTTCGTCATCCTCAACTGGCGTGCCGTGTGCGGGAGTTGCCGGGCCTGTCGGCGTGGCCGGCCCTGGTACTGCTTCGACACGCGCAACGCCACGCAGTCCATGACCCTCCTCGACGGCACGACGCTCTCGCCGGCGCTCGGCATCGGCGCCTTCGCCGAGAAGACCCTCGTCGCCGCCGGGCAGTGCACCAAGGTCGACCGGACCGCACCGGCCGCCGCGGCGGGCCTCCTCGGCTGCGGCGTCATGGCGGGCTTCGGCGCGGCGGTCAATACCGGAGGCGTCGGCCGGGGCGACTCGGTGGCCGTCATCGGCTGCGGCGGCGTGGGCATCGCGGCGATCGCCGGGGCGAAGGTGGCCGGCGCCGCGCGCATCATCGCGGTGGACGTCGACGAGCGGAAGCTGGCGAAGGCCGAGCGGTTCGGCGCCACCGACACCGTCGACTCCTCCAGGACCGACCCCGTCGAGGCGATCCGCTCCCTTACCGGCGGCTTCGGCGCGGATGCCGTGGTGGAGGCGGTGGGTCGCCCCGAAACCTACCAACAGGCTTTCTACGCGCGCGACTTGGCGGGAACCGTCGTCCTCGTGGGCGTCCCCACACCCGAGATGAAACTGGAACTCCCGCTCGCCGACATCTTCGGCCGCGGCGGCGCACTCAAGTCCTCCTGGTACGGCGACTGCCTGCCATCCCGCGACTTCCCCGCCCTCATCGACCTCTACCTCCAGGGCCGCTTCGACCTCGGCGCGTTCGTCAGCGAGGAGATCGGCCTCGATGAGGTGGAGTCCGCGTTCGACGCCATGCGCCGCGGAGACGTACTGCGCTCAGTGGTGACTCTGTGAGCGCGCGGGCCGTCTGAGCCGCCACACCACGCCACCCCACACCACACAACTCGCTTCGCTTCGGCACCTGCCGCATGTCCGTACGACATCTACCGAGGTGGCACCTGATGAGCATCACGAGCCTGCCCCCGAGCCTCATCTCCACTCTCCCTGGCGACTACTACACCGACCCGCGGATCTTCGCGCGGGAGCAGGAGTACATCTTCGAGTCCATGTGGTTCTGCGTGAGCCGGGCGGCGGACCTCACCAAACCGGGCAGCTTCCGCACCTACCAGGTGGGCCGCGAGAGCGTCCTCGTCTCACGCTCCCGCGACGGCTCCGTCCGCGCGTTCCTCAACGTCTGCCGGCACCGCGGCGCCCGGCTGTGCACCCAGGAGTCCGGCGAGGTCAAGCGCGCCTTCCAGTGCCCGTACCACGCCTGGACCTACGGACTGGACGGCAAGCTCGTCGCCGCGCCCAACCTGACGTCCATGCCGGACATCGACCGCGCCGAATACGGCCTGGTCACCGTGCACGTGCGGGAGTGGCTCGGATACGTGTGGGTGTGCCTGGCCGAACAGCCGCCCTCCTTCGAGGATGAGGTGATCGGTGCGGTCAGCGAGCGCCTCGGCGGCGCCGAAGCCATCGAGAACTACACGATCGAGGGCCTCGACCTCGGCCGGCGCATCACGTACGACGTGCGGGCCAACTGGAAGCTCGTCATCGAGAACTTCATGGAGTGCTATCACTGCGCCACCATCCACCCCGAACTCACTGACGTTCTACCGGAGTTCGCGAACGGACTGGCCGCCCAGTACTTCGTCGGCCACGGCGCCGAGTTCGCCGACGAGGCCAGGGGCTTCACCGTCGACGGATCCGAGGGCCTCGACCGGATCCCCTCGGTCGCCGACGAACAGGACCGGCGCTACTACGCCATCACCGTGCGGCCACAGGTCTTCATCAACCTGGTCCCGGACCACGTGATCATCCACCGGATGTACCCGATCGCGCACGACCGCACGACCGTCGAATGCGACTGGCTGTACCTGCCGCACGTCGTGGACAGCGGAAGCGACGTCGCGCGGTCCGTCGAACTGTTCCACCGCGTCAACCAGCAGGACTTCGACGCCTGCGAGCGCACCCAGCCCGCGATGAGCTCGCGCGCCTACGCCAACGGCGGCGTCCTCGTCCCCAGCGAACACCACATCGGAGAGTTCCACGCCTGGCTCCAGGCCAGGCTCGGCACGCAGCGCGCCAACTGACCGTCCATTTGTTTCCTGGAGGTTCCCATGATCCCGGTGTGCCGCATCGAAGATCTGCCACCTGGTGAGTCCGTCCGCATGACCGAGGGCGTGCCGGCCCCCGTCGCCGTCTTCAACGCGGACGGCACGGTGTACGCCATCGACGACACCTGCACCCACCAGGATGCCTCGCTCGCCGACGGCTTCCTGGAGGGCTGCTTCGTCGAATGCCCCCTGCACGAGGCGTCGTTCGACCTGCGCGACGGCCGCCCGACCTGCCCACCCGCGAAGACACCCGTCCGCACCCACCGCATCACCGTCGAGGACGGTCAGGTCCAGCTTCACGTCACCGTTGGGGAGCCCGCATGAAGCACATCACTGTCGTCGGAGCCTCGCTCGCCGGCCTCGGCGCCGTCCGTTCGCTGCGCGCCGAAGGGTACGACGGAGGGGTCACCGTCGTAGGAGAGGAACTGCACCGGCCCTACGACCGCCCGCCCCTGTCCAAGGCCTACCTCAAGGGTGACGTCACGGCCGAGGCCCTCGAGCTCGGGGACGCCGAGGAGTACGAACAACTCGGCATCCAATGGGAGTTGGGCGAACGCGCCGTCCACCTGGACTGCTCCACCACCTCGGTCATCCTCGCCAACGGGCGCAGGATCGACACCGACGGCGTCGTGGTCGCCACCGGCTCGACCGCCCGCCGCCTCCCCGGCACGGACGGCCTCGCCGGTGTGCACACCCTGCGCACCCTGGACGACGCCCGGAGCCTGCGCGCCGAGCTGGTGAGCGGGGCGCCCCGGATGGTCGTCATCGGGGCCGGGTTCATCGGCGCCGAAGTCGCCGCCACCGCCCACCACTTGGGCCTCGACGTCACCGTGGTCGAGGCGCTCGACGTCCCACTGGAACGCCAACTGGGCACCGAGATGGGCCGCCTCTGCGCCTCCCTCCACACCGACCACGGCGTACGCCTGCTGTGCGGCACCGGAGTGGCGGAACTGGAGAGCGGCGGCGGCCGGGTCACCGGTGTGCGGCTCACGGACGGGCGGCTGCTGCCCGCGGACATCGTGCTCGTCGGAGTGGGGGCACGGCCGGTCGACGACTGGCTCGCCGACTCCGGTGTGTGGGTGGACAACGGCGTGGTGTGCGACGCGGGCGGCGCCGCCAGCGTCCCCCACGTCGTCGCCGTCGGCGACGTGGCCCGCCGTCCGCACCCCTTCACCGGCAGGCACGCCCGCATCGAGCACTGGTCGAACGCCGCGGAGTCGGCCGCCACCGCCGCCCGCACCCTGCTCACCGGCCACTCCGCGACCCCGCGGGCCGCCCCGCCGTCCTTCTGGTCCGACCAGTACGAGGTCCGCATCCAGCTCGCGGGCTGCGTGAGCCCCGGCGCCGGGCTCGAACTCGTCGAGGGCTCCTACGAGAGCCGGTCCTTCGCGGCCCTCTACAAGGAGGACGGGGCACCCACCGCCGTCCTCGCCATGAACCGGTCCAAGATCTTCAACCGGCTCCGCCGCACCCTGATCCCCGCCGCGGAAAGGATCGCGCCCGCCGTCGTCTGACGGGCCCACGACCATGCCCACGCCTCTGACGTCGCAGCGCACCCCTGATATATCAATGCAGGGATGCGATACGGTGAGGTCCCATCGGGGACACGTCACGGGAGGGGCGAGATGGCATCTGTGCCTGCCGCCGGGGGCCGGTCGGACGGTGCGACTCTGGCCGACCAGGCGTACCAGGAGATCACGGACCGCCTCGTCACCCTGCAGATCCGCCCCGGCGAACCCGTCCACGACGGACGTCTCGCCGCCGACCTCGGCCTCGGCCGCACGCCGGTCCGCGAGGCACTCAAGCGCCTGGAGACCGAGCGGCTCGTCGTCGCCTTCCCCCGGCGCGGCACCTTCGCCACCGAAGTACAGATCGCCGACCTCGGCCACATCTCCGAAGTGCGCCAGGAACTCGAACCCCTCGCCGCCGCGCGCGCCAGCAACCGGGCCACCGCGGCGGACCGCGACCGGCTGCGCGGGCTGCTCACCCGCGTGGAAGAGGAGTCGCAGGGTTCCCCTGAGCACGGCGAGATCGGCCTGCTCCGCCTCGACATGGCGGTGCACCGCGCCGTCTACGCGGTCACGTACAACCCGTACCTCGAAGCCACGCTGGTCAATTACGACAACCTCGCCACGCGGATCTGGTGCCTGTTCATCGACCGCCTGGCCGGACTCGAGCAACACGTCCACGAACACGGGCAGTTGCTGCGGGCCGTCATCGACGGCGACGCGGCCAAGGCCTCGACCGTGGCCGCCGAGCACGTGGAGAACTTCGAGCGCGCGATCCGCTCGATCATCTGAGGCTGCCGAGCGCCCCTCAAGTACGGGGAACGCGGGGCCCATTGATGTCCGCGTGCCCCGTCCCCGACCGCGTACCGGCCGCCGACCGTACCGTACGACCGCCCCTCCCCGACGTCTTCGGGCGCGGCGGAGCACTGAAGCCGGCCCCAGGGCCTGTCGTTCGGGTCAGGCCCTCACCCCCTCCCACGTCACCCTCGTGCGCTCTTGAACTCCCGGAGGACCCACCATGACCTCGCAGTCTTCGCAGCCCAAGGTGGTCATCATCGGAGCCGGCATCGTCGGCTGCTCCCTCAGTGACGAAGTCACCGCACTCGGCTGGACGGACGTCACCGTCCTCGAACAAGGCCCCCTCTTCACGACCGGCGGATCCAGCTCGCACGCCCCCGGCCTCGTCTTCCAGACCAGCCCCTCCAAGACCATGACCGAGTTCGCGCGCTACACCGTCGAGAAGACGAGCGCCCTCGACCTGGACGGTCACTGGTGCTACCGGCAGGTCGGCGGCCTGGAGATCGCCACCACTCCCGAACGCCTCGCGGAACTCGAACGCCGGCACGGCTGGCTCACCTCCTGGGGCGTCGAGAGCCACCTCCTCGACCCCGAGGAATCCGCCAAGCTGCACCCGCTGCTCGACCCCGACGCCATCCTCGGCGGCTACCACATCCCCAGCGACGGCCTCGCCAAGGCGCTCCGCATCGGTGAGGCACAGGCCCGCCGCGCCCTCGCCCGCGGCGCCACCTTCCTCGGCCACCACACCGTCACCGACATCGAGACATCCGGCGGAGCCGTCAGCGCCGTCGTCACCGACCGCGGCACCTTCCCCGCGGACATCGTCGTGTCCTGCGCGGGCTTCTGGGGCCCGCGCATCGGCCGCATGGTCGGCCAGGACGTACCGCTCGTCCCCATGGGCCACCAGTACGCCACCACCACTGCGCTCACCGAACTCAAGGGCCGCAACAGCCAGCTGGACGAGGCGAACCTGCCGATCCTGCGCAACCAGGACGCCGGCCTGTACTACCGCGAACTCGTCGACCGCATCGGCATCGGCTCCTACGCACACCGCCCCATGCCGATGTCCGCCGACGATGTCGTCCACCCCGCCGACAGCCCCGACCAGCCCTCGAAACTGGACTTCACGAAGGCCGACTTCGAGGGCGCCTGGGCCGACACCCGCAGGCTGCTGCCCGCGCTGAACGACGCGGAGATCGCCGACGGCTTCAACGGCCTGTTCTCCTTCACCGTCGACGGCATGCCCCTGATCGGCGAATCCCCGACGGTGTCCGGCTTCTGGCTGGCCGAAGCGGTGTGGGTGACCCACTCGGCGGGCGTCGCGAGGGCCGTCGCGAAGTGGATGGTCGAGGGCCGGCCCGGCATCGACGTCCACGGCTGCGACATCAACCGCTTCGAGGACGTGCAGCTCGCCCCCGAGTACGTACACGAGCGCAGCTGCCAGAGCTTCTCCGAGGTCTACGACATCATCCACCCGCTCCAGCCCCCGAACCGCCCACGCCCGCTGCGCGTGAGCCCCTTCCACACACGCCAGCAGGCACTCGGAGCCGTGTTCCTGGAGGGCGGCGGCTGGGAGCGCCCGCACTGGTACGAGGCCAATGCCGACCTGCCCGAGGTGTCCCGCATCGGCGAGCGGAACGAGTGGGCCTCCCGCTTCTGGTCACCCATCGCGGGCGCTGAGGCACTGGTCACCCGCGAGCGGGTGGCGATGTACGACATGACCCCGCTCAAGCGCCTGGAGGTCACGGGCCCGCGCGCCCTGACGTTCCTTCAGGGCCTCTCGACGAACCAGCTGGACAAGGCAGTCGGCGCGGTGACCTACACGCTCATGCTCGACGAGGCGGGCGGTGTACTCAGCGACCTCACCGTCGCCCGGCTCGCCGACGACCACTTCCAGGTCGGCGCCAACAGCAACCTCGACCTCGCCCGACTGCGCGGCCACCTGCCCGCCGACGGCACCGTACAGGTCCGCGACATCACCGCCGGCACCTGTTGCATCGGCGTGTGGGGCCCGCGCGCCCGCGACCTCGTGCAACCCCTCACCGACGCCGACTTCTCGCACGAGGACTTCGGCTACTTCAAAGCCAAGCAGGCCTTCATCGGCGACGTCCCGGTGACCGCGATGCGCCTGTCCTACGTCGGCGAACTGGGCTGGGAGCTGTACACCACCGCCGACCTGGGCCCGCGCCTGTGGGACACACTCTGGCGGGCCGGACGGGACCACGGCGTGATCGCGGCGGGCCGCAGCGCCTTCAACTCCCTGCGCCTGGAGAAGGGTTACCGCGCCTGGGGCCACGACATGACCAGCGAGCACAACCCGTACGAGGCCGGAGTCGGCTTCGCCGTCCGCAAGAAGAAGGGTGACTACCTGGGCCTCGACGCGATCCGCGACGTCACCAAGGACACGGTGACCCGCCGCCTCACGGCCCTCCTCATCGACGACGACCGCTGGGTCGTCATGGGCCACGAGCCGGTCTACGTCAACGGGGCCCCCTGCGGCTACGTCACCAGCGCCGCCTACGGCTACACCCTCGGCCGCCCGATCGCCTACGCGTGGCTCCCGGCCGAACACGCGGATCCCGGCACCCGCGTCGAGATCGGCTATTTTGGCACCCGGGTGGCGGCGACGACGGCGGCCGAGCCGCTGTTCGACCCGGAGATGACGCGGATCAGGCGGTGACACGCGGGCGATACGCGGGTCACACGGACGGTGACATCCGCACGACAGGGTCTGGACGACTGGAACAATCGTCGGTCGGACCAATCCACGGCCGCACCGGGTCCGGATTACGTCTGGACGATTCCCGACCACGGAGGGCCCCGTGAAAGAAGCCGTACACATCGGCAGAAACCCAGCCGCCGAACCGGATCTGCAGGAGCTGGTGGGGCGTGTGGCACTCGGCGACGAGGACGCGTTCGCCTCGGTGTACGACATGGTGATGGGCCCTGTCCTCGGCACCGTGCGCGCTGTGCTGCGGGACCTGGCACAGTCCGAGGAGGTCGCGCAGGAGATCATGGTGGAGGTCTGGCGCACCGCTCCCCGCTACCGCACCGACCGCGGCACGGCGATCAACTGGATCCTCACCCTGGCACACCGGCGCGCCATCGACCGGGTCCGCTCCGTGGAGGCCGCCGCGGCGCGTGACCAGAAGGCCGCGTTCCTCGACCACATGCCCGAATTCGACCAGGTCACCGAGCAGGTCGAGGCACGCCTCGAGCGCGAGCAGGTGCGCCGCTGCCTGCGCACCCTGACCGAGATCCAGCGCCAGGCCGTCACCCTCGCCTACTACCGCGGCCTCACCTACCGCCAGGTCGCCGAGTCCCTGACGCTGCCCCTGGGCACGGTCAAGACCCGGCTGCGTGACGGTCTCATCCGGCTCCGCGACTGCCTGGGGGTGACCGCATGACCACCGCCGACCTGCACACACTGACCGGCGCCTACGCGCTGCACGCGCTCTCCGACGACGAGCGGGCCGACTTCGAGCAGCACCTCGCGCACTGCGAGGCCTGCGCCCAGGAGAGCGCCGAACTCGCCGCGACGGCCGCCCGTCTCGGCCTCGCCACCACCGTCACACCTCGCCCGGACCTGCGCGGCAAGGTGCTGCGCCGGATCACCACGGTCCGCCAGGAGTCGCCCCGCGAACCGGCCCTGTCCCGGGCCGGACGCACGGCGGGCACCAAGGGGCGGCTGCTGTCGAGGTGGGCGCTCGCCGCCTGCTTCGCGGCCGCCGCGGCGCTCGGCGGCACCGCCGTGTGGCAGCACCAGCGCGCCGAGGACGCCCAGGAACAGGCCCGGCAGGCGGAAGCGGGCAACGATCAGATCGCCGCCGTACTCGCGGCGCCGGACGCCAAGACCGGCTCAGCGAAACTGGGCGACGGCGCCGACGGCACCGTCGTCGTCTCCAAGAGCCGGGACCGGGCGGTGTTCATCGCCTCGGGGATGGCGCGCCCGCCGCAGGGCAAGGTCTACCAACTCTGGTACGACGACGGGGGAACCATGCGCTCGGCAGGGCTCATGGACACCAACCGCCGTGACCAGGCCGTGCTGCTGAGCGGCGCCGTCGACGAGGCGTCGGGCATGGGCATCACCGTCGAGCCGGCCGGCGGCTCCAAGCAGCCGACCACGGACCCGGTGGCGCTGATGCCGCTGCCCGCCTGAGCGGTCGACCCGCTGCCGCCCCGCCCGCTTCAGCGGCGGGGCGGCAGCGGGAAGAAGCCGCTGGTGCGGGCCGCGTACTCGGCATAGCCCGGACGCTCGGCCATGTGCCGCTCCAGCAGCCGCTTTCCACTGCCCTTGGTCAGCAACAGGCTCATCACCAGCGGGGACACCACGCAGACGGCCGCCGCGCCGAACGAGTCGCACACGATCAGGAACAGGCCCCACCAGACGCAGAAGTCCCCGAAATAGTTCGGGTGACGGGTGAAGCGCCACAGCCCCCGGTCCATGATCCGGCCCTTGCTCGCGGGATCCGCCTTGAACCGGGCCAGCTGTGCGTCCCCCACCGCCTCGAAGAACATGCCCACCACCCACAGCAGCGTCCCGGCCCATGCGAAGCCGGACGTCGGCCCCGTCACGTACTGCGCGGCCTGCACGGGCAGCGACACGAGCCAGACGAGCGCGCCCTGGAGGAGGTAGACCATGCGAAAGGCGTACAGGTTCCGGTTTCCGGGGGCCTTGGACAGCATCCGCTCGTAGCGGGGGTCCTCCCCGTGCCCGCGTCCACGCCGGGCGATGTGCACGGCGAGTCGCAGACCCCACACCGCCGTCAGTACGGTCACCAACACCCGCCGGCCCGGATCACCGACACCCGCCGACGCCAGGAAACCCACCACGGCGACCGCGGCGAACCCAACACCCCACGCCGCGTCGACGACCCGGTGCACGCCCTTGCGCACGGCCACGGCGAAGGTGACCAGCATGACGCCGAGCGCCGCCACGGCCGCCCATCCGAGACCCGCCCCGAACGCACCCCACGCGAAGCCGTTCACGGCCGGTCCAGACCGAGGTACCAGTCCCGCGGCGTCGCCGGCGCACCACTGTGCCCCGCGGCCGTCGGGCGGACCGAGAGGATCTGGTCGACGCCCATGCGCCGCTGCTCGAAGGCGAGGGCGCCGCCCACCAGGTACAGGCGCCACACGCGGGCCGTCTCCGTACCGACGAGCGCCACGAACTCGGACCAGCGTTCCTCCAGCGTGCGATGCCACGCGTCGACCGTGCGCACATAGTGCTCGCGCAGCGACTCCACCGACCGCACCTCCAGACCGGCCGTCTCCAGCAGGCCGACCGTCTCGCCCGGCGGACGCATGTGCATGTCGGGCGCGATGTACCCCTCGATGAACGCGCCGCCGCCCGGAGCCGTCGCCCCGCGCGACATCTGCTGGACCAGTACCCGGCCCGCGGGCCGCACCAGACGGTGCAGCGCGGACGCGAACGCCGGGTACTCGGCGTCCCCGACGTGCTCGCCCATCTCGACCGTGGCCACCGCGTCGTAGTCGCCGCCGGTGATGTCCCGGTAGTCCTGGCACACCACGTGCACGCGGTCCGTGAGACCCCGCTCGCGCACCTGCTCATCCACGTACGCCGCCTGCTCGCGCGCCAGTGTCACCGCGGTGACCTGTACCTGGTACCGCTCGGCCGCGTACAGCGTCAGGGAACCCCAGCCGCAGCCGATGTCGAGGAGCCGGGCCCCGGGTGCCAGGCCGAGCTTGCGGCAGATCAGCTCCAGCTTCGCCCGCTGTGCGTCGGCCGCGGTGAACTCGGGTCCTTCGCCCGCCCAGTAGCCGCACGAGTACGCCATCGTCTCGTCGAGGAGCAGCCGGTAGAAGGCGTTCGACAGGTCGTAGTGGTGGCTGATCGCGGCCCGGTCGCGGGACTTGGTGTGCAGGGCGCCGCGCAGCCGTGCCTGCGACGCGGGCGGCGCCGGGGGAGGGCCCACCGCTCCGAGCCGGGCGGCCGCGCCCGCCGCGCGGGCGCGGCCGGTGAGGGAGAGCCGGGGCGCGTGCAGGCTCCGTTCGCGGGCCGCGGACCACATGGCGCGCAGCCCGGCCGCCAGATCGCCTTCCACGTCGATCTCGCCGGTCACATACGCCTGCGCGAGCCCCAACTCGCCGGGCTGCCACAGCAGTCGGCGCAGGGCGCGGCGCGAGCGCACGACGACCACGGGGCCGTCGGCCGGGCCCGCCTCGGCGCCGTCCCAGGTGCGCAGGCGGACGGGCAGCGGCCCGCCGAGCGCGGTCTCGGCGAGTGCGGCGAGGCGGTGGGCGGCACCGGTCATCGGGTGATCTCCTCCTTGGTGAGCAGGTACTGCTGTACGTCGAGGTACCCGGAGCGGAACCCGGCCTCGGAGTAGGCGAGATAGAACGTCCACATGCGGCGGAACGTCTCGTCGAAGCCGAGGGCGTCGACGTCGTCGGCGCGCGCGGTGAAGCGCTCGCGCCACAGGCGCAGCGTCTCGGCGTAGTGGGCGCCGTAGCCGTCGCGGCGGGCCACCGCGAGGTCGGTGTGCTCGCGCATCGTCTCGTCGACCGCTTCGACGGACGGCAGCAGGCCGCCCGGGAAGATGTACTTCTGGACCCAGGTGTACGTGGACCGGCTGGCCAGCATCCGGTCGTGCGGCATGGTGATGGCCTGCAGCGCGGCCCGGCCGCCCGGCGCGAGGCGTGCGTCGAGGGTGCGGAAGTAGACGGGCCAGAACTCGGCGCCGACGGCCTCGATCATCTCGACGCTGACGACGGCGTCGTACGTCCCGCGTGCTTCGCGGTAGTCGCACAGTTCGACGGAGACACGCTCCGAGAGCCCGGCCGCCGCGACGCGTTCGCGGGCGAGGTCTCGCTGCTCACGCGAGAGCGTCACCGAGGTGACATGCGCCCCGCGGGCGGCGGCGCGCAGGGCGAGCTCGCCCCACCCGGTGCCGATCTCCAACACCCGGCTGCCCGCGCCGACTTCGGCGAGATCCAGGAGCCGGTCGATCTTGCGACGCTGTGCGTCCGCGAGCAGCCCCCAGGTGGCGGGGAGGCCACGGAAGACGGCCGAGGAGTAGCTGAGTGTCTCGTCGAGGAAGAGCGCGAACAGGTCGTTGGACAGGTCGTAGTGATGGCTGATGTTCGCGCGGGAGCCACCCGGGGTGTTGCGCCGGGCGGACGGCTGCCGGGGCGCCCACAGGCCGCGCAGCCGTTGAAGCGGTGCGGGCACCAGGTCGGAGGCGTGCGCGGCGAGGACGGTGAGGGCGGCCACCAGGTCGGGGGCGTCCCACTCGCCGGCCATGTACGACTCACCGAAACCGATGAGGCCGTGCTTGCCGATGCGGCCGTGGAACGCGTCGGGCCGGTGGATGTGCACGACAGGGCCGCCCTTGCCGAGCTCGGTGCCGTCCGCGAACCGCACGCGCAGCGGGAGTTCACGCAGGGCGCGGCGGACGACGGCCGCGGCGACGGCGGTCCGGGGCGGCGAGGTGGCGGGCGGCGCGGCCACGTCGGGCCAGCGGGCCGGATCCACGGGGGTGTGCGTCGTCGCGGCCGGGGTGGCCGTGGCGGGGTGGGCGTCGCCGGTTCTCATGGGGTGTTCTCCGGGGTCGGGTGCTCGGGTCGGTCGGGGCGGGGCTGGACGGGCAGCCCGCGCAGGTAGAGACGGATGCCGTGCAGGCGGATGGCTACGGACACGGCGAGCGTGGACCACGGCCTGCGCAGCGTGAGGCCCAGCAGCGTCCGCGTACGTACTTCTCGCCGGGACCCGCGCACGGTTGCGGTGAAGGGCCTGCCGCCGTCGCGCTCCAGGTGCACGGTGAGGTCGACCCGCTCCCCGGGAGCCGGCAGCCGCATGCGGTAGCGGCCGTCGACCGGGAAGAACGGCGAGACGTAGAACTCCTTGTCGGTCACTGCACGCCCCGAGGCGTCGGGTCGCAGCAGATAGCTGTGGCGTCCGCCGTAGGTGTTGTGGACCTCGGCGACGACACAGCGCAGGGCGCCGTCCGGGCCGTGGCACCAGTAGAGGGTCAGCGGGTTGAACACATACCCGAAGACGCGCGCGTGGGTCAGCATCGCGACCGGGCCGCCGTCGAGGTCAACGCCCTGCTCGGCGAGGAAGGCGTCGAGCCCGGAGCGCAGGGACGGCTGCAGGCCGCCGCTGAAGTGGTCACGGGCATCGAAGCGCGCCAACGGCCGTAGCGGAAGAGGCAGTTCCGGCGGGTGGTCGGGGTCGATGAGCCACATGTACGTGCGGTGGCGCAGCGCGTAGCGTCGCGGCGCCGTGCGCACGTGGGCGATCGCGACGTCGTACAGGGCCGGGACGCCGCTCACCATGACACCCCCAGGGCCGCGGCGGCCGCGACACCGGAGGCGCAGCCGTCCTCGTGGAATCCCCAGCCGTGGTAGGCCCCGGCGAACGCGGTGACGGGGGTGCTCAGTTCGGGCAGCCGTCGTTGCGCGGCCACCGACTCCGGTGTGTAGACCGGGTGTTCGTAGACCATGCGGGCCCGGACCAGTGCCGGGTCGACGCGGTCCTCGCCGCCGAGTGTGACCACGTACGTCTCGGGTGCGTCCAGGCGCTGGAGCCGGTTCATGTCGTAGCTGACCCGGACCCGGTCGGCGCCCGCAGCGCAGGACGGCATCAGATAGTTCCAGGAGGCCCGGGCACGCCGGGCGCGCGGCAGCAGGCCGGTGTCGGTGTGCAGGAGCGTGGTGTTCCGGGAGTACCGGAACGCGCCCAGTGTCTCCTTCTCCAGAGGGGTGGCGTCGACCAGCAGGTTCAGGGCCTGCTCCGGGTGGGTGGCGACGACCACCGCGTCGTACGCCTGGGTGGCGCCGTCGGCGGTGGTGAGGCCGACACCGTCCGGATGCCGCCGCACGGCACGGACCGGAGACGCGAGACGCACCGTGTCGATGCCGCGGGCCACCCGGTCCACGTAGCTTCGGGAGCCGCCGGTCACGGTGCGCCAGGTCGGCGAACCGCTCACCGACAGCATCCCGTGGTGTTTCAGGAACCGGAACAGGTACACGGCAGGGTAGCGCTGCGCCGTCGCGGCGTCGCAGGACCACACGGCCGACACCAGCGGTGTCACGAAGTGTGTACGGAAGTAGCCGGAGAAACCCTCGCGGTCCAGGAACTCACCGAGGGTGAGGACCTGGTCGGGCCCCTGTTCCAGCAGGCGCCGCGCGGCCCGGTAGAACGCGGGCACCTGCGCCAGCAGGCGCAGATAGTCCGCGCGCAGCGCGTTGCGGGGCCGCGCGAACAGCCCGCCGGGTCCGCGTGCACCGGCGTACTCCAGGCCGCATCCCTCGCACCGCACCGACATGCTCATCTCCGACTCCTGCGTGGCGACGCCGAGTTCGGAGAACAGCCGCAGGAGGTTCGGATAGGTGTGCCGGTTGTGCACGATGAAACCGGAGTCGACGCGGTGCCCAGACCCGTCGGGCGCGGTCAGGTCGTGGGTGTGGGCGTGTCCGCCGAGCCGGTCATCGGCCTCGTACAGCGTGACGTGGTGTGCGCGGGCGAGTACATGCGCGGCGGTGAGCCCGGCGACGCCACTGCCGATCACGGCAGTGCGCCGCCGCTCCACCACCCCTGAGCCGCCCCCTGGCGCCGTTGACATCGCCTCTCCTCTCACCCGCGTGCGAACGCTCTCTCACGGGTAATCCGGAGCCGATCACTCAGCGGATTGGGGGAGGGGTGAAGTCAGGGCGGGGCGGCCCCGGGTCAGCTCTTGGGCATCAGGACGTTGTCGATGATGTACACGTTGGCATTGGCCGTCTTGACGTTGCCGCAGACCACGTTCGCAGCGTCGTTGACCTTGTACTTCTCGCCCGAGCCCGAGGTCATCAGCTTCGACTTCTCCAGCGTCTCGAAGGAGCCCTTCTCCAGGTCCTTCGGCGCGAGCTTCTGGCCCACCACGTGGTAGGTGAGGATCTTGGTGAGCTGCTCCTTGTCGGCCAGGACCTTGTTCAGGTCGGCCTTCGGGATCTTGGCGAAGGCGTCGTTGGTGGGCGCGAAGACGGTGATGTTCTTGGCGTTGTTGAGGGTGTCGACCAGGCCGGCCTTCTTCACGGCGGTCACCAGGGTCGACAGGGCGGGGTTGTTCGACGCGGCGGTGGCGACCGGGTCCTTCGCCATGCCGTTGAAGGAACCCGCGCCGTTCTTGGGCACCGAAGAACAGCCGGCACCGAACGGCTCGCTCATCGTCCCGGTGTCGTCGGAGGGGCTGGCCTTCTCGCTGCCCTTCGACGCGGCGGCGGAGGAACTGTCGGACGCCTTGTCCTTGGAGTCGCTGTCGGAGCAGGCGGTCAGGGCCAACGGGAGCATGGCGGCAGCGGCGACAGTGACGGCGATACGACGGACTGGAGTGCGCATGGAATATCCCTCAATGGTCGGATCCGCGAGGGCTCTCTGCCCTCGTGACCGGTAATCCGTGGCGGGATCGCGGGCGGATTGGTGGATTCCTCGAAAGAGTGAAAGATCGTAGGCCGATGGCACCCATGACCAATCCGCGCCAGGAACGGGGACGGATTCCTGGACATGGACGACGACATGACACGGCAACGGCCCCGCGGCATCACGCGGCTGTCCCTCGGCGCGCTGAGCGGTCTGCTCGCCGGCTTCGCGGCCATCGCGATCGCGGAGCTGGTCTCCGCCGCGGTCCGGCCGGAGTCGGGCCCGGTGATCGCGGTCGGCGGGGCGGCCGTCGACCGCACTCCGCCGGCCGTGAAGGACTGGGCGATCCGGCAGTTCGGCACGAACGACAAGCTGGTGCTGCAGCTCGGGATCCTCGCCGTGCTGACCGTCCTCTCGCTGGTGCTCGGCATGGTGGCCACCCGGTGGCGCCTGGTCGGTTCGCTCGGGGTGTTGGCCTTCGGCGTCGTCGGCGCGCTGGCCGCCACCAGTCGGCCCGACTCGACGAGCATGAGCGACGCGCTGCCCTCACTGGCCGGCGTGCTCGCCGGCGGCGTCCTGCTGTACTGGCTGATCGGACGCCTCGGCGAACCCACCGCGGCCCCCGCCGGGTCCGGCGGCGAGGAGGAATCCGGCTGGGACCGGCGCGGGTTCATCATCGCCGCCACGGCGGCAGCGGCCGCCTCGACCGGCGCCGGCATTTTGGGCCGGACACTGAACGGCTCGCAGGGGCAGAACGCCGTCGCCTCACGCAACGAGGTGCTGCTGCCCGCACCCTCGTCGAAGGCCGCGCCCACCCCGCGCGGCGCCGCACTGCGCATCGGCGGCATCAGCCCGTACGTGACACCGAACGCGGACTTCTACCGCGTCGACACCGCCCTGGTCGTCCCCAAGGTCGACGCCACCACCTGGAAGCTCCGCATCCACGGCAAGGGCGTCGACCGCGAACTGACCCTCTCCTACTCGGACTTGCTGAAGATGCCGCTCATCGAGCGCACCATCACCATGACCTGTGTCTCCAACGAAGTCGGCGGCCCCTACGTCGGGAACGCCCGCTGGATCGGTGTCCGCCTCGCCGACCTGCTGAAGCGGTGCGGGGTCGAGCCTCCGTCGAAGGGCGGCCCGGCCGACCAGTTGGTGGCGCGCTCCGTGGACGGCATGACCATCGGCAGCCCGGTCGAGGACGTGATGGACGGACGGGACGCGATGCTCGCCGTCGGCATGAACGGCGAACCGCTGCCCTTCGAGCACGGCTTCCCCGTCCGCATGCTCGTCCCCGGCCTGTACGGCTACGTGTCCGCCTGCAAATGGATCCAGGACATCGAACTGACCACGTTCGACGCCTACGACCCGTACTGGGTCAAGCGGAAGTGGGCCCGGCGCGCCCCCATCAAGACCCAGTCCCGCATCGACACACCCAAGCCCTTCGCCCGCCCCAAGGCCGGCACCGTCATGGTCGCCGGCGTCGCCTGGGCGCAGCACCGCGGCATCGACAAGGTCGAGGTCCGCGTCGACGACGGCCCCTGGCAGGAGGCCCGCCTCGCCGCCGAGGACACCCGCGACACCTGGCGGCAGTGGTCCCACGAATGGGATGCCACCAAGGGCGGCCACACCCTCACGGTCCGGGCCACCGACCGCACCGGCGAGACGCAGACGGTGAAGCGCACCCCGACCGTCCCCGACGGGGCGTCCGGATGGCACTCCGTGGTCGTCACGGTCGGCTGACCGACAGCCGCACCCTGGTCGACGCGGCCCACCTGAACCCGGCGAGGCCCGCCCGAATCGCCATGTGTTCACATATCCGCGCCGAGGGAGTGGGATGTCGCGCGGATCGCCGTGCGGGTCGGCGTGGCGAAAGGGTGGGTGGCGGGATGGCAGGCACGGAGGACAGAGGCGCGCGGACGCTCATGTGGTTGCTGGTCGCGGTGCTGATGCTCGCCATCGGGGCGGCGATGATCCCCGAGTTCCGTGCGGCGCAGCAACGGGAGCGGGAGTTCCGGGCGGCGCCGGTGTGCGCCTCGCCCCCGGTCGAGGTCTCCAACTGTCGGTGGAAGCAGAAGTTCACCGTGCGCGACGTGGATCTGAACCGCGGTTCGAGGCACAAGCCGCCGGAGACCACCCTGCTGTTGCCCTCCGGCAAGACGTGGCATGTGACCTTCCGGAACGCCAACCCGGTGGTGTCGGGCCTCGAAGAACACGACAAGGTGGTCGGGCTGATCTGGCGCGGCGACGTCGTCGACCTGCGCGATGCGGAGGGCGAGCGCCAGGCGACATCCGACGACCCACTGGACCGGCCCACGGACCGCCTCGCCGGAGCGCTCGCATGCCTCTCGTTCGGTGCGGCGGCCCTGGTCGGCTCCCTGTGGTCCGCGTTCGCCCGCGGCAACCGGCGCCACGACGCGGCGGGGAGGATGGTGCGCGTGCACGGCATCCCACTCGGTGTCACCGCCATCCTGACGCTGTGGCTGCAATCGGCCAACGACTGGCCCGCACGGTCGCTTCCGATCATCTGGGGCATCGCCGCGGCGCTGATCCTCGCCAACATGGCGGGGTTCGTGGTGGCGGCGCTGCGCGGGCAGATCGGGCCCCCCGACGGGGCGTGACCGCGGGCAGGGTCAGGTGGCTGCGCCGGCGAGCACGCGCTCGGCCTTCGCCAGCGCTTTGTGTCGCAGCCGCACACGTGTCTCGAACGGCTCGCGGTAGCGGCCCGCCGCGTACTCGGCGCGGTACGTGCGCTCAAGGGCCCGCGCGATGGGCCCGAGACGGCTGCTGCGCGCGCACGCCGCCTCGGCGGTGGCGAGCCGGACCTCGACCGCCTGTGCCCGGCGGTCGCTCTTCCCGTGGGTCAGCGTGGGGATGCGTTCGTGCAGCGAGGTGGGGTTCGCGTAGCGGTGCCCCTTGCGCTCCATGCACGTGGACCAGGAGTCGACGGCGGCCGCGAAGCTCTTGTTCCGCTTGATCCGGGGTTCGTACAGGGCGCCGAGTCCGGACACCGTCTTGTCCGCCGTGAACCAGGTCTTCAGGTCCCCGTACAGTGCGCGCAGCGCCTCGGCACGGCAACCGCCGGTGGCCATGCTCACGGTGCCGCCGCCGGGCGTGCGGGCCTCGACCGTCCCGGACTCCGGGCCGCCGAACAGCGCGTTGTTCCGACGGAGTTGACCGTCCCGCGAGAGCGTCCGGTAGTGCGCGACGTCGGGGTCGGCCTTGCGTGCTCGCTCCTGCTCGCGCTCGAGCTGCCCGCCGTATCCGTACTCGCGTGCCCAGCGCGGATCGTCGAGTACGTAGCCGGGGGAGCGGAGTTCGTCGCCGCTCGGCGGCTCGGCCACTCCGTACCCGAAGCCCCGGCCCGCCATGCAGCGCTTGGTGAGCAGTTCCTGGGCGTACGTGACCTCGGCCTGCTGCGCGTCGCTGAGCTCGGTGACCTTGCCCGGCCTGTCGATTTCGGTGCGCTCCGGCCGGCCGTCGTCGCCGCCCGATCCGCAACCCGTGACGGCCACGGCGAGCGCCGCGCACATCGCCACCAGCGAACCCCCGGCCCTTCGCCCTCCGCGCATCTCCAACCTCCCGTTGCCCTGTGGACCTCAGGGTGTACGGAGGAGGTGGGCGGGCGCGCCCTGATTCGGCCGTGCCCGAAAGAGCCCGCTCGCGGGCTCAGCCGGCCAGGGCCCCGCTGAGCAGATGGCTGCCGAGCTGGGTCAGGCTGTGATGCATCCGGTGGCGCTCCCGGGTGCTCGCGATGAGTCCGGCGCGCCGGAGCACCGCCGCGTGCTCGCTCGCGGACGACAGCGACACCCCGGCCAGGCGCGCCAACTCCGTTGTCGTACAAGGCTCTTGGAGGGCCTGTAGCACCGCCGCGCGCGTGTGCCCGAGCAGCGGGGCGAGCCTCGGGCCCGGCCCGTCGGCCACCACCGGGCTCAGCGGCCGGGCCGGGTACACCAGGACCGGCCACAGCGCCTCGTCCAGCAGCGCGACCGGCGTGCGGCGGCAGAAGTACGAGGGCACGAGGAGCAGCCCGCGCCCCTCGAGGTACATGTCCCGCTCGACGGGATAGTCGGCGACCAGTACGGGTGACTGCCAGCGCAGTACGGGCGCGAAGGTGCGCAGCATCCCCTCGGTGCCGAGCCGACCCTGCGCCCCGGTCCGGTGCCGCCGGTCGCCCTCGACCCGGGCCGCGATCTGCTGCCAGGCCGGGGCGAGCACGGAGGCGTGGTAGGTGCGCAGGGCCCGGCCGAGCCGGTGCACCGAGTCCAGGTCGCCCGAGGCCAGCGGCCGGGTCCACGCGGGCAGCGTGCTGTTCTGGGCCGCCAGCAGTGTCATCTCCGCGCGTAGCCGATGGCGGGGAGTGGCCAGGACCGCGTCGATTCCGCACTCGAGTCCGGCGAGGCCCGCGGCGGGCGTGAGGAAGTCCGGGAAGTAGCCGCGGGGCGGCATCAGCGGCGACAGCATCCGCAACGCGCTCATGTCACGCGGGCACTGCCGCCTCCGCCACGCGTTGAGCACCGACTCCCGCCGCATCTCCCGGAGTTGATGCAGGCTCAGCACGATCTCCCAGAGCGGGTCCGGTTCCTCGGCGATCCTGGTGCGGGCCAGATCCCCGGCGCTGAAGTGGATACGCAGCACGGCTTCCCCCGAATCCGCCACGGCGTTGGGTGGTGCGGACACCGGCCCCGGGGTGGTCGGTCGAACCGGAACCTGCGCCGTCCTGATGTGTTCTATGCTGGGACCATAGTGGCGAGAACGACGGTTCTCAAGGCGGCGCGCGAGGCGCGTCGGGCGCTCAAGGGGCGCGCGGGGATCGTGAGTTGGAAGCGAGTCGTTTGGAGGAGGCGTCCCGTTGATACCGGACGACCTACGGGTTCGCGTGGTCGAGGTGGCGGACGAGCTGTTCTACACCCACGGTGTGCACACGGTGACGATGCACCGGATCCGCGACGAGGCGGGGGTGCCGCTGAAGCGGCTCTACCGGATGTTCCCGTCCAAGGACCTGCTCCTCGCGGCCTGCCTCGACCGGCGTGACCAGGTGGCGCGCTCGGAGATCGGGCAGCGCGTCGGCTCGATCGAGGATCCCGTCGCGAAGATACTCGGCCCCTTCGACTTCCTGCACGACTGGTTCCACCAGCCGGGGTTCCACGGCTGCGTGTTCGCGGGCGCGTTCGGGGAGGTCGGGGCCGCCGCGCCGATCGTCGTCACCGCCGTGCAGACCCACAAGCTCGCCCTGCGTACGCTCCTGACCGAACTGGCGGAGGGTGCGGGCGTGCCCAACTCGACCGCGGTGGGAGCCCAGTTGGCCGTCCTGTTCGACGGTGCGATGGCCCTCGCGACGTTCTCCGGAGACACGGACGCCGCGTTGTACGCGCGCAAGGCGGCACAGGCGGTGCTCGCCGCGGAACTGTGAGTGACCCGTGCCCCGACCCGCGACCCGCGACCGGTGGGCGGGGTTCGCGGGAGGCCGCGTCGAGGGCACAGGTCCGCGTGTGAAAGACTTTCATCCTGCCGGTGCGTGCACGGTTCCGAGGCTTCGGCCGAGACCGTTGCCGTCACCACTCCTCTTCCGTTCTCCGGATGCCGCGCCCGTTTCCCCCGGTCGCGCCGTGTCCGGACGTACGCATGAGCAGGTGGGGCAGGACGCCCGCGTCGGCGCCCCTGACCCCACGTGCGACGGAAACGACGGAACCAAGCCTGATGACACAAGTGGATGCGCCGGCAGCGGCCGCAGGACCGGCGGACAGCGACGGCGACAAGCCCAGCCGCTACGCGAAGAAGGCGGTGTTCGCCTCCTCCCTCGGCTACGCGATGGACGGCTTCGACCTGCTGATCCTGAGCTTCGCCCTCTCCGCCATCTCCGCCGACCTGGGCCTCGACAAGGCGCAGGGCGGCTCGCTCGCGACCATCACGCTCATCGGCGCCGTCGTCGGCGGGCTCGGGTTCGGGGTGCTCGCCGACCGGATCGGGCGGGTGAAGGTCCTCACCTACTCGGTGATCTTCTTCGCCGTCTTCACCGGCCTCTCGGCGCTGGCGACCTCGTACGGGGAGCTGTCCGCGTTCCGGTTCCTGGCCGGCGTCGGCATCGGTGGCGAGTTCGGCATCGGCATGACACTCGCCGCCGAGGCGTGGCCGAGCAAGAATCGGGCGCGCGCCACGTCGCTGGTCGCGCTCGGTTTCCAGGCGGGTGTGCTGGCCGCCGCGCTCGTCTCGGCGCCCGTGCTCGCCGCCTGGGGCTGGCAGGGGCTCTTCGTGATCGGCGCGGTGCCCGCGGTGGTCGCCATCGCGCTCCGCTCCCGGCTGCACGAGCCCGAGCACTTCACGCGCACCCGCGACGAGGGGCCCCGGCTGTCGGCGCTCGCCTCACTGAAGCTGCTGGTGAAGGACGGCCCCACGGCCCGCGCCAGCTGCGGCGTCCTGGTCCTGACCTCGGTCCAGAACTTCGGCTACTACGGCATCATGACGTGGCTGCCGACGTACCTGAGCGAGCGGTTCGGCTACAGCCTCACCAAGTCCTCCGGCTGGACCGCCGTCACCGTCGTCGGCATGGCGCTCGGCATCCTCCTCTTCGGCGAACTCGCCGACCGCCTCGGCCGCCGCAGGACGTTCTGGCTCTTCCAGGTCGGCGCGGCCGTCTCCGTCCTCGCGTACAGCCAGCTCGTCTCGCCCTGGGCGCTGCTCGTCGGCGGCGCCGTGATGGGCCTCTTCGCCAACGGCATGACCGGTGGCTACGGCGCGCTGATGGCCGAGTTGTACCCGACGCAGGTGCGGGCCACCGCGCAGAACACCCTGTTCAACATCGGCCGCGCGGTGGGCGGCTTCGCGCCCGTCGTCGTGGCGCTGTGCGCGGACCGGTGGGGCTTCGCCGTCGCCATCGGCCTGCTGTCCGCGATCTACGTCGCCGACATCCTCGCCATGTTCGTCATCCCGGAGCGCAAGGGCGCGCGGCTCGCGTAAGCCCCCGTGCGGGGGTGCTCGCCTTCGGTGCGGACGGGTCGCATGCTGGGACCGGATGCCCGCGCCGAAGGGGAGGCCGCCGTGACCGCTCACGATCAGGACCTGCGTACCCGGAAGATCTGGGCCCGCGACGCGCCCCACTACGACGGCTGGATGCGCCGCTTCGACCGCCACATGCTCCGCGGTGGCCGCGCCCGGCTGTGCGCGGGAGCCCGCGGCCGGGTCCTCGAGGTCGCCGTCGGCACCGGCCTGAACCTGCCGCACTACCCCAAGGGCACCGACCTGACCGGGGTCGACCTCTCCCCGGACATGCTGGCCCGCGCCCGGGTACGGGCCGCCGACCTCGGCGTCGACGCCACACTCGGCGAGGCGTCCGCGACACGGCTCCCCTTCCCCGACGGCTCGTTCGACACGGTCGTCTGCGCGCTGGCCCTGTGCTGCATCCCCGACGACCGCGCGGCCGTCGCCGAGATGCGCCGCGTCCTCGCACCGGGCGGCACGCTCCTCCTGATCGACCACGTCATCAGCCACCGGTTCGCCGTCCGCACGCTCCAGCGCGCCATCGAACCCCTGATGCTGAAACTCGCCGACGACCATCAACTGCGCCGCCCGCTGCACCTCGTACGGGAGGCGGGATTCGGCGTCGTCGAGCGCGAGCGCTACAGCTTCGGCGTGATCGAACGGCTCGTCGCGGTCAAGCCCGAGCGGGAGTGAGGGAGTCCAGGACCGCGGCGAGGTCCCCGCCCACGCGCAGGAGTTCCACGGAACGCGCGGCGATCCGGTCGAGGCGCTCCACGAGGATCCGCCGGACCCGCTCAGGACCGCCGCCCACCTCCAGTGAGTGCAGCGAGTCGACGATGTCCCGGACCGCCGGGATGCCGTATCCGCTGCCGCGCAGCGCCGCGACGATCCTGGCCGCGCCGATCGCCGAGGCGTCGTAGCGGCGCGCCCGCAGTGACGTCACACGCTCGGGCGATACGAGGCCCTCTCGCTCCCAGAAGCGCAGCGTCGAGGTGCGGACGCCGAGCGCCGCGGCGAGTTCGGTGATGGTCATGGTGTCATCGCCCCCGGCCGCGCCGTGGTGTGCGGACTCGTCCTCGATGGCCCACAACGCCTGCTGGGCGCGCAGCACTTCATCGCGTTCGCGCGCGAGGCCGACGTGTACGTCGTTGATCGCGGCGGCCGCCTCCGTGACCGTCCGCGCCCACAGCCCCGCCATCAGCTGCCGGGCGGCGACGGGCCCGATGGCTCCGGCGAGCCCCCGGTAGGCGCGCAGCGCCCGCACATGAACGGCTGCGTAGGCCCGGTAGCCATTGCCCGCCCGCACGGCAGCCGGGACGACCCCGAGCCGCTCCAGGTCGCGGACCTGTTGCACGGAGTACCCCGACTCCCTGGCGACATCGACGGTCCTCAGCACGTCCCCATCGGCCATCGATCCCTTCTCAACCCCTCTCAACGCCTCTGAACCCCACATAAGCACTTCAAGCCCATGCTTGAACCATGAGCAGCAACCCGAGTATGGAACAGATCATCACGACCGTGCGCGGCTTCGAGGGCGCGCTGGTCCTCGCTCCGGAGCCCGGCGGTGCTTTCCCCGAGATCGCGTGGGGCGACGCGTTCTTCTACTACGCGCCGGACGGCGAGGTCCCGCAGGCCGTGCAGCCGTACGGGACGATCGTCACCAAGAACTATCCGGGCGACGTGCTGTCGGACCTCGACGCGCCCGGCCGCCTGCGGGTGAACATTCAGCTCGACCGGGCCACGTTCCAACAGCTCACCGGAGAGCCCCCGGTGGACCACGCGGCCGTCGACACCGTGCTGCCGCATCCCGTGTACGGCGCCCAGGGCTGGATCTGCGTCGTCAATCCGGCCGAGCGGACGTACGACACGGTCCTGCGCCTGCTGCGCACCGCGCACGACGCGGCGCGCGCCCGCGTGGAGCGCCGTCGTCGGGCCTGAGCCCGGACCGCGTCGGACCGCTCAGTAGCTGTCGTAGGTGGGCTCACCGTTCGGCCGGTAGACGCCGACGACGGTGCCGCCCTTCGTCGCCGTGACACTGACCGGCTCGAGCGCAGTGGGGATCGCCCCGCCGGCGAACAGCCGCTTGCCGGTGCCGATGATCACCGGGTGGATGGTCAGCCGGAATTCGTCGACGAGGCTGTTGAGCATCAAGGTCTGGGCGAGGTCTCCGCTGCCGACGACGTTGATGTCACCGCCGCCGGACGACTGCAGCTTGCGCACCGCGTCGACGACGTCACCCTCCAGGAGCGTGGAGTTCTGCCACTCGACGGACTTCAGGGTCCGCGACGCCACGTACTTGCGCATGCTGTTCATCTTGGCGGTGAACGGGTTGCCGGGATCGGCGGACGGCCAGTACGAAGCGAAGAGCTCGTACGTCTTACGGCCCAGCAGCATCCCCTCGGAGCGCTCGTACCAGCCGGCGATGGCCGCGCCGACCTCCTCGTCGTCCGTCGGCTTCTGCCAGCCGCCGTGCTCGAACCCGTCCTCGATGTCCTCGTCCGACCCGCCCGGCGCCTGCATCACGCCGTCGAGCGTCAGGAACGTACAGACAATGATCCTGCTCATGGTGTGCTCCCTTCGTCGACGGGTAGACCGGACAGCCGCCGGAAACTCATCGACGGCCCCGCCGGAGGCACACCGCACGGACCCGCCCGAGAGTCCTACAGCCCGTATGTCTTGCCGATGATGTCCCGCTGGATCTCGCTCGTCCCGCCGTACACCGTCGACACGACCGTCGCGCGCAGCAGGGCCTCCATGCCGTATTCGGTGGCATAGCCGTAGCCACCCATCATCTGCATGCCCTCCAGGGTGATGTGCTTCGCCAGTTCCGTGCACTTGAGCTTCGCCATCGAGGCCTCGCGGGCGAACACCTTGCCCGGTTCCGCGTCGATCGTCGCGGCGACGTCGTCCAGGAGGAGCTGCGCGCACTCCAACTCCGTGGCCATGTCCGCGATGCGGTGCTTGAGCGCCTGGAAGGAGCCGATGGGCCGGCCGAACTGCTCGCGCTGCCGGACGTACGCCAGGGTGTCGTCGAAGGCCCGGCGCGCCACGCCCTGCATCATCGCGGCGAGGATCATCCGCTCCAGGTTCAGGCCCGCCATCAACTGCGTCCAGGCCTTCCCGGGTGTGCCGACCACCGCCGAGTCCGGGACGAAACAGTCCGTGAAGTAGAGGTCGTTGACCTCCTTGCCGCCCATCGTGTCGATGCCGCGGATGGTCAGGCCCTCGGCATCCGTCGGCACCATGAACTGGGTCAGGCCCTCGTGCTTCGCCGAGCCCGGTTCCGTACGGGCGATGAGGAGGATGTGGTCGGCGAAGTGGGCGTTGGAGCACCACGTCTTCTGGCCGTTGACCAGATAGCCGCCCGCGGTGCGTTCCGCGCGGCAGGTCAGCGCGCCCACGTCGGAACCGGCCCCCGGCTCTGACATCGAGACGGACTCGACCCGGCCGTTCACCACGCCTTCGAGGATGGTCCGCTTCTGCTCCTCGGTGCCGAACTTCTCGTACGCGGCCGCGGTGATGATCGTCGTGCCGAAACCGCTGATGGGGGCGCGGCCGTAGGACGTCTCCTGGAGGAAGAGGGAGAGGTCGACCATGCCGCGGCCCGCGCCGCCGTACTCCTCGGGGACGGCGATGCCGAGCCAGCCGAGCTTCGCCATCTTCTCGTAGAGCCGCTGGTTGTGGTGTTCCGCGCCGTTGGACGTCAGCGTGTCGCGCTGTTCCTTCGTGCCGCACTCGCGGGCGCAGAAGTCCGCGATGGCCTTGACCAGGTCGCCGCGCTCGTCGGACAGGACTCGGGGCATGGGGTGTCTCCTAAGTCGTCTCATGAATGAGAAAGGTGTGTACGTACGTGGCGCGTGGTCAGCCGTTGCGTACCGCGGGGAAGACCGTGTGCAGCAGGTGGACAACCGAGCGGGTGAGCATCACGTGCAGGTCGTCGCGGGTGAGCGTGCCGCGCTCCAGCCACTCGTGGGACGCCGACTTGAGCATGGCACTGTGGGCGCGGATCATCGCCCGGAGCTTCTCCCGGCCCGCGTCCTCGGTGACGTCCGTCATCATGGCGGCTTCGAGGATCCGGTCGGTGGCGATCTCGTCGGCCTCCAGCATGATCCGGTCGACCTCCGGGTCGCCGAGGGACTCCATGCCGATGGCCGCGAGCCACATCTCCCGGTTCCGCTCGACGACTTCGAGCCAGCGGTCGACGCAGACGGCCAGGCGCTCATCGGCCGTGGTCCGCGGCAACCGCTGTGACACGGAGGCCGGGATGACCATCATCTGCCGCACCACCTCCAGGTACAGCTGCCGCTTGTCACCGAAGTAGTGGTTGACGAGGGCCCGGGCCACGCCGGCCTCGGCCGCGATGTCCGAGATCGACACCGAGGCGTAGCCGGCGGACCCGAACCGGCGGCGGGCGACCGCGAGGATCTCGGCGCGGCGCGCGTCGGGTTCCATCCGGCGCCGCCGGGTGGTCTGGGTCTTGCCTCCCATGGGCGGCTAGGCCCTTTCCGCTGGTTCGTCCGACTCGTACATTGACTCGATCGTCGCCGCGTGCAGGTCGTCGACGGCCCGGCGGCGCAGGCTCAGTTTGGGTGTCAGCTCGCCGGTCTCGGTCGTCCACGGCCCGGCGACGACCCGGTACCGCTTGACCTGTTCCACCCGCGAGAGCACCGCGTTGGCCTCGTCGACCGCGAGGTCGAGCGCCGCCAACACCTGCGCGTGCACGGCGAGTTCATCGAGCCCGGTCGTGGTGAGGCCGTTAGCGCGGGCCCACTGAGGGGCCGCCTCCTCGTCGAGGACGAGCAGTGCCGTGATGTAGCGACGCCGGTCGCCGATCGCGACGGCCTGGCCGATCAACGGGTGGGCGCGCAGCAGCGATTCGATCCTCGTCGGGGCGATGTTCTTGCCGCCGGCGGTGATGATGAGTTCCTTCTTGCGGTCCGTGACGGTGACGATGCCCCGGGAGTCCACGGTGCCGACGTCGCCGGTCGGCAGCCAGCCTTCGGCGTCCGTGCCGGAGGCGATGCCGCCGTCCGACTGGAGATACCCGGAGAAGACGACCGGACCGCGGACGAACAACTCGCCGTCCTTGGCCTCCCTGACCTCGATGCCGGGTCCCGGGCGGCCCACCGAGCCGAGGGCGAACACGTCGGGTGTGCTGACCGTGGCCGCGCCCGTCGTCTCGCTCAGGCCCCACACCTCGTACACCGGCAGGCCCACGCTGGCCAGGAACTCGAGGACGGCCGTGGGGATCGGCGCGGCGCCGCTGAACGCGCGCAGGCAGTCCTCGAAGCCGATCGCGGCACGCAGGGGCCGTAGTGCGATCTCGTCCAACTTCTGTAGCTGCTCGGCCAGTTCGGGCGGCACATCCTCGCCGCCGGAGCGCAGCCGGAAGACTTCGAGTGCCGTCCTCTGGGCCTGCGCCAGGGCCGTCGCCTGCTGCTCGGGGAGCGCCGCGAGCTGTGCGCGCAGGCCCGTGGTGAGCTTCTCCCACACCCGCGGCACACCGAAGAACCCGTGCGGGCGCACCTTCTGCAGCGCGGGCAGCAACTGGTCGGGGGAGGGGCAGATGGTGACATGTCCTGCGCTGCAGATCGGCATGTAGATCCCGAGGACCCGCTCCGCGATGTGCGCCAGCGGCAGATACGCGACCGAGCGGGGATGTGGCGGCAGTGGCACCAACTGCTCCTGCATCACGGACTCGTGGATCACATTGCGGTGCGAGAGCACCACGCCCTTGGGGTCGCCCGTGGTGCCCGACGTGTAGACGAGGGCCAGCGGCTGGTCCGTGGTCACGGCGTCGGTGAGTGACTCGAAGGCCGCGTCGTCGGGCGGCAGGGCGTTGCGGACGGCCGCGTAGCTGACGAACCGCGGGTCGTCGGCGGGCGCGGCCGACCAGTCGAGGACGACGACGGCACGCAGTCCGGGCAGGTCGTCGAGGACGGGCGCCCAGCGCCGCACCTGCTCCTCGCCCTCCAGGACCAGCACGGTGGCAGCGCTGTGCCGGGCGATGACACCGATCTGCTCGGTACTCAGGGTGTCGTACGTACTGCAGGGCAGCGCGCCGATGTGCGCGGCGGCCAGATCGGTGACCCAGTGCTCCGCCCGCTTCGACATGGTGATGAGCAGCCGATCGCCGCGGCCCAGGCCGAGTTGGCCGAGGCCACGGGTGAGTGCGGCGGTCTCCGCGCGCAGTTGGCTCCAGGTCAGGGTGCCCGCGTCCGGCCCGATGCCGGTGGTCAGCGCGGGCAGGTCCCCGAACTCCTGGGCGTTGCGGCGCAATAGCTTGGTGATCGTCAACCCGTCAACGGACTGACGTAGTGGCTCTGTTGGCGTCACGGCGACTCCCGGAAACGTACGACGTGGAACGTGCGGGGTGGGGCGGATTGTGCGTGAGCGGTGCCCACCGTGGACCGTTATTGGCGCTATGTCAATAAGTCGCGTCGTCGTATCCGGGAACGAGGTTCCGAAGGCAAGGCCCTACGCCGGCGGCCCCAGCATCGGCACCAGGAACTGCCGGGCCACCTCCCGCATCCGCTCGTCGTCGTCCAGGTCGATGACATGGCTCGGCACGACCAGGAACGACGTGCAGATCCGCACCATCATTTCGGCCACCACATCCACGTCCACCCCGGCGGCCACCTGCCCAGCCCGCTGCTCCGCGCGCAGCCGCCCGGCGACGAACTGCTGCACCACGTACTGCGTGCGGCCCCCGTCGATGGTCATCGACGGCACCACGGAGTCCGGCTCGACCGCCATCAGGCCGCCGATGAGCCGGTTGTGGCGGATGGCGCGCAGCGAACTCACGAAGCCCAGGACGACCCGGTCGGCGACCGTGTCCGCGCCCTGGATCTCGCTCGCGAACTGCTCGAAGTAGCGCCGGAACTCACGCCGTACGACGTGCTCGACCAGCGCCTCCTTCGTGTCGAACCGGCGGTAGACGGTGATCCGGGAGACGCCCGCGAGCCGCGCCACGTCGGCCATCGTGGAGCGCTTGATGCCCATGCGGCAGAACTGCTCGTAGGCGGCGTCGAGCAGCCGAACGGTCACCTCGTCCGTGTCGTCGGCGGTGTCGGCCTCGGCGGCGGATTCGCTGAAGGCCAGCTCGAGCACGTTCGGTTCCACAGGTGCCTCCCTGATTGTGTGCGGCCTCTGGTGTTCATGCCGCGTCTGTGCTCCCCTGTCCTGCAGCTGATACAGAGATGCTCGACGTGTTTCATCGTACCAAAGCAACTGCCGTACGAGCAGGGCTTGTTGATGTACGAGCGCGTGCCGGAACTCAAGGAGGAGTTCGGAGCAATGGATGGCTTGAGCAGGCGGAACGTACTGTTTGCGGGCGGCGCACTCGGCGCCCTGGGAGTGCTGGGCGCGGCCTCGCCGGCCAGCGCCCGATCCCTGTGGACGTGGTCGCCGGGTGACTCACTCGCGGGTACGGGCGCGGGTGTCGACCCCGGGTGGGTCTGGGACGACGAGGTGGACCGGCTCATCGCCTCGGTCATCGACCGCGGCGACGTACCGAAGGTGAACGAACAGCTGCGCACCTGGACCCGCAACGACCAGGCGCCGCCGTCCGGACTGCCGGGAGACGTACGGGAGTTCATGGACAAGGCGCGGCAACTGCCCTCGTGGGCGGACCGGGACAAGCTGGAGACGGCGGCGGAGTTCAACAAGAGGCGGGGCCTCTACCTCAATCTGCTCAACGGGGTCGGTGGCGGGATGCTCAGCACCGCCATCCCGCGCGAGGCGCGCGCCGTCTACTACTCCAAGGGCGGCGCCGACATGGAGGACCGCGTCGCCAAGACGAGCATGCTGGGCTTCGCCATCGGTGACCTGAACGCATACCGCGCGGACGGCGACTGCATCGTGCAGGCCGTCAAGACCCGCATGGTGCACGCGGCGGTGCGGCATCTGCTCCCGAAGTCGCCCGGCTGGGCGCAGGTCAGCGGCGGGCAGAAGATTCCGATCAGTCAGGCCGACATCCTCGTCACCTGGCACAGCCTCGCCACCTACACCATGCAGAAGCTGCTCGAGTGGAAGGTGCCGGTGAGCGCCGCCGACTCCGAGGCGTATCTGCACCTGTGGCAGCTCAGTGTGCACATGCTGGGCGTGCGCGAGGAGTACATCCCGAAGACGTGGGACGCCGCGAACGCCCAGTCGAAGCAGGTCCTCGACCCCATCCTCACCTCCACGAAGGAAGGCGTCGAGCTCACCGACATCCTGCTCGGGCAGCTCGCGGAGCAGACCAGCCCCGGCGGGATCGACCGGCCGCTGTGCAACGCGCTGGCCCGCTACCTCGTCGGTGACCGCGTCGCCGACATGGACCGGATCCCCGAGGAGCCGTTCTGGGAGAAGACGATCGCGACGGTCTGGCCGAAGCTGGTCGCCTTCCGCGAAGGGCTCATCCCGCTGCCGATGGTGCCACCCCTGGCCTGGACGGTCGACGAGGCGATCCGCCAGTACGTCCTCCTGTTCCTCACCAAGGGCAAGGGCACAGCGATCGAGATCCCCGACACCAACCGGCCGAGCGCCAGTTGAGGAGACGAGCACCATGGTGAACGGAAACGACGGTACGGGCGGGCTCAGCAGGCGGAACATGCTGCTCGGCGGCGGATCCTTAGGCGCCTTCGGTGCCATCGGCCTCGCGTCGCCGGCGAGCGCCCGGTCCCTGTGGACCTGGTCACCGAAGGCCTCCGTCGCCGGCTCCGGCGCGGGTGTCGACCCCGAGTGGCTGTGGGACAAGCAGGCCGACCCGGTGATCGCCGAAGTCATGAAGCGTGGTGAGGTGGCCAAGGTCAATGGCCTTCTCGCCCAGTGGAAGCGCAACGACCAGCCGCTGCCCGACGGACTCCCTGCGGACCTGCGGGCGTTCATGGAGGACGCCCGCAAGCTGCCCTCCTGGGCCGACCGGACCAAGCTCAACCGCGGCTCCAAGTTCAGCAAGACCAAGGGTATTTACGTGGGCGCCCTGTACGGCCTCGGCAGCGGCCTCATGAGCACCGCCATTCCCCGCGAATCGCGCGCCGTGTACTACTCCAAGGGCGGCGCGGACATGAAGGACCGCATCGCCAAGACCGCCCGGCTCGGCTACGACATCGGGGACCTGGACGCCTACAAGCCCGAGGGGTCGATGGTCGTGACCGCGGTCAAGACCCGGATGGTGCACGCGGCGGTACGGCACCTCCTGCCCCAGTCCCCGGCATGGACGCAGGTCAGCGGCGGGCAGAAGATTCCGATCAGTCAGGCCGACATCCTCGTCACCTGGCACAGCCTCGCCACCTTCGTGATGCGCAAGCTGAAGGACTGGGGTGTGCGGATCGATGCCGCCGACGCGGACGCGTATCTGCATGTGTGGCAGGTGAGTGCCGCCATGCTCGGCGTCCAGGACGAGTACATCCCGAAGACGTGGGAAGCCGCCGAGGCCCAGTCGAAGCAGGTGCTCGACCCGATTCTCGCGCACACCAAGGAGGGCGAGGAGCTGACCGATGTCCTCCTCGGCATCGTGGCCGAACTGGACTTGGGGCTGACCCGGCCCCTGATCAGCGCGTTCTCCCGGTACACGCTGGGCGACCGGGTCGGAGACATGATCGGCCTGTCGAAGGAGCCGATCCTGAAACCGCTCATCGCGGGCGCCTGGCCATTGCTTGTTGCCTTCCGTGAAGGGATCATTCCGATCCCCGGCGTGCCGGCGGTGATGTGGACGCTGGAGGAGGCGATCCGCCGGTTCGTGCTCCTGTTCCTGGCGGAGGGGCAGCCGATCGCCATCAACCTTCCGGACATGAACCGGCCGGAGTGACCCGGCCGAAGTGAGAGGGAGTATGCGCAGACGACAGTTCCTCGGCTACGTACTGGCGGCACCCACGCTGGTCGCCGCGGCCGAACTCGTACCCGCGAAGGAAGCGGCGGCGGCCGAAGGGGCCGCCGGCGTACCGTCGTTGGACATCACCGAGGTCGTCGACCTCAATGATGCCCTGACCCTGGCGGCGGCGCCGACGTCCGCGCTGATCACGGTCCAGGTGAACAAGGACGGCACGGTGTCCTTCGCGCTGCCCCGCGCCGAGGTGGGGCAGGGCATCACCACCTCGACGGCGATGCTGATCGCGGAGGAGATGGACGTCCCCCTCGACCAGGTGCACGTCACGCTGGCGGACGCCCGCCCCGAGCTCCTCTTCAACCAGCTCACCGGCGGCTCCAACACGACGATCGCCACCTACACCCCGGTGCGGGTGGCGGCCGCCATCGCGCGCGGCCGGCTGCTCGAAGCGGCCGCGATCGAACTGGGCACCGTGGTCACCGAGTTGACGCTCAAGGCCGGTGTCGTCCTCGACCGGGCGGGCAAGGCCATCGGTATCGGGGACCTCGCGGAGAAGGCCGCGGCCCTCAGGACGGAACGGGCCAAGACGGAGCTCAAGTCCGCCGATCGGTTCACCGTCATCGGCACGGAGCAGAACCGCGTCGACGCCCGCGCGGCGGTCACCGGCCGCAAGAAGTTCGCCATGGACCTCGAGGTGCCGGACGCACTGCCCACGATGGTGTGCCGCCCGCCCACCATCAACGGCAAGGTCGGCTCGGTGGCCAACCTGGACACGGTGCGCGCCATGCCCGGCGTCACCGATGTCGCGGTCGTCGCCACCGGGGTCGCCGTGCGCGCACGCACCTTCGGCCAGTGCATCGACGCCGTACGCGCCCTGGAGGTGACGTGGAAGGGCGGCACGGCCGAGGGCAAGTCCGACGACACCGTCCTCGCCGAACTGAAGCGGGCCGAACTGCCCATGGGGCTCCCGCCGTTGAGCCGGTCCGTGGAGGCGAACTTCACCTTCCACTTCCGGGGCAACAGTGCGCTGGAACCCAACTGCGCCATCGCCGACGTCCGTCCGGGCAAGGCGGAGATCTGGGGCGGCCTCAAGTCGCCGATCGTCGCCAAGCAGACCATCGCGGCCCGCCTCGGCCTTCCGGTCGGCGCCGTCACCGTCCACGTCACCGAGAGCGGCGGCTCCTTCGGCCGCAAGCTGTTCTTCGACGCGGCCCTCGAAGCCGCCGAGATCTCCCAGAAGATGGGCAAGCCCGTCCGGCTCATGTGGCACCGCGCCGACGACGCGCGCCAGGGCCGCGCCCACCCGATGACGACGTCCCGCGTACGGGTCGCCTACGCGGGCGACAAGGTGCTCAGCTACAAGCAGCGGCACACCGGCGTCGCCACGGACCTCAGCATGGGCTTCGGTGAGGCCCTCACCTCCGTGGCCGCGAAGCTGCCGGTCGCCGACCTGGCCTTCTCCGAGACCTTCTTCCAGCTGACGCAGTCGATGCCGTACGAGTTCGGGGTCTACAGCCGGCTCCTCAACGAGACGGACAAGGGCTTCAACACCGGCAGCATGCGCAATGTGTACTCGCCCGATGTCACCTGCGCCCGTGAGCTGATCATCGACAGCCTCGCCGCGAAGATGGGCAAGGACCCGCTGGAGTTCCGCCGCGACTTCCTGCACGACGACCGGGCCCGCGCGGTCCTGGACAAGGTCGCCGAGGTCGGCAAGTGGGGCCGTGACCTGCCCGACGGCGTGGCGCAGGGGATCGCCCTGCACACCGAGTACCACGCGGCCAACGCCGTCCTCGTCGAGATCGACTGCCGCCCCGAAACGGTCGACAGAAAGATCCGGGACGGTGTGACGGGCCCCAGGGTCACCAAGGCGGTGTGCGCGGTCGACGTGGGCCTCGCGGTCAACCCGCGCGGTCTGGAGGCCCAGATGATGGGCTGCCTCATGGACGGCATCGCGCAGACCCTGACATCGAGCCTGCACCTGCGCGACGGCAGCTTCCTGGAAGCGAGCTGGGACAACTACTTCTACACGCGCCAGTGGAACACCCCGCCCGAACTCGACATCATCGTCATGCCGAATACGAGCGAAAAGCCGGGCGGGGCAGGGGAGTTGGGCGTCGCGGCCTCCATGGCGGCGGTGGCGTGCGCGTACGCGCGGGCGACCGGCACGATGCCCACGACGTTCCCCATCAACCACGACACCCTCTCCTTCACCCCCAAGCCGACCGTCCCGCCGGTCCCGCAGTCGCCGACCGACGGCCTCGACCACGCCATCTGACCCACCGCCGAACCAGAAGGAAGAGAACCACGTGCCCAAGCACACTTTTCGCGTCAACGGCGAGCAGGTGACGGTCGATGTGGAGGACGACGTACGCCTGCTGTGGGTGCTGCGCGACATCCTGGGCGTGACCGGGCCGAAGTGCGGCTGCGGCATCAATGTCTGCAAGGCCTGCACCAGCCACCTCAACGGCAAGGCCGTCAACCCCTGCTCGATCCCCGTCAAGGAGCTGGCCTCCGACGATGAGGTGACCACCATCGAGGGCCTCGCGGACACGGTGGACGCCGACCTGCACCCGATGCAACAGGCCTGGCTCGACCAGGACGTCGCCCAGTGCGGCTACTGCCAGCCCGGCCAGATCATGGCGGCGGTGGCGGTGGTCCGCCGGGCGAAGGAAGAGGGCCGCGCGATCACCGACGCCGACCTGGACGGCATCCGGAACGTGTGCCGGTGCGGCACGTACTTCCGGATCCGGGAGGCGATCCGGGAGGGCGCGAAGGGGATGTGAGGGAGCCGGTGGGCGGCCGCCGGTGCGAGCGGCCGCCCACCGAACCGTCAGCCCCCGACCTCGGCCCCGCCGGCGTCACCGCTACCCGTGCGCAGCCACACCGCCGTGTCCGCGGGCAGCAACCCGTCCTCCGTCAGGGGCCCGCTCGCCAACAAGACGTCACCGGGCGGAAGTTGAGCGGGCGGTCCGTCGACGTTCACCACGCACTCCCAGCCGTCGGGGCGGGTGAAGTGCAGCAGCTGCTCCGCCTCTCCCATGCCCGCCTCGCCGGTGTCCGCGACGCCGTCGGCCTCGTGCGCGGAGGGGAGCCCCCACTTGCGACGGGGCTCGCCCAGTACCTCGCTTCCGGGAGCCCCCGGGCGCAGCAACTCGCGGCGCAGGCGCAGTGCCGAGCGGTAGAAGGCGAGGTGCGAGTCCGGTTCCCGTTCCTGGGCCGCCACCGACAGGGCCCCGAAGCCCTCCGGCTGCGGCAGCCAGCCCGCCGCCGACCCGAACCCGTACGACGGACCATCGGTCTCCCACGGCAGCGGCACCCGGCAGCCGTCCCTGCCCTTGCGGCGGCCTCCGGACTGCCCGTACACCGGGTCCTGGAGGTCCTCCACGCGCAGATCGGCCACCTCGGGCAGGCCCAGCTCCTCGCCCTGGTAGATGTAGGCGGAGCCGGGCAGGGCGAGCATCAGCAGCGTGGCGGCGCGGGCGCGGCGCAGGCCGAGTTCGCGGTCGGGTTCGGGGAGGTGCCCGTCGGCGCGCAGCCAGGCGTCCAGGTCGGTGCCGGGCGGCAGGCCGAGCCGTGAGGCGTGCCGGACCACGTCGTGGTTGGACAGCACCCAGGTCGCCGTCGCGCCCACCGAGCCGGCCGCCTGGAGCGATTCCTCGATCACCTTGGCGAGATCGGGGGTGCGCCAAGGGGCCTGTAGGAACTCGAAGTTGAAGGCCTGGTGGAGTTCGTCGGGGCGGGTGTAGAGCACCCTGCGGGAGTTGGTGACCCAGGCCTCGGCCACGGCGACGCGTGGCGGGGTGTAGGAGTCGAGGACCGTGCGCCAGTCGCGGTAGATGTCATGAACCTCGTCGCGGTCCCAGTACGGGTGGGTGCCCGGCGGCATGTCGTCGTGGACGCCCTTGTACTGGGGGCGGCCGATGTCGGCCAGGGGCCCGGCCAGATCCTTGGCGCAGCCGTGGGCCACGTCGATACGGAAGCCGTCGACCCCGCGGTCCGACCAGAACCGCAGGGTCGCCCGGAAGTCGGCGCGGACCTCCTCGTGCTCCCAGTTCAGATCAGGCTGTTCGGGGGCGAACAGGTGCAGGTACCACTGCCCGTCGGGCACCTGCTTCCAGGCGTTGCCCGAGAAGCTGGCCTCCCAGTCGGTGGGCGGGAGCGAGCCGTCGGGCCCCGACCCGTCGCGGAAGACGTAGCGCTCGCGGGCCGCCGAACCCGGCGCGGACGCGAGCGCCTCCTGGAACCAGATGTGCTGGTCGGAGGTGTGGTTGGGGACGATGTCGACGAACACCTTCAGCCCGAGGTGATGGGCCTTGGCAACCATGGTGTCGAAGTCGTCGAGCGTGCCGAGCCGCGGGTCGACGTCCCGGTAGTCGGCGACGTCGTAGCCGCCGTCCTTCAGCTCAGAGGGATAGAAGGGGCTCAGCCAGATCGCGTCCACGCCGAGATCGGCGAGGTGGCCGAGGCGCCCGGTGATACCGACGAGGTCGCCGATGCCGTCACCGTTGGCGTCGGCGAAGCTGCGCGGATAGATCTGGTAGATGACGGCCTGACGCCACCAGTCGGCGTTCTGCGGGGAGTTGTCGGTGTGCTCGGTCATGCGGACTCCGTACGTAGTCGAGTGACGGGGGATCAGGCGGTCATCCCTTGACCGCGCCGTCGGTCAGACCGGACAGCACGCTGCGGCGGAAGACCAGCACCAGCAGCACGATGGGAACCGTCGCGGCCATGGCACCGGCGAAGATGGTGCCGAAGGGGATCTCGTAGACACCGGAGAAGAGGGCGATGCCCACCGGCACGGTGCGGAAGTCGTCGGCGGAGTTGAAGGTCAGGGCCATGAGGAACTCGGTCCAGGTGGCGGTGAACGTGAACACCCCAGCCGTGAACAGGGCGGGTCTGGCCTGCGGGAGGATCACCGACAGGAGGGTGCGGACCGGGGACGCGCCGTCGACCGTCGCCGACTCCTCCAGCTCGTGGGGGATGTCGAGCAGCGAGTTGCGCAGGATCCACACCGCGAAGGGCAGGTGGAAGGCGACGTACGGGATGATCAGTCCCCAGTAGCTGTTGAGCAGATCGAGCCGCCGTTCGACCAGGTAGAGCGGGGTGACCACGGCGATGGTCGGGAACACCGAGATCATCAGCAGGGCCACCATGATGGGACCGCGCCCGCGCAGTGGCAGCCGGCCCAGGGCGTAGCCGGAGAAGAGGCCGAGGCCGAGGACGATGGCGGTGGCACTGAGGCAGACCACCGCGCTGTTGAGGAGATAGCGGTCGAAGCCCGCCGAGGTCAGCGCCCGCGCGTAATGCGCCCACGTGGGGTCCTTGGGGAGCACGGTGGGCGGCGAAGCACCCAGCTCGTCCTCTGACTTGAAGGACGTCACCGCCATCCACAGCAGCGGCAGGGAGACCGCGAGGACGAGGGCGAAGGCCCCGATGTTCACGACGTTCAGCCAGCGGCGCACGCCCGTGGCCTGTCGTCTGCTGCGGCTCATCGGCCCACCCCTCCCTCGTCCACCTGCATCTTGAAGGCCCGCAGGAAGAGCAGACAGCCGATGGCGACCAGCGCTCCAGTCGCTGTGGCGATCGCCGCGCCCAGCCCGACGTTGAGGTCCTGGAACAGCGCCTTGTAGCCGAGGATCGCCAGCGACTGGGTGGCCGTGCCAGGGCCGCCCTGGGTGAGGACGAAGGGAAGGTCGAAGATGCCGAAGGCCTGGAGGACGCGGAAGAGGACCGCCACCGCGATCACCGGCCGCAGCGCGGGCAGCACCACCAGGCGGAACGTCGTCCAGGCACTGGCGCCGTCCATCTCGGCCGCCTCGTAACGTTCCTGAGGGATCTTCACCAGGCCGGCCAGGATGATCACGGCGACGAAGGGGGTCGTCTTCCAGATGTCCGCCACCGCGAGCCCCGCGATGGCCGGCACGGGCTTGCCGAGGATCACCGGCGGTGCGTCCATGACGAGACAGAACAGCCAGGTCACCGCCCCGTACCCGGCGTCGTACAGATACGCCCACAACTGCGCGGAGACGACGGTGATGAGCGACCAGGGGATGAGCAGCAGCGCCAGGATCCAGCCGCGCCCCGCCTCCAGACGTTCGAGAAGCACCGCCACCGCGATACCGAGCACGATCTCCACCGCGACCGTGCCCAGCGTGTAGCCCACGGTGAACACCAGCGCGTCCAGCCAGGCCGAACTGGATAACATCGTCGCGTAGTTGGCGACCGTCCACTCGTCGACCTCCATGCCGCCGAAGGTGAAGCGGATCTTGGCGAAGCTGGTCACGACGGAGTACAGCACCGGGAAGAGTGTCACCAGACCCACCACGACCAGCGTGGGCGCGGTGAACAGCCATCCGGTACGTGCCTTGCGGCGCCGCAGCCCGCCTTCCCTGACCTCGGTCCCGGAACTCCGCACCGTCGGTGTCGTGTCCGGCCGGGTACGCACCGGGGCCGTCACAGCGACTCCCCGGCGAGCGCGGCGGTCAGCTGGTCCTGCGCGTCGGCGACCGCACGGGCCACCGGCACACCGGTGAGCACCCGGTTCGCGTGCGTGTAGATCGCCTTGCTCACCTGCGGGTACGACGGGTTGCGGGTCGGGCGCGCGACGAGTGTCATCTCCGGCGCCAGGGCGTAGACGGGGTTCTTCGAGCCGCGGATCCAGCGGCTGTTGAGGGCCTCGCGGGTCGTGGGCAGTTGCGCGCCGTGCTCGGCCAGGACCATCTGACCCTCCTGGGCGATGAACTTGGCGAAGGCCGCGGCCGCGCCCAGCTTGCGGGAGTGCGGGTTGAGGTAGTTGCACCAGCCGCCCAGGCAGCCGAGGCCGCCCTCGCGCCCCTCGAAGCCGGGACGCAGCGCGGCACCGACCTTCCCGGCGACGGAGGAGGAGTCCGGGTTGGCGACCACGCCCCACGCGTACGGCCAGTTCCGCAGGAACAGGGAGCGGCCCGCGGAGAAGTCGTCGATCGTGTTCTGCTCGATGAACGTGGCCACGGCGGACGGCGAGACACGGCTGGTCACCAGGTCCCGCATCAGCCCCAGGGCCCGCTCGGCGGCCGGCCCCGCGAAGGTGGCACGGCTGCCGTCGGCGGAGAGCGCCTGGCCTCCGGCGTCCGCGAGGATCTCGGTGACGTTGCAGGTCATCCCCTCGTACACATTGCCCTGCCAGACGAAGCCGTGCTTGATGTCTCCCGCACGCTGGACCTTCTGCGCGGTACGCATCAACTCCTCCCAGGTGCGCGGCACCCGCAGCCCGTGCTTGTGCAGCAGATCGCGCCGGTAGTAGAGGTACGGCTGGTCCTGGTACAGCGGGAAGGCGTACCGGTGTCCCTGGTAACCGAGCGAGGTGAGCAGGGCCTTCGGATAACGCTGCCACTCCTCCTCGTCCAGCAGCGACTCCACCGGCAGCGCGAAGGAGGCGGCACCGAACTGGGCGGCCCACGTGATGTCACCCTGATAGACGTCAGGGCTCGCGATGCCCGCGGCCAACTGCGTGGACAGCGCCGAGCGTTGGGTGTCGGTACTGGCCGGCGCCTTGATGATGTTCACCGAGATCTGCGGGTACCGCTCACGGAAAGCGCTGATCAGACGGGGTGCCAGATCACCGCCGTCCTTGGCGGCCACCGAGCTGTACCACCAGTCGATGGTCGTCTTCCGCCGTGGTACCTGCTGCGCCTCTGCCGGATCCGGGGGAGTGGCCGAGGCCCGGGAACAGGACGAGACGAGTGGGGCAGCGGCGGCGGTACCGGCAGCGATACCCAAGGAGGACAGGGTTCTTCTACGGCTCAATGTCATGGGGAGGTGCTCCTGCCGAAGGGGCGGCTGACCCATCGCTGACAACTTCCTGAGAACGCTTGCACGCTAGGCAGCGCCGTCCGGTGAGGTCAATGGGTCTGCACAGCATGGAGGTTGAGACAACGTTTTCACGCTCCTGTCGGTGCGCGTCAGGGTCGTGTTACGTTCCCGCCATGCCGATACCCGATCAGCGATACCCGACGATGGCCGATGTGGCCGAACGGGCCGGGGTGTCGGTCTCCACCGTCTCGCGCACCCTGCGCGGCATGGCGACCGTCTCGCCCGAGGCGCGCCGGCGCGTCGAACAGGCCGCCAGGGAGCTGGAGTTCGTCGTGTCCCGGCAGGCGTCCTCACTGGTCACGGGGCGCACGGGAAACGTCGCCGTGCTGGCGCCCACGCTCTCCTCCTGGTTCGTGGGGTGCGTGCTCCAGGGCCTGAGTACACAACTGAGCGGTGCAGGGCTCGACCTGCTGATCTATCCCGTCGCCGAACTGGCCGAGCGGCAGGCCTTCTTCGAGCGACTCCCGGCCCGGCGCAACGCCGACGCGCTGATGGTGCTCAGCTTCGACCTCACCGATGAGGAGACGGCACGCCTCGACGGCCTCGGCATGCCGGTCGTGTACGTCAGCCGCAAGGTCGAGGGCCGGCCGAGCGTGTACGTGGACGACGTCGCCGGCGGCAGCGCTGCCACACGACACCTGCTGAACCTCGGGCACCGCCGCATCGCCTACCTCTGCGGAAGCCGCAGCGCCGGCTTCACCTACAGCTCGCGGCAGCGCAGGACCGGCTGCCTCCAGGCCCTGGAAGCGGCCGGGACCGAACCCGCCCTCGTCCGCGAGGTGCCCCGCGGGCGGCGCGAGACACTACAGGCCATCGGCGACATGACGAGCCTGCCCGACCCGCCCACCGCGGTCTTCGCCGAGACCGACGAACTCGCGCTGGAACTCCTCACCGCCCTGCGCGAGGCCCGGATCGAGGTCCGCGAGCAACTCTCCGTGGTGGGCTTCGACGACCACCCGGTGGCGGAGTGGGCCCGCCTGACGACGGTCGCGCAGGACCCGGTGACCCTCGGCACGGTGGCCGGCGGCCTGGTCACGGACCTGATCGCGGACCCGGACGCCGACCCCGCTCCGCACCGGGAGCTGCCGCTGCGGCTGATCCCGAGGGCGTCGACGGTGCGACCCGGGGGCTGATGCCTCACCACGCGCCGCAGCGCCCGGCGCCGCTGCCATGCCCGGATCATGCGCGCGCGCCTGTCACTTGCCCGGGTCGGCGGCGCATGCGACGTCCCGGGACGGTCGCTGACCGGTCGTCAGGAATGTGGTCACGGTGTCGTTCGCGCACGTGTTGGGGCCGAACGGGTAGACGCCGTGGCCGCCCTGATCGGCCGTCACCATCGTGGCCCGCTTGCCGAGGGCCTGGCGCAGCTTCCTGGCCCCGGCCAGCGGCGTCCCGGGGTCCCGCTCGTTCTGCGCCATCAGGATGTTCGCGGGGCCCCGGTCGGTGATCTCCACCGGCGGCTCGGCGCGCTCCTGCGGCCAGAACGCGCACGGTCCGATGCTGCCCGTGGACCCGCCGACCATGGGGTACCTGAGCCGGTCGACCGCCGCGTCGCGCTGGTAGTCACGGACCTGCCTCGGCCACGGCGTGTCATTGCAGAGGACGTGGAGCCAGCCGGCCATGAGGTTCTCCGGCACCGAGGGGGTGGGCGGCAGCGGCTCGCCCTGGTCGAGCGTCTTCCACTCCTTGGCCAGCGTGGGCATGAGGGCGTCGCCGTAGAGGCGGTCGAAGGTCATCCCGCGAAACGCCGTCCCGTCGATGCCGCCCACCGGGTTCGCGTCCAGCCGCTTCGCGAGCCGGAAGAACGTGGCGGTCACCTGCCGCGGCGTGCGGCCGAGACCGTACGCGGGGTGCGCGGCGGCGAACGCGGCGAAGTCCGGGAACCGGTCCTGCATGCCACGCGCAAGCATCCGGAAGGCGGTGCGGTCGTAGCCGCCGGGACCCATGTTGCTGTCCAGCACGATCCGGTCGCCGCGCTCGGGGAACAGCGTCGTGTACACCGCGCCGAGGTGGGTGCCGTAGGAGTGACCGAGGTAGGACAGCTTCGGCGCGCCCAGCGCGGTGCGGACGCGGTCCATGTCGCGTGCCGTGTTCGCGGTGGTGATGTGCGGGAGCATCGACGACGTAGGTGAATCGGCGCACTGACGGGCGACCGTGCGTGCGTGCTTCGTCTCGCGGAGGACGTCGGCCGCGGTGTGCGCGTACTGCGGGAAGTTGCCACGCTGTCGCTGCTGTGGTGTCAGGTCGCAGGTCACCGGTGTGCTCCGGCCGACGCCGCGGGGGTCGAAGCCGATCACGTCGTAGGAGTCGAGCACCTCCTGCGGCAGCGAAGGCGCGAGCAGGGCCGGGTAGGTGAGTCCCTCGCCGCCGGGGCCGCCGGGGTTGAGGAACAGGACGCCGCGACGCTTGGAGGGCTTCTCGCTCGCCAGCCGGGAGATCGCGATCTCGATCTGCCGGCCCTCCGGTTTGCCGTAGTCGAGGGGGACTTGGAGGGTCGAGCACTCGAGGCGTGGTGACGAGTCCTGCTGCTGCGGGCAGGCGCCCCAGTGGACCGCTTTCGCTGGTGTGTCCGGTGTCGCCGCCGACGCTCCGGTCGTCGTCGCGGTCGCCGTGACCGCGAGGATGGCGAGGGCGAGGGACAGGGGCCTTCTGCGCATCTGTTTTCCTCCTGAGGGGTGGCATGGGAGCGCCCGGCGGTTCCGCGGCCGGCACGACGTGTGATCGACTCTGACCGCCCGGCGCGACCCGCACATCGACCCGGCGGCCCGGACCTTCTTCGACCTGGGTCATAGGCGCCCCCGCCTCAGGTCGGACGCACCGACCGGATTCCCTCGCGACAATTGCCGTATGAACACCGACATCGCGCCACGCCCCGGAGCGTGGCAGCAGACCTGGCGGCTGCTGGCGGCCGCGGCCGTGGGCGGTGTCGCCTGGCTCTACACCGGCGTGGCGGTGCACTGGCAGGGCGGCGGGACCGGAGCCTGGTTCCTGATCGGCGATCCGCTGGTGGCGCTCGGATGTCTGGCGGTGCTGCTGTGGCGCCGCCGCTTCCCGGTCGCCGTCGTGGGTACGGTCGTGGTCGCCGCGGCCGTGTCGGCGGCCGCCGCCGGAGCGGCGCTGTGGGCGCTGGGCTCGATCTCCACCCGCCGCCGCCCCGTGGAAATCGGGGCCGCCGTACTCGGCTACGTGACCGGGGCCCAGTTCGCCGGCCACGTCTACCCGATCCGGACGCCGGAAGATTCGTGGTGGCTCCAGATCGTGTTCCCGGCGCTGGCGGCGGGCATCGCGGTGGCCGTGGGCATGGCCATCGGCGCGCGGCGCGTCGAAGTACGCTCCCTCCAGGACCAGGCGTACAGCATGGAGCGCGAGCACGCCGCCCGCGTGGCGCAGGTGCGGGCGGTGGAGCGCAACCGGATCGCCCGCGAGATGCACGACGTCCTCGCACACCGGATCTCCCTGGTGGCCATGCAGGCCGGAGCCCTTGACCACCGCGGCGACCTGCCGGCGCAGGAGAACCGCACGCTGGTCCGCGGCATCGCCGACGGCTCCCGACAGGCACTCGAGGAGCTGCGTGATGTGCTCGGGGTACTTCGCGCCGACCCGGCGGGACCCGAGCCACCGCAGCCCTCCCTCGACCGGATCCCGGACCTCGTGGCCGAAGCCCGCTCCTCCGGAGTGGACGTCGACTGCACCGCCACCGTGGCGGGCGACGCGCCCGACGCCCTCGGGCGCACCTGCTACCGCTTCGTCCAGGAAGGACTCACCAACGCCGCGAAACACGCTCCGGGCGCCCGTGTGCACATCACGCTGGACGGAACCGCCGGCGACGCACTGCACGTCAGCGTCCGCAACTCCCGGGCCACCACGGCCACCGCACCACCACCGCGCTCGGGATACGGCCTGCTCGGGCTCGGCGAACGCATCGCCCTCGCCGGTGGCGAACTCGATCACCACCCCACGGCCGACCACGGCTACGTCCTCACCGCTCGCCTACCCTGGCCGAACACGAAGCACCACGACGAAAGAGGGCACGAGTGACCGGCCGGCAGGAGTCAGTGCGCGTCCTCATCGTCGACGACGAGGAACTCGTCCGGATGGCACTACGGCTCGTGATCGACGGCGAACCCGACCTGACCGTCGTGGCGGAGGCGGCCGACGGCGACAGCGCACTCACGACCGCCGAAGAGCTGCGGCCGGACGTCGTGCTGATGGACGTACGGATGCCGGGACGCGACGGCCTCAGCACGACCAGGGAACTGCTCGGCCGACCGACACCTCCGAAGGTGCTCATGCTGACCACCTTCGACTCCGACGAGCTGGTCCTTGGCGCGCTGCGCTCGGGAGCCCTCGGTTTCGTCCTCAAGGACACCAGGCCGGCGCAGCTCGTCGACGCGGTGCGCACCGTCGCGGACGGCCAACCCGTGCTGTCCCCCGCGGCCACTGCACGGGTCATCGCGGCGGCGACCGCACCGGACTCCGCGCACTCCCGCGACAGCTCACGCGCCGCGGCACGGGAACGGCTGTCGCTGCTGACCGCACGCGAACTCGACACCGCCAGAGCCATCGCGGACGGGCTCGGCAACCCCGAGATCGCCGAGCGGCTGCGCATCAGCGTCGGGACGGTCAAGGCGCACATCGGCGGCCTGTTCGCCAAGTTGGGCGTCGAGAACCGGGTGCAGATCGCCCTCCTGGTCCGCGACGCCGAGCATTGAGGAGCCGACGTCAGTCCTTCAGTTCACGCAGATACTTTCCGAACTTCTCCAGGCCGTCGATGTTGCGCGGTCCGCTGATGCCCTCGTTGTAGTCGAGGACGAAGAAGTTGTTCTTCTTGACCGCGGGCAGATCCCTCGTGTGCGGAGAGGTCTTCAGGAAGTCGATCTTCTTCTTGGCGGGCTGGTCGCCGTAGTCCAGGATGATGATGACCTCGGGTCGGCTGGTCGCGACGGCCTCCCAGTTGACCTGGGTCCAGCGCTGATCGACGTCGGCGAAGACATTGCGGCCGCCGGCGCTCTTGATGACGTCGGTGGGCGGTACCTGGCCGCCCGCCGTGAACGGCTGGTCCGTGCCCGAGTCGTAGAGGAAGACCGGTACCCGCTCGCCCTGGGGGGCCTTCGCCTCGACGGCCCGCACGCGCTGCTTGAGGTCACCGACGACGCCCTTCGCCCGCTCCTCCACCCCGAAGATCTTGCCGAGCCGGTCGAAGTCGGAGTAGAGGGACTCGAAGGGGGTCAACTTCTGCGGGTACTTGGGGTAGTTGAAGCAGCTCTCGGTGTGCATGAAGCTCTGCACGCCCAGCTTGTCGAGGATCGCGGGGGTGATGCCCCGCTGGTCGCTGAAGCCGGAGTTCCAGCCCGCGACCACGAAGTCCGCCTTGGCGTCGACCACGATCTCCTTGTTCAGGAGGTCGTCGCTGAGCTTCTTGACCTTGGCGTACTCCTTCGCCCAAGGGGACTCCTCCACGGGCGGGTTCGCGGGCGGCATGACGTAGCCGTGCACCCGGTCGGTCAGTCCCAGGCTGAACAGTTTGTCGGCGCTGCCACCCTCGTAGGCGACGACGCGCTTCGGCTTCGTGTACGTGACGTTCTCGCCGCACCGCTTCACGGTGGTCCTCTCGGCGGTGGCCGCCTTGGAGTCGGGCTCCACGGAGGCGCCGCAGGCGGTGGCCAGGAACGCGGTGGCCGCGACGGCGCTCAGTGCGGCTCGTCTGCGGAACGGGGCGCGGAGGGGCGGGAGTTGAGGCATGAGTGGCACCTTTCAGGAGGCCGGGTCGGCGGCGGGAGCGAGTGAGTAGAGGAGCTGTGGGTCGCCGGTCAGGGGGTGCGGGACGACGCTGGCCTCCACCCCGAACACGTCCTGGACGAGCTCCGGTGTGAGGACGTCCTTGGGTGTTCCGGCAGTCACCAGGCGTCCCTGCGAGAGCACACCGATCCGGTCGCAGGCGGCCGCGGCGAGATTCAGATCGTGCAGGACGATCAGAACGGTGAGCCCGGAGTCCCGTAGCAGGGCCAGGAGTTGGACCTGGTGGCGTACGTCGAGGTGGTTGGTCGGCTCGTCCAGGACCAGGATCTCGGGGTCCTGCACGAGGGCGCGGGCGACCAGGACGCGTTGGCGTTCGCCGCCGGACAGGGTCAGGACGCCGCGGTCGGCGAGGTGGCGGATGCCGAGGCGGTCCATGGTCGCGGCGCACACCTCGCGTTCCTGCCGGCTCAGGCGCTGGTTGCCGCGCAGGTGGGGCGCGCGGCCCAGGGCGACGGCCTCCTCGACGGTGAAGTCGAGGTCGACGGAGCCGTCCTGCGTCATGGCCGCGATCAACTGTGCGCTGCGCCGCAGCGGCAGGCGGGACAGGTCGTCGCCGGCCACCCGTACGGCCCCCGAGGTGGGGCACAGGGCCCGGTACACGCAGCGCAGCGCGGTGGACTTGCCGCTGCCGTTGGGGCCGACGAGACCCACGACGTCGCCCTCGGGCACGTGGAGGGACAGATCGCGAACCAGGCTCTTGCCGTCGGTGACGACCGAGAGGCCGTCCAGTCGCAGATCCATCTCAACGCCCCCCGAACACATAGCCGTTGCGGCGCATCAACGCGATGAAGACCGGCACGCCGACGAGCGCGGTGATGACACCGAGGGGCAGCTCGCGCGGGGCGGCCAGGGTGCGGGAGACCAGGTCGACCCAGACCATGAACACCGCTCCGGCGAGCGGCGCGACGGTCAGCACCCGGGCGTGCGTGGCGCCGACCACCATGCGCACCAGATGCGGCAGCACCAGGCCGACGAAGGCGATGGCGCCGCTGACCGACACCAGCACGCCGGTGACCAGCGAGACCAGGAGGAGCAGTGCCTTGCGGTGCCGGTCGGGATCGATGCCCAGGCTCGTGGCGGACTCGTCGCCGAGCGCGAGGAGGTCGAGGGCGCGGGCGTTCCGGTGCAGGGCGAACACACCGACCACCACCACGGCGGTCACGAGGGGCAGCACACCCCAGGTGGCGGCGCCGAAGCCGCCGAGTGTCCAGTGCAGGACGGTGCTGGTGGCCTCGCTGTCGGGGGCGAGGTAGACGATGACGCTCATCAGTGCCTGGAAGCCGAACGACAGGGCCACGCCGGTCAGTACGAGGCGCAACGGCGAGAGGGCGCCGCGGCGCGCGGACGCCACGTACACGAGGATGGACGCGGCCAGCGCGCCGAGGAACGCCCCCGCCGACACCGCGTAGATGCCGAGCGCGGCGAGCCCTCCGGTGACCGTGACGGTGACCGCTCCGACCGAGGCCCCGGACGAGACACCGAGGACGAACGGGTCGGCGAGCGCGTTGCGCACCATGGCCTGGACGGCCACTCCGATCGCGCTCAGCCCGGCGCCGACCAGCGCGGCGAGCAGGACGCGCGGCGTGCGGATCTGCCAGATGATCTGGTACGTGGTGACCTCGTCCGAACGGATCGTCCCGCCGGTCAGCGCGGCCCACAGGTAGTGGGCGGTCTCGCCCGGGGCCACCACGGCGGCTCCGAGGCCGATGGCGACGACGATGGAGACGACGAGTAGGACGCCGAAAACCGCGCAGGTCAGAAGCAGTCCGGGGGCGGTGGCAAGGAGCCTCTTATTACTGGGTGTCGGCTGTGTCGGGCCCGGGGCCGGGTCCGCCGGGGAGGTGTTGGCGCGCGTGATCGGCGCGGAGGTGAGGGGCGGGGGCATGCGGCCACCTATTCCATGGAGAGGCAACGGTCGTGGGACTCGTCGGGGGTCGGCGCTCGGCTACGTCACCGCGGCGGCCGGCGCGCCCGCCCCGTCCCAGTTCATCCGGCACCAGGGCAGGGCGAGTTCGTCGAGGGAGGTGACGGGGCGCGGCGCGAGATCATCCACGCGGGCGGCCTCGCCGTGGCGGGCGAAGACACTGTCCACGTAGCGGTGGCCGGTGTCGGCCGCGATGAACAGCACGGTGCGCCCCGGATCCTGGGCCCGTTCCCAGCCGGCCGTCAGGTGCCCGGCCCCCGTGGACAGGCCCGCGAACACCGCATGGCGGCGCAGCAGATCGACGCTGCCGGCGAGCGCCGCGTCGAACGAGACCCAGTGGACGATGTCGTACGAAGCGTGGCGGACATTGCCGAAGGGGATGGAGCTGCCGATCCCGGCGATGATGATGTCCGGGTCGGCGACGTGTTCGCTGCCGAAGGTGATGCTGCCGAAGGGCTGCACACCGACGAGGCGGACGTCGCCGCCCGACTCCTTCAGGTAGTGGGCGAGGGCCCCGGTCGAGACACCGGAGCCGACGCCGCCGACGACCGTCAGCGGCTCGCTCGCGCCGAGTTGCTCACGTACGTGGTCGGCGACCGCGCGGTAGCCGAGGTAGTGGATGTCGTCGTGGTACTGGCGCATCCAGTGGTAGTCGGGGTGCTCGGCGAGGATCTCCTGGATGCGCGCGACCCGCCGCTTCTGGTCCAGTTTGAGGTCGGCGCACGGCTCCATCTGTTCCAACGTCGCACCAAGCAGGGCCAGTTGGATACGCAAGGTGTGGTCGACGGTGGTGGAACCGACGATGTGACAGCGCATGCCGTGCCGGTGGCAGGCCAGTGCGAGCGCGTAGGCGTAGATGCCACTGGAGCTGTCGAGGAGGGTGTCGCCGCGGCGCACCGCACCGGTGGTGAGCAGATGCTCGACCGCCGTGAGGGCGGACACCACCTTCATGGTCTCAAAGCGCAGGCAGACGAGCCGGTCGTCGAGGCGTATCAGGTCCGGCCGGCCGATTGCCTCGGCTATGTGCTGCTCCATGGGCGAACTCCTCAGGGGTGGGGAAGGTCGTGAAGGTCCGGGTGTGGGGCAGACCCGCACGCTCCAGGTCCTGCGCGCAGCGCCGGACACGGCGCCGGGCGCCGGGGGCCGCCGGGTCGAAGAGGACTCCGGCGACGGAGCCGCTGTGCGCGATCTGTACGCCGACGGCGCCCGCACGGTCCGCGAGGGCGGTCAGCGTGTCGAACCCGGTGTGCCCGAGGCGCAGTTGGCCGCGACGGGCGCTGGCCGTGGCGACGCTTCCGAGCAGCGCGGGGTCCCGGTCGCGGATGGCGCGGCGCAGCCCGGCGCGCAGTGTCTCGTAGGCGTCGACGTCGCTGTCCGCGCAGGCGGGGGCGGGCAGGCCGAGGGTGTCCACCGGGACGCCGCCCGCCAGCGCGCAGCCCACGACGACCACCGGAGGCAGTGCCTCGCCGAGCACTTCGATGACCTGGCCGTGCCGCTGGGCGAACAGGCGGGGGCGGCCGTCGAGCATCAGCGGATCGCAGGCCAGCTCGGCGCTCAGGGCGATCCGGGTCACCACGGAAGGAGCGAGACACAGCCCGAAGGCATCGGCAACGGCCCGTACGGCGGCGAGCACGTCGCTGGTCGAACTGCCCATGCCGAGACCGACGGGAATGTCGCCGACCAACGTCAACACGCCACCGCACGGCTCCCGTTCACACTGCACGGCACACTCCTCGACGGTGAGGGCGGCGGCGCGCAGCGCCTTCGTGCGGTCGGCGGGGACGACCGTGAGCGGGCCCGGTCCGGGGGTGAACCGGGCGTGGGTGCCCGGCTCGCTCATCGGGAGCGTGACAAGGCCGGGGCGACATTGCCCGTGTCCGTCCCGGAAGACACCTTGCAGGATCTCGCCGTGATGACACGGCGCGTACCCGGTGCCGGTGCGGACGGTACCGGGGGCGGCCCGGCGGGTTCCAGCCGTCACGAGCCGCTCGCGGCACGGTAGCGGTACAGGATGCTCGGGTCGGCGCTGAACTGCGAGAACGGGAAGGGCTCCGCGGACAGCGCGGTCACCCCGTCGCCGAGGAAGGCGCGGGCCACCGCGCTGCCGGACTGCGCGTAGACGATCAGCGGGACGGCGCGAGCGCGGCAACGCTCCAGGATGGTGTCGAAGCTGCCGTTGCCGAGTGTCATGCCGGTGGCGACCACCGCGTCGGCGGTGTCGAGCACCTGGTGCATGTCGTCGGTGACCTCGTCGCCCCACTGGGTGGTGCGCAGGTTGAAATCGCAGGGCAGCGGTACGCCACCGCGCTCCCGGATCGCCGCGACCAGCGGGTTGACGACGCCGATGAGACCCACGCGGGCGCCCACCGGGAGGTCGAGGAGCCCGGCGATGGCGGTGTCCCGGGCGACGGCGCGCACCTCGGGCGGACCCGCGAGAAGTGTCACCGGCTCGGCGTCGTCCGCCTCGCGGTGCGGTCGCAGCTCGGCGAGATACGCGTCGAGCGCGGCGATCCGCAACGGGCGCGGCCCCTCCCGGAGCAGGGTGTCGAGGGGGTTACCGGTGACCTCCCGGCACAGCTCGGGTCCGATCTCACCCGCCTCGAAGGCGCAGCCGCCGAAGGAGCCGCGGAGCCGGACGAGAACGTACTGGTTGAGATACGTCACATCGCCGCCCGCGAGCCGGGTGCCGTGGTGGATCCAGAACACGCTGGTGGCCGTCAACGTCGAAGGATCGCGGCCGAGTTCGCCCCCGAGCGCCGCGGCGAACAGCTCGTCGGTGTGCTTCACGCGGAGGCCCCTTCGGTGGTGCGGGTCGGCTCGTTGGTGTGGGTCAGACGGAACAGGAAGGTGAGAACACCGTCCTGCCAGTCGTGCAGATGGGCGATCCCGGGCTCGAACCCGTGGTCCAGGGCGTGCCGCACGATGGTGCGCAGATCCGCGGTGTTGGAGGCGATGACGAACACCTCGCCACCAGGCGCGAGCAGGTCACGCCCGGCGAGCTGCGCGAAGAACCGCTCCAGCAGGGGAGCGCCGAGGCGCGTGTTCCGTACGACGTGGGGGTCCTCGCTCACGGTCTGGCTGACGGCGGGCGGATTGAACGTGACGACATCCAGCCGCACACCCGCGGGCAGTCCGTCGAAGAGGTCACCGACGACGGGTACGAACGTGCCGTCCGCGCTCCGTCCCACCAGCCGTTCGTAGTGCCGTGCGGCGGCGGCGACGCTCTCCTCGTGCACGTCGATGGCGTAGATCTCGTCGGCGCCGCGCACCCCGGCGGTGACGGCCTCGACGCCGAGTCCCGCGCCCATGGCGGCGTAGCGGCGGCCCTTGACCTCGATGCGGCCGTCGAGCAGCCACTCGTGGATCATGCGGCTCGTCCAGCCGGGCAGGAAGACACCCGGCGGCACATCGAAGGTCCAGCCGTTCCACTCGTACGTACGCGAGGTGTGCAGGTCCGCTTTGGGCTGGTTCAGCGCGACGATCTGCTCGGCGGGAAGCGGGGGTGGCAGCTGGTCGAGCAGTGCGGCTGCGGCTGCGGTGGTGGCGGTGGTGCGGTGCAAGGGGTTCGCTCCTCAGGGATGTTCGTGGTGGGCGGGCAGGGGGAGGCACGGGAGCCGACACCCCATTGCGGAGTAGCGGGACCCGAGGGGTACTGTAACGACAATCGTTTTCACTAAGCTAGTCCGTGTCCGACATCCGGTCCGGCGCCGGACCCGTGCGATACGGGTCAATGCCGCCTGCCCGCAAGCGTGTTGGGTGCATGAATCCACACATCCCAGACGCCATGTGCCGACCCGTAGGAGTCGCCAACCGTGACCATCTCGCCAGCCCAGGACCCCGCCACCACCGGGCCGCCGCGCCCGCGCCCCGTCCTGCTCGACCCCGCCTTCCTGCGCCTGTGGACCGGCACCACCGCATCCGGCCTCGCGACCTGGGCCCTGCCCTTCGTCCTCGGCCTCGCCGTACTCGAACGCGACCTCACCGCAGCGGGCCTGGGCCTTGCCCTGGCCGCCCGCACCGCCGGCTTCCTCGGCGCGGTCGCCATCGGCGGAGTCCTGGCCGACCGCCACTCGCGCCGCGCCGTGGTGCTGTGGTCCGCCCTGGCCGCGGCCGTGGCAGCGCCGCTGCTGGCTGCCGGTCTGGGGAGCTCGCTGCTCCTGATGTCCGGCGCCGCGCTGCTCGCGGGCGCCGGGCAGGGCGCCTGCCGCCCGGCCTTCCAGGCGCTCGCGGCGGAGGTAGTGGAGCCCGAACGGCGTCAACAGGCCAACGCCGCCATAACGTTGGCGGTCCGCGCGAGCACGTTGATGGGCCCGTCCCTCGCCGCGCTGCTCGCCGCCGTGCTCGACATCAAGGCCCTGCTGCTGGGAATCGGAGGGCTCTGGCTGGTGGCGGCGTTCGTCCCCGGCCGCGGCGCGAAGACACCCCTCACGGGTGTCGACACCGAGTCACCGGCACCCCAACGGGCTTCATTCCGCCGCGAGTTCCTGGAGGGCGTACAGGAGGCGCGCCGCCACCCGTGGTTCGTCGCGGGCCTCGGAGCCCTCACTGTGGTCATCGCCACCGGCTACTCCGCCACCGGGGTCGCCCTGCCGTTGATCAGCCGCGACCGCTACGACACCGAGGCGGTGCTCGCCGCGGCCACCACCGCGTACGCCCTCGGCGCGCTCGCGGGAGCCCTGGTCATCGCTCGTTGGCGGCCACGGTCCCAGGGCTGGTCGGCGCTCACGGGCCTGGCGGTCTACGGATTCGCACCGCTCAGCCTGACGCTGCCGGTACACCCCGCGGTGGTCGTCGCCGCCTACGCGGTGGCCGGAGTGGGCATCGAGCTGTTCAACGTGCCCTGGTTCACGGCCACCCAGCGCGAGATCGCCCCCGACAAACTCGCCCGCGTCTCGTCCCTCGACTTCCTGCTCTCCTATGGCCTGGCCCCGCTCGGCCTCGCCCTCATCGCCCCCGCCATCACCACGTTCGGCGCTCAACCGGTCCTGCTCACCTGCGCGTTGATCTGCTTCCTGGCCCCGGCGGCAGCCGCCCTCGCGCCCACTGCGCGACACTTCACGCGCGGCGCGCAGGGAAACCCCCGCCGCCCGGTGTAGGAAACTCCACCCCACCGACGGGCACTGCGCCCAATGTGCCCGCGCCCGTCGCTCCATAGCGTCGAAACCGGGGCACAAGCGGTGCCCCACGTGATGACGTGGAGGTGCCGACGATGTTCGGTCGTACGAGTCGTGCGCGCAGGAGAGCCCGGCCGGCACGCAGTCCGGAGGCACTCCGGCTCGACCGGGTGCGCAAGGTGTACGGGACGGACGAGGCCGCGGTCACCGCGCTGGACCAGGTGTCGCTGAGTCTGCCCGCCGGGAGCTTCACGGCGGTCATGGGTCCTTCCGGCTCCGGCAAGTCGACGTTGCTGCAGTGCGCGGCCGGGCTCGATCGGCCGGACGGCGGGACCATCACGGTCGACGGGGAAGAGCTGACCGGCGGCGGCGAAGCGGCGCTCACCAAGTTCCGGCGCACGCGGATCGGATTCGTGTTCCAGCAGTACAACCTCCTCGACACACTCACGGTGGAGCAGAACACCACCCTGCCGCTGCGACTCGCCGGGCGGCGAGTGGACCGCGCGCGGGTCAGGGAGATGTTGCGCCAGGTGGGGCTCGCGGATCGTCTCGGGCATCGTCCCGCCGAACTGTCCGGAGGGCAGCGCCAACGCGTCGCGATCGCCCGCGCGTTGGTCGCCGAACCGGCCGTCGTCTTCGCCGACGAGCCGACCGGCGCGCTCGACACCCGCAGCGCGCGGGAGGTCCTCACCCTGCTCCGGGAGGCGGTGCGGTTGCACGGGCGGACCGTCGTCATGGTCACGCACGACCCGGTGGCCGCCTCGTACGCCGACACGGTGTTGTTCCTCGCGGACGGCCGGCTCGTCGGGCGGCTCGACGCGCCGAGCGTGGACGCCGTCGCCGAACGGCTCGCGCACCTCGGGGACCGCCCGAGGGCGACCGCCCCGGCCAACGCCGCGCCGCACACCGCGATGGGAGTGTGAGCACATGTTCTCCCTGGCCCTGCGGTCCGTGCGACACCGCCCCGGACGGTTCGCCGCGACACTGTTGTCCGCGTTCCTCGGCGCGGTGATCGTCATGTCCTTCGACTCGCTGTACGACACCGCCGCCCAGGTCGGCGTCGACGACACCAGCGCCGAGACCCTGACCACGTCCGCGAGCGTCGTCGGCGGGTACGGCACGCTCCTGGTGTTCTTCGCCATCGCCTCCACGCTGACCGTGAACGTACGGCAGCGCACCGTGGAACTGGCCCTGCTCCGCAGTTGCGGCGCGACACCCGCGCAGATCAAGCGCATGGTCGTCGGCGAGGCGGCCGTGATCGGGGTCGTCGCGTCGCTGCTCGCCACCGGGCCCGCGGTCCTCGGCGGGCGCGCGCTGGTGGGTGCCTTCCAGGACACCGAACAAGTCGCGCACAGTGTCGATCCCGTGTTCGGGACGGTCGCGGTCGGGAGCGGCGCCGCGGTGACGGTGCTGGCGTCGGCCGGTGCCGCGTTCCTCGCGGTGCGCCGCGCCACCCGGCAACAGGCCGGCGAGCGACGGCCGCGCGGACGACTGCGGACCATCGGCGGGACGGCGGCGCTCGTGCTCGGTGTCTGCTCGGCGAGCGCCACCTTCGCGTTCGACTCGACCGATCCGGCGCTGATGGCGCTCCCTGCCTACGGCTCGATTCTCCTCTCCATCGGCTTCGCCGCGTTCGCCCCCGCACTGCTGCGCACCGCGCTCGCCGTGCTCACCTGGCCGCTCACCTCGCTGACCGGCGCGAGCGGATACTTGACGGTCCACAACCTGCGACAGCGCGCCGGGGACCTCTCCGCCGTGCTGATGCCGCTGATCCTGTTCATCGGTGTGGCGACGGCGACGCTTTCCATGCAGGCCGTGGAGAACGACGCGGTCGCGGCCTCCGGCCTCGCGCGCAGTGTCGACGACAAGAACCTCGCGTCGCTCAACCTGATCGTCGTCGGCATCATCGTCGTCTTCGCCTGCATCATGCTGATCAACAGCCTGTACGCGGCGACCGTCCACCGGCGCCGCGAGTTCGGCGGTCAGCGGCTCGCGGGCGCGACTCCGGGCCAGGTCCTCACCATGGTCGGCGCGGAGAGCGCGGTCCTGACGGTCACCGGTGTGGTGGCGGGCACGATCGCGGCGCTCGCCGGGCTCATGCCGTACACGGTGGTGCGCGCGGACGGTGTGCTGCCGGGGCAGGCGCCGTGGATCTGGCCGGCCACGGTGGCCGTTGCCGTCGCGGCGACGTTCGGCACCGGTCTCGCCACGACACGGCGGGTGTTGCGCGCCCCGGCGGTGGAGGCGGTGGCCGTTGCCGCCTGAGGCGCCGGGCGCGGCCCGGCATAATCGGAGCGGCACGGGCCTACGGGGCGGCGGACGGATCACCGACATGCACGTCACACGGATCGAACGGAACGTACAGATCGAGCGGATCGCACGGATCAAGGCAGCGGCGTTGGCCGGGGCTCGTGGCCTCGCGCTGGCCCTGCTGTCGCTCGCCGGTTCCCTCGTCCTGTTGGTGCTGTGCGTCGTCTCGATCGTCTGCACCGTGGTCGGCGTCGGCCTGTTCACCACCCCATCGCTGCTGCGGCTCGTCCGCTCCCACGTCGACGTACGGCGCACGCTGGCGGCGCGTTGGTGCGGCGTGACCATCCCGCGGGCCGCGTACCGGACCCGGCCCGGCGGCCGACTGCCCGGTCCGCTCGGGCAGCCGGGCGCGTGTCTGCGGATGCTGCGCGACCCGGCGACCTGGCGGGACCTGCGCTGGCTGGTCGTCGACATGACCGCCGGCTTCGGCACCGCGCTGCTGCCCGCCGCGCTCGTCGCGTACCCGATCGAGGGCTACGCGCTCGCGGCGGGGCTCTGGCGCGCACTCGACGGGGGAGTGTGGTGGTACGGCTTCGTCCCGGTCAGCGGTCAGGCCACCGCACTGGCCGCGGCCGTACTCGCCACCCTCATCGCCTTCGCCGCCTGCTACGTGGCGGAGCCGATGCTCCGCGTCCATTTCACGCTCACCCGAAGCCTGCTGGCCCCGCGCGGCGCCGAACTGCGGCACCGCGTCGAGGAATTGGCCCGGACGCGGCACGACGCCGTCGACGCCTCCGCCGCCGAACTGCGCCGCATCGAACGCGACTTGCACGACGGCGCGCAGGCGCGGCTCGTCGCGATGGGCATGCACCTCGGCACCGTCGACGCACTGATGGAAAGCGACCCGGCGACCGCCCGGGAGCTGCTTTCCCGGGCCCGCGCCGACTCCGTCCGGGCGTTGGAGGAACTGCGCGAGCTCGTCCGAGGCATCTACCCGCCCGTCCTCGCCGAACGCGGCCTCGCCGACGCCGTCCGCGCGCTGGCCCTGCGGATGCCCGTGACCGTGGAGCCCCGGATCGAGCTGCCGGGCCGCCCCGAGGCCGCCGTCGAATCCGCCGCCTACTTCGCGACGAGCGAGGCGCTGACGAACGCCGCTAAGCACGCCGCCGCAACCCGCGTCTTCCTCCAACTCACCCACCATCACGGCACCTTGTGCATCGACGTCACCGACGACGGCCGCGGCGGCGCCGACCCCGAAGGCTCAGGCCTGCGCGGCATCGCACGCCGCCTCGACGCCTTCGACGGCACCCTCACCGTGCACAGCCCCGAAGGGGGCCCCACCAGCGTCACGATGGAGATCCCGTGCCGACTGCTCCCGCCCGGTAGCGTGGCGTGAGCCGATTGCCGAGATCCCCACGGGAGCCAGCGTGCGCGTAGTGATCGCCGAAGACCTCTTCCTGCTGCGCGACGGACTCGTCCGCATGCTGGAGGCGTTCGGCTTCGAAGTGCTCGCTGCGGTGGACAACGGACCGGACCTCGCCCGCGCGCTCGAGGAGCCGAGCCTCGAGGTCGCCGTCGTCGACGTCCGGCTCCCGCCGACCCAGACCGACGAGGGCCTGCGGTGTGCCCTCGCCGCCCGCCGCGCCCGCCCCGGCCTGCCGATCCTGGTCCTCTCCCAGCACGTCGAGCAGCTGTACGCGCGTGAACTCCTGGCCGACGGCAAGGGCGGCACCGGCTACCTGCTCAAGGACCGCGTGTTCGACGCCGCGCAGTTCGTCGACGCCGTACGCCGCGTCGCCGCGGGCGGCACCGCGATGGACCCCGAGGTCGTCTCCCAGCTCCTGGCCCGCAGTTCCACCCGAGACCGCGCCGTGAACCGCCTCACGCCCCGGGAGACCGAGGTCCTGGAACTGATGGCCCAGGGCCGCTCCAACACCGCCATCGCCGAGAAACTCGTCGTCACGGAACGCGCCGTGAGCAAGCACACCGCCAACATCTTCCAAAGGCTGGAGCTGCCCCCGTCGAACGATGACAACCGGCGGGTGCTCGCGGTGCTGGCGTATCTGGACCGGGAGTGAGACGTCGACGACCTCCTCGTCCATGTGGAACAGACCCAGGTGGAGCCGGCGTAGCGTGCCGATGCCGTGCTTGCCCTTGTGGGCCTTCGCGCAGGACCGTCACGCGACCGACGACCGACAGGCGTGCCGGCTTCGCCGGGTCGTCCACGGTGCTGCGGACGGTGGCGAACGGCGCGCCCACGATCCGTTCAACCTCGACGAGCGGCATCTGGACACCCCATCACCATCATCTTCGCTGTCATCCTGTCCCCGGCCCCGCTGCCGGTGTGGCCCTTACCAGGAGCGTGGACGGAACGTTCGGCATGGAGACATCAAAACAGGCCCCACTGACAGTCGCCGTTCCACCCGCCCCTGGAGGTCACCTCATGGCCGGAGCATCCACCCAGATCGTCGCCCTCGTCATCGACGCAGAGGATCCCGAGCGGCTGGCCGCCTTCTGGTCGCAGGTGCTCGGGCGGCCCGTCGAGCGGCGGGCGGGGCCGTACATCTGGCTGCGCCGGGAGGGCGGCCTGGTGTTCGGGTTTCAGCGCAATTCGCGGCCCACGCCCGGCAAGGACCGTATGCACGTCGACCTCACCTCACCCGACCTGGCGGCCGAGCAGGAGCGGGTCGAGGCGCTCGGTGGGCGGAGGCTCACGGAGTACGACGAGGGCGGGTTCCTGGTGATGGCGGATCCCGAGGGCAACGAGTTCTGCATCCTGCCCGAAGGGTCCGTTGACATGGACGACGACGGGCGCGCCCACTACCTGGAGTGATCCGGCTCGATGGGGTGTCTTTTACCCGGTTCGCGGGCGGGCGGGACCGCACCGTCCGGCGCCGTACTGTCCGGCAGGGCCGTCGCCGTCTCGTACCGCCGCGCCCCGAACCGGTACACCAGCACCAGCACCGCGAAGAACGGCAGGCCCGCCTTCCAGGAGTCGTCCAGACCCTCGATGAACACGGTGGAGACCAGGATCGCCGCGAGGGCGAGGGCCGCCGCGACCGTGGTGAAGGGCGCGCCGCGCAGTCGGGCCGGTGAGGCGGGCAGGCCGTGCCGGGTGCGGTGGCGGCGGAAGGCCAGGTGCGTGGCCAGGATGAGGATCCAGACCACCAGCGCGCCGAACACCGAGATGCCGAAGAGCAGGATGTACGCCGTGTCCTCCGAGTGCACCGAGAGGAGCGCGGCCGCGCCCAGGCCGATGCCTGACACGGCGAGCGCCCGGCGTGGGACGCCGCGTGCGCTGACCCGTGCGAACACGCGCGGCGCGTGCCGGTCCACCGCCAGGGAGTGGATCATGCGGGTGGCCAGGTAGGTATTGGCGTTGGCGCTGGAGAGGGCCGCGGTGAGGACGACGAAGTTCATGATGCCGGCCGCCGCCGGGATGCCCGCCACGTCGAAGAGCTGCACGAAGGGGCTCGCCGTGACGTCGCCGCCCTTCGCGGTGCGCGTCCACGGCACGACGGTGACGACGATCGCCATGGCCAGGACGTAGAAGAGCGCGAGGCGGACGACCATCCGGCGGGCCGCGCGGGGGATGTCACGCACCGGGTTCTCGGACTCGGCCGCGGTCACCGCGATGATCTCGGTGCCGATATAGCTGAAGATCACGAAGACGAAGGCGGTGGCGAGGCCGCTCACTCCGTGCGGCAGCAGTCCGCCGTGTCCGGAGAGGTTCGAGGTGCCGACCGCCGGATGGCCGGGCAGCCCGAGGAACACATACGCGCAGCCGAGCAGGACGAAGACACCGATCGCGGTGATCTTGATGGTGGAGAACCAGTACTCCAGGCGACCGAACACTCCGACACTCAGCGCGTTCGCCGCGAGGAGCAGCAGCGAGAACACCACCACCGGTAGCCAGAGCGGGAGTTCGGGCCACCAGAAGCGTACGTAGATGCCTGCCGCGATCACCTCGCCGCCGATCGCGATCACCTGGATCGTCCAGTACGTCCAGCGGATCACGAATCCCGCGAGCGGTCCCAGATAGTGCCGCGCGATGCTGCCGAAGGAGCCGGCCGCCGGGTGCACGGACGTCATCTCGGCGAGCGCCCAGCCGATCACCAGGGCGATCAGCGCACACACCACGTACGCGATCACCGTGGCAGGGCCCGCGGCCGAGATGGCGAGACTCGAACCGAGGAACAGGCCGGTGCCGATGGCGCCGCCAAGCCCCATCATGCTGAGCTGACGCCCGGTCAGAGACCGTTTCAGGCCGTGATCCTGCGGTGGTGCCGAGTCGGTGCGGGGCTCGTCGGGCATGTCACTCGCTCCGTGGTGAGTGCGGTGTTCCTGGACGTGCTGTTGCTGCTGGGCGACGTGCTGTTGCTACCTGGCGCGGATCTCGCCGAGCGCGGCGATCAGCGCGTCGACGTCGGCGAGGGTGTTGTAGTAGTGGAACGAGACGCGGAGCAGGGTGCCGCGCGGACTGGTGACGATGCGGCGCTCGCCGAGCGCGGCGGCCAGCGCGTCCGGTGCGGCGTCGGCCAACGCCACCTGCGGGCCCCGCAGTTCGGGGTCGGAGGGCGAGGCCAGGATCTCGCCGGTCTCGGTGAGGCGCCGATGTGCGTACGCGGTGAGCTCGCGGATGTGCGCCTCGACGTCCTTGGCGTTGGCCTCCGCCAGCGTGCGAAGACCGGCCGCGGCGGCGTACGCGGATGGGATCGACGGAGTGCCGGTCTCGAAGCGCCGCGCGGTGTCCGGGAAATCGAGCGTCCGGGGGTCGAAACCGAAGGGATCCACCCGCCCGAACCAGCCGGTGAGCTGCGGCGCCACCTCGTCACGCACGCCACCCCGCACATACAGGAAGGCGATGCCGGGAACGCCCAGCAGATACTTCAGCGCCCCGCACACCAGGTAGTCGCAGTCCAACTCCCGTACGTCGAGGGGGAGTACGCCGAGACCCTGATACGCGTCGACGAACACCCGCGAGCCCGCGGCCCGCGCCGCCCGGACGGTCTCGGCGACCGGCAGCCGGACGCCGTTGCGGTACGAGACCAGGGGGATGGAGACAAGGTTCGTGGACTCGTCGATGGCGGCCGCGTACCCGGCGGCAGGGACGATCCCGTCCTCGTTCGGCACATGCCGCACCTGGGCGCCCCGCCCGCCCTGCGCCAGCCACACATGCGCGATGGACGGGAACTCCATGTCCGTCGTGACCAGGCCCGGACGGCGCGACCAGTCCAGCGTGGACGCCACCTGGTACGCACCCTCGGAGGCGCAACTCACCACGGCGATCTCGTCTGTGGCTGCACCGATGTGCGCGGCGAACGCGGTCCGCGCGGCGTCGACCTGCACCATCCACTCGCCCCACGGCGCACCGTGGCTGCGCATGGACCACTGGAATTCCTGGAGCGCCGTCAGCATGTGCTCCGAAGCTGCTCCCTGGCTGCAACTGGCCAGGTGGACCGTGTCCTTGAGGGAGGGGAACCGGGCGCGGAAGCGCTCGGGGGTGTCCAAGGTGTCGATCGGCACGGGCGACTCGCATTCAATCCCAGTGAAATTGTTCAGTACAAGTGATCGAATCAGCCGAGTGCGGGCGGCGTCAATGGGTCTGCGCGTGCCAGGAGTTGAGGGGGCTATCGGCTCGGCGGCGTCACACTCACCAGGAATCGTGCGGTCTCCTTGCCCTCGTTCACATACCGATGCGGGACGCGGGAGTCGAACGTGCAGCTGTCGCCCGGTCCCAACTCGTAGCGCCCGTCGCCCGCTTCGACGACCAGGCTGCCGCGCAACAGCAGCACGCACTCCTCGGACGGATGGCTGTAGTGGGCGTCGGAGGACACGCCGCCCGGCTCCAGCGTGCCCTCCAGGACCTCGAGCCGCGCCGACCCGGCCGACACCCGCGTGTACTCGATCCCGCCCTGCGGCGACCGCACCTGGATTCGGCGCTCCCGCCGCACCAGCGCGACCTCCTCCGTCTCGTCCTGCCGAAACAGGTCGAACAGCGGAAGCCCGAGCGCGGCGGAGAGTCGGCGCAGCGTCTCCAGACTGGGGTCGGTGAGCCCGCGCTCGACCTGACTGACAAGCCCGGTCGACACCCCGGCCGCCGCCGCCAACTCCCGCACGGTCATCTTGTGGGCCTTGCGCAGCTCACGTATCCGATTGCCGATCACGGGGCGAGGTTAGACCACCGCGGCTCGTCTTCCGAGGGGCCGGTCAGTTGATCCGCCGCGCAGCCCCCGCCCACGCCTTGTCCCGCAGCACGTACTTCTGGATCTTTCCGGTCGACGTCTTGGGGAGCTCGCCGAAGGTCACCGACTTCGGGGCCTTGAAGCGGGCGAGGCGGGTCCGGACGTGGTCGATGATCTCCGTGTCGGTGGCCGAAGTGCCGTCCCGGAGGGTGACGTACGCGGCCGGGACCTCGCCCCAGCGTTCGTCGGGAACCGCGATGACCGCCGCTTCCAGGACCGCCGGGTGGTCCATGATGGCCTGTTCGACCTCGACCGACGCGATGTTCTCGCCGCCCGAGACGATGACGTCCTTGGAACGGTCACGGAGTTCCACATACCCGTCGGGGTGCACGACGCCGATGTCGCCGGTGCGGAACCAGCCGTCCGGGGCCGCGGCCGCCGTCGCCTCGGGGTCGTCCAAGTAGCCGAGCATGACGTTGTTGCCACGCAACGCGATCTGGCCGGTGGTCGTGCCGTCCGCCGGGACGTCGGTGCCGTCGTCGGCGATCACGCGGGCCGTGCACGAGATCATGTTGCCCACGCCCTGGCGGGCCTTGAGCCGGGCCTGCGCCGCGCCGTCCAGGGAGTCCCACTCGGGGCGCCAGTCGCACAGCATCGCCGGCCCGTACGTCTCCGTGAGCCCGTAGAGATGCGTGACGTCGAAGCCCAACTCGCCCATCCTGCGCAGGATCGCGGGGGAGGGCGGGGCGCCGCCCGTCGCCATGCGGATGGTGCGCCCCGGCGGGAGGGGCGCAGCCTCCGCCGCGTACGCGATCATCGACAGGACCGTGGGCGCGCCATTGAGGTGTGTCACGCCCTCCTCGCGGATCAGCCGCCACACCTCGGCGGGATCGAGCTTCGGCAGACACACGTGCGTCGCGGCCGCCGCGGTCACCGCCCAGGGGAAACACCAGCCGTTGCAGTGGAACATCGGCAGGGTCCACAGGTGCACGGCGGAGGGCGTGAGCCCCGTGTGGCCGACCATCGCCACCGCTTGCAGATACGCGCCCCTGTGGTGGTACATCACGCCCTTGGGGCGGCCCGTCGTGCCCGATGTGTAGTTGATGGCGAGGAGGGAGCGTTCGTCGGTCGGGGTGCGGTGGAGCGGGGCGGCTCCCGCCAGTAGGGACTCGTACTCCTCGCCCGACCTGATGCGGTGGGGCGGAGCGTCCAGGCGGGCCAGCGCGTCGTCGACCAGGACGTCGAACGACGGGTCGTGGATCAGCACGGCCGCCTTCGAATGGCTCAGGATGTACGCCACTTCGGCCGCCGCGAGCCGCGTGTTCACCGCCACGAGCGGCACGCCGGCCCATGGCACGCCGTAGTGCGCCTCGAGGAGCACGTGTGTGTTCGGCGCGAGCACCGCCACCGGCCGTCCGTCGGTCAGCGGTGCGAGAGCGCCCGCGAGGCGGGTGCAGCGCTCGTGCAACTCCGCGTAGGTCCACCGCCGTTCACCGTCGACGACGCCGATCCTGTCGCCGTGCGCCGCGGCGGCACGGTCCAGATACGCGGTGGGGGTGAGCGGCTCGTACGACAGCGCGTCGAGAGGTGGGGCGTCGAGTGGCGAGGTGTCGAGTCGCGGGGCGGTGGGGTCCGGCATGGCGTCCTCCTTGACGGAGCAGGCGTGCTCCCCGGCGGGAGTCTGACCTTGCCTACCCCGCCCGATGACCGCCAAGCCGTGGAACCCGCACCCGCCGAAACCCGCGCCACCGAGTGGTCAGGCGTCGGCGAGCTGCGTGTCCAGCGCCGCGAGGAGCCAGTCGTGGGCCGTGCCCGGAGTCGGTTCGGGGTGGGCGCCGTCCGGGGTGGTCAGCTCCGACACCAGGTCCCAGTAGCGGTCGAGGCGCGGGTCGGAGGCGAGCTGCCGGGCGAGGCCGCGGCGGAAGGCCAGGGTGTCGCGGGACCTGGTCACACTCGCGTATGTCGCGACGAAGCAGTCCAGAGCCTCGCCCGGCGTGGGCGACTCGCCCGCCCGCATCGGTCTGCCCGCGAGGTCGTACGCCTCGGCCAACCCTGCGTACAACACGGAGGATTCGCGCGCGCCGGCCGCACTGTGGGCGCGGGGCTGGGTGGGTCCCGTGTCCGGTGTGCAAGGGCGTGACACCAGCGCGCACAGGCGCGCGAAGGCGAGTACCTGGGCCGGGGCCGGGGCGTCGGGCGGTTGCGGAACTGTGGCCTGCAGGAAGGCAGTTCGGGACGCGGCCGGCATCCGTGGAGGCAGCCAGGCCCGCCAGAACCTGGCCAGTGGCGCCGTACTCGGAGGCGTGTCCAGCGCGCCGACGAGCCGTAGCCGGTCCGCCCGCTCCTGCGGAGTGCACTCCTGAACGAGGCGCAGCGCCGCCTCCTGCCAACGCAGCGCGCTGAGCCGGGAACCGAGGGTACGCAGCTGCCCCGCGACGGCGTCCTCCAGTGCCCCGTCCGCCCCCGCCCGCTCGTCGACGATGCGCCGCACCTCGGGAACGGGCAGGCCGAGCCCGCGCAGCGAGCGGATCATCCGGAGCCGGTCCAGCGCGTCGGAGCCGTACCGGCGGTGCCCGCCCGTGCTGCGGGTGCGCTCCGGGAGCAGTCCGTTGTCGGAGTAGAAGCGGACGGTCTTGACGGTCGTGCCCGCATGCTCGGCGAGCTCACCGATGCTCCACAGTCCGTCGGACGATCCGCGTGAATCGGTCGGGTCGGTCGAGTCGGTCGACAGGTGCACTTGAACCTCCCTCAGGGGGAGTTCCTAACGTACCTCCCAGCACTGACAAGCACTGCTGGAAGACGGGGAGATGGATATGGGAACGAAGGTGTTCGTGCTGGTCCCGGGTCTGTTCACAGGCCCGGACACGTGGCGGGAGACCGCCGGGAAACTGGCGTCCGAGGGCGCGAAGGTCCAGGTGGTGGACCTCGGTCCCGCCACAGACCTGGACGCGCACATCGCACGTGTCGTAGCGGCCATCGACACCGTCGCAGAGGGAGCCGGGGGAGCCGAGGGGGCCGACGGAGCCGATGCCCGGAACGTCGTCCTCGTCGGGCACGACTACGGCGCGTATCCGGCGGCAGGCGCGGCGGACCGGCGGGCCCACCGCGTCGCACGGGTCGTGTACCTCGACACGGGGCCGGTGCAGGACGGCGCCGTCGCCCTCGCCGCGGTCCCCGACCAGGAGCTGCGCGAGCGCATCGCCAAAGAGGGGGACACCGAGGGCGAGCTGCCTGTTCCCTCCCGGGAGGAGTGGCGGCACTGGGGGAGCACCGCCGGCGTCCCCGACGAGGCCCTGGACCGGCTGACCGCACACGCCTCGCCCCAGCCGCTCGGCACCCTGCTGCAACCGCTGCGGCTGACCGGCGCGGGAAACGGCCTGCCGACAACCGGAGTGCTCTGCGCGGAGAGCGGAGCGACCATCGACACCGTCCGCATGCTGCTGCGCTTCGGTGACCCGACCATCAAGGCGCTCGCCCGCCCGGAGGTGACCTTCTTCGAACTGCCCACCGGGCACTGGCCGATGCTGTCCTGCCCGGACGAGCTCGCCGGCGTACTGCTGCGCGCGGCGGCCGACGAAGGCACCCGGCTCGAACCCGTCGACGAGCAGGAAACGGCGGACTCCGGATACCTCCGACCATTCCTGCTGGACGTACCCGAGATCCCGCGGGAACGGCGCGGTGCCATCGACCTGTACGTCCCCGAGGGCGCGTCGGCGGAGCCCCGCCCGGCGATCGTGTTCGTGCACGGCGGACCCGTGCCGGAGGACGCGCGACCGACTCCGCGCGACTGGCCGACCCTGATCGGATACGCCCGCCTCGCCGCCTCACATGGCGCGATCGGTGTCACCCTCGACCACCGGCTGCACGCGGTCACCGCCTATCCGACGGCGGCCGAGGACGTGGCCGCCGCGGTGGCCGAGGTGCGCGCCGATCCGCGCGTCGACGCGGACCGGATCGCGCTGTGGTTCTTCTCCGGCGGCGGCCCTCTGACGGCGCCGTGGCTGAGCGAGGCCCCGCCGTGGCTGCGCTGCCTGGCGGCGAGCTATCCCATCATGGCGGCGCTGCCCAGCTGGGGCGTGAACGATCCCCGTTTCCGGCCCGCGGACGTGGTCGCGCACGGCGGGACACCGCCGTTCGTCCTCATCCGGGTCGGCCGCGAGGCCTCCGCGGTGGCGGCGACGGTGGCCGAGTTCGTCGGGGTGGCGGAGGCGGGCGGCGCCCCGGTCGAGGTGATCGACGTACCGGAGGCGCCGCACGCCTTCGAGGGCCTCGATCACGGCGATGTCGCACGGGATGCGGTGACGGCGGCGATGGAGCGGGTGCTGGGGCGGTTGGGGCTGGGATGAGACTCGGGCGCTCCGACCTCGGCCGATCTCGGTCGACCTCCGCCGACCTCAGCCCCCGTACAGCTCGCTCAGCAGCGCGATGGCCGCATGCGTACGGGGGTGGGGCTCCCGCTCGTCCCATATGACCCGCACCGGCACCGGATCCGCGCCCGACACCGGGCGGAAGACGACACCCTCGCGCCGGTACTGGGCGACCGTGGCCTGCGGGGTGACGCCCACGCAGCGGCCGGTGGCGATGGCGGCGAGCCAGTCGTCGACGTCGGCCGTGTACTCGACGTCGCCGTGCGGATCGCCGGGCCACAGGTCGGCGGTGGTCGTGCCGGTGCGCCGGTCCACGACGACGGTGCGTCCGCGGATGTCCGCGAGGGGGACGCGGCGGCGCTTGGCCCAGGGATCGTCGGCGGCCATGACGACGTAGCGGGGTTCGTGGCCGACGACGGCGGAGGCGTAGCGCCGCCGCAGATCCGCCCGGTGCCGTACGACAGCGAGATCGCAGACGCCCTCGGCGAGTCCGCCGGTGGGGCTGTTGTGCCGCACCAGGAGCAACTCGACGTCGGGACACCGCTGGTGCCAGCGGCGCTGGAACTCGGTGGTGTGCCGCCCGAACGCTCCCCAGGCGTGCCCGATCCGCAGCCGCGTGTGGCCCGTCGTGGCCTCGCGCACGAGGTTCTCGGCCTCGGTGAGCAGTTGCCGGGCGCGGTGGACGACCCGGAGGCCGGTGGCGGTTGGTGTGACAGCGCGGCTCGTGCGGTGCAGGAGGCGTACGCCGAGCACGGTCTCCAACGCGTGCAGGGTGCGGGACACCGAGGCCTGGGAGACGCCGAGTTGGATCGCGGCGTCGGTGAAGCTGCCCGTGTCGACGATCGCGAGCAGAGCGCGCAGATGTCGCAGTTCAAGCCCCGCGAGGCCGCTTCCCTCATCCATACGCCCAGCGTATGTGAGAAGCGTGACATGCATTTTGCGTATGGCCCGTACGGGTCGAATCTCACACCATGGCGACCACATCCCACCGCTCCCCGCAGCCGACCGGCACCACCGCTTCAGCTCACGCCGGCGGTGTCGCGCTGATGCTCGGCAGCGGCCTGTCGAACCAGGCCGGCGCGTCCCTGGGCGCGCTGGCCTTCCCCGTGCTCGGCCCGGCAGGTGTCGTCGCCGTACGCCAATGGGTCGCCGCCGTAGTCCTGTTGACGGCGGGCCGCCCGCACATCCGCTCCTTCACCGCCGCCCAGTGGCGCCTCGTGCTCGCCCTGGCCGCGGTCTTCGCCACGATGAACCTGACGCTGTACTCGGCCATCGACCGGATCGGCCTGGGCCTCGCGGTCACCCTCGAATTCCTCGGCCCGCTCACCGTCGCCCTCGCCGGAACGCGGCGCCGCCTCGACCTGCTCTGCGCCCTCGCGGCGGCGGCAGCCGTCGTCGTGCTCACCCGTCCGCGGCCGAGCACGGACTACCTGGGCATCGCCCTGGCTCTCGTCGCCGCGGTGTGCTGGGGCTGCTACATCCTGCTCAACCGGGCCGTCGGCCACCACCTCCCCGGCCTCCAGGGCTCGGCCGCGGCGGCCGGGGTCTCCGGCCTGCTCTACCTGCCGATCGGCTGCGCGGTCCTCTACCTGCACCCGCCGACCATCACGGCACTCCTCTGCGCCCTGGCGGCGGGCGTGCTGTCCTCGGCGGTGCCGTTTCTGTCCGATCTCCTGGCACTGCGCCGGGTCCCCGCCCGCTTCTTCGGCATCTTCATGAGCGTCAACCCGGTCTTCGCGGCACTCGTCGGCCTGCTGATCCTCGACCAACACCTCGACCTGCTCGCCTGGTTGGCGATCGCCGTGATCGTGGCGGCGAACGCGGTGGCGGTGGGCACCTCCACCACTCGCACATAGGGCCACGGCACTCGGGACCCTCACCCGGTGCTCCGCCTCTCGCTTTCCAGAAGCGCTCGGAAGCTGCCCGGCGGGCGCCCAGTGACGCGCTGGACGGTGTCGGTCGTGCGGTCCTCCGCTCCCTTCGCGATCGCGAGGTCCATGGCGGCCAGCAGCGCGGCGAACTCCTCCGGGATCTCCGCCGCGAGGCGATCGCGTAGCTGCGCGTAGGAGAGGTGTTGGTGGGTCACAGGGTGGCCCGTGACCTCGGTGAAGAGTGTCGCGATGGCGTCGTAGGTGAGTGCCTCCGGGCCGGTGAGTACGAGATCGGTGTTGGGGGCGACTTCGTCGGTCAGGGCGTGCACGGCGACGGCCGCGATGTCCTCGGCGTCGACGAAACCGACCCGGCCGCTCCCGGTCGCGGTCCGGATGGCGCCCTCGTCGCGGATGCTCACGGCGTGGGCATGCGCACCGGTGAAGTTCTGCATGAACCACGAGGGCCGCAACACCGCCCAGTTGTCGAAGAGTTGGGGCAGCTCCCGGTGGACCGTTCCTGCCGCCGGCCCGCCCTCGGGGACGGCCGAGGAGCTCAGCAGCACCGCGCGGTGGACGCCGGCGGCGCGGGCCCGACGGAGGAACGGCGACATGGCCGCCGCCGGGTCGGGGTCGCCCACGCGTGGTACGAGGTAGACGCGGTCGACTCCGCCGAGGGCGGTGGCGTGGGTGGCGGGCTCGTACCAGTCGAAGGGAACCGGCTCCGTGTCGGGGATCGGGGTCGCGCGGCGGCTGGCGGTCTTCACACGATGGCCGGCCGCCGTGAGCCGTGAGGTGACGCGGCTGCCCGTCGTGCCGGTGGCGCCGATGACCAGTGTGGTGCCGATGGGGGTGGTCATCGTGTGCTCCCGGTGAAGTCGGCGCCGTCCTGCTGGAGGGTGAGCGGGTTCCAGTAGTCGCGGTAGGACGTGATGTGTCCGTCCTCGACCGTGACGACCGCGACGTAGGTCATGTCGAAGGGGCTGTCGGTCTCCACCAGGCGGCCGGCGCCGCGCATTTCGGCCACGATCGTTCGCGGGTCGGTGGTCTCGTGGATCCGCAGTTCGGGGAAGTCGTGCAGGTCGATGTGGTCGGGGTAGTGGCGCATGTACGACGCGACGGCTTCCCTGCCGTCCAGCCGTCGCGGCCAACCCGGGGGAGCGAAGGGGAACTCCATCACGCCGTCCTCGGCCCACAGCTCGACCCAGCCGGCGATGTTCTTGTTCAGCAGCAGCCGCAGGCCGTGGCGGAACACCTGCGCTGATGACGACGGCGAAGATGTCGGTGTGGATGCCGGTGTGGGCATGGGTGTCCTCCTGCTCGTACAGCACATAGAATCCGGACCTGTGGTCCGGATTCGAATGTAGCGGACCGCCGGTCCGTTTTGCAATGAAGGGGAACGCGAGGAACCGCATGCCCGAACGCAAACCCCGCAAGGATGCCGCCCGAAACCGGGAGGCCGTCCTCGCCGCCGCCGACGCGCTGTTCGCGCGCGGTGAGAGTCCCGAGGAAGTCACCATGGCCGACATCGCGGCGGAGGCCGGCGTCGGCAAGGGCACGCTCTTTCGGGCCTACGGCGATCGGACCGGGCTGCTCCGCGCGCTGTACGAGGCGCGGCTCGAACCGGTCACGGAGGCCGTCGAATCCGGACCGTCGCCCCTCGGCCCCGACACCTCACCGCGGGAGCGTGTCACCGCCGTGCTCGACGCCGTGCTCTGCTTCAAGCTGGACAACCGCCGACTCGCGCTGGCCCTGGAGCGGACCGGGAGCGGCAGCCCCTACCAGGCGGAGCACTACGAGCGGTGGCACGGCCTGCTCCGTTCCGTGCTGGAGAGGATTCCCGGTCTGGCCGACGGGGACTTCGCGGCCCACGCGCTGCTCGCCGCCACACGGGCCGACCTCGTCGAGCACCTCGCCGGAAAGGAGCTCGCACCGCGCGAACGGATGCGGGCCCAACTGGCGGACTTCGCGGCCCGCGTCATGGCCGGCGCGCCGGACGACTCTTGACGGCCGGCCTCAGGGGGGCGGCCGTCGGCTCAGCGTGGCAGCGCCTGCGACCCTATGACGGACAGCAGTTGCAGCTTCTCGTGGCTCTCGCTGCCGGGGACGGCCGTGTAGACGAGGAGCAGATGGGACTGGCCGGGGTCGACAAGGGTCTGGCAGGTCAGTTCCAGCGCGCCGACCTCGGGGTGGACGAAGTGCTTCACCTCGTGGGGGCGGATGCCGACCTCATGGTCGTCCCACACCCGACGGAACTCCTCGCTCCGCGCGAGCAGCAGCTCGGCGTAGTGGGACGCGCGGGAACCGGGCCCCCGGAGCGTCGCGACGCCCCGCAGGCCCGAGACGAACATGCGGGTGAGGAAGGCGTGGTCCTCGGGAGCGTAGAGCAGGCGCGTGGCGGGATCGGTGAACCAGCGGTAGCCGATGCTGCGGGCGGGGCCGGTGTGGACGGTCTGGTCGCCGGTGAGCGCGACGCCGAGCGGGGTCTGGCGCCAGTGTCTCGCCGAGCTCCGTGACGATCTCGGCGGGGGTGTCCTGGAGGCGGTCGAGGACGCGCAGCAGGCCGGGGCCGATGTGTGTGGTGTCCGCGCCGCGCGGGGGCGGTGTGTGTCCGGCGAGCCGGAACAAGTGGTCGCGCTCGTCGAGGGAGAGGTGCAGCCCCTGCGCGATGGAGGCGATCATCTGCTCGGACGGATGGGGCCCGCGTTCACGCTCCAGACGTGCGTAATAGTCGGTCGACATGTGGCACAGCGCCGCCGCTTCCTCCCGCCGCAGACCGGCCGTCCTGCGGCGGCGTCCACGCGGCAGGCCGACGTCCTCGGGCTGCAGGCACTCGCGGCGGCGCCGGAGGAACTCCGCGAGGCCGGTCCGATCGATCACCCGTGTCTCCGTCACCGTGCGTGTGGACTTCGTGCGTGTGGTCTCTGTGCGTGTCTCCCCTGACGTCCATTTCTACCGTTCGCGCGTCGCGGTAACCACGGATTGTCGATCCCCCCTTCACTGGTTGCCGTCGCCGCGGCGCCGGTCGAAGCTCGGGAGCATGCCACGCAAACCCATCGACATCACCGTCCCCGACCTGTCCGGCAAGCGCGCCGTGGTCACCGGAGCGAGCGACGGCATCGGGCTCGGCCTGGCCACGAGGCTCGCCGCGGCCGGGGCCGAAGTGCTCCTGCCCGTGCGCAATCCGCGCAAGGGCGAGGCCGCGCTCACCACGATCCGCGAGAAGGTCCCGGACGCGGACGTGTCGCTGCGCGAACTCGACCTGTCCTCGCTCGACTCCGTCGCGGCCCTGGGCGAAACCCTGCGGGCGGAGGACCGGCCGATCCACCTGCTCATCAACAACGCCGGCGTCATGACCCCGCCCGACCGGCAGACGACCACCGACGGCTTTGAGCTGCAGTTCGGCACCAACCACCTCGGCCACTTCGCCCTGGTGGCCCACCTGCTGCCGTTGCTGCGCGCGGGCCAGGCGCGGGTGACGTCGCAGGTGAGTGTCGCCGCGAACCAGAACGCCATCAACTGGAACGACCTCAACTGGGAACGTTCCTATGACGGCATGAAGGCGTACAGCCAGTCGAAGATCGCGTTCGGCCTCTTCGGCCTCGAACTCGACCGGCGCAGCCAGGCCCAAGGCTGGGGCATCACCAGCAACCTCTCCCACCCCGGCGTCGCCCCGACGAACCTCCTCGCCGCGCGCCCCGAGGTCGGCCGCGCCAAGGACACGACGGGCGTACGCCTGATCCGGGCACTGTCCGCCCGCGGCATCGTCGTCGGGACGGTGCACACGGCGCAGCTTCTCGCCCTCTACGCCGCCACCTCCCCGGGAGCCGAGCGCGGCCGGTTCTACGGACCGCGCGGGATCGGGCACATGGGCGGCCCGCCCGGGGAGCAGAAGCTCTACTCGCGCCTCAGTGGCACGGCGGAGGCGCAACGCGTCTGGCAGGTCTCCGAAGAGCTCACGAAGGTTCCGTTTCCCGGCAGTTGAGGGCGGGATGGCGCCCCGTGTCACTCCGTACCAGTGTGTGCGGGGAGGGCCACGGCAGGCGTCTGTGCAGGTGAGCGCATACTGGCGGGCATGCGTCTCGACTTCCATGTTGCCGAACAGAACGCCCGGAGCGTCTACCGTCTGCTGACCGCCACGGTGGTGCCACGCCCCATCGCCTGGGTGTCCACCGTGTCCCCGGACGGCACGGACAATCTGGCTCCGCACTCGTTCTTCACCGTCGCCTGCGCCCGCCCGCCGATCGTGCAGTTCACCTCCGTCGGCCGCAAGGACTCGCTGCGCAACGTGGAGGCGAGCGGTCAGTTCGTGGTCAACCTCGCGCCGGAGCCGCTCATCGAGCAGGTCAACGCCACCGGCACCGATTTCCCGCGGTCCGTCAGCGAGTTCGACGCAGTGGGCGTGCGGCGCGAGCCCAGCGCCCTCGTACGGCCGCCACGGGTCGCGGAGTCACCGGTGGCCATCGAATGCGAGCTGCACAGCACCGTCCGGCTCGGCGACTCCACGGTCGTCTTCGGCCGTGTCGTGCACATCGCCGTGGACGAGGCCGTGTGCGACGAAGGGCACCCCGAGGTCACACGGCTGCGCCCGCTTGCGCGGCTGGGGAAGGACGAGTGGAGCACGCTGGGCACCGTGCACGAACTCGCTCGGGGTCGCTACGAGGGCGGTGCCGGAGCACAGGGCACGGCCTGACCCGGTGCAGCTGTGCATGCGGTGACACAGCCGTGACACAAACCAGGGCAACGGGAGTGTCGCGCCGCCGGTCGTACAGGGCGTACGGAACATTCGAAACGAGCATGCGCGAAGCCGTGCACAACCACGTGGGGATGTACCGATGAGACCTGGTGACGCAGCGATGACGAACACACGGATCCACACCCGAAGCGTCAACTCCCGTACCCGCAAAGCCCTGTTGACGCTGACTGCCATCGCCGCCGCGACGGCGGGCGTGGCGGTCACTGCTGCGGCCGCGTCCGCCTCCGGCGGCCCGGGGTTCCTGGCCGCGTCCCAGCTCCCGCCGCACCCTTCGTCGCCCTGGTACGCCGGCCCGGTCACGGCCGGGCAGCCGGACCCGCTGCCGATGTGCGTGGGCGAGGCCCTGCCGTCGATCTCGGTGCACCGTGCGTACCACACCGACCTCGACGCCACAGCGCTCCAGGTGACGGTGGTCGAGCGCGACACCCGGCACGCCAAGGACTTCGCGGCGCTGCTGCGCAAGAAACTCGCCGGTTGTGCCGAGGCGGTGATGCGGCAGTACCCCGACGTGAACGCCACGCAGAAGTACTACGGCCGGCTCCCCGTGGAGGAGGGCGCGTACGTCTACGGCGTGCACACCACGACCACGTGGGGCGCGTCCGACATCAACCTGTTCTCCGTGGGCCGGGACGGCGCCACCGTGACGGTGGTCCGCTGGGGCCAGATGGGCTCCTACGGCGACGCGCCGGTGGGCGCCTTCAAGAAGACGACGGTGACAGCGGTGAACAAGCTGCGCTGAGGCGCCGCGCGGCCCGGATCCCGAAGGGGTGCGGGAGGAAACTCACGTCGCGACGAGAGGCCCCGCCATGAGAATCGGCCTGACGGCTCGCCCGTACACGACCGAAAAACTGATCGAGCAGGCCAGGTCCGCCGAGGAGGACGGCTTCAGCTCGATGTGGTTCGACAGCTCCGTTCTCGGCGACCCGCTCGCCGCCATGGCCGTTGCGGGCCGCGAGACATCGAGCATCGAGCTGGGCGCCGCGGTCCTGCAGACCTACCCCTGCCATCCGCTGCTCCAGGCCAACCGCGTGGCCGCGACCGCCGAGGCCATGGGCAGGTCGGGGCTCGTGCTGGGCATAGGCCCGTCCCACGAGCGTGTCGTCAACGGCCGCTACGGACTCTCGTACGACCGCCCCGGACTCAACACCGAGGAATACCTGCGCATCCTCACCGGGCTGCTGCGCGGGGAGGAGGTCACGCACGAGGGCGCGGAGTGGACGGTCCGCGGGGCCAGGGTGCCGGTGGCGCGGCCGGTGCCGGTTCTGCTGGCGGCCCTGGGACCGAGGCTGTTGCGCGTCGCCGGTGAACTGGCCGATGGGGTGGTCCTGTTCATGGCTTCGGCTCGCGCCATCGAGACTCATGTCGCGCCGCGTCTACGTGCTGCTGCCGAGGCCGCCGGACGGCCCGAGCCACGGATCGTCGCCGGCCTTCCGATGGCGGTCCACGACGACGTGGACGAGGCACGCGCGGCCACGGCGGAGACGGCGACGAGCTACGAGGGGCTGCCCAACTACGAGCGGATCATGGCGATCGGCGGCGCCCGGACCCCGGCGGACGTCGCCGTCCTGGGCGACGAGAACAGCGTGACCCGGCAGCTGCGCCGTCTGCTCGACGCCGGGGCGAGCGACATCCAGGCGTTCGCCGTCCCGGTCGGCGCGGACCGACGGGCGTCCCGGAAGCGCACGAGGGAGTTGTTGGCCTCGCTCACCGGCTGAGCCGCCTGCCCCGAGGCCGTCACGTACGTAAGCTGGTCCGCATGCGTACCCGTCCGACCCTGAGCTGGGAACCCAGCGGCGACCTGCCGCCCGCCACCACCGACCTGCGGCCCGTCGTCGAGTCCGTGCGTGCGGGCGGGGCCGTCGTGCTGAGCGGGGCCGGGCTCTCCACCGAGTCGGGGATCCCGGACTACCGCGGGGAGCACGGCTCGCTGCGTCAGCACACCCCCATGACGTACCAGGAATTCACCGGCAGCGAGCAGGGCCGGCAGCGGTACTGGGCGCGCAGCCAGCTGGGGTGGCGGGCGATGACCCGCGCCGAGCCGAACGCCGGACACCTGGCCGTGGCCGAGCTCGCCACGGCGGGCCTGGTCACCGGAGTGATCACGCAGAACGTCGACGGTCTGCAGCAGGCCGCCGGCGCCCCTGACGTGATCGAGCTGCACGGAAGCCTGAGCAGGGTGGTCTGCCTCCACTGCCGCGCGGCCACCGACCGAGCCGACCTCGACCGGCGGCTGCGCGAGGCGAACCCGCGGTTCGAGGCCGAGGCCGGGCGGCACCGTGCCGCGCGCGTGAACCCGGACGGCGACGTGGAACTGCCGGACGAGGCAGTGCGCGAGTTCCGGGTGGTGCCGTGCGCGGCCTGCGGCGTCGGGGTCCTCAAACCGGACGTCGTCTTCTTCGGTGAGAACGTGCCGCCGGAACGCGTCGACACCTGCCGGCGGCTCGTCGCGGGGGCGGCCTCGCTGCTCGTGCTCGGATCGTCGCTGACCGTCATGTCAGGGTTGCGGTTCGTGCGCCAGGCCGCGGATGCCGGAACCCCGGTCCTGATCGTCAACAACCAGCCGACCCGCGGGGACCGGTGGGGTGTGCGGGTGGAGCTGCCGTTGGGGAAGGCGCTGGAGACCGTCGTGGCAGAGGTGGGAGTGTGAGCCCTCTGCCGGGCATTCGACGGACTCCTGCCTCGGCCTCGGCTACTTGAGGTCCTTGAGGCTCTTTCCCACATCCGCCAGCTTCCCCGCCTTCCCGTACCGGTCGCTGAGCTTGTACGACGCGATGTCGCAGCGGTAGGCGCCCTTGTCGGCGTCGAAGTCGGCGGGCTTCCAGCCGTCCGGTGTCGCCTTCTCGATGTTCATGCACTTCACGGGGGAGTCCTGGACGGACACGTTCACCGGTGCCTGGAGGCCGCCGCCGGTCCACGCGGTCTCCTTGCGGGCCGCGTCGTGGACGCACTTGCGGGTGAGGTCGTTGCCGCACCTCGTCGCGGACTTGGCGAAGAGGAGCCAGGCCGACATCGCCTTGACCGCGGGGAGGGTGAGCTGCTTGTCGGGGGCGTACTTCTTGAAGAGGTCGACGACCTGTTGGGTCGCCGGATTCGAGCCGGCCTTCTCCATCGGGTACATGCCGCTGACGTCGGCGAGGTTGTTCTGGGCGGCCAGGACGGCCGGACCGGCGAGTTTGAGGAAGGCCGGGCCGTAGGCGTTGCTGTTCGCGTCGATCCAGTCGAGCTTGTAGTTCATGGCGGTGAGTTCCTGCTCGAGCTTCGCCAGGGAGCTGAAGTCACCCATGAAGATCAGGCCCTTCACCTCTTCGTTCTTGATGGCCTGGGCGTACGGGGTCCAGTTGGTGACACCGGACGCGGGATAGAGGTCCGTGTAGGCGGGCTTGACGCCGCGCGAGCGGAAGTAGTCCACGCGCTGGTCGAGGGAGGAGCGGGTGACCGGGGAGTCGCCGGAGATGATGCCCACGGAGTCGACCGTGTCGGGGTAGGCCTTCTTGATCAGCCATTCGTAGAAGCCCGCGTAGCGGAAGTACGAGGGGCCGCCCGCCTGCATGGCCAGTTGCAGCTCAGAGCCCTCGTTCCTGTGCTGGACCGTCTGGGCGGGGAAGTCGGGGAGCAGGCAGGAAAGGCGGTCCTTCACCCCGAGTCCGTCCAGTGCCGCGCTGCCGCCGGCCAGGACGAAGTCGGCGCGGCACGCATCGTTCACCCGCTGGCGGACCTCGACCATCTTGGTGTCACGGACCGTCGGGACGATCTTGCGGCCGTTGATGCCACCGGCCTCGTTGCACCACGACGTGAACGCCTTGGCGGCGTCGGCGAATTCGGTGTTCTTGGTGAAGCCGACGTCCGACATGACACCTACGTGGATCTCCTTCGCCGTGACTCCTTGGGCCGGGGAACCGCTCGGGTTGCCCGCGCCGCACACGTTCTTGAGGTCGCCGAAGTCACCCGACGCGGGCGCCGCGGACGCTTGGGCCGCCGCCTTCCCGTCGGTCTCGGGGTCGCCGCGGCCGGAGCTGTCGCCACGGGTGGAACAACCCGCCGCGAACAGCGCGGCGGCCACCGTCAGGGCGGTGATGGTCCTCTGGGGCCTCACGGGCTGTCCTGCCTTTCGGGAAAGGGGAGTTGACCGATGGTGTGTGCCGGGAACGAATGGTGTGTGCCTGGCGATCAGCCACCGCGCGCCGCCACCAGCGCCCCGCGGTTCACCTTGGTCGCCGCGCTGCGCGGCATGACGTCGACGAACTCGGTCGTCTTGGGCAGCTTGTACGCGGCGAGGCGGGCGCGCGCGTACGCGACGACCTCGTCGTGGGTGGGCGGCGCGGCCGGGTCCGAGGGTTCGATCAGGGCGTGCACCCGGCGGCCCCACTCGGGGTCGCGCAGACCGATGACCACGACGTCGGCGATGGCCGGGTGGTCGATGAGGGCCGCCTCGACCTCGGCTGGGAAGATGTTCGCGCCGCCGCTGATGATGATGTCGACGCGGCGGTCGAGAAGGTAGAGGTAGCCGTCGGGGTCCAGGTATCCGACGTCCCCGGCCGTCTGGAAGCCGTCGGGTGTCGTCTTCAGGGTCGGGGCGTCGCCCAGGTACTCGTAGCCGTGGTAGCTGGCGGAGCGGAGGTAGATGTCGCCGGTCCCGCCGACGGGTACCTCCTTGCCTTCGGGGTCGAGGATACGCAGTTCGGTGGCGCGCAGCGGCCGGCCGACGCTGCCCTGGTGTGCCATCCACTCGTCGGCGCGCAGCGCGGTGATGCCGAGGCCCTCGGTCATGCCGTACGCCATGACGATGCGCTCGGCGCCGATCAGGCCGGCCCAGCGGTGCACGAGGGCCGGAGGCATGGGGGCGGCGCCCTGGAGGATCCACTCCAGGCTGGACAGGTCGCGGCCGTCGACACCGGGCAGGTCCGCGATGCGTTGCAGCATGGTGGGTGTGGCGGTGAAGGTCGTCACCCGGTGGCGCTCGATCGCCGACACCACGCGGGCGGCGTCGAACTTCTCCATCACCACCAAGCGGTCCCCGTCGAACATGCCGAACAGCGTGGTGAATCCGTTGGCGTGGTACATCGGCGCGACCACGAGGATCGTCTGCGGGCGCGGCACCGGGGCCCAGGACTGCATGAGCGGGGTGCTGAACGCGGGGGCGTGCATGGCCGGGCGCGCGGTGAGGATGACCTTGGGGGTGCCCGTCGAGCCACTGCTGCAAATGCCGTTCGCGTAGGGGGATACGACGTCGAGCGGCAGGATGGGCACGTGCGCGCTCGTCGTCGCGTCGATCCATGGCAGGTCCTCGGCGCCCAGGTGCACGGCCGCCCGCACCACCTCGCGCAACCGGTCCGATTCCCACTCGGGCAGATCCCAGCGCACCGGTACGGGCACCGCGCCCAGCTTCCACGCGGCGAAGACACCGAGTACGAGCTGCGGTGAATTGCGCAGGGCCAGCGAGAGCCGGTCGCCCTCGTGGAGACCGCGTGCCGCCAGCGCGCCGGCCAGTTGGTCCGAGCGGCGGTCCAACTCCCGCCAGGTGTGCGCGGATTCGGTGCCGTCCGCCGCGACATGGTGCAGCACCTCGGCGCCCGTGCACGATGCCGCCAGCTTTCTGATCAACAGGGCGATGCTCGTTCCGCGTTCCATGGCCGTACTCCTCCAGATGAGCCGACGGGACGTTCGTGGGCCGCGCGCTGTGTGTCAGACGCCGAGCAGGCCGAAGCTGTCGTGCCAGGCGACCGCCTGCGCGAGCCGCCCCGCGTGCCGTTCGGTGATCGACCGGTCGACGGCCCGGGTGATGCCCCACAGGAAGAACCCGTAGGGCAGATGCGCCCGGTACGCCCACCACGCCTCGTCACGCCCGGGTGGTGTGCCGCCGTGTGCGGCGAGCCGGTCGAGGTAGTGGTCGAGCAACTCCCTTTCGCTGCGGGCGCGTTCGTCGGGGTCGAGGGCGGCGGCGAGGTGGTACCCGACGTCGAGCGCCCAGGCGCCGTACTGCACCACCTGCCAGTCGATGAGTCCGGGCGCCCCTTCGGGCGTCGCGTAGATGTTGCCGGTGTGTACGTCGCCGTGGACGAGGCAGCGCGGGTGTGCGGGCGACAGCTCGGCGAGCGCGTTCACCGCGGCGAGCAGCCGGTCGGCGCGGCGCACACCGGCCGGGGCGTCCGCCGCCCGGCCGTCGTCGAGCTGGGCCCGTAGGCGCTCGGGTCCCGTGTAGCCGGTGAGACGGGCGAGCCGGGGCGGGAAGGCGGCGGCGAGGTCCACCTTCTGCTTGACGCCGTCCCAGGTCGCCTTGACGCCGCCCCACGTCGCCGCGTGCAGCGCCGCCAACTGGTCGAGTGTGCCCGCCGCTTGATCCCGGCCGAAGCCCATCAGCGGGTCACCGAACCGGTTGCCCGTCGCCACCAGGTCGTGCATCAGGAGCAGCGGATGCCCGGTCTCCTCGTCCACCTCGGCGTGCACGCACGGCGGCGTGCGCACCGGCAGCGTTCCGGCGAGCAGTCGGTAGAAGTCGACCTCGGCGCGCGACGTGCCGCGCTGCCGGGTGGCGGGGTTGAAGTAGGCCTTCACGCACAGGGCCGGCGGGGCGCCTCCGGGCGTGGCCCCGTTCTCGTACGCGACGTCGAAACGCACCTTGGTGGCCACCGTCTCGATCCGCTCGGTGACCTCCGTCGCGGTGACCGTGACGCCGGGGTGCCGCCGCCGCAGTACGGCGGTGAGCCAGGCCGGTGAGAGGGTCGTGTCGAGGTCGTGCGGCGCGGGGCCGCCGGGAAGACTCGTGACGGTCATGACACCTCCACGGTTCCGGAGTCGCGCCCAGCCGCCGGCCAACCCAGCAAGCGGCACGAACGCTCGATGAACGGGTTCGGGCGCCCGGCCGCGGGCAGCTTCATCGACCGACGCGTGTGCAGCGCCAGCAGGCCCGCCTTGAGCCCGGCGAACACCTCGTGCCAGTGCAGATGCTCGACCGGACGTCCTGTCAACTCCCGCCACAGGTCCACGGTTTCCTGTCTCGTGCCGAGCCCTTCGAGACGCGTGACGCCCTGCTCGACGCTGTGGATGTCGTCGAAGAGCAGCCACCAGCCGAGGTCGGCCATCGGCCCGGCGAGGGAGGCCTGTTCCCAGTCCATCACTCCCACGACTTCGTAGTCGTCGCCGAACATCATGTTTCCGATGCGGGCATCTCCCCACGACAGGCCGGGAGTTGACGTTGGCGGACGCGTGGCCGTCACCCAGGCGAAGAGCTCGTGCACGGTGTCGGGGATCTCGTCCTCCAGCGCCCAGTCCGCGAACCGTCGCCAGTACGTGAGCTGTTGCTCGTCGCCGGGTGCGCCCTGACCGGAGTCGTGGAGGAAGGTGAAGTCCTCGGTCGGCGCGCCGTGGATGGCCGCGAGCTGCCGGACGGCACCCTCCCACAGGATGCGGCGCTCGCCGGGTGTCGCCCCGGTCAGCCAGCCCGTCTCGTTGTACACCGGCATGCTCACCGGCACCCGGCCCCGCATCCGGCGCATCACGTAGAACGGCTGGCCGAGCAGCGCGGGATCCTCCTCGTACCAGAGTGCTTCGGGCACCCGGACCGTGCCGAGGCGGCGCAGCGCGGCCAGCATCTCGTACTGGAGCCGGAACCGCGGATCGAGGAACATCTGGTGCTCGGGCGCGGGAGCCACCCGCAGGACGAGTTCGTGGGAGCGCCCGGCGGAGTGGGCGTCGAAGAGGATCGTCTCGTTGGAGACACCGGCGCCCAGGGGATACACCAGGTTCGCGATGCGTACGTCCAGTGCGGTGCCCGCGCCGAGGCGGACGGCCAGCCACGGGCGCAGAGCTTCCGCGGCCGCGTCCAGATCGCGGCCCTTGGCGAAGACCGGAGCCTCGCTCATGCTTCCCCCATCCCTTGAGTCGGCGGTCCGCCGAACGCGGCCAGGCAGAACTCCCACAGCCGCCCGGCGACGTCCTCGACCGGCTCGTGCGCGGTGGCGAACGCGTAGTGGTGGTAGGCGGACGTGACCAGCTTCATCGCGAACCACGCGTCCTGCGCCGGATCCCTCGGCCGCAGCAGCCCCAGGGCCGCCGCCTCCCGCAGCTCGCGTTCGACCAGGTCACCGAAGGGCTGGGCGGCGCGCGCCATCTCGTCCGGGAACAGCTGGTGCAGCCGCCAGTGCTCGGCGGTGATGAACCGTGGCCCCGTGCGCTCGCGCCCGTCGCCGAGTCCGTCCAGGATGTGGGAGATGTAGAACCGCAGCCGGCCGACGGGGTCGGGAAGCTCGCGTGCCGCGGCCTGCATGCGCGCCGCCTGTACGGCGATGATCTCCTCGACGAGGGCGAGCAGAATGTGGTCCTTGCTCGGGAAGTGCCGATAGATCGTCTGGAGGGCGACACCGGACTCGCGGGTCAACTCCTGTGTCGTGAACGCGCTTCCCTTCTCCGATGCGAGCCGGTGCGCGGCCCGCGTGATCGCCTGCGCCTGCTGGACGCTGCGCGCCCGCGACCGCTGTACGGAGGGGGAGCGGTCGGCCGCGTGATCCGCCCAGGTGGTGGGGTTCGGGTTCGACATGTGACGGGTCCTCGTCCTACGTGTCCGTGGTGGGTGTCAGCACGACGACCGGGATGAGGCGTTCGGTCCGGGCCTGGTAGGAGTCGTAATTGGGCCAGTAGTCGTTGACGGCCTGCCACAGGCGCTCCCGCTCGCTGCCCGCGGTGACGCCGCGCCCGACGACCGGGATGTGCTCGCCCTTGACCTGGACCTCCGCCTCCGGGTGGTCGAGCAGGTTCAGGTACCAGGACGGGTGCTTCGGTGCCCCGCCGGTCGAGGCGACGACCAGATAGTCGTCCCCGTCCCGTCCGAAGATCAGCGCCTTGGTGCGGGGCTCGCCGGACCTGCGGCCCGTGGTGGTGAGCAGCAGGATGGGCACGCCGTTCCACTCGTAGCCGACCTCGCCGTCGGTCTCCCGGTAGCGGGCCACGTGTTCGGCGCCGACGAGCACCAAGTCGGGCTTCTGGTAAGCGGGTTCACTCACGTCCGTTCCCTTCCGTCGAGGACTCGAAGACCACCGGGATCTCTGTCGCGCCCCGCTCGTAGAGACCGATGAAGCGCGGCCGTGCCGCGTCCGGGTCGAGCCGCAGCCCCGGCAGCCGGTCGAGCAGCGCCCCGATCCCGACCCGCATCTCGGCGCGCGCCACATGCATGCCGAGGCAGACATGCGCGCCGCCGCCGAACGCGAACGACGGGCGCAGCTTGCGCGTGATGTCGAACTCGTCCGGACGGTCCCAGCGCGCCGGATCGCGGTTGGCGGCGCCGATGCACAGGTGCAGGACGGAGCCCTCCGGGAGGTGTACGCCGTGGAGGTCGGTGTCGCGCGTGACGTACCGGGAGAACATCGGGTCGGTCGGTGTCCAGCGCAGCGCCTCCTCGATGGCGGGCCGCAGCAGGTCACGGTCGTCTCGCACGGCGGCCAGGACCTCGGGGCGCTGGAGCAGCGCGGTGAGCGTGATGCCCATCTGCTTCCATGTGGTGCCCGAGCCGGCCGTGAGCAGAAGGACCGCGAAGGAGTAGATCTCGGCGTCGGAGAGGCGGTGCGCGACACCGTCCTCGTCGGTCATCTCCGCTTCGACCAGGACGCTGATGAGGTCGTCCTGCGGGGAGGCGCGGCGGGCCGCGACGACCGGCGCGAGGATCTCGACGATGGCCTGCGGATCGCGCAGTGCGGCCCGGATGTCCAGGGCCCGTTCGACCGAGACACCGAAGCTGCCGGTGATCGTGAGCACGGGGATGGCCGCACAGAAGTCCACGTTGAGTTCGGCGCGGCCGTCGTCGGCGAAGGAGTCGATGAGGAGGTGGACCGTCTGCTCGATCCAGTTGCGGATCCACCACTGCGCCTTGCCGGGCACGAACGACGGCTGCACCAGGGCGCGGTAGCGGCGGTGCTGCGGGCCGCCCATCGACAACATGCTGTTCTGTGCGGCGAGTTCACCGGTACGCGGGTCGATCGGGGTCGGTGAGGCGGCGAACACCTCCGCGTTGCGATACGCCTCGTCGCAGGCCGCGTAGCTGAACGCGGAGAAGTGCGGGCGGTCCGGGTACGGCAGGCCCTGGAAGTGGGCGGGCCCGTCGTAGCCGGTGAGTGCGTGCACGGTTCCGCGGTGGACGGGGGCCTCGGCGCGCAGCCGGTGCCAGGCCGGGTAGGGGTCGTCGTGGTAGCCGCCGCCGACTTGTGCGAGGTAGGCGCCGCGCAGGTCGAAGAGTTCACGGACCCGGTCGCGGTCGAGGTTCGCGGGCGTGGTCATGGCATCACCTCGCCACGTATCCGCCGTCGACCGGCAGGACGACGCCCGTGAGGTTGGCGGCCCGGTCGGAGACGAGGAAGAGGGCGGCCTCGGCGCAGTCCTGCGCGGTGATGGCCCGCCCCAGGGGATGGCTCGCCGCGACCCGCCGCACGGTCTCCTCCAGCGCGTCCGCGTCCGAGGTGTCGAGTCCGCCCGCCGGCATGAAGTTGGTCAGCGGCATCCCGGCCGGGCCGATGGCGTTGGCGCGGATGTCGAAGGGGGCTCCCTCGATCGCGACCGCCCGCGTGAGCTGGTGCACGGCCCCCTTGGTGGCTCCGTAGACGGAGCCGCCCCAGGCCACGAGCCCCGCCACGGAACCCGTATTGAGGATGACTCCGCCGCCGCCCTGCCGCTTGAACTGGAGTACAGCCTGCTTGCAGCCGTGGAAGACTCCGGCGAAGTTGACACCGACCAGGCGCTGGAAGTCCTCGGCCGAGTGGTCCTCAAGTCGCGCGCCCAGGCGGGGCGTTGGGATGCCCGCGTTGTTGAAGACGATGTCGAGCCGGCCGAAGCGCTCCACGGCCGCCACGACGGCGGTCACGACGTCCTCCTCACGGGAGACATCGCAAGCCACCGCCGCCGCGGTGCCGCCGGCCTTCTCGATGACCCGCACCGTCTCCTTCGCGGCGTCGGCGCGGATGTCCGCGCACACCACGCGGGCGCCCTCCTGCGCGAACCGCAGCGCGGAGGCCGCGCCCACGCCGGATCCGGCGCCCGTGACGATGGCCGTCCTACCTTCGAGCAACATGTTCGTCACCGCCCTTACTGATCGCTGTGCGCAAGCCGCAACGCCTGCGTGGGACACCCCTCGACCGCCGTCCGGACCGCATCCAGGGGCTCGGGCGGCCCGACGACCACCGCCTTCGCCTCCTCATCGTGGGTGAAGGTGTCGGGGGCGTAGACGACACAGATGCCGGTGCCGAGACACCGCTCCCGGTCGACGACCACCTGCGGTCCTGACACCTCAGGCCTTCGCCGTGGCGAGAACCGGCGGCTTAGCCGGAGTGAAGCGGTACAGGCGCTCCGCGTTGCCGCGCTGGATCTTGTACTGCCGCTCGGGCGACAGGTGGGCGATGCGGCGCTTGACGAGGTCGATGCAGTTCGGCCACGTCGAGTCGGAGTGCGGGTAGTCCGTCTCGCACATGATGTTGTCCTCGCCGATCACGTCGATGCTGGCGATGCCGTGCACGTCGTCGATGAAGCAGCCGTGGACGTGCTCGCGGAACGTGGCGCGGATGTCGAGGGTGTCGAGGTCGACGGCGTCGCTGCCCGCGTGGTCGTTGAAGCGGACACCGCGCTTGATCCAGTGCCGCTGGGTGTCGAGGACCTGCTCGGCGCGCTCGAGGAAGTACGGCATCCAGCCGATCTCGCCCTCCGACAGCGCGATCCTCAGGTTGGGGTAGCGCTGGAACATGCCACTGAACAGCCACGACAGCATGGCTCCCGAGGTACGCGTGGCGCCCCAGGCGAGGTTGGCGAGGAACGGGGCGTCGGGTGCGATCTGCGGCACCGTGGAGGACGAGCCGACGTGCATCGACACGACCATCCCGAGGTCGTTGGCCGCGGCCATCACCGGGTCCCAGTAGCGGCCCTTGTCGTGGATGGTGGGAAGGCCGAGCGGCGCCGGGTTCTCCGAGAACGCGAACGTGGTGGCTCCCTTGGCGGCGCAGCGCTCCAGCTCCTTCGCGGCGAGCGCCGGGTCCCACAGCGGGATGAGGACGAGTGGGATGTAGCGGCCGGGCGCGGCGGCGCACCACTCCTCCAGCATCCAGTCGTTATAGGCCTTCAGGCAGACGAGCCCGAACTCGCGGTCGCCGGCCTCCATGAACAGCTGCCCGCAGAAGCGGGTGACCGTGGGGAAGCACAGCGAGGCGAGGATCCCGGCCTGGTTCATGTCCTCGATCCGGGCCTTCGGGTCGTAGCAGCCGGGCCGCATCTCGCTGTACGGGAGCGGCTCGGGGCTGAACTCCTCCTTCGACTTGCCGACCACCGCGCTCAGTCCTGAGCTGGGGAACCGCTTGCCGTCATAGACCCAGCAGTCCATACCGCTGTCGTCCGTCTCCATGTGCGGGGCGCGGTCGCGGTCCGCCTTCGGGACGCGGTCGACCCACAGGTGAGGCGGTTCGAGGATGTGGTCGTCGACGGATATCAGCCAGTCGAGGGCGCCGTTGCTGGTGAGGTCCGGCGTGGTGTGGTCGGTGGGCACGGGGTGTTTGTCTGTGGGCACGGGGTGCTCCTTCAACTCGTGTGTGTCTTAACGGAGTTCGCCGATCGCCAGATGCTTGAGTTCCTGGAACGCGCGGATGCCGTCGGTCCCGCGCTCGCGGCCGAGGCCGCTCTGCTTGTAGCCGCCGCCGGGGGCGTAGGCGCTGAAGACGGCGGTGTTGACGTTGACCGCGCCGGTGCGCAGGCGGCGCGCCACGGCGGTCGCGGCCGCGGTGTCGGCGCCGTAGACCTGGCCCGACAGGCCGTACGGGCTGTCGTTGGCGATGCGGACGGCATCGTCGAGGTCGCGGTAGCCGAGGACCGTGAGGACCGGGCCGAAGATCTCCTCCTGGGCGGCGGGGTTGTCATTGCCCGGCAGGTCGAGGACGGTCGGCTCGAAGTAGTGTCCTGGCTGCAGCCCTTCGGGGCGTCGGCCGCCGCTGACCACGGTGCCGCCGTGCTCGGTGGCGAGCGCCACGAACCGCTCGCAGCGCGCCAGTTGGGCCGCACTGATGACAGGCCCGAGCGTGGTCCTGGGGTCGGTCGGATCGCCGACGACAATCCGCGCATACGCCGCGCTCACGGCCTCCAGGACTTCGTCCTTCCTCTCTTGTGGCACCAGCATCCGCGTCGCGGCGACACACGCCTGGCCCGCGGTGGCCGCCACGACGGCGACCGCCCCGGCCGCCGCCCGGCCCACCGCGTCGTCGAGGTAGATCTGCGCCGACTTGCCGCCCAGTTCGAGCGCGACACGCTTCACGGTGGGTGCGGCCTGCGCGAAGATGCGGCGGCCCACGGCGGTGGACCCGGTGAACGACACCATGTCCACGGCCGGGTGGCCGGTCAGCAGCTCGGCGCCGGCCGCGCCGCCCTCCACCACCACGCTCAGCACGCCCGGCGGCAGCCCGGCCGCGTCCGCCGCCGCGCCGAACACCAACGACGACAGCGGGGTCAGTGGGCTGGGCCGCAGGATCACGGAGTTGCCCGCCATCAGCGCCGGGACGATCTTCTGCAGCGCCATCACGATAGCCCCGTTGTACGGGGTGATGGCCACGACGACGCCCACCGGTTCGTGCCGCTCCACACTGAGCGCGACCCGGCCGCGCACCAGCTCGTCGACGGGCACGGGCGTCGCCGCCTCGTGCGGCATCCGCAGGTACAGGTCGATCGCACCACGTGCCACCGCCACCCCGCCCTGCAACTGGGCCCGTTCGGCGAACGCGGGCGGCTGACCGGCCTCGGCGACCATCGTGGCGACCAGCGCGTCCCGCGAGGCCTCGACGTGATCGAGGAAGGAGTGCAGGGCGCGGGCGCGCTCGGCGGCCGGGACGTCCGCCCACACGCCGCGCTCGAAGCTCTCGCGCGCCTCGACGGCCGCGCGCTCGATCTCGGGCAGCGGTGTCACCGACACATCGGTCACGTGCGAGGTATCGGCCGGGTTCTCGACGGCCAGCTTTTCCTCGCCGTCGACCCACTTCCCGGCGACGTACGAGCGCCGCTGCTCGATGATGTCGTGCACGGTTCCGCCTCTCTCGCACCGTGAACCGGCGCGGTGAACAAGGGGGTTGGTGGAGCTACCAGGGAAGTGCGCTGTACACGACCGCGCCCCCGTAATGGGGCGACGAATGGCAGGCGAGCCCGAACGTGGCCTGCGCCCGCTGGCGCGGCCCGGCTCGCCCCGCCAACTGCACGTAGCACTCCAGCATTTGAGGCACCCCGTGCATGCGCCCGTTGCCGAGCGCGCCGCCGCCACTGAGCACGGGCAGGCCGCCCGATGTGTCGCTGTCGATGCCGCCGTCCAGGACGAAGCGGTGTGCCTCGCCGGGCGGGCAGTAGCCCAGGGACTCCAGCCAGAAGTACACGAACGGAGAGAACCCGTCGTACAGCTGCGGAACGTCGATGTCGGCGGGCTTCACACCGGCGTGCTCCCACAGCCGCCGTGCCGTCCCCGCGCCCCCGGCCATGATGTCGTCGAGCGGCCAGTGCAGCGGAAGTCGGCGCGGTCCCGGAGCGCTGCCCGCGTACCCGGCGACGTACACGGGCCGGTGCGGCAGGTCGCGGGCGCGCTCGGCGGACGTGAGGACGAAGGCCGCGACACCGTCGACCGGGATGTCGCAGTCGTAGCGGCAGATCGGGTCGTTGACCATCGGCGCGGCGAGGTACTCCTCGGTGCTGATTGGGCGCCCGTGCCAGTACGACCAGGGAATCCGCGCCCCGTTCTTGCGGGCTTCGACGAGGACCGCGGCCATCGCCTCCCGGCCCGCCCCGAACCGCTGGAGGTACTCGTTGTACGCGAGCCCGATCATCGGCAGCGGCCCGAAGAAGCCCTGCGGCGCCGTCCACTGCTGTGCACCGCCGAACTCACGCTGTGCAGTGCCGTGATACGAGGCGCGCGGGTTGTGCAGGGCGCGGTGGACGAGGACATGGTCGGCGGCGCCGCTCGCCACCGCGTTGACCGCCATCGCCACCGAACCGGGAATCTGCCCGACACCCTGGAACCCGGCGACGTAGGACGGCTGCGCGCCCAAGTGCTCGGCAAGCCACGCCGGTGTGACGGTGCTGACACCGTCCTCTGCGGCATGGCCCCCGGAGCTCGGGAACAGTGCGGAGCCGACGAACCCGTCGACGTCCTGCGGGGTGAGCCCCGCGTCGGCGATCGCGGCGCGGGCCGTCTCGACCGCGAGGATGCCCAGCGGCCGCTCGGCATGCCGCCGTACGGCACTGTGCCCGTACCCGACGATCGCGACCTGCCCACCGGCGGCGAACCTCCCGCTCACGACGCCACCTCACTGAGTGTGAAGCCCGGTACGGAGACGCCCGCGGCCACGTCCTCGAAGGCGACCCGTACGCGATCGCCTACGCCCAACCGGGAGTTGACCCCGTCCAGCAGCCGCCCGACCATCCGCAGCCCGGCCTGCTCCTCAAGCTCCACGTCCACCAGCACGAACGGCACCTCGTCCGCCAGGCCCGGCAGCGCCGACTGCCGCACCACGGTCCAGGACCGCACCGTGCCCCGGCCGCTCACCTGCTCGTACGAGAAGTCCGGATCGGTCGCACGACAGTGCGGGCACGTCACATCAGGCGGTAGGGCGAACGCCGCACACCGGGCGCAGCGCGCGAGGGCGAGGATGTGTCGCGCAGAAGCCTCCCAGTACGGGGCGGACTGCGCGTCCGGCACGGGGACGGGGCGCGGGGCGCTCATGTGATCGCCCCCGCGTCCTTCAATTCGGCGATCTCCACCCAGCCGTAGCCGAGTTCGAGGAGCACGGACTCGGTGTGCTCGCCGTGCTCGGGCGCCCGGCGGAGCGTCGGCGGCCGCTCGTCGAACTGCACGGGAACCGTCGGCATCGCATACGACCCGCCGTCCTCCAGCTCCACCTCGCCGACGTAGTCATTGGCGACGACCTGCGGATCGGTCAGCAGCTCCTCGACGGCCTGAACCGGCGCCCACGGCGCGTCGATCCCCTCGAGCAGCACCTTCCACTCCTCGAACGTCCGCCGCGCGAACTCGGCCTCCAGCTCGGCGACACACGCCTCCCGGTTCTCGCCGCGCGCCCGCAGATCGACGAAGCGTGGATCGTCGGCGAGCTCGTGGCGCCCGATGAGCGCGCAGAACTCCCGCCAATACCGGTCCCCTTGGAGGAACACCAGCTGGACGTGGCGACCGTCCTTGGTCCGGTACGCCCCCACGAGCGGGTTCACGGAACCACCCCGCCCCGACACACCGCGCGGCTCCCCGCCCGCGAGCGCCGACAACACGTCGGAGGACAGCGTCCACATCGCGGTGGCCAGCAGCGACACATCCACCACGGAGCCCTCGCCGGTGCGTTCGCGCTTCAGCAGCGCGCCGGCCACTCCGAACGCGAGCGCCATGGCGCCGTTGCGGTCGCCCATCGCCCCGCGCTGACTGATCGGGTACTCCCGCTCCGGCGGCGTCAGTACGTGGGCCATCCCGCCCTGCGCCCAGAACGCGGACGAGTCGTACCCGGCCCGGTCGGCGTGCGGGCCGCGGACGCCGTAGCCGTGGCCACGCGCGTACACGAGCCGGGGGAAGCGACGTGCGAGTTCCCCGGCGCCGAGGCCGAGGCGGTCGAGGGCGCCGGGCCGCAGATTGGTGAGGAACACGTCTGCTGTGGCGAGGAGTTGGTCGAGCAGCGCCCGTCCCTCCTCGTGGCGCAGGTCGAGGGCGACGGACCGCTTGCCGCGGTTGGCGAGCGCCACCGACAGGTTTACACCGCCGCCGTCGGTCCCGATCCGTTGGGTCGCGAGCCCCCGGTACGGGTCGCCCTCGGGCCGCTCGACACGGATGACGTCCGCGCCCCAGTCGGCCAGCAGGGCGCCGGCCACCGGCACGAACACCCACTGGGCGAGCTCGACCACCCGTACGCCGTCGAACGCTTCGCTCCCCATCGAGCACCTCCCGCTCGCCGCGGTCCGAGTCGACCCGGCGTTGCCACGGTAGAGGCACACTGTTGAATTTGGGAAGTGGCGTTCTCGCATAAATAGAGTTGCACTCTTTTTCAGGTGGTGGCGGCCCCGTACTCCTCCCGCCCGGTCATGACGGCTCCTTCATCAGCAGGGGACGGACGAACCGCGCGAGGGCGTCGAGGGTCTCCGCCGACGCCGGCAGGTCCAGGAAGACGCTCGGCCAGGCGTGCGGCACTCCGGGAACGTACGAGGCGGACGTCGGCACCCCGGCGTGGGCGAGCGCCGAGGCGAACGACACGGAATCTTCGAGCAGGACCTCGTCCGTGCTCGCGTACAGCAGCGTCGGAGGGAACGCGGAGAGGTCGCCGAGGAGCGGGGAGGCCAGGTCGTCGTCTGCCGGATGGCCCTGAAGGTACTGGTCCGCGGCCTGCCGGGCCGCCTCGTGGGAGAACAGCTGGTCCGTGGCGGCGCGCGAGCGGTAACTCCCCGCCGTACAGCGCAGATCGAGCCATGCCGACAGCAGTACGAGCCCGCTCGGTACGGGCACGCCGGACCGCGCGCACGCCACCACGAGCGCCGCCCCGAGCCCACCGCCCGCCGAGTCACCCAGCACGACGGGTGGGACGTCGGACTCGGACAGCAGCCGCTCGTACACCTGCGCCGCGTCGTGCGGCGCCGCGGGGAAGGGGTGCTCGGGCGCCAGCCGGTAGCGCGCGGCCACCACGCGGGCACCCGTCGCGGCGGCGAGCCGCGCCGCGAACGCCGTGAACAGTGCCACGGGCCCCAGCCAGTAGCCACCACCATGCAGGTACAGCGCGGTGCCGCGCGGCTGGGGCGGAGTACACACCACGCAGGGCACATCCCCGTACCGCACGTCGCGGATGTCCACACCGGGGTGCGCCGGCCGGGGCAGGGAGTCCATCGCCCCACGTCGTTCGGCGAGTTCGGGTGGCGTAGCCGGCGTCGATCTTCTGACCGGCGGCAGGTCCCAGGTGTACGAGGTGGGGACGCCCGGATCGGTTGGTGTCATGTGCGCGGGTCCTTTCGTGGTGTGCATCGTGTCGTCGTGATGCGTTGTTCGCCTTCACGAAAAGTTCTTCGTCGGGCCGAAATCCCGTACGGGTGAGGTACGTTGGCGGCTGCCCGCACCGATCTCCGGAGGAGGACGTGATGGCGCGACCGGCCCCCGCCGCCGCGAAGGCGCTGAAGATCATCGACCTGCTGGTGTCGCAGCGCGGCGAACAGTTCACGATCTCCGACATCGCCCGGCGCACCGGGAGCAGTCTCGGCTCCGCACACGCCGTCCTCGCGGTCCTGGAGGAGTCCGGCTACCTGACCCGGCATCCGGCCCGGCGGACGTACGGGCTCGGCCCCGCCCTGGTGAGCGCGGGCATGGCCGCCCTTGAGCAGCATCCGGCGATCCGGGCCGCCGCCGAGCGCATCGGGCCCCTCGCCGCCGAGCTCGAGGCCGACGTGGTGGTGAGCGCGGGCACACCCACCGAGATCGTGTCCGTCGCCGTGGGTGGTACGGGTTCCCGGTACGGGCCCGGCTTCCGGGAGGGCGAGCGGGTGCCGCTCACGCCGCCGCTCGGCCTCGTGTTCATGGCGTGGGCGCCTCCCGCGGAGGTGGAGTCATGGCTGGCGCGCGCGCCGGAGGCGGTGGACCGCGACCGGGTCGAGCTGGCGCTGACGACGGTGCGCGAGCGCGGGTACGCGCTCGGCCTGGCCACCTCGGCCCACCGGGCCCTTAAGGGCATCCGGGCCGAGGACCGGCCGACGGCGACGGACCGGGACGTGTGGACCTGGACCGCGTCCTTCGACGACGACTACGACCTGCCGTCCGTCGACCCGGAGGGGGAGTACGACCTCGGCATGGCGTCGGCGCCGGTCTTCGACGCCGACGGGCGGGTGCTCGTCGCCATCACGGCGTCCGGGTTCTCGCCGGGCCTCACCGGCAGGGAGACCGTGCGCGTCGCCGAGTGCGTGCGGGCGTGCGCCACCGTGGTGACCAAGCAGACGCGCGGCCGGTTTCCCGCGTAGCGCCCCATGGTCCTGGTCAGGCGCCGCCGAACAGGGCTTCGTAGTCGACGCGATGGCCCCGCCGTTCCAGCTCGGGGATGACGCGGGTGCCGAGGAGTTCGAGGCTGCGCATGACCTTCTCGTGCGGCAGCGTGCCGAACTGCGTGTAGCACAACAGCTGGTCGACACCTGCCTGTTCGTACCTGAGGATCTTCTCCAGGCACTCCTCGGGCGTCCCCACGATGATCATGTCCTGCTCTGTGTACTTCGCGAGGTCGATCTCGCCGCGCATGGTGGGCCGCAGCAGCGGGAACGCCTTCTCCTTCTCCTCCTCCGGGAGGTGCGCCAGCTCCCATTCGAGGGTGAACTCGGCGAGATTCTGGTACCACCACTTCACCGAGTCCCACAGCCCGTAGTGCGCGGCCTCCTCGGGGTCGTCCGTGCAGTGCACCAGGGTGTAGGCGCCGACCCGGTCGTTGACGGCCCGGGGCAGTGGCTCGACGCACTCGGCCTGGCCGGCGCGGTACACGGCGATCTGCTCGGCCATCTTCTCCACCGGCTGCATCAGCGCGAACGACAGCAGTCCGAGGCCCAGCTTCCCGGCGTTGTGGGCGGACTGGGCGCTGGCGGCGGCCAGCCAGGCCGGCGGATGCGGGTCCTGGACGGGGCGCGGGGTGATGAAGCGCTCAGGAAAGTCGATCGTTTCGGACTTCCACTTGAGCTTCTCGTCCGTCCACGCGGCGATGACGAACTCGAAGGCCTCCCGCCACATGTCGCGGGAGCGGTCGTCGGCCGGGACGTTGAACGCGAGTTGCTCGTTGGGCGTCGAGCGGCCCGAGCCCCACTCCACCCGGCCGCCGCTGAGTACGTCGACGGTGGCGACCTTCTCGGCGACACGCACCGGATGCTGGAACCCGGAGGGGAGCAGGACCACGCCGAAGCCGAGCCGGATGTTCTCGGTGGCCTGGGACAGCGCCCCGAGAATGGTCTCGTTGGACGGGGACGCGGACCGGCCCTTGCGGAAGTGGTGCTCGACCACCCACGCGGTCTGGAAGCCGAGCCGGTCGGCGAACTTGATCTCTTCGAGCGCCTCGGCGTACGTCTGCTGCTCGGCGCGCTTCTGCCCGAGCGGGAACGGCTCGGCCGAGGGGCCGATCTTCGGCTGGAACTCGTAGAGCAGATCGAGCTTCATCGAATCTCTCCTTCGCGAATGCGCCTCCAGCCGCGCGGACGTCCAGCTATCGACGCTCCATTTTCGCTATAGCGAAACTGTCTTCGCTTACGTCGAGAGTGTGTGACCGCACACCTCAACTGTCAAGAAGAGTCGCCCTGTTGAGGGTGAGAGGTAGAGCGGTCCGCGGACGGGTCAGTCGCCGGCCCCGGTCAGCCCGCCCAGGCAGAAGTCCCAGACCTCCTTGGAGGTGACGGGGGTCGACTTGCTGCCCGTCGGGACGCCCGGGGTCTGGGCCGTGAACATGGCCGTCTGCATCACGAGCGCGGCGATCCGGCGCGGCTTGGCGGCGCGGGCGTCGCCCGACTCGACGGCCTGCTCGACGAGTTCGGTGAAGACGTCGAGCAACGGCACGTGTGCGGTGGCCACTTGGGCAGGATGGGTGGCGAGCAGCTGCATCGCGAAGTCGGTGAACAGGGGGCTCTGCTGGTTCGGGCGTGGCTGCGAGCTCTTGTAGAGCAGATCCACCGCGACCCGCAGTCGCTCCAGCGGCTTCTTCTTGGCCGCGGTCGCCGTGCGGATCTCGTCGGCGGACCGCGACAGGGCGTCCTCGAAGAGTGCGAGGAGCAGCTCGTGCTTGCCGTCGAAGTGCTGGTAGAAGCTGCGCAGCGACTGCTTCGAGCGCTCGACGACCTCCTGCACCGTGAAGTCGGTGGTGCCCTTCTCGCCCATCAACTCCTGGGCGGCGTCCAGGAAACGCTGGATGCGCTCCTCGGCACGGAGCTTGGCTGCGCGGGTGGACCGCTCGACGGCGCGTTGGCGCCAGGCGGGCGGAGCGGGTTCGGCGGGGACGGCGTTCATGGCAGAACGATACTCCGCGTCAGTGAAAAGCGTGGGGCATCGCCCTACCGAATCGCCCACCGCACGAGTGTTGGGCAAGATTCTCCTGCCCGGAACGTTGCTTCGCCTCAGCGGAGAATGTAGTTTCCGCCGCAATCGAGGTACGCCCCCTGGGGAGGACCGTTGCGAAGGCTACTCATCGGCGTGGTGACCGTGCTCGCGGTGCTGCTCGCCGGATGTTCCACCCGCTCGGACTCGAAGAACGCCGGTTCCGAGGACAAGGAGACCGCCAAGGCGAGTGCCTCGGCCGCGGCCGCAGGCGGCGCCGACTTCGGGACGCTGAAGGATGTGTGCGGCAAGGGCGAGGCGAAGGGCGGCGGCGCCCAGGGCGTCACCGCCAAGGAGATCAAGGTCGGCGTCTTCACCGACGAAGGCTTCAACAAGACCCCTGAATTCACGGAAGCCGCCAAGGTGTTCACGTCCTGGTGCAACGACAACGGCGGGATCAACGGCCGCGATCTCACGCCCGTCACCCACGACTCGAAGCTCCTCGAGGTGCGCCAGCGCATGCAGCAGGCCTGCAAGGAGGACTTCGCCCTGGCAGGCGGTGCCGCCGCGCTCGACGGGCTCGGCGTCAAGGACCGGCTGAAGTGCCTGCTCCCCAACTTCGCCGCCCAGTCGAGCCTGCCGCCCGCCATCGGATCCGACCTGCAAGTGGTGGGCTCGGGGCCGTACGCCGACTACTTCCAGTACGCCGGCCTCTACAAGTGGCTGATCACCGAGAAGTACCCGTCGTCCGCCAAGAGTGTCGGCATCATCTCCGGGGACAGCCCGGTCACCAAGATGATGACCGCGCAGTTCAAGGAGTCCATCGCCCAGCTCGGCGGCAAGGTCTCCTACACCGAGCTCTACCCGGCGACCGGCGTCTCGGACTGGACGCCGTACGCCCAGTCCATCAAGAACAAGAAGGTCAAGGGCCTCGTCTTCCTCGGCGACTTCAACTCGCTCGCCAAGCTGGAGCAGTCCCTCACCAGCCTCGGCTACGCACCCGACTGGATCGACTCCAACAGCAACTCCTACGGCGACGCCTTCCTGAAGCTCGCCGGGTCGGCTCTGAAGACCCAGCACAATTACGCCGAACTGTTCGCCACGGCACCCCTGGAGACGTCCTCGCCCACCACGGCGAAGATCAAGCAGCTGTACGCCAAGTACGCTCCCGACGCGAAGGTCGGCTACCAGTCACTGCGTGCCTTCGCCTCCTGGCTGCTGTTCGCCACGTCGGCCCGCGACTGCGCCGAACTGACGCGGACGTGCGTCTACGAGAACGCCACGAAGAACACCGGCTGGACGGCCGGCGGCATCCAGGCCCCGTTCGACCTGTCCAAGCTGCAGACCCCCGCCACGTGCTACTCCATCGTCGCGGCCACCCCCGAGGGCTGGAAGCCGGCCGACTTCAAGCCGGACAAGGGCCCCTACCGCTGTGACGCGCCCGCCGTGAAGTACCGGGGCAAGTACGTCGAACCCGCCACGCTCGCCGACGTCGGCAAGTCGATGTCCGACGTGAAGTGACAGGCGCCGACTCCTGCTGATCGCGGGCTCCCGCCCTCTCCCGTACTGCGCTGACCGTACGTAGGGTGAACAGCGCGAACGGTTCGTCACCGGTGAGTGGAGAGCGGAGAGGGCGGGTGGGCCCATGGCCTCGGCGCGGCATGAGGAGATACTCGGGGCGGCGCTGGAGGTGTTCGCCGAGCGCGGCTACCGGGGCGCGTCCATCGACGCCGTCGCAGAGCGCGCGGGGCTGACCCGGCAGGGCGTGCTGCACTACTACCCCAGCAAGAAGCGCCTCCTGTTCGCCATGATGCACCTGCGCGAGGATCTCAACCGGAAACACCTGCAGTCCGACTGGAACGAGCCCGACATGCCGTCCCGGCTCGCGGAGGCACTCGCCTTCGACCAGCGCATCCCGTCCCTCGCGCAGGTGCACAGCGTGGTGATGGCGGAGGCGGCCACCGGCCAGGAGCCGGCCCGCGGTTTCGCCCGCGAGCGCTACCGCGAGCTGATCGACAACCTCACCGAGGGCTTCACCGGCCGCTTCGGCGAACGCCTCCCCAGCGGCCTCACACCCCGCACCGCGGCCACCGCCCTCATGGCCCTCTTCGAGGGCATGCAGCAGCAGTGGATGGTCGACAGCGACGACGAGCGCTACCAGGACACCGTGCGGGAGACGATGACGGTGCTGCTGCTGGGCGCTCAGCCGGCGGCGGAGATGCCGCCGGACACCACCCGGCCCGCTTCCGTGCGGGCTGGGTGATCGCGCTGCTCGCCGCTACTCCGCGAACCGCAGCAGCGCGTCCTGTGCGTACGACGCCACCAACTCGCCCTGCTCCGTGAGGATATCGCCGCGCCCATGGCAGCGCCCGTGCGCCGAGAGCGGACTGTGCTGGCGCAGGAGCAGCCAGGTGTCGGCGCGCACCGGCTGGTGGAACCAGAGGGAGTGCGAGGTCACGGCGGAGGCGAAGGCGCGGCCCGCGTCGTGCTGGGTGACACCGGGGACGGGGCGCAGCGCCGTCCCGATGAGGGTGAGGTCGGTGGCGTAGGCGAGCAGCGCGGGGCCGAGCTCGGCGGCCACTGGTGGGGTGCGCGTCCACAGCTCGTAGGCGGGTGCCTCGCTGTCGGGGGAGTCGAGGTCGGTGGCGGCGCGGGTCTCCCACGGCAGCAGCTCCAGATCTACCCGCCGTTCCTCGCCCGGCAGTTCGCCCGCCGCCTCCACGGTCTGCCGCTGCGGCCCGCCCTCCCACGTGTGCAGGCTTACCGTGGCCACCGCGACGACCCCGTGCTCCTGCCGCGCCTGAATCTGTACGGCCCCGTACGTCCGCCCCTGCTGCACGCAGTCCGTCTCGTAGCGCACGGGCTGCCCGCCCTTGCCCTCGCGCGGGAACAGGACGTGCAGGGACTTCACGGCCTTGCCCGGACACGTGAGTTCGGCGACGCGCGCTGTCTGCGCGAGGAGCTGTCCGCCGAACAGGCGGTGGTACGCGAGCTGTTGGGAGGGCGTTTCGTACACGCCCTGTCCGAGGGGCTTGGGGGCGAGGCAGTGGAGCAGGTCGTTCCATGTGTCGGTCATGCGAAACTCCTCCAGGTGCCGTGCCTACAGGTGTACGAGACGGGGGGCGGCGTGGCGCGTCGCGATCAACTGGCCTGCCTGGTGCGTGAGTTCGCGTGCGCTGCCGAGCAGGCCGTCCAGGGCCAGGGCCCGCTTCACGTGCCGGTGGAGTTCGTGCTCGGCGGTGAAGCCGGTGCCGCCCAGGGTCTGCTGGCAGTGCCGGGCGGCGGTGAGGGCGGCCCGGCCCGAGGCTGCCTTGGCGAGGAGGGAGCTGAGATCGCCGTCGGCGGCGAGCAGAGTGGCCTCCGCACCCTCCAGGGCCACCAGCGTCTCGGCTAGTTTGTGCCGCAGGGCCTGGAAGGCAGCCAGTGGGCGGCCGAACTGGTGCCGATCCAGGACGTGCTGGCGGGCCAGCGCCAGCATCGCGTGTCCCGTGCCGACGAGCCACCAGCCGACGGCCTGGCGCCCGAGGGTGAGCGGCACTGGGGCGCCGGGTTCGGACAGCACCCGCAGCGGAAGCTCCGGGTCGATCCCGGCAGGTTTCACCCCGGACGCGTCCCGCTCCCAGCACACCCACAGCCCGCCCGCGTACGGCATCGGAACCGTGCCGCCCAGTGGTCGCCCCGCCTCGTGCAGCAGCACGTCGTTGAGGACCGGTGCGTGGGTGCCGGTCTCGCCGAGCAGGCGGAAGACGGCGCGGATCGCGTCGGCCGGGGCCTCGGTGAGCATCTCCGGCCAGCCGAGGCCGGTGAGTGCGGTGTCGAGCGGCCCCCGGTCCGCGACGGGTGTGGTCATCGTCTTGCGGAACGCCTCTTCGAGCAGTTCCCGGTCACTGTCCTCCATGGTGACGATCACTCCTTGCCGAGGTCGAGCAGTCGCCGGGCCACGATGTTGCGCTGGACCTCGGCGGTTCCGCCGTAGATGGTGGCGGCCCGCGAGTACAGGTACTCCGTGCGCCAGGCCGGGTCCGTCAGCTCCACCGCTCCCGGCAGCAGATCCCGGGCCGTGTCGAAGAGCTGCTGCTCGGCGGTGGCGAGGAGGATCTTGTCGACGGACGTCTCCGGGCCGAGCCGGCCGCCCGCCGCGAGCCGCGCCTGCGTGGCGTGCGAGCGGCAGCGCACGGTGTGCAGCGCCAGATACGCCTCGCCGAGCGCCGCCGCCTCGTCCTCCGATGCCGACATCCGGTCGACGAGCCGGTCGAGGCGGGTGTAGAGGTGGGCGACCCGGTGCCAGAAGCACGTGGAGCGCTCGTGCGGCAGCAGGTCCATGGCCAGCTTCCAGCCGTCACCCACCGCACCGAGCAACCGGTCACCAGGCACGCGTACGTCGTCGAGGAACACCTCCGCGAACTCGTCCACGCCGTGCATGGTGCGCAGCGGTCGGACCGTGATGCCGGGCGAGTCCATGTCGAGGAAGAACGCGCTGATGCCGGCGTGCCCGGGGTCGGGCCCGGTCCGGGCGAGCAGTACGCAGCGCGCCGCGTACTGGGCGAGGCTCGTCCACACCTTCTGGCCGCTGATCACCCAGCCGTCACCGTCGTCGGCACGTACGGCCTTGGTCGTCAGGGACGCGAGGTCGCTGCCGGAGCCCGGCTCGGAGAAGCCCTGGCACCACTGCTCCCGGCCGTCGAGGAGCCGCGGCACCATGTCGGCGGCCAGCGCGGGCGGAGCGTACGAGAGCAGCGTGGGCACGAGGACCTCGACCATGGAGTACAGGCCCGGGGCGGCGAGCCCCCGCGTGGCGACCTCCTCGCCCAGCGCGGCCCGCAGCACACTTGGTCCGCCGACCCCGCCCACGGCCGCCGGCCAACCGTGCCGCATCCAGCCTGCCTCCCACAATTCGTTGCGCAATCGGGCCAGTTGTGCGACATCCGCGTCGAGGGAGTTCGCCGTCGGGTCGGGCGTCAGGTCGTGCTCGTCCAGCCACGCACGTAGTCCCGCACGGAACGTGGCGGTGTCCATGGAGGTCACGTCCGTGTCCGCTCGAAGGCGTGCGGGCGCCCCGAGTCGTGGGCGCCGCTGCGGCGGATGAACGTCATGGCGCGGGTGTGCAGCCGCCAGCCGTCCGCGGTGCGCCGGTAGGTGTCGTTGTAGTAGCCGATGCGCAGGTCGTGCCGTGAGTGCTCGACGAAACACAGGGGCTGGGTGCCGGTGGCGCTCTGGCCATCGTCGGCGAACTCCACGACCGGTGTGCCCGTCATGAAGAGCCCCTGGGGGGCGGCCGCGATCAGCTCGGGGAAGTCGTCGAGCGGGTAGGTGTCACCGAACGCGCTGTAGTTGCCGTCGGGGGTGAACACGGCCAGGACGCGGTCCGTGTCGCCCTGGGACATCGCCACGGCGTAGCGGGCGAGCAGCTGTTGGATGTCGGCGAGGTCGTCGTACCTGCGGCTGGAGCCGGTGGGTGTGTGCTCTGCGGTCAACGGGGCGGCCGTCCCTTCCAGTTGGTGTGGATGTCGGATGGCAACCGGCATCCCGTGTGCGGATGGTTGATTCTCCGACAGTGAGAAGCTAGTTTCCACCCCTAGGCCCAGCCAATGGAGAGGGCCGGGGAGGAAAACTCGTGGAACAGTTCCTCACCTTCGGCGTCGTCGGACTGACCACCGCCGCCATCTACGCCATCGTCGGCAGCGGCCTCGTCCTGACGTACACGACCGCCGGGGTCTTCAACTTCGCGCACGGCGCGGCCGGCATGCTCTCCGCGTTCGCCTACTGGCAGTTGGCCTTCGGCTGGGGCTGGCCGGTGCCGCTCGCCCTGGCCTTCGTACTCCTCGTCCTCGCACCCGGCTTCGGGCTGCTCGTCGAACGCGTCCTGATGCGTCCTGTGCAGTCGCTCGGGGAGGCGGAACGGCTCGTCATGGCCGTGGCCCTGCTCACCGGCTGCATCTCGCTGGCCCGCTGGATCTGGGACCCCAGCGCCGCCCGCCCCCTGCGCCCGTTCTTCGCCGACTCACCGGCGATCGACCTGGGCCCCGCCGCCGTCACCTGGCACCAGGCACTCACCCTCGCCGTCGCCGTACTCGTCGCTGTAGGGCTGTGGTTCCTGCTCGGCCGCACCCGCGCCGGCGCCGAGATGCGGGCGTGCGTCGACGACCGCGCGCTCGCCGGACTCACCGGGGCCTCGCCACAGCGCGCCGCCCGGCTCGCGTGGGTGCTCGGAACCCAACTCGCCGCCATCGGCGGCATCCTGATCGCGCCCACCGTCGCCCTCGACGCCCAGCAGCTCTCCCTCCTCATCGTCTCCGCGTACACGGCCGCGGTCTTCGGCCGCCTGCGCAGCCTGCCGCTCACCTTCCTCGGCGCGCTCGTCGTCGGCTGCCTGGAGAGCTTCCTCACCGGGTACCTGCCGCAGAACGACTACCTGCCGGGCCTGCGCCTCGCCGCCCCCGCGCTGCTCCTCTTCCTGGCCCTGATCGTCTTCCCGCACCGGCGACTGCGCGGGCGTGAACGCCGCCTCGTCCAGGTGCCGTTGCCAACCTTGCGCGGCACACTCGTGTTCGCCGGGTGTGTACTGCTGTTCGCCGTGTTCCTGGCGACCGTCCTCGACAGCGAGGGCCTCATCTCGTACGGGCCGCTGTTCGCGCTCGGTGTCGTCGCCCTCTCGTACGTGCCGCTGGCCGGGTACGCGGGACAGATCTCGCTGTGCCAGCTGAGCATCGCCGGGATCGGGGCGATCGTGTGGGGACACCTCGGCGGGCAGGGCCAGTTGTGGGCGCTGCCGGTCGCCGTGCTCGTCGCGGCGGCGGTCGGCGCGCTCATCGCGGTACCGGCGCTGCGGCTGTCCGGCATCTATCTCGCCCTGGGTACGGCGGCGTTCGCGGTGGTGCTTGACCGCTGGGTGTTCACCCTGCCGTCCTTCGAACTCCTCGGCGTCCGCATCGCCCTGTTCGACCAGGGCTCGGTCGAGGTGTACGGACCGAACCTGCTGGGCTGGCAGCTGACATCCGAACGCGAACTCCTCCTGTTCTCCGCCGTGTTGCTGGCGCTTGCCTCACTCGCCGTCGCCTGGCTGCGGCGCGGCAGATTCGGACGCGCGCTCATCGCGCTGCGCGACAGCGAGGCCGCCTACGCGACGCTCGGCGGCCGGCCGCTCGGCGCGAAGGTCGCCGTCTTCGCGCTGTCCGCCGCGCTCGCCGGACTGGGTGGAGCCCTCTACGGGATGGTCCAACGCACAGTCACCGCCGAGCAGTTCAACCTCGTCGCCAATCTTCCCGTCTTCCTGATCGCCGTCATCGGCGGCCTCGGCGCCGTCGGCACCGGACTGTTCACCGGCCTGTCCTACGTGGCCCCGCCCCAGCTCCTCGCCCCCTTCGGCGACTGGGCCCACGACGCGTCGACGCTCCTCATCGCGCTCGCAGGAATGGGCCTCGCGCACAGCCCAGGCGGCATCGTGCCGCGCATGCGGGCCGAGTGGCAGCCACTGGTGTGCGACCGCGTGCTGTTCCCCGCCACGGGGGCGGTGGTCGGGCTGCTGTGGCTCCTGTACGGAACCGACCAAGTCGGCGGCGCGCTCTTCCTCGTCACGCTGATCGTGGCATCGACGGCCCTGCGCATGTGGGCCACGGCACGGCAGTCCGGACCACACCTGCCGCCCGACCCCGTCGAGTGGTGGGGGATACGCCGCCCCTGGCGGACCGAGGACCGGGAGGTGATCGCGCGTGGCATCGCTACGAGCTGACGGAGTCACCGTCGTCTTCGGCGGCAACCGCGCCCTCGACGAGGCCGGATTCGAGGCCGAGGCCGGCCGCATCACAGGCCTCATCGGGCCCAACGGAGCCGGGAAGTCGACGCTCTTCGACGTCGTCTCCGGCCTGCGCAGACCCCAGTCGGGCACAGTCACGCTCGACGGGGACGACGTCACCCGCGCCACCCCCGCCAAGCGCGCCCGGCGCGGCATGGCCCGCACCTTCCAACGCCTGGAGCTGTTCGGCCGCCTGACCGTCCGCGACAACCTGCTCGTCGCCGCGGAACTCGGCGCCCGCGGCCGAAACTCGGCCCGCACCGCCGACGGCATCCTGCGACGCATCGGCCTCACCGCCGACGCCGACACCGCCGCCGACGCGCTGCCCACCGGCGCCGCCCGCCTCCTGGAGGTCGGCCGCGCCCTCGCGGGCCGGCCCCGCGTCCTCCTGCTCGACGAACCCGCCGCCGGCCAGGACGCCGACGAGACCCACCGCTTCGCCGCACTGCTGCGCGACGTCGCCGCCGAGGGCTGCGCCGTCGTCCTCGTCGAACACGACATGGGCCTGGTGATGAGCGTCTGCGACCAGGTGTACGTCCTCGACCTCGGCAAGATCGTCGCCTGCGGCCCGCCCGCGGACATCCAGCAGGACCGGACGGTCCTGGCCGCCTACCTGGGAGAGGCCTGACGGTGATGGCGATGGAGCCCCTGCTCGAACTGCGCGGCGTGTGCGCCGCCTACGACCGCATCACCGTGCTGCACGGCATCGACCTGGAGGTCGCGGCGGGCCAGATCGTCGCGCTGCTCGGTCCCAACGGCGCAGGCAAGACCACCACCCTCAACGTAGCGGCGGGCGCCCACCGCCCCAGCGCGGGACGCCTGCTGCTCGGCGGCCGCGATGTCACGGGGGCGCGCTCGCGCGATCTGGCCCGCGCCGGAGTGTGCCTCATCCCCGAGGGCCGCGGCATCTTCCCCAACCTCTCCGTGCGCGACAACCTCCGTATGATGACCTTCACCGGCCGCGACCGGACGGAGATCGAGGACATCGCGTACCAGCGTTTCCCGGTCCTCGGCGAACGGCATCGCCAGGCCGCCGGCACGCTCTCGGGCGGCGAACAGCAGATGCTCGCCCTGGCCCGGGGCCTCGCCACCGACCCGGCGGTCCTCCTCCTCGACGAACTGTCCATGGGGCTCGCACCGCTGGTGGTCGGTGAACTGTACGAACACGTCGCGGAGTTGGCCCGCAGGGGTGTGGCCGTCCTCGTGGTCGAACAGTTCGCCACCGCAGTCCTCAAGATCGCCGACCACGCGGCCGTCGTCGTACGCGGCAGCGTCCAATGGCAGGGCCACCCCGACAGCTCCCTGCACGCCGAACTGTCCTCCTACTACCTCGGGAGCGCCGCATGACAGCTCAGCCGGACCACAGCACCGACCGCGCCGACCGCTTCGCCCGGGACCTCGCCGCGCTCAAGATCCCCGACCCGGCCACCGCCCGCAACGGCCTGTGGCTGCGGGCGGGCGGCGCGCTCCTCCTGGTGGGCCTCGTCCTGGGTGTGCTCACCTTCCCCCTCACCCACGCCACCGAGGACCCGCTCGCCCAACGCGACGCGCTCGCCATCGGCATCACCGGGGTGGTGTGCGCGGTGGTGGGCGGCGCGGTGTACCTGCGGTACTCGCTCACCGGCTTCCTGCGGTTCTGGCTGGCGCGGCAGTCGTACGACCTGTCGACGCTGGGGGAGCGGACAACGGGGAACGACGCCCCGCGTAAGACGGAGCGGGAACGCATCGCCGTGGACGGCACGGAGGTCGCCGCTCCCCGCTCCTGATCAGCCGACCGCCGCGCGGAGCCGGCCGAGCCACTCCAGACCCATGGCGCGCCCGCGCGGATACCGGTCGTCCCGATCCCACCGCCATGTCGTGACAACGGCCAGCACAAGAACCCGGCACGCCCGCAGCACCTCCTGATCGACACCCGGATAGTGCGCGGCGACCTCGTCGGGCGCATGGGCGAGATCGAACTCGACGGGCCCCCGGCAACAGGTCTCCAGGTCGATGAAGACCGGCCCGTGCCGGGTGGCGAGTACGTTGCCGGGGTGCGGCTCCCCGTGCAGCAGCTGCTCACCGGCACCGCGCTCACTGATCGTCTGAACCGCGCTGCGCAACGTATCGCTGAGCAGTTTCCGGTCCGCTGCGGCGAGGTCCGGGGTGCGTTCGTGGTCCGCCAACAGCCGCCCAGCGTGCGCGACACGTTCGGTGAAGTGCGGGGTGTCGGCATCGACCTTGCGCATGCCGGCGTGCAGTCGCGCGAGTGCGTGGGCGTACTGGACCGGCGGGACATCGTGCGGTGCCACGGACTCGTAGTACGTCCACAAGGTGACCACGAACCCGTCCCGCTCGTAGGGGCGCGCCTCCACCCGAGGATCGAGCGCGGCCACGGGGCACCCGGCCTCCGCGAGCCGCTGCGCCAGCCCGACCTCGAACTCCGCGATCTGATCGTCGACCGGCGCGACACGGGCCAGCACGTCACAGGGCAGCAGCCGCAGGGTGAGCTTGTTGGAGTCGTGCAGCACGACTGCGTCGACGGCGTCGAGTCCAAGTGACGAGGCAAGTGACTTGGCGGCGTTCATCGCACGCGTGGCTTCGGATCTCTGCATCGTCAGACGGTATAGCCGCCGTCCACCGCCAGGTGCTGCCCCGTGATGAACCCGGCCCGGTCCGAGGCGAGGAACGTGACCGCCTCCGCGATGTCCTGGGCGTTGCCGAAGCGACGCAGCGGGATGTTGCGGCGGGTGACTTGGAGGGCGGCGTCGTCGAGTTCACCGTCCTCGATGAGGCGGGCGGCGATGCCGTCCGTGAGCATGCCGGGTCCCACACAGTTGAAGCGCACCCCGTAGCGGCCCTCCTCCGCCGCGAGGGCGCGGACCACCGCCTCGACCGCGCCCTTCGTGCCCGAAGACAGCCCGTCGCGAACGGGGTAGCGCTGGGTGGCCGCCGTGGTGACGGCGACGACGCTGCCGGCGGTCTCGCGGAGGGCATCGAGCGCCGGGTGGATCAGGTTGTAGAAGGCCAGGGTGTCGGCGTGCAGCTGCTGCCGGTACTGGGACGGCGGCACCCGGCTGAGGTGCACCATTGGTACGTGCGGGCCCGCCGCGTAGACGAGCGTGTGCAGCGCCCCGAACCGGTCGACCGCCGAGCGGATCGCCGCGGCCGCCTCGTCCTCGTCCGTCAGGTCCGCCCGCACGGACTCCACCTGGGCGCCCTCCGCGCGGAGTTCGGCGGTCAGGGCCTCGGCGGACTCCGCGCTCGCACGGTACGTGAACAGCACTGAACTGCCGCGCCGGGCCAGCGTGCGGACGATCGCCGCACCGATGCCGCCGGTGCCGCCCGCGACGAGTGCGGTGCCCTTGCGGCCACCGAAGTCCTGGTTGTCGTCGTCCGTCAACTCGTCAACTCCCTCACAGGTTCAGCGACTTCGCGATGATCACCTTCATGACCTCGCTGGTACCCGCGTAGATCCGCGTGATGCGCGCGTCCGCGTACAGTCGGGCTATCGGGTACTCGCGTATATATCCGTAACCGCCGAAGAGTTGAAGGCATCGGTCCACGCAGCGGGCCTGCGCCTCCGTGCAGAACAACTTCACCCGTGCCGCGTCCGCTCCCGAGAGGCGGCCCTCCACCAGCTCCACGATCGCCCGGTCGAGCATCGCCTGCGCCGCCTCCACCTCCGTGGACACCGCCGCGAGCTCGAACTTCGTGTTCTGGAACGAGGCCAGTACGTTCCCGAAAACTTTGCGGTCCCTCGCGTACGCCAGCGTGGTGTCGAGCGCCGCCCGGGACTGGGCGACCGAGCCGACCGCGACCGTCATGCGCTCCTGCGGAAGGTTCCGGCTCAGGTAGGAGAACGCCTCACCCTCCTCGCCGAGCCGGTTCGCGACCGGGACGCGTACGTCGTCGAAGGCCAGCTCCACGGTGTCCTGTACGCGGATGCCGATCTTGTCCAGCTCGCGGCCCTTCGTGAAGCCGGGCATGCCGTCCTCCACCACGAGGAGCGTGAGACCCGCCCGCCGGTTGTCCGGGTCCCTGGCCGTACGGGCCACGACGATCACCAGGTCGGCCAGCAAGCCACCCGTGATGAACGTCTTCGCCCCGTTCAGGACGTAGTCGTCGCCGTCGCGCACCGCGGTGGTGGTGATGCCCGCGAGGTCGGAGCCGGTGCCGGGCTCCGTCATGGCGATCGCCGTGAGGAGGCGGCCCGCGGCGAGCGACGGGAACCAGCGTTCGCGCTGATCCTTGTTCGCGTAGGCGAGGAAGTAGGGGAGGATCACGTCGAGTTGGGTGCGCACCGTGCCCAGGGTGACCAGAGCGCGCGATGCCTCCTCCTGGAGGATCGCGTTGTAGCGGTAGTCGTCGGTGCCCGCGCCGCCGAACTCCTCGGGGATCGACAGGCCCATCACGCCGATCTCCCCGAGGAGTTCGAAGACCCGGCGGGGCATTCGGCCGGCCTGCTCCCACTTCTCGTAGAAGGGGACGACCTCGCGGGCCACGAAGTCCCGCACCAGGTCCCGGAACGCCTCGTGGTCGGCGGTGTAGATGTCTCGGTGCATCCCGTAACCCCTGGTTCTATTCGGCGAGTTCGACGACGGTGGCGTTGGCGGTGCCGCCGCCCTCGCACATCGTCTGCAGGCCGTAGCGGATGCCACGGTCCCGCATGTGGTGGACCAGGCGCGTCATCAGGACCGCGCCCGACGCGCCCAGCGGGTGGCCGAGCGCGATCGCGCCGCCGAGCGGATTGAGGCGTGCCGGGTCGGCGCCGGTCTCCGCGAGCCAGGCCAGCGGGACGGGGGCGAAGGCCTCGTTGACCTCATAGGCGCCGATGTCGGAGAGCGTGAGCCCGGCGCGGGTCAGCACCCGCACGGTCGCCGGGATCGGCCCGGTCAGCATCAGGACCGGATCGGCGCCCGTCACCGCGCCCGCCCGGTAGCGCACCAGCGGCGTGAGGCCGAGTTCGCGGGCCCGCTCCGGTGTGGTGACGAGGAGGGCGGCGGCGCCGTCGGAGATCTGCGAGGCGTTGCCCGCGTGGATCACGCCGCTCGGGTCGAAGGACGGCTTCAGGCGGGAGAGTGTGTCGGGCGTCGTGCCGCGGCGGACTCCCTCGTCGGCGGTGAGTGAGGTCGCGGGGTGCGGGGCGAGCTGGGCGTCGAAGGCCCCCGCGTCTTGCGCGCTTGCCGCCAACTCGTGGGAACGGGCCGCGTATTCGTCCAACCGCTGCCGGTCGAAGCCCCACTTGCGGGCGATCCTCTCCGCCGACTCGCCCTGGTTGAAGGTGAAGTGGTCGTAGCGCTCGAGGACGCTCGGCGACCATGGCGCCCCGCCGGCCCGCGCCGCTCCGAGCGGCACCCGGCTCATCACCTCGACACCGCCCGCCACCACCATGTCGTACTGCCCGGACAGCACGGCCTGCGCGGCGAAGTCGAGGGCCTGCTGGCTGGACCCGCAGGCCCGGTTCACCGTCGTCGCCGGAACCGTCTCCGGCCAGCCGGCGGCGAGCAGTGCGTAGCGCCCGATGTTCCCGGACTGGTCGCCGATCTGCCCTACGCAACCCCAGATCACGTCCTCGACGTCGGCGGGGTCGATGCCGGTGCGGGCGACGAGCTCGGTCAGGATGTGCGCGGACAGATCGGCGGGGTGGATGTCGGCGAGCGAGCCGTTCCGCTTGCCGATGGGGGTGCGGACGGCCTCCACGATCACGGCCTCACGACGGTCGGATGTCACTGTTCGCCCTCCTCCTTCATGGCCGAGGTCAACTCGTCGGTGATGCCGAGTTCGCGCAGGATCGCGGCCGTGTGCTCGCCGAGCGCCGGTACGTTGCCCATGGGCGCCTCGCCGCGTCCCTCGAACACGGGTGGTGGCAGCGGCGCCAGGGTCGGTCCACCGGGGGTGTCGATCTCGCGCCAGCGGTCGCGTGCGGTGTGCTGCGGGTGGGTGAGGACCTCGCTGGGAGTGTTGAGCTTGGCGTTGCCGATGCCCGCCGAGTCGGCAGCTGCCTGGATGTCGTGGAGGGTGTGCGCGGCACACCAGCGGGTGATCTCCGCGTCGAGGCGTTCGCGGGCGGCGACCCTGTCGGCGGTGGTGGCGAGGCCGGGGTCGTCGGCGAGGTCCGGGCGTCGGAGGAGGTCACGGGCGTAGCGCTGCCACTCGCGGTCGTTGGTCGTGCCGAGGACCACGGTGTGACCGTCGGCGGTGGCGTACGCGCCGTAGGGGGCGACCGCGGGGGAGCCCATGCCCACGGGCTGCTGGTCGATGCCGGTGTGGCGGGTGTACGTCAGGGCGTAGCCCATCAGCTCGGTCATGGTGTCGAACATGCTGACGGAGACGGAGGCGGGCCCTTGCGGGGGCACGGTGGCTGAGGCGTTTCCGCGTCCACGCTCGGCCAGCAGCGCCGTGATGGACAGCGCCGCGTACAGTCCGGTGCACACGTCCGCCATCGGCGGCCCCGGCTTCGCGGGCTGCCCCGGCAGTCCGGTGATCGCGCACGCGCCCGCCTCGGCCTGCACGAGGAGGTCGTACGCGCGCTTGTGGGAGAGCGGGCCGCCGGGGCCGTAGCCGTCGATCTCCATGGTGATGAGGTCGGGGTGGCGGGCCGTCAGGTCGCTTGCGGAGATGCCCAGTTTGGTGGCGGCGCCGGGTGCGAGGTTCGACACGAAGACGTCGGCCCGGTCGAGCAGCCGGTGCAGTATGTGTGCGCCGTGGGCCGACTTGAGGTCGAGCGTCAGGGACTCCTTGCCACGGTTGACCCACACGAAGTGGGCGGCGAGGCCGTGCACCACGTCGTCGTAATACCGGGTGAAGTCGCCGCCGGGTGCCTCCACCTTGATGACACGTGCACCCAGGTCACCGAGCGCACGCGTGCACAGCGGAGCCGACACCGCCTGCTCGACCGAGACGACGGTGACACCGGTCAGCGGCCCCGCCGTCACGCGTCACCGCCCTGGGAGGCGGGGCCCGGGAACGCGGCGCGCAGCTCGTGCTTGAGGACCTTGCGGCTGGCGTTGCGTGGCAGCTGGTCGACGAAGCGGACGTCCCGCGGAACCTTGAAGTTGGCCATGTTGGCGCGTGACCAGGCGATGACGTCCGAGGCCGTGGCACTTTCGCCGGGCCGGAGCACCAGGTAGGCGCAGCCGACCTCGCCGAGGCGCTGGTCGGGCACGCCGATGACTGCGGCCTCGGCGACCGGGCCGTAGCCGAGCAGCAGGCGTTCGATCTCGGCCGGATAGGCGTTGAAGCCGCCGACGATGAACATGTCCTTCTTGCGGTCCACGACCGCCAGATTGCCCTCGTCGTCCAGACTGCCGATGTCACCGGTGCGCAGCCATCCGTCGTCGCCGATCGCGGCGGCCGTGGCTTCGGGGTCGTCCCAGTAACCGCTGGTGACGGTGTATCCGCGCACCTGGATCTCGCCCGTTCCGCCGGTCGGGGCAGGCTTGCCGGCGTCGTCGGCGATCCGTACGTCCACGTCGGGGATCTGCCGGCCGTTGCCGCGGGCGACCGTCGCCGGGGTGTCTCCGAGGCGGGTGGTGGTGACGAGGGCGGATGCCTCGGTGAGCCCGTACGCGCTCATCACGATGTCGAACGACAGCTCGTCCTTCATCGCGTGGATCAGTGGCTCGGGGATGGTGGTGCCGCCCGTCATGGAGATCCGCAGGGACGAGGTGTCGCGGTGGGCGCGGTCCGGGGCGGCGAGCAGATCCTGGAAGATCGTCGGAGGCCCCAGCATGATGGACACCCGCTCCCGCTCGATGAGTTCCAGGGCCAGGGCCGGGTCGAACACGGGCATCGGGACGACGGTCACCCCGTGCAGGAACGAGGCGAGCCAGCCCGCCTTATAACCGAAGCAGTGGAAGAACGGCGGCACGACGAGGAACACGTCGCCGGTGCGGAAGGTGTACTGCTCGGCCATCCACCCGTAGGCGCGCAGCGACTGCCCGTGGGTGAGGACGACGCCCTTGGGATGGCCGGTGGTGCCGGAGGTGAACATGATGTCGGAGACGGTGTCGGGCGTGATCCGGTCGATGGACGTCTGCGCGGCACCTTCGTCGACAGCCCCGCTCTTGCCCTCGTTGAGGAATTCCTTCCATGAGAGGTCGGCGTCGCCGCGCTCGGCGGCAAGGGACACGGTGGTGCGCAGGGCGTCCAACTCGGGGTCGTGCTTGCGTAGTTCCGTCACGTAGTCGGTGTCGAGGAACGGTGCGGCGAAGAGTGCCTTCGCCCCCGACTTCCGCAGGATGTAAGCGAGTTCGGCGGCCTTGAAGCGGGTGTTGAGCGGGACGACGATGCCGCCCGCGCCCTGCACGGCGAGTGCGGCCACGATCCACTCGGCGCGGTTCGGGGCGCAGATGCCGACCCGGTCGCCGGGGGAGATGCCGAGGGCGAGCGCGGCGCGCACCGCCCGCGTCATCCGCCGGTCGAGCTCGTGAAAGCTCCAGCGCGTCGCGCCGTCCACGAGGGCGGGTGCGTCACCGTACTGTGTGGCGGCCCGGCGGACGACGTTCGGGATGCTGAGGTATTCCTGGTCGTAGCGCATCACGGGCTCCGTTTTCCCCTACGGCAGCCGCAGCAGCCGTTTGGCGATGATGTTCCGCTGGATCTGGGACGTACCGCCGTACACGGACGCGGCGCGCGAGTACAGGTACTCGCCGTACACTGACCCGCCCGCCTCGGCGAGTTGATCGGGCAGGACCCGGAGCGCGGTCTCGTACAGGCGCTGCTCGGCACGCGTCATCAGCAGCTTGTCGATCGACGACTCGGGACCGGCGGCGCCGCCCTCGAGGCGTTCGGCGGTGCGCCGCCGGGCGTGCGCGACGAGCACCTGGTAGTCGACGACGCACCGCCCGACCGCGGTCACGAGTCCATCGGGCAACTCGACCGCGCGCTCGTGCAGTTCACGCCGCAGCCGTTCCAACAGCACCCCGTACTTGGAGAGATGGCCGGTATCCAGGGCGTTGCGCTCGTAGTTCACCGTTGTCATCGCGAGCCGCCAGCCGTCACCCTCCGCGCCGATCCGTTCGGCGACCTCGATCCGCACATCGTCGAGGAACAGTTCGCAGAACTCGTCGTCCCCGTTCGCCGCCTTCAGGGGACGCACGGTCACCCCGGCCCGGTCGAGCGGCAGCGCGAACGCGGTGATGGAGCGGTGTGCGGGGGCGTCACGGTCGGTGCGGGCGAGGAGGAGGCAGTAGTGGGAGTGCTGGGCGTAACTGGTCCACAGTTTCTGGCCGTTGACGATGTAGTGGCCGTGGACGTCGTTGTGCTCCGCTTCCTCGCTCTTGCGCGCGTACGTCGTCATGCCCGCGAGGTCGGAGCCCGCGCCGGGCTCGCTGAAGCCCTGACACCACACGTCGTCTCCGGCGAGCATGTGCGGAAGGAGCCTGGCCCGCTGTTCGTGCGAGGCGAACTCCAGCAGCGCGTGGGCGAGGTAGCCGATGCGCGGCACGCCGGGCGCGCGGCAAGCGCCGAGTTCGTCGCTGATCGCGACCTGGTGCAGCGCGGTCAGGCCACGGCCGCCGTACTCCTCGGGCACGTCGAGGCCCACCCAACCGCCGGAGTGCAGCATGCGGTGCCAGCGGTGCAGGAACAGGGCCGGTTCCTCGTCGGGGCGGCGCTCGGGCAGCGGGTGCTCGGCGAGCCAGGAACGCAGTTCGTGGCGCAGTCGGGTGAGGTCGGAGGGGGCGCCGAAGTCCAGCGGCAGGTCCTGCTGGGTCACATCGCCTCCGTGGGATCGGGCGTCACCGTGACATCGGGCGTCACCGTCGCATCGGTCGTCTCCGTGGCCTCAGCGGACGGCGGGGCGGCGAGTGCGGACAGCAGCTCGGCCGTCCCGGTCAGCACCGTGGCGCCGACGCGCACCCGGCGCAGATACAGATGCGCGATGTGCTCCCACGTCTGGGCGATCCCGCCGAACACCTGCATCCCCGCGTACACCGCCTCCAGGGCCGACACGTCCACCTCGGCCTTGGCGACGCGAGCCGCGGTCAGCGCCGCGTCAGGGCCGGTGTGGTCGAGACACCAGGCGGCATACCGGGTGGCACTGGCACACGCCTCGACGGCGACCGTGGCATCGGCGAGCAGATGCTGCACCGCCTGATAGGAGCCGATGGGCCGCCCGTACTGCACACGTTCGCGCGCGTAGGCGGCAGCCTGCTCGACGAACGAGGTGGCTGCGCCCACGAGTTCACTGCTCACCATGACCAGCGCCCAGGCCTGCCAGGCACATACGTGCTCGCGGCTCAGTCGGCCGATGACCTGTGGTGTCGCTGTGGCCACGCGGACGGTGCGAAGCAGATCGGTGGTGGGCGCCGCATCGCCGAGCGCCAGGGATCGTACGACCCTGTCGGCATCCACGGACACCGCGCTGTCGGCGCCCTCGGCGTCCCAGGCGCGGAAGCCGCCCGCGATGCCGCCACCGAACCGCAGATCACGACCGAGCGCGATGGTGGGCGTGCCCTCGTACGAGACGTCCCCACCGCCCGCCTCGACGAGCCGCAGCACCTCGGGCGCCAGCAGCACCGTGCCGAGGAACGATGCCGACATCGGCTGCCGGCCGAAGTCCTCGGCGAGCAGCGCACACTCTTGGGCGCTCGCCAACGGCCGCTCGCCACGCCGCAGTTCGACAAGCCCGAGCCCGTCCAGCGCCTTCTGTGTCGCGGCCCGCTGCGCCGCCGTCGGCTCGGCCGACGTGCACCGGTGGTCGGCGACGAAGGCGGCAAGCGCCTCGCGGACCAGCCGGAACTCCTCCGCCAGCACCGCTCACTCCGTCCGGTCGCCGGACGGGCCGCGCGCGGAGCCCTTGGTCCCGCGCTCGGCGAGCGCGCTGACGATCCGCAGGTAGTCCGGGCTGGTCATGGTGGCCTGTTCGGCCATCAGCGCGGCCTCCATGCCGCCGCGCGACACCTGCTCCGCCACCACGGCCAGCGCGGCCTTTGTCGCTCGCAGCGCCTGCGCCGGCTGGGCGGCGAGCCGGTGCGCCAACGCCAGTGCCTGCTCGGTGAGTTCGGTGGCCGGGACGACCCGGCTGGCGAGCCCGAACTCGACCGCCTTCTCGGCCGGAATGCTGTCCCCGGTGAACAGATACTCCTTGGCGCGCGACAGGCTGGTCAGCAGCGGCCACAGAGTGACACCGCCGTCTCCGGCGACGAGCCCGACGGACACATGCGGATCGGCGAGGTACGCGTCATCGGCCATCAGGACGAGATCGCACCCGAGCGCGAGTGAGCAACCAAGCCCCACAGCGGGCCCGTTGACGGCGGCGACCACCGGAAGCGGGAAGCGGATCATCGCCGTCTGGATCGCCCGGTCGAGCCGAATGGAACGCTCACGCAGCTCGGCGTCGTTCGTGTGGCGCAGCAGATGCTCGAAGTCCCCACCGGCGCTGAACGCCCGCCCGGCGCCAGTGACCACCACGGCCCGCGCGTCGCCGTCCGCGGCGATCTCGTCCCAGACCTCGGCAAGTCGCCGGTGCAACTCGGCTGACACGCCATTGAGTTGATCGGGCCGGTTGAGTGTGACGATGCGAACGTCCTTCTCGGCGGTCACGGTCAGTACGGGGGATGTCTCATCGCCCGTGGAACCCATGGAACCTCCTCGGCTCGGCTGCGTTCTGCGCGCCGATTCACGCTATGGGCGCGCCGAGTGGGTGTCAATCATCTTACCGCTATACGTAAATGGGATTCTCAAGAAGCCTCCTCGCCCGCCTCAAGGTCTTCGAGTAGTCCCTCAACCCGAGCCCGCGCCCGCCCCACCACACCCCCGCCCGGCGCCGCATGCAGCCGTCCCGCCTCGACGGCCGCGAGTGCCGCCTCCGCGACCTCGCGCGGCGACAGGATGCCGCCGCGACGGGCCGCCATGTCGCGCATGGAGGTGGGGGTGCCGGGCGGGAGGCGGATCGCGCCCAGGGCCACGGAGTTCTGGCCAAGAGGGGTGTCGACCAGGCCGGGGCACAGGACCGTGGCGCCGAGCGTGGGAGCGACGCGCTTGAGTTCCGCGTCGAGTGTCTCGGTCAGGCCGACCACCGCGTGCATGGTCGTCGTGTACGGCGCCCGGTCGGGCAGCGGGGCGAGGCCGCCGGAGGATGCGGTGTTGAGGAAGTGGCCGGTGCCGCGCTCGATGAGCAGGGGAGCGAATGCGCGGACGCCGTGGACGACGCCGAGCATCTTCACGCCGATCATCAACTTCCAGGTCTGGGAGGTCTGTTCCCACAGGGGCGCCGCGGGTGACACGACTCCGGCGTTGTTGCACACCAGGTCCACCCGCCCGTACGCGGAAACGGTCCGGTCGGCGAGCGCGCGCACCGATGCCTCGTCCCGGACATCCGCCACCACCGCTGTCACCTCGGCCCCCGCCGCCAGCGCGGCCCGCGCCTTCGCCAGGCCCTCCTCGCGTACGTCGGAGATGACGAGGCGGACCCCGCGCCCGGCGAGGACCTCGGCGAGGCCGTAGCCGATGCCACTGGCTCCGCCGGTGATGACGGCGACCTGGTCGCTCGCTATGTGCATCGTGACTCCGTTGGTCGGTGGGCGGCCCTGTCCAGGACATTGGTGGCAAGCAGAACGTGGGCCGCGTCGATGAGACGGCCGTCGTGGCCGATCGCTCCCGTGCCCTCGGCCTCGGCGGCACGGTAGCGTGCGATGACGTCCTCGGCTGCCGTGATGTCGTCCCTGGACGGGGTGAACTGTTCGTTGGCCAGGGGCACTTGGGAGGGATGGATGGCCCATTTGCCGTCGAATCCGAGCAGCGCGGCCTGCCGCGCCGACTCGCGGTACCTCTCCGGTTCGCCGTACGCCGGGAACGGTGCGTCGATCGCGGCGATGCCGGCCGCCCGTGCGGCGGTGAGCACCTGGGCGCGCGCGTAGTGCCAGAAGTCGCCGGGGTAGGGGGAGAGCGGATCGAAGTTGCCGTCCACACGGGCCCGCAACGACACCGACAGGTCACCCGCGCCGAAGATGAGGGCCTCCAGACGGGTGCTGGCACGGGCGATCGGCAAGGCGTTCGCCAGGCCCTCGGCCTCCTCGATCAGCACCTCCAGGGCGATCCGCCTGCCCAGGCCGAGCTTCCGTTCGAGCTGGGTGAGGAGGACGTCGACCCACCACACGTCGCGTGCGGTGCGCACCTTGGGGATGATGACGACGTCGAGCGCGTGGCGGGCGCCCGTGACGACCTCGATCAGGTCGTCGTGGCACCAGGGTGTGTCCAGGCCGTTGATGCGGACAGCGCGCAGTGTGGTGCCCCAGTCCTGCCCGGTGAGGGCGGCCACGGCGGTGGACCGCGCCGACTCCTTGGCGGACGGGGCACAGGCGTCCTCCAGGTCCAGGAAGACCAGGTCGGCGCCCGAGTCGGGGGCCTTGGCGCACATTCGCTCGCTGCTCGCGGGGGTGGCCAGTTCGCTGCGGCGCGGGCGGTGCCGGTGTGTCCGGGCCGCTCCGGAATCCGGCATCAGATGGTTCCTTCCGCGCGCAGTTCGTCGAGCTTGGCGGGGGAGAGGCCGAGCAGCTCGCCGTAGACGGCTCCGTTGTCCGCGCCCAGGTCGCGTCCCAGGTGGGTGACCTGTCCCGGCGTTCCGCTCAGGCGTGCCACCGGTGCCTGCACCGTCACCTCGCCGAAGTCCGGATCGGGGACGCCCACGAAGGTCCCGCGCGCCCGCAGGTGTGCGTCCGCCAGCAGCGCCGGCGCGTCGTACACGGCGGTCGCCGCCGCCTCGGCCGACTCGAAGACGGTCATGGCCCGGTCGAGGGTGTGCCGCCCCACCCAGTCGGCCACCGCCTCGTCCACCTCCACCGCCCGCTCCTGGCGGCGCACCGGATCGATGAGATCCGGGTCGCACGCCATGTCCTCCCGGCCGATGGCGCGGAACACTCGCGCGGCGATGCTGGGCGAGGCGCTGGAGACGGCCAGCCATCGCCCGTCGGCGGTGCGGTAGGTGTTGCGCGGCGCGCTGGCCGGCAGCATGTTGCCCGATCGGCCCTTCACCAGGCCGAGTTGGTCGTAGGCGAGGGTTCCCGTCTCCAGGAGGCGGGTGAGGGGTTCGACGAGGCTGACGTCGACGAGCTGGCCTCCCGCCCCGTGCACGTCGCGGTGGTAGAGGGCCATCATCACCGCGTACGTCGCCGCGAGCCCGGCCACCCCGTCGGCGAGCATGAACGGGGGCAGTGTGGGCGGCCCGTCGGGTTGTCCGGTCTGGTGGGCGAAACCGCTCATCGCCTCGGCGAGGGTGCCGTAGCCGGGTCGGTCGCTCTTCGGTCCACCGCTCCCGTAGCCGGTGATGTGCGCCATCACGATGCGCGGGTGAGCCGCGTGGACGGAGTCGTAGTCCAGGCCCCAACGGGTCAGCGCACTGGGCCTGTTGCCCGCGACCAGGACGTCGCTCACCTCCAGGAGCTGATGCAAGAGGTCCTGTCCCGACGGCGTATGCAGGTCGAGCGTGGTGCACTTCTTGTTCCGGGCGATGCTCTTCCACAGCAGGCCGATGCCGTCGCGGCGATCGCCCCAGGTGCGCATGGGGTCGCCGGAGCCGGGCTGCTCGACCTTGATGACCTCCGCGCCGAACTCGCCGAGCGTCGTCGCCACGGTGGGGCCCGCGGCGAGAGTGGCGATCTCGATGACGCGCAGCCCGTGCAGCGGACTGTGTGTCACGGTGCCTCCTCAGGTCCCGGTGAGCCGCGCGACCACGGGCGCGAAGCGCTCCGCCTCGCCCTGCTGCACGGTGATGTAGTTGGCTCCGAAGCGCGTCCGCCGCTCCTGGAGGCGCTCGACCACCTCGTCGAGCGTGCCGATGACCACGTTGGGGTGCTCGGGCAGTCCGTCGGACGAGATCCCCAGGGTGCGCGCCACGCGGTCGGCCGCGGACGCCGGATCGTCGGTGATCCGGGCGAAGAAGGGTGAACTCTCCACCTCCAGCCGCGAGATGTGTTCACCCGCCGCTTCCCTGACCAACCCGTATCGGTGTGCCGCCTCCTCGGCGGGCGTGCGGCCCGCCGCGTTGCGGGCGTCGAAGGGCACGTTCGCGAGGCTCACGATGTCCGCCTCGCGCGCCGCGAACGACAGCACACGGCGTCGGGAGCCACCGATCATGAGGGGCGGGTGCGGGCGCTGCACCGGCAGCGGCAGCCCCGCGTGGTCGACCGCGGTCACGTGCTCGCCCCGCAGCTCCAGCGGCTCACCACTCCACTGCGCCTTCATCAGTGCGACCACCTCGACGAGCTTGTCCACGCGCCGCCCCGCGGGCGCGAACGGCAGCCCCATGGCCCGGTATTCGGGCTCGCTCCACCCGGCCCCGATGCCGAATTCGAGGCGCCCGTCGGAGAGCAGATCGAGCGTCGCGGCCTCCTTCGCGAGGACGCCCGGCACGTGATAGTCGACGCAGAAAACCCGGCAGCCGACACGCAGTGTGTCGGTGACGGCGGCGGCCGTGGCCAGCGCCGTCAGCGGCGCCAAGTGCTGGGCGGGCCAACGGGCTTCGCGCTGGGCCGGTCCCGGCCCGAGATAGTGGTCGGCCAGGAACAGGGTGCTGTAGCCGAGATCCTGTACGGAGCGCGCGGTGTCCCGCCACCCCTTCGCGGATGTTGCCTTCGTCGCCTGGACGGCGAACCTGAATGGCTGCACACTTGTCACGCAACTCACGATAACTGTCCAGCAGTTGGGGCGCCATGCCCCGGCCGCGACGATCGGGAACGGGAGGGCCGGGCCTGTGGTCAAGCGTGCACGCTTCGCCGAGTACAAGGACCGCTACCGCAACTACCGCTTCGAGCTGAGCGAGGAAGGCATCCTGTTCATGCAGTGCCACACCGACGGCGACAGCCTGGTGTGGGACTGGAAGGCGCACGACGACATGGCCGACGCGTTCGCCGACGTGGCCGGCGACCGCGAGATCAAGGTCCTCATCCACACGGGCACGGGCGCCAACTACAACGCCGACTGGGGGAGACTCCCGAACGGTGAATTCCCCGAGACGCCCATGTACGACGCGATGCCCGGCGTGCGCGGGCTGCGCAAGCTCGACGAGAAGGCCTGGTACAACCGCAACCTCATGTGGAACGTGCTCGACGTCGACGTGCCGATGATCAGCGTGGTCAACGGGCCCTGCAACATCCACTCCGAGGTCCCGCTCATGGGCGACATCGTGCTGGCCTCGCAGGACGCCTACTTCCAGGACGTCTCGCACTTCCCGCGCGGCCAGGTTCCCGGCGACGGCCAGCACGTCATCTGGCCTTTCCTGGTGGGCCACAACCGCGCCCGCTACCTGCTGCTCACCGGAAAACAGCTCGGCGCGCAGGAGGCCAAGGAGTGGGGTGCAGTCGCCGAGGTGCACCCCAAGGACGCGGTCCTGGACCGTGCGTGGGAGCTGGCCCGCGAACTCGCCAAGCGTCCGTATTTGGTCCTGCGCTACACCCGCCAGCTGTTCACCCAGAACCTCAAGCGCGCCTTCCTCGACGAACTCGGCCATGGCCTGGGCCGCGAAACGTACGCCCAGCAGGAGTTCTTCCCCTTCGGCGGCGGCATGGCGCCGCTGGACCGCGCGTACGACGACGAGCCGTGGACCTGAGGCGTCCAAGAACATACGACAGTTATCTGGAGCATCATGTTGCTAACTGTCTAGTATGAGGGCGTGGCAACAACCGACCGGCACAAGTGACCGAGAGGAACCGCTCCATGACGGAACTTCAGGAACGACTGGCCACCGGCAAGGGCAAGTTCACGCCCAGCTACCCCGAGCTCGACACCGGGCCCGTCTCCTACGAGGACTGCGTCTCGCCCGAATTCTTCGAGGCCGAACGCGCCGCGGTCTTCCAGCGGTCCTGGCTCTACGTCGGCCGCTCCGAACAACTGGCCCGCCGCGGCGCGTACTTCACGCGAGAGCTGCCGGGCAACCTGGCCTCGATCGTGGTCACCCGCGGTACCGACGGACAGGTGCACGCCTTCCACAACGTCTGTGCGCACCGGGGCAACAAGGTCGTGTGGCAGGAGCATCCGCAGGAGGAGAGCGCCGGCATGTGCCGGCAGTTCCACTGCAAGTACCACGGCTGGCGCTACGGGCTCGACGGACAGGTCAGCCATGTCACGAACGAGGAGGAGTTCTTCGACCTCGACAAGAAGCGACTGCGGATGCCGCCGGTGCACTGCGAGGAGTTCGCCGGGTTCGTGTTCGTCAATCTCGCCGAGGACCCGGTGCCGCTGCGCAGCTACCTCGGTGACCGGCTCCTCGAACTGGAGCAGTACCCGTTCGAGAAGATGACACGGCGCCACGGCTTCCGCGCACACATCAAGGGCAACTGGAAGCTCGCCGTCGACTCGGTCTGCGAGTGGTACCACCCGCCGTACGTGCACGCCCGGTTCATCGACAAGGACGTCGCCAAGGCCGAGAAGATGGTGCCGCCCGTCGACTCCTACCACTACGATCTGTTCACCCCGCACATGCTTACCTCGGTACCCGGACCGCCGCCGCTGCCCCCGCGCGAGCCCGGCGTGCTCGGCCCGGCACGCAACGACCAGAAGTGGGTGTACCGGCTGTTCCGCGCCGGACTGTTCGGCCCCGACGACGTGCCCGACCTCGGCGGCCCGCTCCCCGAGTTCCTCAACAAGGGGAACATCCGCTCCTGGGGCAACGACCAGTTCTGGCTCTTCCCCAACCTCTCCGTGCAGATCTGGGCCCGCGGCTTCTACATCACGTACACGTACTGGCCCGAGAGCGTCGACTCGCACATCTACGACATCGACCTCTACTTCGTGCCGCCCGAGAACGCCCAGCAGCGGCTCGCGCAGGAACTCGTCGTCGACAGCACCATCGAGTTCGCCATGCAGGACGTGAACACCATCGAGGCCACCCACTCCGGCCTCAAGTCCCGTGCCAACCGCGAGTTCCACCTCAGCGACCAGGAACTCCTCATCCGGCACTTCCACAAGACCGTCCGCGACACCGTCGCCGCCCACGAGGAGACGCGATGAACACGCTTCCCGAGGGCTTCGCCGAACTCGAGCCGTACGTCGCCGACTGGGCGCTGCCCACCCGGCAGCAGCGCTACGACATGCGCCTGAGCAAGGACATGACGGAACTCGGCGCGTTCTACGACGCCATCGCACCGCGCGCCGAGGCCGCCATCGCCCATCTCGACACCCTCGACATCGACGACCTTCCCGAGCCCGAACTCCGGCTGCTGCGGCTGCTGTTCTCAATGATCCTCGTCTCCTACGCGGTGAACGTCTTCGAGCAGCCGAGCATCCCCGACGCCGGCGCCGCCTACTTCGACACCCTCGTCGAACCCGCGGTGTGAGGCCACGTACGCTCACGCCGATGAACGCGCAGATTCTCGCCGATGTCGACCTGCCGAGGTCCCAGACCGGTGCCAACCCGCAGCACCTCGTCCTCGGCCTGTTCACCGACCACTGGTCCGCGACCCCTGAACCCCTGCCGTCCGCCGCCCTGGTGGCCCTGCTCGCCGACTTCGGCAGCACACCGGTCAGCGCCCGCGCGGCCATCGGGCGGCTCGCACGGCGGGGTGTCCTGGAGGCGGAGAAGCGGGGGCGTCGCACGTACTACCGGATGACGCCGGACACGGCCCGCGTCCTGGAGCAGACGCAGCGGCGCATGATGGAGTTCGGCGCCCCCGGCCGGCCCTGGGACGGGCTGTGGACCACCGTGATCTTCTCCGTCCCCGACGAACAGCGCGAGCTGCGCCACGTCATCCGCCGGCGCCTGCGGTTCCTCGGCTACGGCGCCGTGTACGACGGTGTGTGGATGTCGCCGCGCGCCGACCACGTACAGACCGCCGAGCTCCTGCGCAGCGTCGGCGTACGCAGCGCCACCGTGCTGCGCTCCACGCTGACCCACACCCAGGGGGACGGCGACCCGCTGGCCGCCTGGGACCTGGACGCCATCGGGGCCGCGTACGCCGAATTCATCGCGTCCCACGCCGAGTTGGCGGAGCGTGCGGCGGCAGGACAGGTGGGCTCGGCGGAGGCCCTGTCCGTCCGGACCAAGGTCAAGGAGGAGTGGCTCCAGATGGTCAGCACCGACCCGGAGCTGCCCGCGGACCTGCTGCCCGCCGACTGGCCGGGGCACGCGGCCCGCGCCCTGTTCGCGCAGGTCTACGACGCGTTGGGGCCGCTCGCCGAGGTCCGCGTCCGACAGGTCGTCGCCGAGCACGAGCCGGCCCTCGCGGTCGAAGCGAACCATCGCACCACCGAGCCATCGGGAAAAGACTGAGCTCAAGGAGGCGCACGACATGACCAGTGCCGCAGGGAGTCTCGCCGGGAAGGTCGCCGTCGTCACCGGCGCCGGTTCGGGCATCGGCCGGGCGACCGCCCTGCTCTTCGCCGAGCACGGCGCCAAGGTCGTCTGCGCCGACCGCAGCGGCGAACAGGCCGCCGTGGCGAAGGAGATCGGGGACGGTGCCGCCCTCGCCGTGCACGCCGATGTCTCGGTCGCCGCCGACGTGGAGCACATGATCAGCGCGGCGTCGGAACACTTCGGGCGGCTCGACGTGCTGTTCAACAACGCCGGGTTCGGCGGCCCCCGCAAACCCCTCGTCGAACAGGACGAGGCCACCTTCGACGAGGTCATCGCCGTCAACCTCAAGGGCGTCTTCCTCGGCATGAAGTACGGCATCGCCGCCATGCTGCGTACCGGTGGTGGCTCGGTCGTGAACACCGCCTCGTCCGCCGCGCTCGTCGGCTGGAAGAAGCACTCCGTCTACGCGGCCGCCAAGGGCGGTGTCGTCCAGATGACCAAGTCCGCCGCCCTCGACTACGCGACGCAGGGCATCCGCATCAACGCCGTGTGCCCCGGCATGACCTGGACGGGGCTCGCGGGCGCCGACGCGGAGAGCCCCGAGCCGCCTCCCGACGCCGTCATGAAGGCGCAGCCCATGCACCGCTGGGGTCTGCCCGCCGAACTCGCCGCCGCCGTACTGTTCCTGGCGAGCGACGCCTCCTCGTTCGTGACGGGCGTGGCACTGCCCGTCGACGGCGGCTACGTGGTCCCCTGATCCGGCACCCAGTCGGGCCGGCGCTTCTCCATGAACGCCCGCATCCCCTCCCGGGGTTCGGGTGACTCCTCCAGCGCCCAGAACATCGTCTGGTAGTCGATGACGCCGTACCGTTCGTTGAGCATCCGCTTGACGTTCATCCGCGCCATCGGCGGCGTCCGCAGCACCTCATGGGCTGCTGCCAGGGCGGCCTCGCGCAGCTCTTCGTGTGGAACGACCCGCGAGACGAGGCCGAGCCGCAGCGCCTCCGCCGCGTCGAAGCGGCGCGCCGACAGCAGCAGGTCGCGGGCCGCCGCCACCCCCACGTGCGCGGGCAACGCCGCCGCGAACGTCGCATCCGGGATGCCGCGCAGCAGCTCGGGCACCCGGAACGTCGCCCGGTCACTGACCACCGCGATGTCCGCCATCATCGCGATGAGCAGCCCGCCCGCCTGACAGATCCCGTTCACCGCCGCGATCACCGGGGCGCGCGACTCCCGGACGGCGGTGAACGGCAGGATGTCGTGGCCCAGGGCGGACACGTCCGCGTCGCCCGGCTGAGCCCGGCCGCCCAGGTCACCTCCGGGCGCGAAGACATCGTCAGTGCCTGTGATGATGAGCGCGGCCAGGTCCGGATCGGCGTTGACGAGACATACCGCCCGCTTGATGCCGAAGTACATGGCAGGTGTCAGCGCGTTGCGTCCCTCGGGGCGGTCGATGTGACACCAGGCGATGACACCGTCCCGTTCGAGACGCAGCCCGGTCGTGCCGAGGTCGTCCTTCTGGGCACCACCGTTCACGTGACCGCTCCCGCCTCCTTCAATGCGAGGATCCGTTCCCAGCCCATGCCGAGTTCCAGCAGGATCTGCTCGGTGTGCGCCGCGAACTCGGGAGCGGGGTCGAGGTGGTCGAGCGGCTCGGCCTCGAACTGGACGGGGCTGGCGGCCAGTTCGAGGCTCCCGGCGCGGGTCACGTACTTGTTGGCGCGTACCTGGACGTCGTCACCCACCTGGACCGAGTCCTGGACCGGAGCCCACGGCCCGGACAGGGTGACGAAGCGTTCGGCCCACTCGGCGAGCGGACGCGTGGCGATGACCTCGCGGAGCAGTGCGACGCCCTCCTCGGCGTGCTCGGCGATCAGCTCCGCGGTCGCGAAGCGCGGGTCGCCGGCCAGGTCGGGGCGGTCGATGTGCCGGCACACGTCCGCCCAGTACTTCTGCGGCTGCAACATCACCAGGGACAGATGCCGGTTGTCGGAGGTGCGGTAGATGCCGCTGAGTGGGTTGGCCATGCCGTTCGGGCCGCCGGGCATCGCCATCACCCACGGCTGCTTCTTCGCCCGCGCCAGCGCGATGCCGTGCCCCATCGCCCACACCCCGCTGCCGAGCAGCGACACATCCACCACGGATCCCTCACCCGTACGCTCCCGCTTGACGAGTGCTGCCGCGATGCCGCCCGCCAGGTTCGTCCCGGAGATCGTGTCCCCGTACGCGGGTACTGGCAGCGGCAGGATGCCGTCGAGGGCTTCCGGGGAGATGCTCGCGGCGGCCGAGGAGCGGGCCCAGAACGCGGTCATGTCGTAGCCGCCCTTCCCGGACTCCGGCCCGTGTGGGCCGAACGCGCTGCCGCGGGCGTAGACGATGTCCGGCTTGATCGCGCGGATGTCCTCGGGCTCGATCCCGAACTTCTGTCGCGCCCGCGGCAGGAAACTGGTGAGGAACACATCGGCTCCCGCGACCAGTTCCCGCAGCACCTCAAGCCCTTCCGGCTTCGAGATGTCGAGTCCGAGGCTGCGCTTGCCGCGGTTGGCGTGCTCGATGTTCGGATTCGGCTCGCCCTCCTCGAGGACGAACGCGCCGGTGCGGCGCAGGCCGCGCTGCGGGTCCCCGTTCACCGCGTGCTCGATCTTGATGACATCCGCGCCCCAGTCGGCGAGCACGGCGCCGCCCGAGGGCACGAAACCGTACATCGCGACCTCGATGACCCTGATTCCCTCGAGAGGCCTCATGCCGACACCGCCGCCCCGAACGTCTTGGTCTCCAGGAACTCCGCGAGCCCTTCGAGCCCGTACTCGCGGCCGACCCCCGACTGCTTGTAGCCGCCGAAGGGGCTGTCGGGGGCGAAGTAGCTGCCGCCGTTGATGCTGAACGTGCCGCAGCGGATGCGCCGCGCCACACCCACCGCCCGCTCGTCGGACGCGGAGAAGACCGCCCCCGACAGCCCGTACGCCGAGTTGTTGGCGATCCGGACGGCGTCCGCCTCGTCCTCGTACGGGATGACGGAGAGGACCGGGCCGAAGACCTCCTCCTGCGCGATCTCGCTGACGGGGTCGACACCGGCGAGCAGTGTCGGCTTGTAGAAGAAGCCGGGGCCCGGCACCCGCTCGCCGCCGCACACCAGCTTCGCCCCGTCGGCGACGGCCCGCCGCACCATCGCGTCCACCTTGTCGCGCTGCCGCTCGCTGATGAGCGGGCCCATGTACGTGGCGGGGTCGGCCGGGTCGCCGACCGGGATGTGGGCCAGGCCCTGGGCGACCATCTCGACGACCTCGTCGTGCCGCTCGCGCGGGACCAGGAGGCGGGTGCAGATGGCGCAGCCCTGCCCGGCGTGGCTGCACGACATGAACGCCGCCATCATCGACGCCGCCCGCAGGTCCGCGTCGTCGAGCAGCACCATCGCGGACTTGCCACCCAGCTCCAGGAAGACCCGCTTGACCGTCCCGGAGGCCGCCGCCATGATCCGGCGCCCTGTCGCGGTCGAGCCGGTGAACGTGACGACGTCGACATCCCTGTGCGTGGTCATCAGCTCCCCGGCCGCCGCGCCGGACGAGGAGAGGATGTTGACGACACCCGGCGGGATGTCGGTGTGCTCGGCGATCAGCTCGCCGAGGGCGAGGGTGACAAGGGGTGTGTCGGGGGCACCCTTGAGGACGACGGTGCAGCCCGCGGCGAGGGCGGGGGCGACCTTGGCCAGCGCGATCTGGTTCGGGTAGTTGTACGGGATGATCGCCGCGACCACCCCGGCCGCCTCCTTCTCCACCCAGCGGCGGTGTTGCGCGCCGCGGGACTCGTGCACACCGAGGTCACGGCCGAACTCGTACGTCGGCAGCAGGTCCGCGTACCAGCGCACGACGCCGATCGGCTCCTCCAGCTGGGCGCCCGCGGTGAGCTGGTGCGGGGCGCCGACCTCGGCGATCGTCAGGGCCCGCAGCTCCTCCTTGTGGTTCACGAGGGCCCGGTGCAACTGGTCGAGGCAGCGGGCGCGGAAGTCCCGGTCCGTGGCCCACGACGTGGTGTCGAAGGCGCGGCGGGCGGCGGCGATCGCTGTCTCGGCCTCCGCCGGACCCGCGTCGGGGGCGTGGCCCACGACGGCTCCGGTGGCCGGGTTGACGGAGGCGAAGGTGGTCGCGGTGCCGGAGAGCCGGCCGTCTATCAGCAGCCGCCGGTCGGGGGCTTTCTCGGTCATGGGCGGTACGCCTCCTGCATTGATGTGTCGGGCGTGCGGGGTGTGCGGGGGTGTGTGGGGTGTCAGACCTTGCGGGTGATGCCGCCGTCGACGCGGATGATCGCGCCCGTGGTGAAGCTCGATGCCGCCGACGCCAGGTGCACGACCAGCGGGGCCACCTCCTCGGGCCGGCCCATCCGGCCGAGCGGCACGAACGGCGCCTCGTCGGGGTCATCGGGCGCCCAGCCGCGCGACAGGTCGGTGGCGAAGGGGCCCGGCAGGATCGCGTTGACACGCACCTTCGGCGCGTACGCCTCCGCGAGGCCGACGGTGAGCGCGTTGAGGCCCGCCTTGGCGCAGGCGTAGGGGAGTTCGCGGGTGCTGGCGGTCAGCGAACCGGCCGTGCCGACGTTGACGACCGAGCCGCCGTCGTGCTGCGCCATGTGTGTCGCGGCGAGCACGGCCAGCCGGAAGGGGCCCTTCAGGTTCACCGCGAGGGTCTTGTCGAACAGCTCCTCGCTGATGTCGCTCAGGTCTGTGTAGGGAGGCGACATGCCCGCGTTGTTGACCAGTACGTCGAGGCGCCCGAGCCGGTCCAGTGTCTCGCCGACGAGGCGGTCGCAGTCGTCCCAGTGACCGGCGTGGAAGACGACCGCCTCGGTGCGCCGCCCGGACTCCCTGGCGATCTCGGCGGCCGCCGTCTCGCAGGCGTCGAGTTTGCGGGAGGCGATCACGACGTCGGCGCCCGCCTCGGCGAGGGCTCCGGCGATGGCGCGGCCGATGCCGCGCGAGCCGCCGGTGACGACGGCCGCCTTGCCGGTCAGGTCGTGGAGTGCGGCCAGGGTACTCACTGCCGTGTGTTCCCTTCGTCGGTGACGCGTACGACGACCTTCCCGACCGCCTCGCCGTCCGCCACGCGGCGCAGCGCCGCCGCCGTGTCCGCTAGGGCGAACTCGGCGCCGATGTGCGGGCGTACGGTGCCCGACGCGAACAGCGCGCGCAGCCGCTCCTCGTTCGCCTCGAACCTCTCGGTCAAGTGCTCGGCCAGGTCACGTAGTTGGAACCCCGTCACCTGAACTCCCTTGAGGAGAACCAGATTGAGCGGGATGCGCGGGATGCCGGCCGCGAAGCCGATGCTGACGAACTGGCCGCCCCAGCGCAGCGACCGCAGCGCCGGCTCGGCGAGCGGCCCGCCGACCGGGTCGAGCACCAGGTCCGCCCCGGCGGGCAGCGCCTCCTTGAGTGCGGCCCGCAGCTCACCCTCGCGGTGGTCGATCAGCACCGTCGCGCCCTGCGCCTTCGCCGCCTCCAGCTTCCGCCGCGACGAGGCCACCGCCGTGACCCGCGCCCCGGCGAGCACCCCCAACCGCACGGCGGCCAGGCCCACTCCACCACCCGCGCCAAGCACCACCAGCTCCTGACCCGCCGCGATCCCGGCCACCGTCTGCAGCGCGTGGTACGCGGTGCGGTGTGCCACACCGAGCGCCGCCGCCACCGCGAGGTCCACACCGTCCGGCACCGCGGTCACCGACCGCGCCGACGCCACGGCCTGCTCGGCGAACGCCCCGACCATCGCCGTGCCGGACACCCGGTCCCCGACCCGTACGCCGGTCACATCGTCCGCGACGGCCTCGACGACCCCCGCGAACTCGCTGCCCGGCACGAACGGCGGCTCCACCGGAAGCTGGTACTTCCCGGCGACCAGGAGTACGTCCGGGTAGTTGACGGCCGCCGCGCCGACCCGCACCCGCACCTGGCCCGCCGCGAGGACGGGCGTGGGCACGTCGGTGACACGGACGACCTCCGGAGGCCCGTACGCGGTGCACTGTGCCGCCTTCACCGCCTCAGCACCCCCGCCACACGGGCGCGCGCTTCTCCATGAACGCTGTCGCGCCCTCCTTCGCGTCCTCGCTGGCGAAGACGGACCGCTGGAGCTCCCGCCGGCGGTCGGCGGCGCGGTCCGGATCGGTGAGCGTCGTGCGCACCAACTCCTTGGCGGCGGCGAGGCCCAGAGGTGCGTTCGCCGCGATGCGCCCAGCCAACTCCAGGGCTGTCGAAAGCACTTGGTCGGCCTCGGCCACGGTGTTCACGAGGCCGATCTCGCGCGCCCGATGTGCGTCCACCGGGTCCCCCGTCAGTACCAGCTCGAGTGCGTGCGCCAGCGGAATCCGGGTGCCGAGCGCCGTCCCGCCCCCGGCAGGGAACAGTCCGCGCTTGACCTCCGGGAAGCCGAACTTCGCCGACTGTGAGGCCACCACGACATCGCAGGCGAGCAGCAGTTCCATGCCGCCGCCGAGCGCGCTGCCGTTGGCGGCACCCACCACGGGGATGGTGACCCCGCCGTCGAGGAGGCGCTGATAGGCGGAGCGCCCCGGATCGTCGCCGAGCCCCATCCGCTTCCCCTGGGCGAACGCCCGCAGGTCCATGCCGGGGCAGAACACCCGGTCACCGGATCCGATGAGCACCACGGCCCGGATCTCGGGGTCGGACTCCGCGTCCAGGAGGGCGTGGCCCAGGGCGGCCATCAGCTCGGGGGTGAGCGCGTTGCGCGCCTCGGGCCGGTTGAGTCGGGCGACCAGGACGTTCCCGGAGCGCTCCCGTATCAGAACGTCGCTCATCCCCGGTAACCCGAAGTCCCGGCGAGGTCGGCGGCCTCGCGCATCAGCCGCAGGATCATCGGCCCGTACGCCTGGAGCTTCGGGTCGTCGCCGGCCCGCTGGTAGCCCTGCTCCAGGACGATCGCGAGCTTCCACTTCGCCAACACGGCGTAGTAGTCGAAGTCGTCGACCTGGCGTCCCGACAACTCGCTGTAACGGCGGAGGAGGTGATCACGCGACGGCATGCCGGTGAGGTCCACGTATCCGGACGTCGCGGCTTCCTGCACGGCGGTGTCCTCGGGCCAGCTGTGCAGCATCCACGCAAGGTCCAGCTTGGGGTCGCCGACCGTGCCCATCTCCCAGTCGACGATCGCCGCGAGCCGGGCGGGGCCGCCGTGCCGGAACATCACGTTGGCGAACTGGTAGTCGCCGTGCATCAGGCCCGGTGTGTAGTCGAGCGGCTTGTGGGCGCGCAGCCAGGCGGAGGCCTCGTCGAGCCCGGGGATGTCCCGGGACCTGACGCGCTCCAGGAACGACGTCCAGCGGTCCACCTGCCGCTGGTGGAAACCGTCCGGGCGGCCGAGGTCGGCGAGTCCCTTCGCCCGCCAGTCGACCTTCGACAACAGCGCGATGCCGTCCGTGAGTTGCTCGGCAAGCCCGCGCCGGGCGGCGGCGTCACCGGCGAAGGGGTCCGGCCACTTCTTGTCCGTCAGGTTCATCGGGGACCAGCCGTCCACGAAACCCATCAGGTAGAAGGTGCGGCCGAGGATCGACGGGTCCGTGCACACCGCGACCGCGGGAGTGTGCGGCACGTCCGTGCCCGCGAGCGCCTCGATGATCCGCCACTCGCGATGGATGCCCTGGTCGCGGGAGGCAGGCGCCGTGGGCGGCGGGATGCGCAGCGCGCAGTGCAGGGGGCCGCGCCGGATCTCGTAGATCTCGTTCTGGGTGCCGCCGGAGACGAAGGAGTGGGTGAGCGGTTCGCCCTTGCCGGGCAGGTCGAGTCCGTCGAGCCAGGTCGTGAGGCGTTCGATGTCGATCACAGGTTCCGGCCTTCCTCGGGCGTGTACTTGGCGCGGGCCGCTTTTCGGCGCGTGGGCAGATGACCGGTGGGCCACAGCCCGTCCGTGGCCTGGTGGCCGCGCAGCACCTGACGGGCGACGGTCACCTTGTGGACCTCGGTGGGGCCGTCGGCCATGCCCATCACACCCGCGCCGAGCAGCATCTTCTGGAACGGCATCTCGTTGCTCATCCCCAGCGCCCCGTGCACCTGGGCCGCGCGCTGCGCGATGTCGTGCAGCACCTGCGGCATGACGACCTTCACTGCGGCGATGTCTTTGCGGACTTTTCTGTAGTCGTTGTGCTTGTCGATCGACCAGGCGACGTACAACACGAACAGCCGGAACTGGGTGAGTTGGGCGTACGAGTCGGCGATATAGCCCTGCACGAACTGCTTGTCCGCGAGCACCCCGTCGCGTGTGCGGCGGCTCAGCACGCGCTCGCACATCATGTCCAGGGCCTTCTGCGCGTGGCCGATGGTGCGCATGGCGTGGTGCACGCGACCGCCGCCGAGCCGCGTCTGGGCGATCGCGAAGGCCTGGCCGGGGCCGCCGAGGACGGCGTCGGCGCCGACGCGCACACCGTCGTAGTGGATGAGCGCGTGTGCGCCCTCGCCCATCGGTTCGTCTCCCAGGCCGACGTCGCGTTCGATGCGGATGCCCGGTGTGTCGGCCGGGATCAGGAACATCGACATGCCCTTGTACGGGCCCGCCTCCGGGTCGGTGACCGCCATGACGATGAAGAACGCGGCGGTGCGGGCGTTGGAGGAGAAGAACTTCCAGCCGTCGACGACCCAGCCGCCGTCGCCGTCGGGGACCGCACGTGTCTCGAAGAGGGCCGGGTCGGCGCCCGCCTGCGGTTCGGTCATCGAGTAGCAGGAGAACACCTCGCCGTCGAGCACCGGGCGCAGGTACTTCGCCTTCTGCTCCTCCGTGCCGTAGTGGGCGATGATCTCGGCGTTGCCGGTGTCCGGGGCCTGGCAGCCGAAGACGACCGGCGCCCACTCGGAGCGGCCCAGGATCTCGTTGAGCAGGGCGAGCCTGAGCTGTCCGTAGCCCTCGCCGCCGAGTTCGGGGCCCAGGTGGGCGGCCCACAGGCGGTGGCGGCGCACCTCGTCCTTCAGAGGCCTGACGATCTTACGGAGTTCGGGTCCCGGCGGGGTGAACTGCTGCCCAGGGAAGGCCAGATCGAGGGGCTCGACCTCCTCGCGTACGAAGGTGTCGGCCCAGTCGAGCAGCTTCTGGAATTCGGGGTCCGTCTCGAAGTCCCATCCCATGGGTGACTACTCCTTGTCCGTGGTGAGTGGCGCGCCCATGCGCTCCAGGGCGACCCGGGCCTGGTCGAGCACCGCCTCCGCGCCGGAACCGTCGACGAGCGACCCCATCAGCCGTACGTCCTTGCCGAGCAGCCCGCCCGCGACGGCACCCATGCGCGCCGGATCGCACCCCGCGGCCGCGAGCCGGCCGAGCGCGAAGCTGGCGGCGCTGCCGTGCCCGGCCACCTCGGCGAACCGCTCCGGCTCGACACCAAGCCGCCGCCCCAACGCGAGCGCGCTCGCGGCGATCCCGAACGTGGCCGTGAACAGTGTGTTGTTGAGCAGCTTGGTGACCTGCCCGGCGCCCAGCGGGCCGAGGTGCACGATCGGATCGCCGTACGTCGCGAAGACCGGTCGGCAGCGCTCCACGGCCTCGTCCTCGCCGCCCGCCATCACGAGCAACTTCCCTTCCGCGGCGGCCGGCCCGCCCCCGCTCACCGGCGCGTCCACGACCCGCACCCCGCGTTCAGCGGCCGGTGCGCCCAGGCGGCGGCAGGTGTCGGGGTGGACGGTGCTGTGCACCACGAGCACGGCTCCCGGGCGCAGGCCCGCGAGGACACCCGACTCGCCGAGGACGACTTCCTCCACGTCGGCGTCGCCCACCACGCACACACCGACCACGTCGCAGACCGCCGCCAACTCGACGGGTGTGGCGGCTATTTCGGCCTTCGTGCGGGCGAAGGGTTCCAGGGACTCGGGGCGGCGCGCCCACAGAGTGAGGGGGATCCCGGCGTCCAGGACGCGCTGGGCCATGGGTGCGCCCTGGCTGCCCAGGCCGATGAAACCGGCGTGTGTCACAAGTCCTCCAACGCTCCAACGCGAGACATGGTCAAGCCTTCTCGGACGGTGCGGGCCGCCAGAACGTGGCCAGGAGCCCGGCCGTCGCCAGCACTCCGACACCGAGCGCGACACCCCCGCCTGCCCAGCCGGTCACCTCGATGTCGAACGCCGCGTCGAGCGACCAGGGGCCCGCTCCGATCACGGCCAGCGCCAGACAGCCCACCCCGAGTACGAGCACGTACTCGTAGCCGTCCTTCATGACGAAGAACCCGTTCGCGCGATGTACGAGGAGGCCCGCGACGAGCATCACGGAGATGACCGCGGCGCAGGCCAGCGGCGTCAGAAACCCCGCGGCGAGCAGCACCCCCGCACCGATCTCCGTCACCACGCTCGCCCACGCCTGGAGCCGCCCGTTGCGCAGCCCCAGGCTCTCGAACCAGCCGGCGGTGCCGGCGATGCGCCCGCCACCGCGCCAGTGGTTGAGCCCGTGCACGGCCATCGTCGCCCCGATCACGCACCGCAGCAGTAGTACGGCGAACGCTTCGGCCCCGCTCATGCGGCCTCACCCTTCTCTCCACGCTCTCGCAGCACGACGCACTCTTCCGCGAACGCCAGCACCCGCAGGTGATAGCTGAGCGCGGCGAGACCCAGGCTCACGTTGTGTCCGCTGCCCGCCTGTTCGTTGGCCCGGACGCGGGGAGCGGCGGTGAACAGGCCGGTGATCTCGGCGAGCGCGGCGGGCCCGGATTCCCACACCCGCTCGTGGTCGCCGAGGCTGAACTGCACCGGGACGCGCACCTCGGCGGCGAGGCGGGCGAAGTCGCGTTCCACCCACGCCCGCGCCGGGCTTTCGTAGGCGGGGGAGTCCGAGGCGATGTACGGGGTGTTCCACACGTCCTCGGCGTACAGCTCGGCCGGACCCCACAGCGTCTCGCGGGTCCCGGCCGGGCGTCGGCCGTACCGCAGGCGCGTCATCCCCGCCGCTTCGAGGGCGCGGATGGTGGCCGGCTGGTGCCGCAGCCCCGTGCCCGCGATCTCCAGGCCGAGCAGTCGGCGCCCGCGCGGGTCGGCCGCCATCCGCATCGCCAGTTCGCAGCCCGCCGAGTGCGCGGCCACGAACACGGCCGGGCGGCCCGGAAGTTGGTCCAGGAAACGCTCCATCGCCGCGTACGTGGTGTCCAGGCGGCGCTGCGGGTCGCGGTAGCGCTCGGCGTAGGGCGCGGAGATGCCGTAGCCGGGGCGGTCCATCGCCACGACCGCGTAGCCGAGCCGCGCCCCCGTGCGCAGCAGCGAGAACTCCGGCCGCCCCGGGCAGTCGAAGTACAGCGAGGTGGTGCCACCGCCGTGCAGCGCGAAGACGACCGCGCGGGGCGAAGGGGCCGAGCACACGCGCGCGGACAGCGGGAAGCCGTCCACCCGCACCGTCTTGGTGTGCACGCTCGGCGCGGATGCCGGGTCGCAGGCCGACTGAAGACGGCCGGGCACGGGCGCCGTCATCCGGCCGCTCGCAGCAGCATGACCCCGCTCGGGGTGAGGCCTCCGGTGCTGACCACGGCGGTCCGGGCGCCGGTGATCTGCCGGGCACCGCCCTCGCCGCGCAGCTGGGTGATCGCCTCGCGGACGAGGCCCATGCCGTGGGTGCGGCCGTGCGAGAGCTGACCGCCGTGCGGGTTGACGGGGAGCACACCGTCCCGGGCGATGTTCTTGCCGCCGTCCAGAAAGTCCTTCGCCTCGCCGATCCCGCAGAAGCCCAACGCCTCTATCCAGGAAAGGCAGTTGACGGTGAAGCCGTCGTACAGCAGGGCCACGTCCACGTCGTCCGGTCGCAGATCGGTGCGGGTCCACAGGTGCGCCGCCTGCCCGAGCACCTGCGGCTCGTGCGTCGACGTGGTCTGGTCCCACTCCAGGCGCTCGACGAGCTGTGTGCCGACCGCCTCGACGAGGACCGGCGGCTTCGGCAGATCCCGCGCCGCGTCCACGGCGGACACCACCACCGCCACCGACCCGTCGCACGGCACATCACAGTCGTACAGGCCGAAGGGGCTCGTGATCGGGCGGGCCGACAGGTAGTCGTCCATGGTGAGCGGGGAGCGGTAGATCGCCTCGGGGTTGAGCGCGGCGTTCGCCCGCTGGTTGAGGGCGATCCAGCCGAGCGTCGCGCGGGTCGTGCCGTACGTGTGGAAGTGCCGCTGCGCGTTCTGCGCGAGGTGGATCGCGGCGGAGCTCGCGCCGAACGGGGCGAGCCACTGCGCGCCGTCCGTGACCCGGTCCTGGCGTGGCACGGGCCGCAGACCCTCGCGCATCTGCTGGGTGTGCGTGGACTCCCACACCGTACGGAAGCACAGCACGTGCCGGGCCAGGCCGCCAGCGACCGCCAGCATCGCGCCGATCACCGAGCCGGCCGGGCCGAATGTGTCCATGCCGCCGTTGTGCCACGTCGGCCGGATGCCGAGCGCGGACTCCACGGTGGTGACACCGCCCTCGCCCATGCCCGCGAAGACACCGGAACCCGGGTACGTGGCAAGGCCGTCGATGTCGTCGAGCGTGAGCCCCGCGTCGGCGACCGCGTTCTCGCAGGCCTCGACGGTGAGCGCCAGCGGCGGCACACCGAGGCGGCGACCGATGCGGGAGGCGCCCGCGCCGGTCAGCGCCGCCCGGTGCTCGAAGCGCTCGGCGCTCACCGGCGAGCGGACCAGCGCCTTGACCTGCTCAGGGCCCGGGTCGTCGGGCGGCAGCGCGGGCAACGGGTCCGCCTGCTCGGCGCACGGCCGGAACAGCGGCAGCCACACGTCCTCGACCTGCTCGAAGACGGCCGCCAGGCGCATGCCGAGCCGCAGTTCGGACGCCTCGCTGCCCACGATGTTCGTGGTGAGCCGGACCCGCGGATCCTCGTCCAGGGCCACCCGTGCCACTACGTAAGGCGGCTCAAGACCGGGCGCGGCAAATCGCTCGTTGACCGTGAAGGAGACCAGCGTGGCCGTGCCCGCGACCTCGGTGACGGTCAGGTCGTGACCGCGGCAGCGGCGGCACACCGGCAGCGGCGGATGGTTCAGCGCGGAACAGTCCGCGCAGCGCTGGAAGCGGAGTCGGCCGTCCGCGCCGGACGTCCAGAAGAACGCGGTGTCATCGGTGAGCAGGGGCAGGGAACGCCGGGCCACAGGGGCTCCTCCACACGTCGGGGACCAGGAGACCAGGAGCGGTCAGCGGATGTCGGCCCGCTCGCCGCGCGCGGTCACCGGAGCGGCCAGGTCCTGCTCGTCGCAGGCCTTCTGCAGCCTGTCCAGGGTCTCGTCGAGCCCAGGCCCGAGCCGTGGTCCCGGCGTGAACGTCGCGGGCAGGTGCCGCATGCCGTTGATGATGCCGACGGAGTCGTAGTGCACCGTCCCCTCCGCCTCGCACACGTAGTCCGGTATTCGGTCGAGGACGTGCGTGATCATCCGCTTGAAGACGACGCGCGCCACGTTGGAGCCGATGCAGCGGTGGATGCCGAGGCCGAACGCCTGGTGGCGGTTGCCCTTGCGCTCCATGTCCACGTGGTTCGGGTCCGGGAACACGGCCGGGTCGCGGTTGGCCATCGCCCACGACAGCCAGAGCCGGTCGCCCTCCTTGAACTCCTGGCCCGCCATCTCGCAGTCCACGGAGACGGTGCGGCCGTCACCGACCGCCGGAGTGAAGAAGCGCAGGAACTCCTCGGTGGCCGAGTCGAGCAGCGTGTCCCGCTCCCGGCTCAGCCGCTCCCGCTCCTTGGGGTGCTGCGAGAGCCACTCCACCGAACGGCCGGTGAGCGCCGTCGTCGTGTCGAAACCGCCGCCGATCAGCAGCGCGAGCACGCCGAGCAGATCCATGTCCGACGGCTTCGAGCCCCCGAGGTCGGCGGTGAGCACTGCGTTCACAAGCCCTGGGCGCGGGGTGGCGCGGATCGCCGCCATCTGCTCGAAGATGTCCCGCATCATCGTCATGTGCAGCTCGCGCACGCGCGGCCGGTCCGGGGAGTCCGGCGGCGTGTAGACGCCGGCGTGCGCGGGCTCGTTGTAGATCTGCCAGTTCTTCAGCGGGATCCCCATCATGGCGAGGGTGAACACCGCGGGCACCGGGTTGGCGAGGTCCTCCACGAAGTCGATGCGCCCCGACTCGATCCTCTCGTCCAGGCAAGCCCGGATCAGCTCGTCGAGGAACGGGATCCAGCGCTGCACCGCGGCGGGCGACAGATACGGGTTCAGCGCCTGCCGGTAGTAGCGCTGCTCCGGCGGGTCCATCTCCAGGAAACCGCCGCGAAAGCCCTGGTCGGGCGGTGGCGGTGGGATGGTGATCCCGCGGTAGCCGCGGCGTTCGCCGTTGACGTCGTGGTCGTTGGAGAGCTTGTCGGCCGAGCGCGCGATGTCGAAGACCGTCTGGTGCCCAGCCGCCACGAAGTGTCCGCCGTGGGTGTCGGTCCAGGCCAGCGGGCAGCCGCTCTGCATCTCCTCGGTGATGTCGACGAACCGCTCCCGGTAGTCCGGGGCGTGCCGGTCGAACTCGTACCGGCGGCTCTTGCGGGCCGCGTCGTCGTCCGTGGTCACGGTGCTCCTTCGTTCACGTCGTCCGGGTGACGGATATGGCCCGCTCGGGGCAGGAGCGCACCGCCTCCTGCGCGGCCTCCTCCTCCCCGGCGGGCACTTCATCGGCGACCGGCGACGAGTGCCCGTCGATCTCGCTGAGCTGGAACACCTTCGGCGCGATCATGGCGCAGAGGGTGTGACCCTGGCAGCGGTCCTGGTCGACACTGACCTTCATGAACACACCTTTCTCGAACCGGTGGTGACAACCGATGGTGACGGAGCGTCAGCGGCGCCAGTCGTACCACTTGAGATAGCCGCCCGCGTCCACGCGCAGCTGCACACCGGTGATGTAGCGGGCCTCGTCCGAGGCGAGGAAGAGGACCGCGTTGCTGATGTCGATCGGCTCCACGTACGGGATGGGCATCGCCTGCTGCACGGCGAACCCGGGCTCGGCGTCCTCGCGGGTCGGGTGCTCCAGATCCGGGCGGAACGACCGATACATCGGCTCGCTCTGCAGCATCTGCGTGTTGCAATTCGTGGGGTGCACGACATTGGCGCGCTGCTTCAACGGGGCGAGATTGCGGGCCAGTTCGTGCATGTACTCGGCCAGCGCGCGCTTCGCGTAGGCGTAGCCGGCGCCGCCGGGGTTGGATCCCGGGTTGTCGACGATGCCGTGCTCCATCAACGCGGCGGTCGACGCGGTCGCGATCACGCAGGCGCCCTCGCGCAGGTGCGGCAGGGCGGCCTGGATGGCGTTGATGCTGCCGATCAGGTCGACATCGACGGCGTCGGACCAGGCCTGTAGCGGCGGCGTGCCTTGCAGGGGCGCGATACCGGCCTGCGCCACGACGATGTCGATGCCGCCGAACTCGGCCACCGTACGGTCCACCGCGTCCCGCATGGCGTCCATGCTGCGCACGTCGGCCTGAATGGGCAGTGCCTTGCGGCCCGCCTTCTCCACGAGCCGCGCCGTCTCCTTCAGGTCCTCCGGCGTGGCCATCGGATAGTCGACCGTCTCGTAGTCGCGACACAGATCGATCGCGACGACATCGGCGCCCTCCTCCGCGAGCCGCACCGCGTGACTGCGGCCCTGCCCACGCCCCGCGCCGGTGATGAACGCGACCTTGCCCTCGACTCGCCCCATGCCGCTTCCCCTTGTCGTCTTTGTCGCTACGTAGTGATGCCGGGCTCTGTGTGTTGTGGTTGCGGCGCCAGGGCCGCGTGGCCCGCTTCCAGCGCCCCGAGCCGCGCCCCCACCCCGTCCGCGATCCCTCGGACGACGGCCAGGTCCTTGTCCACGAACTCTCTTACGTCGCCGATGAACCGCTCCGCCGACCCGCGCGACGCCGCACCGGCGAGCGCCCTGCTCGCGGCGCTCCCGTGGGTCAGGGCCGACAGCAGAGTCGGCTCGTCCACTCCGAGCCGCCGCCCGAGCCGCGTCGCCTCCGCCACAAGGCCCAACTGGGCAGTGAACAGGGCATTGTTGACCAGCTTCACGCTCTGCCCCGCGCCCACCGGGCCGACCGCGAGCACCGGGTCCGCGTACACCGCGAGCACCGGCCGCAGCCGCTCCACAGTGGCGTCCTCGCCGCCCGCGAAGACGGTGAGCCGGCCCGCCGCGATGTCGTGCGGACCACCGCTGACCGGCGCGTCCAGCACCTCGACGCCCCGCTCGGCGAGCTCCCGGACCGTGTGCGGGCTCGCCGTGGTGTGCACGACGAGCACGGCGCCGGGCGGCAGCGCGCCGAGCAGCCCGCCCCCGAAGCACACCTCCCGCACCTGTCGGTCGGTGAAGACGCACACCACGAACGCGTCGGCGCTCTCGGCCGCGTCCTCGACACGGTCGACGGCTCGTACGCCCTCCTCGGTCAGCGCGGCGCGGCGCTCGGGCGTGCGGCCCACGGCGCACACCTTGTATCCGGCCGCCAGCAGACGGCGGACCATGGGGAGCCCCATGCGCCCCGCACCGGCGAACCCGATCCGTTTCACAGGTGGTCCAGGGGGCCCGGGTGATCCGTGCATCGCAAGAACACCCCTTCCGTTTCGCGAGAACATTAATCTCAGCTACGGGTATGCGGAAGGTGTCGGCTGCGACTTTCTGGTCAACGCACGGCGGGTGATGCCCTGTTGCCCAGTGATCGGGAGAACCATATTCTCACTGACAGGACGCGCAAACAGGACTCAACTCGCCATATCAGGAGGCGCCGTGGCCCACCCCGAGCCGCCGAAGGACGCCCGTGCCATGCGCAGGGCTGTGCTCGGTGACGCCTACGTCGACGCCGCCGTCCGCGACCAGCGGCCCGCCGTGGCCGAGTTCCAGGACTACATCACCGAGACGGCGTGGGGCGTGTGGGCCCGGGAGGGCGCGCTCAGTCCGCGCGACCGGAGCCTGCTCGTCCTCGCCATGACCGCCGCGCTCGGGCGCATGGAGGAGTTCCGCACCCATGCGACCGCCGCGCCGCGCGCGGGCGTCACGCAGCAGGAGATCGACGAACTGCCCTTCCAGATCGCCGCGTACTGCGGTGTACCGGCCGGGAACGCCGCCCGCCGCTGCCTCACCGAGGTCGCGAAGCCCTCCACGGACGAGGTCTGACGATGGCAACGATCGGTTTCGTCGGGCTCGGCAACATGGGCGGCGCACTCGCCGCCAACCTCGTGGAGCGTGGTCACGACGTCCTCGCGTACGACAGCGCGGACGCCGAGCGCACCCCGGCCGGTGCCATCGGCTGCAAAGATGTCGCCGAAGTCGCGCGCGGCGCAACGGTGTTGGTGCTCTCCCTGCCCGACGGGCACGTCAGCGAAAAGGTCGCACGCGAGATCACCGACACGGCCGGCCGCCGTACCAGCCACGTGGTGGACACCTCGACGGTCGGCGTGAGCGCCGCGCGGCGCGTCTCCGAACTGCTCGCCGAACATGGCATCGGGCACGCCGACGCCCCCGTCTCCGGCGGTGTCGCGGGCGCCCGCGCCCGCACGCTCACCATCATGTACGCCGCCCCCGACACGGTCTGCGCCGCGATCGAGCCGGTGCTCGCCGACCTGAGCGAGCGGCGCCGCAGGGTGGGGGAGCGGTCGGGCCTGGCGCAGGCGGCGAAGCTCGCCAACAATTTCCTGTCCGCCACCGCGCTCGCCGCCACCAGCGAGGCGCTCGCCTTCGGGCGCGCGGCGGGCCTCGACCCGGCGGTCCTGATGGACGTACTGAACGCGTCCAGTGGGCGCAGCGGCGCCACCGAGGACAAGTTCCCGCGCCACGTCCTCACCGGCAGTTACGACTCGGGGTTCGCCAACTCGCTGATGGCCAAGGACGTCGAGCTGTACCTGGGAGCCGTGGCCGAACAGGGTGGCCCCGGCGAGGTCGGCGCGCTCATCGGCGCGCTGTGGCGCCGGTTCGCCGAGGCGGAACCGGGTGTCGACTTCACCCGCGTGTATCCGTACGTCGAGGCCACCGGAAGGGGTGACGCATGACCGCCACACCCGAGGCCGGTCCGAGCGGGCCCCGCATCACCCCGCTGCCGGTGCGCCAGTGGCCGCCGCAGATGCACGAGGCGCTGGCCGCCCTCACCCCTGCGACGCCCCGGCACCCGGTCCCCGAGAAGGGGGCCAAACGCCCCAAGGGCCTCAACGCCCTCGGCGTACTGGCCCACTACCCCGAACTGACCCGCGCCTTCAATGTCTTCAACGGCCACCTCCTCTTCGCCACCACCCTCACCATCCGCCAGCGCGAGCTGCTGATCCTGCGGATCAGCGCGCTGCGGGACGCCACGTACGAATGGCGGCAGCACGTGTGGATAGCCCGGCACGAGGCCGGCATGACGGACGAGGAGATCGAACGGGTCGGCACCGGGCCCGAGGCCGTCGGCTGGAGTGACGAGGAGCGGTTCCTGCTGCGGGCCGTGGACGAACTGGTCGGCGACGCGCGGATCGCCGACGCCACCTGGCGGGGGCTCGCGAAGGACCTCGACGAGCGGCAGCTGATGGACGTGGTGTTCAGCGTCGGCGCGTACGACACGATCGCCATGGTGTTCAGGACCTTCGACGTGGCACTCGACGACGACCTCAAGGCGTGAGGGCGTCGTCCGTCGCGGTGGGCGGAAATGCCCTTCTCGTAAATAGAGATGGTTGATATCGTTCGGGCGGCACATGCGCATGCACGGCACGGCAACGGCACGGCTCGATGCACCATGCACCTGAGAGGGGCGCCAGCGTGAGGGACTTGGAGGAGGTCGACTTCTTCCGGGACGAAGAGGTCGTCGCCGACCCGTATCCGTACTTCAAGGCCGTGCGGGGGCAGTGTCCCGTGCAGCGCGAGAAGCACCACGACGTCGTACTGATCACCGGGTACGACGAGGCCGTGGAGGTCTACAACGACACGGAGCGCTTCTCCGCGTGCGTCTCGGTGACCGGCCCGTTCCCCGGCTTCCCCGTCCCCCTGGAGGGCGACGACGTCTCCGGGCTCATCGAGCGGCACCGCGACGAGCTGCCCATGAGCGATCAACTGCCCACGCTGGACCCGCCGGTGCACACCGACCACCGCTCGCTGCTGATGCGGCTGATCACACCCAAGCGCCTCAAGGAGAACGAAGAGGCGATGTGGCGGCTTGCCGACGGGATGATCGAGGACTTCCTCGCACCGGGGAAGGGCGAGTTCATCAGCGAGTTCGCCGGCCCCTTCACGTTGCTCGTCATCGCCGACCTGCTCGGGGTCCCCGAGGAGGACCGGGCGGAGTTCGCCGAGGAACTGCAGGGCCGCCCGCGTGGTCGCGGCGCCATCGGCAGCACCGAGCAGGAGGAACTCGGGCACACGCCACTGGAGTTCCTCTATGGCCGGTTCTCCCGCTATATCGAGGAGCGCCGCCGCGAGCCCCGCTCCGACGTGCTGACCGGCCTGGCCACGGCCACGTTCCCCGACGGGACGCTGCCCGAGGTCGACGCGGCGGTCCGGGTCGCGGCCAACCTGTTCGCCGCGGGCCAGGAGACGACCGTACGGCTGCTCAGCACCGCCCTCAAGATCCTCGGCGAGGACGGGGAGCTTCAACAGCGGCTGCGCGCGGAGCGGCAGTTGATCGCCCCGTTCGTCGAGGAGTGCCTGCGCATCGAGTCCCCGGTCAAGGGCGACTTCCGGCTCTCCAAGGTGCCGGTCGAACTCGGCGGCGTCGAGCTGCCCGCGGGCACCACCGTGATGGTGCTCAACGGGGCGGCCAACCGCGACCCCGAATGGTTCGAGAACCCCGACACCTTCGACGTCGAACGACCCGGCGTCCGCCGCCACCTGGCCTTCGGACGCGGACCGCACACCTGCCCCGGCGCACCGCTGGCCCGCGCGGAGGCACGCGTGGCGATCGAGCGGCTCCTGGACCGCACCTCGGACATCCGAATCTCCGAGGAACACCACGGCCCGGCCGAAGCCCGCCGCTACCACTACGTACCGACGTACATCCTGCGCGGACTCACCCGACTCCACCTGGAGTTCACCCCGGCAGGGCAGGCGGCGGACCGGTGAAGGCCACCGTCGACGACGACCGCTGCCGCGGGCACGGCATCTGCTGCTCCACCTGCCCCGAGGTCTTCGACCTGAGCGACGACGGCTACGCGGTGGTCCTCGCCGAGGAGATCCCCGCCGAGCACGAGAACGACGTACGGGTCGCGGCCCGGGCCTGCCCCGAGCGCGCGATCACCGTCCACTGAGGGGATGCGCTGTGACGATCAATATGGCCTCCGCGTACGCGGGCGACGCCCGGACTCCGTCCTGCGGCCGGCTGCGCGAGCTGGACGAGGAGATCATCGAGCTGCTGCGCCGCCGACGGGCGATGGTGCGCGAACTGCCCGCGCCGAACGGCCCACGCGGCATCGACCCGTCCTTCACCGGCGCCGTACGCGACACCATCACCCGCTACAGCGACCGACTGGGCAGCGGCAGCGAACTCGTCGCCCGCGCGATCCTCGTGCTGTGCGACCCGGGGGACCGCACATAGAGGCCGCCGTTCGGGGCGGACACTGAACCCGACCGCCGGAACCGGTCCCGAAATCGCATCATGCACGACACCATGGGGAGCAGGCCCTGTCCGCCGGTGGGCGGGGCGACCGCGCGTACCCCCACGGAGGACTCGACATGCTGCTCGCCGCCGACAAGGGCGACATCACCACGATCATCGGGGGCATCGCCCCTGACTGGGGCCCGTTCGGGACCCTGGGCGCCGAGGCGAAGACGATGATCCAGGTCGTGATGGCCGTCGCGATCCTGCTCTGCCTCGGCGTCGCGATCTGGGGCGCCGCGAAGCAGCGGATCGGTGCGACCGCGCTGCGCGACACGTTCAGCGCCGAACAGGGCAAGGGCCTGATCATCGCGGGGCTCACCGGCGTGTTCATCATCGGCTCGCTAGGCACGGTGTTCACCATCGTGTACGGCATGGCCGTCTGACAGCTGTGGGGTCAGGGCCGGTTCAGCGGAGTCGGTGCCGGTTCACTCGTACTCGACGACGACCGACTCCGCGTCCTCGTCCGGTACCGCCTGGCAGGTGAGTACGTACCCCTCCGCGACCTCGTCGTCCATGAGCGCGTCGTTGGCCCGCATCGTCGCCGTGCCCTCGCGCAGGATCGCCATGCAGGTCGCGCAGTTGCCCGCCTCGCAGGAGAACGGCGGGGCGAAGCCGGCGCGGCGGGCGCTCTGCAACAGGGTCTCGCCGGAGCGTTTAGCGATGGTCTGGCGCCGCCCCTGCATGACGACGGTGACGGTACCCGCCGCCTTCACCGGCGTGGGAGCGGGAGCGGGCGCAGGCGCCTCGCCGCCCCCGAACCGCTCGCTGAACACCCGCCCCGTGCCGGCCAGGGCCGACTCCACCAGTTCCATGAACGGCTCGGGCCCGCACACATACGCGTCGGCTCCCGCGTCGCCGCCGACGAACTCCTTGATGTCCGCTGCCGCCAAGTAGCCGCGTACGTCGTCGAGATGGCGTACGACGTCCAGGCGGCCGGGGTGCCGCGCCGCCAGGTCGTGCAGCGCGTCGTGGAAGATGGCCTGGCCGCGGTCCCGGTCCGCGCACAGCAGCCGGACGCGGCGATCGGAGCCCGCCAGCGCGCTCTTGGCGAGGGAGAGGACCGGGGTGATGCCGCTGCCGCCGCAGAACCCGAGGAGCGGGGTGTCGGCGGGACGCAGGGTGAACCTGCCGCGCGCCGCCGTCAGTTCGAGCTCGTCGCCCTCACGGACATGGTCGTGCAGCCAGTTGGAAGCGGCGCCGCCAGGCACCCGCTTCACGGTCGTGGTGATCTCCTCCTCGAAGCCGGGTGCGCTCGAGAACGAGTACGCGCGCGGCGCCGGACGCCCGTCCACGGTGATACGGAAGATGCAGTACTGCCCGGCCTCGTACGCGAGTGGCCCGTCGAGCGGCGCGAGCGTGTAGGTACGGGCGTCGGCGGTCTCCTGGACGATCCGTGTCACGGTCGCCCGCCGGAAGAGCGGGGGGCTCGGCATGGGCCTCCTTCTTCTCGTACAAGGGGGATAACTACCCCGAGGTGACGGCTACTTCGGCGGGAAGCGGAGCGCGCCGTCCAGGCGGACGACCTCGCCGTTCAAGTAGTCGTTCTCGCACAGCCCCTGGACCAGCGCCGCGTACTCCTCGCTGCGCCCCATGCGTTTCGGGAACGGCACCTGCGGCCCCCAGTACGCTTCCAGCTGGTCGCCGGCCTTCCCGTACGCGGGCGTGTTGATGGTGCCCGGTGCGATGGTGGTGACCCGGATGCCCAGCGGGGACAGGTCGCGGGCCGCGACCAGTGTCATGCTCGCGACGCCGCCCTTGGCCGCCGCGTAGGGGAGTTGGCCGATCTGACCCTCGTACGCGGCGATGGACGCGGTCGTGACGATGACGCCGCGGACGCCCTCCTCCAGCGGCTCCTGGCGGGCGAGCGCGGCCGCGCCGAGGCGCAGCACGTTGAAGACGGAGGTCAGGTAGTAATCGATGGTGGTGCGGAATCCATCCAGGGGGAGCGGGCTGCCGTCCTTGCCGACGAGTCGGCCGCCGGTCGCGGGGCCGCCGTGCACATCGACGACGATGCGCAGCGGCCCGGCCGCCTCGGCCTCCACGAGCGCCGCGTTGACACTGTCCTCGTCGGTGGCGTCGGTGCGGACGTACCGGATGCCGAGCTCCCCCTCGAGCGCCTTGCCCTTCTCGTCGTTGACGTCCGCGGCGACGACCCGCGCGCCCGCCGCGTGCAGTCGGCGCACGGTGGCCTCGCCGAGGCCGCCCGTGCCGCCGACCACGATCGCGGAGCTTCCGGTGATCTGCATCTGTACTCCCCACTCACTCGTGTGGTCACTGGTGCCGTCACTCTTGAAAGTCTCGCTCTACTGAAGCGAGAATAGCACTCTCATGAACATCTTGATGACCCTTGAGATGGCCGCATCGGCAGGGGAGCGGCCCGCGGTCACGCTCGACGACCGCTCCCTGTCCGCCGCCCGGATCCTCGGCCTCGCGCGCCGCGCCGCCGAGCGTTTCCGTGGCGCTCCGGCGGTGCTGTACCGCGCGCCCAACCACCTCTCCTATCCCGTCGCACTGTTCGGCTGTGCCCTGGCCGGCGTACCGTTCGTGCCGCTCAACTACCGCCTCGGGAAAGATCAGTTGACGGAGATCGAGGGGCGGCACCCGGACGCGGTCCGCATCGGCCCTGACGATCTGGAGGGTCTGCTCGACGTCACCTCCACCGGCGAGCTCCCGCCCGATGACAAAGCAGGCGACATACAAGCCCCCTGGGACCAGGACGCGGTCGCCGTGATCCTCTACACCAGCGGCACCACCGCGGCCCCCAAGGCCGCCCTGCTGCGCCACCGCCACCTGCTCGCCTACGTGTTGAACACGCTGGAGTTCAACTCCGCCGCCGAAGGTGACGCGGCGCTCGTCGCCGTGCCGCCATACCACATCGCCGGCCTGACGAACCTGATGTCCAACCTCTACACCGGGCGCCGCGTCGTCTACCTGCCCGCGTTCTCGGCCGGTGAGTGGCTGGCCGCGGTGCGCCGGGAGAAGGTCACCCACGCCATGCTCGTGCCGACGATGCTCGCCCGCATCGTCGACGAACTCCCGGCGGGCGAAGGCGCAGACGTCCCCACCCTGCGCAGCCTCGCGTACGGCGGCGCCCGTGCCTCGCGCGCCGTCGTCGAGAGGGCGCTGCGGGCCTTCCCAGACACGGGCTTCGTGAACGCCTACGGGCTGACCGAGACCTCCTCGTCGATCGCGGTGCTCGGCCCCGACGACCATAGGGCCGCGCTCGAAGCGGGCGATCGGGTGGGGCGCGACCGGCTCGCCTCGGTCGGCCGCCCGCTGCCCGGCGTCGAGATCGAACTACGGACGGCAGACGGGGAGTTGTGCCAACTCGGGGGAACCGGCCTCGTGCACGTGCGAGGTGAGCAGATCTCGGGCGAGTACAGCGGTCGCAGTGTGCTCGACGCGGACGGCTGGTTCCCCACCGGGGACCTGGGACGTATCGACGTCGACGGTTATCTCTACGTCGAGGGCCGCGCCGACGACACCATCATCCGCGGCGGCGAGAACATCGCCCCCGCCGAGATCGAGGACGTCCTGCTGGAACACCCCGGCGTGCGCGAGGCGGTCGTCATCGGGGTGCCGGACGAGGAGTGGGGGCAGCGGATCGTCGCGGTCCTCGTCGGTAACGAAGAAGGCGTCCAGCCGGAGGAGCTCCGGCTGTGGGTGAGGAACCGGCTGCGTACCTCCAAGACCCCCGACACCGTCGTCTTCCGCGCCGACCTGCCGCGCACGGGGACCGGAAAGCTGCTGCGCCGCACGCTGATCGCCGAACTGACCGAGCCGGACCCCCACCGAGCCGGACCCCAGGACAACCCGGAGAAGTCCCATGCCTGAAGCCGTGATCGTCTCCGCCCTGCGCACCCCCGTGGGCACCGCCCGCAAGGGCACCCTGCGCGACACCGACGCCTACACCCTCGCCGACCGCATCGTCCGCGCGAGCGCCGACCGCCTGGCCGAACTCGGCGTCGAACCCGACCGTATCGACGACGTCATGCTGGCCGAAGGCCTCTACGGCGGCGGCGTCATCGCCCGGCACGCCGCGCTGACCGCCGGTCTCACCACCGTGCCGGGACTCGCGCACAACCGGCACTGCGCCGCGTCGCTGGCCGCCGTGCAGTCGGCGGCGGCCTCGATCCGCTCCGGGATGGACGAGGTGGTCATCGCGGGCGGGGTGAACTCGGCGTCCACCTCCCCGCGGCTGCGACTCGCGGACCAGCCATGGGTGCCACCCACCCACCCCGACCGGCCCGACGCGCCCAACCTGGACATGTCGATCACGGTCGGCTGGAACGCCGCCATCGCCGCGGACATCTCCCGCGAGGACATGGACGCTTGGGCGCTGCGCTCGCACCGCAACGCGATCCGCGCCATCGACGAGGGCCGCTTCAAGGACGAGATCGTCCCGGTCGAGACGCCGTACGGTCTTTTCGACGTCGATGAACACCCGCGCCGCGACACCTCACTCGAGAAGCTGGCCGGGCTCAAGCCGCTGCACCCCGAGATCGACGGCTTCAGCATCACCGCGGGCAACGCGGCCGGAGGCAATGACGCCGCCGCGGCCCTCGCCGTCGTCAGCGACCGGCTCGGGCTGCCCGCCCTCGCCACGGTCAGGGCCTGGGCCTCCGTCGGCGTCGACCCGGCCGACACCGGACTCGCGCCCGTGCAGGCCATCCCGAAGGCGCTGGCCCGCGCGGGCCTGAGCACCGGGGACGTCGACCTGTACGAGATCAACGAGGCGTTCGCGTCGATGTGCGTGGCCGTCGTACGCCGCCTCGACCTCGATCCGGAATCGGTCAACGTCAACGGCAGCGGCTGCTCGCTCGGCCACCCCGTCGCCGCGACGGGCGGCCGGATGCTGGTCACGCTCGTCCACGAACTGCGCCGCAGGGGCGGCGGCATCGGCGTGGCGGCCATGTGTGCGGGCGGGGGCATGGGCTCGGCCGTGGTGGTGGAGGTTCCGGCGCCATAAGCGTCCCAGTTCCGTACGAAATCTTGATTGCCGAATTCAGAGAAGCTAGTTTCCGCATGGGTGGGGAACGGATCGCCCCGGTGGGAAACCGGCAGTGAGGAGTCGTCCATGACGTCAGCCGTCCGGGAACTGCGCCCCGGCCTCCAACTGGCCAGCTCCGTATGCGGAGTTCGCGTCATCGTCATTCGGGCTCCGGCCGACCGGACCCCCGAAATCACCTGTGGCGGCGAGCCGGTGGTCACGGCAGATACCGCGCCCCCGGCATCCGGCGGCCCCGCCGGCGAGGCCGCCACCCTCATCGGCAAGCGGTACGTGGACGGGACGGACACCCTCGAACTCCTCTGCACCGCCTCCGGATCGGGCGAACTCGCCTGCGACGGCGCCCCGATGACCATCAAGGCGGCCAAGGCGCTGCCCGCGTCGGACTGACCCAGCGGATCGGACGGAAGGCACTCGGCCATGCAGCACGACGACCTCATACTCATCAGCGTCGACGACCACATCATCGAACCGCCCGACATGTTCGTGAACCACCTCCCGGCCAAGTACCGGGACGACGCGCCCCGCATGGAACACCGCGAGGACGGCACCGACGTGTGGCGCTTCCGCGACGCGGTCCTGCCCAACGTCGCGCTCAACGCGGTGGCAGGACGCCCCAAGGAGGAGTACGGCCTCGAACCCCAGGGCCTCGACGAGATCCGCCCCGGCTGCTACGACGTGCACGAACGCGTCAAGGACATGGACGCGGGCGGCATCCTCGCCCAGATGAACTTCCCGTCCTTCCCCGGCTTCGCCGCCCGCCTCTTCGAGACCGAGAACAGCGACCTGTCGTACGCGCTGGTGCGCGCCTATAACGACTGGCACATCGACGAGTGGTGCGGCGCCCACCCCGGCCGCTTCATCCCGATGGCGCTGCCCGCGATCTGGGACGTCGACGCCTGCGTGAAGGAGGTGCGGCGGGTCGCCGAGAAGGGCTGCCACTCCCTGACGTTCACCGAGAACCCGGGCGCCATGGGCTTCCCCAGCTTCCACGACGCGTACTGGAACCCGCTGTGGCAGGCGCTGTGCGACACCGACACCGTAATGAACCTGCACATCGGCTCCTCCGGCCGCCTCGCCGTCCCTTCGGCGGACTCGCCGCCGGACACGATGATCACGCTCCAGCCGATGAATCTCGTGCAGGCCGCCGCCGACCTCATCTGGTCGCGCCCCGTCAAGGAGTACCCCGACCTGAAGATCGCCCTGTCCGAGGGCGGCACCGGCTGGGTCCCGTACTTCCTGGAACGCATCGACCGCACCTTCGAGATGCACGCCACATGGACCCTCCAGGACTTCGGCGGCAAGCTGCCCAGCGAGGTGTTCCGCGAGCACTTCCTCACCTGCTTCATCAGCGACCCCATCGGTGTGAAGCTGCGCCACGAGATCGGCATCGACAACATCTGCTGGGAGGCGGACTACCCGCACAGCGACTCGATGTGGCCGGACGCCCCCGAGGAGCTGCACGGCGTCCTCACCGAGCACCAGGTCCCCGATGAGGACACCAACAAGATGACGTACCAGAACGCCATGCGCTGGTACTCCTTCGACCCCTTCACGCACATCAAGAAGGAGGAGGCCACGGTCGGCGCCCTGCGGCAGCGTGCCGCGGGCCACGACGTGTCCATCCAGGCACGCAGCAAGCGCGTCGTCGAACCCTCCAAGAAGCTCGAGGCGTTCCGGGCGCGGGCCCGCGCGGCCACGGCGGCGGCGAAGTGACGCCCTTCGACCTCACCGGCCGCTCCGCGCTGGTCACCGGCGCGGGCGCGCCCGGCGGCATCGGCGCCGCCGTCGCCCGCGCCCTGGCCCGCGCAGGCGCCGCCGTCCTGGCCACCGACGTGGACGGCGAGGCCGCCGAACGCATGGCCGCCGCCATCCGGGCCGACGGCGGCAAGGCGGAAGGCGCCGCCCTCGACGTCCGTGACCGGGCTGCCGCCGACGAGGCCGTGGCGCGGGCTGCCGCCCTCACCGACGGCACGCTGCACATCCTCGTCAACAACGCCGGTGTCACCGCGCCCGCCATGTTCCCCAAGCTGACCGAGGACAGCGTCCGCGCACTCCTCGACATCCACGTGCTGGGCACCTTCAGCTGCGCCCAGGCCGCCCTCGCCCACCTCCCCGAGGACGGCACGGGCCGCATCATCAACGTCACGTCCTCCGCGGGACTCACCGGCACTCTCGGCCAGGTCAACTACTCCGCCGCCAAGGCCGGCATCATCGGCCTGACGAAGTCCCTGGCACGCGAACTGGCCCGCAAGAACATCCTCGTCAACGCCGTCGCCCCGCTCGCCGCGACACCGATGACCGAGACGATCCGCACGGACGAGAAGTTCGCCGCGGGCATGCTCGCCCGCATCCCGCTCGCCCGCTGGGCCGAACCCGACGAAGTGGCACCGGCGTTCGTGTTCCTGGCCTCCGACGCGGCCTCCTTCGTCACAGGGCAGGTGCTGCCGGTCGACGGCGGCCTGGTCATCTGATGGCCGACGACTGGTTCAGCGGCAGGGCGGCCCTGGCCGGCACCGTCGCCGTGATCACGGGCGGAGCCGGCGGCCTCGGCGGCGCGATCGTGCACGACCTCGCCGCCAACGGGGTCCGCACGGCCGTCCTCGACCGCGACGAAGAGGCGGCCCGAGCCCTGGAGAAGTCGCTCGCGGGCCACGACGCCCTCGTACGAACCGGGGACGTACGCGAAGAGGCCGCGCTCCAGGGCCTGTTCGCGGCGGTCGACGCACGATGGGGCCGCCTCGACACCCTCGTCAACGTCGTCGGAGGCACCTTCCGCGCCCCCTTCACCGAGACCCGGCCACGCGGCTGGGACGCCCTCATCCGGACCAACCTCACCCACGTCCTGCACGCCTGCTCGCTCGCCGTGCCACGGATCCGGGCGGGCGGCCGGGGCGGCAGCATCGTCAACGTGTCGACCATCGAGGCACACCGCGCCGCCCCCGGCTTCGCGGTGTACGCGGCGGCGAAGGCGGCCGTCGAACAGTTCGCCCGCACACTGGCCGTGGAGCTCGCCCCGGACGGCATCCGCGTCAACAACGTCGCCCCGGACTACGTGCCCACACCGAGCCTGCGACGACTCGCGGGGGACGGCCCCGCCCCGCTCGCCACACCTGAGGCCCTCGCCACCGCCATCCCGATGGCCCGCGCGGGCAGACCCGAGGACGTCTCGGGGTGCGTCGTCTTCCTTGCGTCGGCCCTCTCGTCGTACGTCACGGGCACGACGCTGCATCCAGACGGCGGCACATACGCGTCGTCCGGCTGGTTCAACTGGCCGGGGACGGGCTGGGCGAACCACGTCCCCGGCATGTGACCTCAGGTGTTGCGGCCGCCGTTGACCCCGATGACCTGGCCGGTGACGTACCCGGCCTCCTCCGACACGAGGAACGAGCACGCCGCCGCGATGTCCTCGGGCCGGCCCGCCCGCCGCACCGGAGTCACCTTCGCGATGTCCTCCACCGAGTGACCGAGCAGCCCCCGCTGCTCCGAGCCGCGCAGCATGGGTGTGTCCACGAAGCCCGGCGGGATCGTGTTGACGGTGATGCCCTTGGGGCCGAACTCCAGAGCCAGGGACTTCGTCAGGCCGATGAGGCCGGACTTCGATGCCACGTAGTGCGTCATGTACTGCTGGCCCGAGTGCGCGCTGGACGACGAGATGTTGACGATGCGGCCCCAGCCGGCCTCGATCATGTGCGGAATCGTGGCCTGGCACAGATAGAACGGGCCGCTGAGGTTCACGGCGAGGATGGTGTCCCAGGACTCGTCCGTGATGTTCAGGAACTCCTTGAAGCCCGTCTTCCCGGCGTTGTTGACCAGCACGAGAACCGGCCCGTACGCGCCGCGGACCTCCTGCACCGCGGCGTCCACCTGCGCCCGGTCGGAGACATCGACACCGCCGAGCGCCATCGCCTCGTGCCCGCTCTTCCGCGCCTCCTCGGTCACCGCCTCTGCGGCCTCCTTGTTGAGGTCGAGGACGGCGGTCGCGAAACCGTCCGCGGCCATCCGTAGCGCGATGGCCCGGCCGATGCCGGACCCCCCGCCCGTGACCAGTGCCGTACGCCGCTGTGTCACGCCGGTGTCGGGTGTGCCGGTGCTGGCTGTGTCGGTCACGCGATCGCCTCCTCGCCCGCCAGTGATGTGCGGTGCATCAGCCGCGACGAGTTCTGCTCGTACGGCAGCGCCCGGTGCAGCATTCCGGTGTTGTCCCAGACCACCAGGTCTCCCTGATGCCACTGGTGGCGCAGCGTGAACCTCGGCTGCGACGTCCACTGAAGGAGCCGGTCGAGCAGCGCCCGGCTCACTTCATGTTCCATGCCGACGATCTCGCCCGCGGTCGTACCGATCAGCAGCGAGGTGCGGCCGTTCTGGTGTGTCCATACCAGCGGGTGCTCGCGCGCCGGGTTGCGGTCCCAGGCCGCGCGCTCCTTGGGCGTCGGGTCCGGGGTTACATGCAGTTGCGAGGCGGAGAAGCTGTGCACGACGCGCACGCCGTCCAGCTCGGCGCGCTCCGCCTCTGACATGGCCTCGTACGCGGCGTAGGTGTTGGCGAACTCGGTGTCGCCGCCTCCGCCTCTGTCGACCCGACGGGCCGTCAACAAGGTCGCCCTGTCCGGAACTTCGCTGGTCGTTCCGTCGATGTGCCAGAAGAATGTCGCCTCGCGATAGGCGGCGAGCCGGCTCTTCGACGGGTCCCGGGTGATGGCCTGCACCTCGGGATGCTCGGGCACACCGCCGTGCGGAATCGGCACGACCTGCCCGAGCAGCCGGCTGAAGGCGACCAGGTCGCTGTCGCTGAGGTCGGCATCCCGGTAGACGACGACGCCGCGGCGTTCGAGGGCCTGGCGGCACTCCTCGGCCACCGCCTTGTCCACCAGGCGGTGCCCCGACAGGCCGGTGATCTGCACGCCGGTCGTCGGCGTCAGCTCGGAGACGGTGACACTCATCGGCCCCCTCCGTCCGCGTCCCGTGCCTCTACCTCTACCTCTACCTCTACCTCTACCTCGCCGAAGGTCTTGCGTTCCATGAACTCCTCAAGGCCCGCGACACCCTTCTCCCGTCCGATGCCGGACTGCTTGTAGCCGCCGAACGGGGTGTCGGAGAAGAAGTAGTTGCCGCCGTTGATGCTGAACGTGCCGGTGCGGACGCGCCGCGCCACCGCGAGCGCCCGCTCCCGGTCGGCGCTCAGCACGGCCCCGGACAGCCCGTACACCGAGTCGTTCGCGATGCGCACCGCGTCGTCATCGTCGTCGTACGGGATCACCGCGAGGACCGGGCCGAAGACCTCCTCCTGGGCGATCTCGCTGTCCGGGGCGACATCGGCCAGCAGTGTCGGCGCGTAGAAGTAGCCCGGATCTATGCGCTGTCCGCCGGTGACGAGCGTGGCGCCCGCGGCGACGGACCGTTGCACCATGCCGTCGACCTTGTCGCGCTGCCGCTCGCTGATGAGGGGACCCATGTACGTCTTGGGATCGCTCGGGTCACCGACGCGCACCCGCTCCATGCGCCGTGCCACCTGCTCGACGATCGCGTCGTGGTGGCGGCGCGGCACCAGCATCCGCGAGGTGATCGCGCAGGCCTGCCCGGAGTGCAGACAGATCATGTACGCCGCGTACGTGGCGGCGTTCTTGAAGTCGGCGTCGTCGAGGACCACGAGGGCCGATTTTCCGCCGAGTTCGAGGAAGACCCGCTTGACGGTGTCGCTCGCCGCCGCCATGATTCGCCGCCCGGTCGGGCTCGCCCCCGTGAAACTCACCAGATCCACATCGGGGTGGGTGGTGAGCACCTCGCCGACCGAGGCCCGCGACGAGGACAGGATGTTGACGACACCGGAGGGGATGTCGGTGTGCTCGGCGATCAGCTCGCCGAGGGCCAGTGTCACGAGAGGTGTGTCGGGCGCGCCCTTGAGGACGATCGTGCAGCCCGCCGCGAGCGCGGGGGCCAGCTTGGCCAGGGCCAGCTGGTTCGGGTAGTTGTACGGGATGATCGCGGCGGCGACCCCGGCCGCCTCCCACTCCACCCAGCGGTGGTGGCGCTGCCCCTGGTACTCGACCACACCCATGTCGTCGACGAACGAGTGGTCTTTGACGAGGTCCGCGTAGTACCGCACGAGCTCGATCGGCTCGTCCAACTGCGCGGCGTAGGTGAGCATGCGCGGCGACCCGGCGTCCGCGATCGTCAACTCTCGTAGTTTCTCCCGGTGTTCGACGAGCGCCTCGTGCAGCTGGTCGAGGCAGCGGCGGCGCAGCTCCGGGTCGGTGGCCCAGTCGGTGGTGTCGAAGGCGCGGCGGGCGGCGGCCACGGCCTGTCGCGCCTGCTCCTCGGTGGCCTCGGGGGCGTGGCCGAGGAGTTCGCCGGTGGCCGGGTTGTACGAGGCGAAGGTGGCGTCGGCGGCGACGAGCCGGCCGTCGATGAGCTGGCGTCGCGAGGCGAGGGGACGTCCCGGGTACTCCGTGGTGAGCTTCAGGACCTGCATGCGCGGTGCGGGTTCCATACTGATCACGTCGGACATGTGCAGTCGGCCGTCGGCCGCCGCCGCGGTCACGTTTTTCACCGCCTGCTGCGGGTCGCCCTCGATTTCGTAGTGCGCGATGTACGGCCCTCCGGGCTCCCGTGGCGCATAGCGGACGGCGGCCACGAAGCCGTCGAGCGCCACCATCTCGGGCAGATGGACCTCGTCGTACCAGCGGTTGAACGCGTCCAGGGCCTCTTCGCTCGCGGGCCGGGACTCTACGTGCAGGACGTGCTTGGTCATGGCGGCTCCTTCGCCGACCGGGCAACGGAAGGGACGCGGGAACGGAACGCCTGGATGGTATCCGCATTTCTCTCCTGAGAGAACCATGTTCTCAAAGGGTGACGGTATCTTGTTCCCCGGACGAAGGAGCGGATGTGGAGTCACCGAGGAGCGGCGTGGCCGAACCGGTCGCCCATGCGCCCAAGAGCGGCCGCCCGCGCGCCACGACCCGACCCGACCTCGAACGGATCGGCTTCGAACTCTTCGCCCGGCAGGGCTTCGACGCGACGACCGTCGATGACATCGCAGGCGCGGCGGGCATCGCGCGGCGGACGTTCTTCCGCTACTTCGCGTCGAAGAACGACCTCGTGTGGGGTGACTTCGAGCAACAACTCGCCGGGTTCCGTGAGCTGTTGAACGCCACCGGCCCCGGTGTCCCGCTCATGACGGCGCTGCGCGCGGCCGTCGTCGACTTCAACCGGTTCGACACCGCCGTCGTGCCCTGGCACCGGCAGCGCATGCAACTCATCCTGACCGTGCCCACCCTCCAGGCCGACGCCACCCTGCGATACGCCTCGTGGCGCGCCATCGTCACGGACTTCGCGGCCCGGCGCCTCGGCCTCGCCGCGTCCGACGCGCTCCCGCGGCTCTTCGGTCATACGGTCCTGGCGGCGGCGGTCACGGCGTACGAGCACTGGCTCGCGGTGCCCGAGGCGGAGTTGGGCGTGCTGCTCGACACGGCGATCCGGCGGCTCGAGGTCGGGCTCGGCGGGGCGCCCTCCGCGTAGCGGGTGTGCAGGGGGCGCCTCAGAGCAGCTCGCGCCGCATCGCGTCGGCGACCAGCTCACCGATCAGTACGGCGGTCGCGGCCGGGCCCCGGTGTGGTGTGTCCGGCAGCATCGACGTGTCCGCCACCCGCAGCCCGCGTATCCCGTGCACCCGCCCGTACTGGTCGACGGCGGGGCCCATCGGGACGGTTCCGCAGGTGTGTTGGGCCGTGCCGAGGTGGTCGCGTATCCATCCGTCCAGCGCGCGATCCTCGTCGAGGATGCCGGGCCCGGGGGTGAGAAGTCCGCCGCCCGAGAGCTCGGTGAACGGCGCGGTGTCCAGGAGGCCGGCCGTGACGCGGACGGCCGCGCGCAGCCGGCGCAGGACCTCGCCGTCGCGCAGATAGTCGTAGTCGACGGCGGGGGAGACCGTGGGGTCGGCGGAGCGCAGCCGCAGCCGGCCGGTGGGGCGCGGCGTCTGGACGGAGGCGAGAAACGAGCTCGGTGCGCCCGGCACCCGTATGGTCCCGCCGACGAGCCCGGCCATCGGCACCAGCGACTGGAGGATCTCGATGTCGCCGGGGCGATCGGCATCGCCAGCACGGGAGTTGAGGTGCAGGCAGCCGCCGAGCCAGCTGGTCGGGGGTGGGGCGAAGTCGTCGTGGGGCCGCCAGTCCAGGACCAGTTGCGGGTGGTCGGAGAGGCAGGCGCCGACCGCGGGCGCGTCGCGGACGACGGGGACCCCGGCCCGCTCGAGGTCCGTTCGTGGGCCGATGCCGGAGAGCAGGAGAAGGTGGGGCGTGACGAGCGCCCCCGCGCTCAACACCACACACCCGGCGTCGAGCGTCTCCCGCGCCCCGTCGCGCTCGACCACGACGCCCGTGGCCCGTCCTCGCTCGACCACCACTCGCACTACGGAACAACCGCCCACCACCGTGAGGTTGGGCCGTTCCAGAACCGGCCTGGACAGGTACGCGAGCCCGGTGTTCCGCCGCACGCCGTCGACGGAGTTCGACGGCACGGGCCCGAAGCCGGGCGGGCCCTGGTCGTTCTTGTCGGGCTCGGCGGCGAAACCCAGCTCCCGGGCGGCGTCGCGGAAGGCCACGGCGGCGGGGTGGGTCACAGGTTCGCGCGTGACGCGCATCGGCCCACCGTCTCCGTGCACGTCGCTCCGGCCGAAGTCGCAGTCGTCCTCCAGCGCGCGCAGCAACGGCAGCACCCGTTCGTACGCCCAGGCCGGATGGCCCGCCGCGGCCCACCGGTCGAAGTCCGCGCGCCTCGCTCGCACGAAGTACCCGCCGTTGACCGTGGTGGACCCGCCCAGCACCCGCCCGCGCGGCACCGACCACGGCCGCCGCGGAGTGAGCAGTACCGCATGGGAGGCGGTCGCGGGATGGTCCGGCTGGGCGCCCGGGACGAGGCGCGCGTCCAGCAGGGCCGGGTCGAAGTGCGACGGCACAGGACCGGCCTCAACCAGCAGCACGCTCCGGTCGGCGTCCTCGCTCAGCCGCGTCGCCAGCACGGCCCCCGCGCCACCGGCACCGACGACGAGCACGTCGGGGCGGACGGACGTGATCGGAGCCATGGGACCGGATCCAATCCCGCCGTGACGGCAGCGCGCAAGACCCCGGCGGTGCCCGCACCCTTTCTTTTGGCATCGCATGCCAATACTCTCGGATCCGTTCGCGCACACCCTCAACCACCCATCGGTAAAAGGGAGTTCCGCATGAACGTGCAGCTCGAATCCGCCCCGTCCACTCCTGCCGCCTCTGCCACCGAGGCGCCGGCCTCCTCCACCGCTGTGGCCGACGAGCCCCTCATCGAGGCCGACGACCTGGTCGAAGAGGTCTCGATCGACGGCATGTGCGGCGTGTACTGATCGTGGGTGCCCCTGTGATCGACCTGGACCGCGCCTGGGACGTGCACCCCCAGGTGTCGGTCAGGCCCGAACCCTTCGGCGCGCTGCTGTACCACTTCGGCACGCGCAAACTGTCCTTCCTCAAGGACCGGGGACTGCTCGCCGTCATCCAGGCGCTCGCCGACTCGCCCACCGCACGCGCCGCCTGCGTGTGCACCGGCGTCGGTGACACGGACACGGCTCGGTACGCGCGCGCCCTCGCCGTCCTGGCCCGCTCGTCGATGCTGGTCGAAAGGAGCCCGACACCGTGACGACCTCAACTCCCTTGGCGGCCGAGCCCGGTGCACGCCTGGTGGACCTGTTCGAGTACGGCCTCGACGCGCCGATCTGCCTCACCTGGGAACTCACCTACGCCTGCAACCTGTCCTGCGCCCACTGCCTGTCCAGCTCGGGCCGCCGCGATCCGCGTGAACTGTCCACCGCCGAGGCCAAGGCCGTCATCGACGAGCTGGAGGCCATGCAGGTCTTCTACGTCAACATCGGCGGCGGCGAGCCGACCGTGCGCCCCGACTTCTTCGAGCTGCTCGACTACGCGACCGCCCACCACGTCGGCGTCAAGTTCTCCACCAACGGCGTGCGCATCACCCCGGAGGTCGCCCGGCGCCTCGCCGCCAACGACTACGTCGACGTGCAGATCTCCCTCGACGGTGCCACGGCCGAGGTCAACGACGCGGTGCGCGGGGCGGGTTCGTACGACACGGCCCTGCGGGCGATGCGCCATCTGTCCGACGCGGGCATGAAGAACTTCAAGCTGTCCGTCGTCTGCACCCGCCACAACATCCCGCAGATGGACGACTTCAAGGCGCTCGCCGACCAGTACGGCGCCCAACTCCGCCTCACCCGCCTTCGTCCCTCGGGGCGCGGGGCCGACGTGTGGGACGAGCTGCACCCCCTGCCCGCCCAACAACGGCAGCTCTACGACTGGCTGGTGGCACACGCCGACCAGGTCCTCACCGGCGACTCCTTCTTTCATCTGTCGGCCTACGGCGAGCCGTTGCCCGGCCTCAACCTGTGCGGTGCGGGTCGCGTCGTGTGTCTCATCGATCCCATCGGTGATGTGTACGCCTGCCCGTTCGCCATCCACGACGAGTTCCTCGCGGGGAGTGTGCGCGACGCCGGCGGCTTCGCGGGTGTGTGGCGCGAGTCGGAGCTCTTCCTCCGGTTGCGTGAGCCGCAGCAGGGCGGGGCCTGCGCGTCCTGCACGTTCTACGACACCTGCAAGGGCGGCTGCATGGCCGCGAAGTTCTTCACCGGCCTCCCGCTGGACGGCCCCGACCCGGAGTGCGTCCAGGGGTACGGGGAGCAACTCCTCGCGGAGCGGGAGCGGCACGGCGCCACGATCCCGAAGCCGTCCGGTGACCACTCCCACCGCACCGGCCCGGTGACCGTGCCGCTCATGCGGAGGCCACCCGTGTCGGACTGCGACGAGAACCCGGTAGCAGGACTCAACCCGGCCACCTGACGACGAGATCGCTCGACGCTGCGATCACCAGCGTCACGCTCACCCGATGAGGAGACAGCCGCCCCATGGCAAGAAACCCATGGTTCGAAACGGTCACCGAGGCCCAGCGGCGCGCCAAGAAGTACCTGCCCAGCAGCGTCTACGGCGCCCTGGTCGCCGGCTCGGAACGCGGCCGCACCATCAACGACAACATCGGCGCGTTCGCCGAACTCGGCTTCGCACCAAGGGTGGTGGGCCACCACGCCGAACGGAACCTGACGACCACCGTGCTCGGCGTGGAGTCCGCCTTCCCGGTGCTGATCTCGCCGACCGGTGTGCAGGCCGTCCACCCCGACGGCGAGGTCGCCGTGGCCCGCGCCGCCGCCAACCGGGGCGTCATCATGGGGCTGAGTTCGTTCGCGAGCCGGTCCGTGGAGGACGTCGCCGAGGCCAACCCGAACACCTTCTACCAGATGTACTGGATGGGCAGCCGCGACTCCATGGTGCAGCGCATGGAGCGCGCCAGGGCGGCCGGCGCCAAGGCGCTCATCGCGACCCTGGACTGGTCGTTCTCCAACGGCCGCGACTGGGGCAGCCCGCCGATCCCCGAACGCGTCGACCTGCGCACGGCCGTGAAGTTCGCGCCCGACGTGCTGCCGCACCCGCGCTGGCTCCTCGCCTACGCGAAGTCCCGCCGCCTCCCCGACCTGACCACGCCCAACCTCCAGGCACCCGGAGGCCGGGCCCCCACCTTCTTCGGCGCCTACGGCGAGTGGATGCAGACCGCGCCGCCCACCTGGGACGACGTGGCGTGGATGCGCAAGGAGTGGGGAGGCCCGTTCCTGCTCAAGGGCGTCAGCAGGGTCGACGATGCCAAGCGGGCCGTCGACGCGGGTGTCACCGGCATCTCGGTCTCCAACCACGGCGGCAACAACCTCGACACCACCCCCGCCACCATCCGCCTCCTGCCGTCCATCGCCGAGGCGGTCGGCGCCGACATCGAGGTCCTCCTCGACGGTGGTGTGCGGCGCGGCGGCGATGTCGCCAAGGCCCTCGCGCTCGGCGCCCGCGCCGTCCTCATCGGCCGCGCCTACCTGTGGGGTCTGGCCGCGAACGGGCAGGCGGGCGTGGAGAACGTCCTCGACATCCTGCGCGGCGGCCTCGACTCCGCCGTCCTCGGCCTCGGGCACGCCTCCGTCGACGAACTGGGCCCGGACGACCTGGTGATCCCGGACGGCTTCACCCGCACCATCGGGGTCCCGCGTGCCTGACCCGGTGGACCTTTCCGTACGGCGAGGAGTCGCCATGAGCCTCCCGCACGGATACGTCGTCGCGCTCGACCGGCACACCCGCGTCCTCGACGGCGGGCGCGCGCTGCTCGGCGGCCACCCGACGCGGCTGCTCCGGCTGACACCGCGTGCCCGCGCACTCCTGACCGGGCGCACCCTACGGGTACGCGACCGGGCGGGCGCGGTGCTCGCCGACCGGCTGCTGGCCACCGGCCTCGCCCACCCCGTCGTCACCGAGCTGCCACGCATCGACCCGCGCGGCACGGTCACGTACGTCATCCCCGTACGCGACCGCCCCGACCAGCTGAACCGCGTGCTCGCGAGCATCCGCGCCACCACGACCGACGCCCCGGTGATCGTCGTCGACGACGCCTCGCACGAACCGGCCCCCGTCGCCGCCGCAGCAGCACACCACCACGCGCGCGTGCTCCCGCTCACCGACAACCTCGGGCCCGCCGGCGCCCGCAACGCGGCGCTGCGCGAAGTCACCACGCCGTACGTGGTGTTGGTCGACTCGGACGTCGTCCTCGGGCCCGACACGGTGGACGTCCTGTTGCGCCACTTCGCCGACCCGGCCGTCGTGATGGCCGTCCCCCGGATCACCGCCCTGCCGGGCCCCGACGCCGAGCGCTGGCTGGGCCGCTACGAAAGCGCCCGCTCCTCCCTCGACCTGGGCCGCCACCCGGCCGCCGTACGCACCGGCACCCCCGCCTCCTGGGTCCCCAGCGCCTGCATGCTCGTCCGCACCGACGCGCTCACCAAGGCCGACGGCTTCGACGCCGGGATGCGGGTGGGGGAGGACGTCGACCTGTGCTGGCGGCTCACCGGAGACGGCGGACGCATCCGCTACGAGCCCGCCGTGCGGGCTGCCCACGAACACCGGGTGGAACTCGCCGACTGGTTCCGCCGAAAGGCCCTCTACGGCACCGGCGCGCACCCCCTGGCCGGCCGCCACCCCGACAACATCGCCCCCGCGATCCTCGCGCCGTGGAGCGCCGCCCTGCTCGTCGCCCTGCTCGCCCAGCGCCGCTGGTCGCTCCCGGTGGCGGGCGGACTCGCGGCCGTCGCCACCGTCCGTAACGCCGAGAAACTGAAGGGCATCGAGCACCCTCTGCGGCACGCCGCCCGCCTCACCGCCCTCGGCACACTCTCGTCGCTCACCCAGGGCACGGCGCTGCTCACGCGCCACTGGTGGCCGCTGACGGCCGTGGGCTGCCTGGCCTCGCGCCGAATGCGCCGGGCCACGGCCGTCGCGGCGGTCACCGACGTCGCCCTGGAGACCTTCGGACACGGCGCGGAGCCCACCCGCCTCGACCCGGTCCGCTACACCGTGGCCCGGCGCCTCGACGACCTCGCGTACGGCTCAGGGGTGTGGCTCTCGGCGCTCAAGGGCCGCTCTACGGCCGCGTTGCGTCCGCGGGTCGTGCGGGCCGCTCGGCCCCGTTCCCCGCTTCCTCACCCGCGCGCATGTCCCCGTGGAGACGCGCGACCCCGCCGCACACCAGCGGCATGACCAGCGGCGCCAGCATGAGCAGGGCCACCGCCGTGGGGAAGATGATCATCAGCACGCCGGTCATCCACACGTTGTCGTCGTTGAGCCACAGCATGCCGAGCCCGGCGTAGTGGTTCAGGGGACCGGCCGCGAACAGGACCACTACGTAGGCGAGCACGGCCGCCGCGCAGGACATCAGCCCCAGCCCGAACGTGCGCAGGCGGGCGCGGCGTGTCAGCACCCAGGAGCGGTACACCGCGACGAACGGGTTCCGGCGCTCCAGTACGGTCTCGGAGGTGGCCCCGGACAGCCGGAACCAGAGCAGCGGCCCGAGGGTCCAGATGACGATCGGCAGCACCCAACCCACCAGCGTGTACTGCCAGGACGCCGTCTCGCCCAGGGGCGTAGGTTCGACGCCGGGCACATCGTGGCTGTCGACCAGGATGAACAGGAAGAGGCCCGCGAACACCACGACGGCCACGAAGACGCCGGTGAGGAAGTTGGTCACGACAGCGGCGAACAGGCGCGGACGGGTGCGCCGCCACAACTCGCCGACGGACAGCGGCCCGCCGTCGCGCCGGGCATGCGCGCTGCCGACCGCGTACGCGCTGTGGAGCACGGAGACGACGAGCAGCCCCAGCAGGAGGAACACCGGCGCCGTCACGGCCCCGACGGCCCGCAACGGGTCCAGGCCCCCGTCCGCGTACGCCACGTAGGAGTCCTCGTTGGCTATGTTGCGGTCCGCGTACTCCCGGACGTGTCCGAAGCCGTCCCATGCCGCGGCGAACGCGCCGGCGAGGATCGCGAACCCGAGCACGGCTGTGGCCAGCGACACCCAGAGGGTGAAGCGGTACAGCGTGCCCCGGTAGGGCCTGACGTCGTTTTCCATGGTCGGGCCCTACCTCCGTGCGGAACCGCGGTCGCGTGCTTGTGGCGATCAAGACGCGACATGTGACGCGTGGGGTTCCCGGTAGACGGATTCCGGTTCAGCGCACCCCGTCCTCGTGCACCATCCAGTGCACGAACCGGTGCAGCGGATACATCCCGTCGTGCGGACTGCCGATGGTGCTCGGCCCCGCCTCGCCGAGGCGTACGACCCGCTGCGCGCCGCAACTGGCCAGCCGGTCACGGTAGTCGGCCATCCGGTCGAACGGGTGGAAGCCAACCGTCTGCGTGGCGACGGTGACACCACGCAGCGCGTCGTCGAGCGAGTCGACCCGCACCACGTTGGCGACCTTGTTGATCGGATGGAAGTCCACCGGCTCGTCCGACCGGATCACCACGCCGCTGCCATCGGCCCGCCCCCAGACCCGGAACTCGTCGTCGAGCATGCGCAGCGCCTCGATCCGTTCGCGCAGCTCCATGTCGAGCGGCCGGGTGTCTCCGGAGGCAGCCGCCTTCGCCGTGATGTGTGCGTGCAGACGTACGCAGAACCGGTCCGCGTCGTCCCGTTCCCCCTCCACGTACAGGAACCGGCTGGCGACACAGGCTTCCTGGCCGAGCACCATCACATCGGTCGCGGCGAGTTCGGCGGCCCGCTCGATCGTGTCGTCGGTGGCGAGCGCCTCCTTGCCGAGCATCGAGATCGATGTCTTGGGATCGAATGACACCAACTGGAAGCCGGGGCCGAGGTACTTGACGACATTGTCGATGGCGTCGCCGCCGCCCCATGCCACGATCTTGTCGAAGTACTGCGGGCGGTACAGGACCCGCTCCACGGACTCGTCGCCGCCGCGCCAGTACGCCGCCGACATGGATGCCACGACGGGATGTGCGGGGTCGATGTCGGCCATGGTGCGCAGGATCGCGACCGTCGTGAACGGGTCGCTCGACGACATCTTGAACAGATTGACCGCCTTGACCAGCGCTCCCTGCGCGATGGACTTCACCGCGACGCCCGGAGAGTTGCCCGGCAGCACATGGATCAGCCGCGGAGCGAAGGCCCGCACGAAGCTCGTGCGGCCGGTGAAGTCCTCCTTGGGCACCCACGAGTCCAGCGCCCTGGGGTCGGGGAAGTTCTCCTCCACCACAGTGCGCAGCAACCGTGCGTCGAGATAGGAGGAGGCGTGCCTGACCTGCTCCTCCAGGACCGTCCGGGGGAGCGGGTGGGTGGCGGACATGCGGTCGATGCAGTCGGCGAGGAACGGGTTGTCCGGGGCCCGCAGCCGCTCGCCCGTCTCCACGAGGAAGTCGATGATGTCGGTCAGTGGCACGTCGAGCAGGGGTGGTACCTCGCCGCGCGGATGCACCGCCCGGTCCAGGTCCAGGGTCGGCGTGGCGAAGGCGACGCCCAGGTCACGGGAACGGTGGGCGACGTCCTGCCCCTCGTACAGCCGCCCGCGCAGGAAGAACGGTGCCGCGACGGCGGACGAGGAGTGGGTCCCGGCGGCCGTCATGACACACCACGCACATACGCGTCGACGGTGCCGGCGCACCCGATCTTGTCGTCGCCCGCGAGGTCCGCGTAGCGCACGATGTCGTTACGGATCGAGGGCCCCGACGCCCCGCAGGCACACGGGTCGAGGGTGAGGGAAATCCGGTCGCCGGTGATGACACCGCCCCAGCGCCCGTCGAGTGCGAGGTCGAAGAACGCGGCCCGCCCCTCGACCTCTCCGCTGTCGTGCGGGAGGAGGTGTTCCCCGGACTCGTCGAGCACGAGCGGGACCACCCAGGGCGGCACGTGATAGCGGTCGCCGGCGCGGCATTTGGGCATGCCGGAGTTCAGCTCCTGCATCGAGTAGTTCTGGAAGTTCCGGTCGGCCGGGATGCCGAACGTGTCGTGAACGAACTCCTGGTAGTCGGGCGGGAGCTGGGCGCGCTTGAGGCCGCCACCGACGTAGAGACAGTTGTCCGGGTGGAAGTCCTTGCGGGAGCAGCCCATGTCCCGTACGAGCTGCGCCACTTGGTACAGCGCGTTCCACATGCCGGAGATGTAGAGCTTCTCCGAGCGGTGCTCGATCAGGGTCTCGGCGGCCGTCGTCATCGCCTTCTCCAGCGCCTCCTGGCGCCGCGCGGCCTCGCGCTCGAAGTCCGCAAGTTCCTCGGGAAGCGCGGCGCCCTCGGCGATCTTCCTGCGGAGCAGGACCGTACGGGTCAGCGAGCCGACGGTGATGGGTGGCAGCGGCAGCCGGAAGCGCGGCTTGGCCGGGTCCCCGAAGGCCCGCTCCTGCGCCTCGGCGATCACCATGTTCTTCGGTACGGCGGCCGTCGGGGCGATCCCGATCATGCGGCGGTCGCCCGTCGGCCGGACGCCGGAGCCCCACGAGAACACGCCCACGGTGTCCTTGCGGGACCAGTCCATGTCCCGCTCGGTGGCGAGCAGCATCGCCGACTTGCCGGTCGTGCCGCTGGAGCAGGAGACGTGGTGGCCGTGCTCGCCGAGCCGCGCGATCCACTCGTCGATCCGGTCGCTGCCGTCGAGGTCCGAGGTGTCGAGCGGGGTGATCGGATACGGCGAGACGGTCCCCAGCCACTTCGAGAGCCGGTCCCAACGCCCCTGCGTCAGGAAGCTCTCCGGGTAGCTCTTGTAGACGCTGTGCGGGAACAACAGCGGTACCACATCGGCCGGTTCGCGGATTTCGGAGGTGCCGGACTCGCCGGCGCGGTGGCCGAGGAGCTTGATGCGTTCCTTGCGGTCCTGGAAGTGTTCGTCCAGGGCGGCGAGCTGCGTGGCCCGCAGATCGCGGGCGGAGTGGGCGAAGCGGTCGGAGGAGTCGACGAGCGCGGTCAATTGGTGTGTTGCGGTTGCTGAGGTCACGGGGAACACCCTTCGGTTACACCCTTCGGTGAATAGCAACTCGCCCGTATCATTTGCATGGTTCGGGGCCCGTGCGCAAGTGTTTCGTTCAAGCCCCTGCGGCGATTGAGCAGCGGGGTCCGGGGCGGAGCCCCGAGGAAGCGGCAGGTGAGAACGCCATGACGGACAAAGCCACGGCACCCCGCGTTCGAGCGGGCCGCCCCACCCGCGAACAGGCCGAGGCCCGCCACCAGGAGCTGCTCGACGCCGCCCTCGACCTGTTCCTCGAGCACGGCTTCGAAGTGACGACGATCGAGATGATCGCCGCCCGCGTCAGCATGACCAAGCGCACGATCTACGCCCGCCACCCGGACAAGGCGACCCTGTTCCGGACGGCGATCCAACGCGCGATCGAGCAACAGATCGTGCCGCCGCACGTACTCGAGGCCCTGGATCGCGGCGAGTTGAGTGCGACCCTCGAAGCGATCGCCCGACTCCGCATCGAGCAGATCGCCGCCCCGCACGGACTGCGCCTGCAGCACCTCATCAACGCCGAGAGCCACCGCTTCCCGGAGATCTTCACCGCGTACGTCGAGCAGTGCGCGAGGCCGCTGATCGACCACGTGGCAGCGGTCCTCCAACGGGCCGTCGACAAGGGCGAGATCGCCCCGACCCACGTGGACCATGCGGCATCGGCGTTCATGAGCATGGTGGTCGGCGGCCCGGTCCGCGCCATCGTCGGCGGCCTGGCCCCCACCCGGCAGGAACTCGACGCGAAGGTCGGTTTCGCGGTGCGCCTGCTGCTCGACGGGCTGCGGCCCCGATAAGGCTGGACAAGCCTCCGCCGCCGACGTACGGGAGTCTTACTTCCGTAAGGTGAGAATGTTATTCTCGCTGCGCGACGCCGGGTGCGACACCCGGCTAGAAGGAGCCGCCGCATGGACCAGCCCACGGATCAGATCCTGTACGAGGCGAAGGACGGCATCGCCACCATCACGCTGAACCGCCCCGAGGCAGCCAACGCCCAGTCGATGGACCTGCTCGACGCGCTCGACGCGGCGTGGACGCGGGCGGCCGAGGGCGACGACGTACGCGTGATCGTGCTGCGTGCGAACGGCAAGCACTTCTCCGCGGGCCACGACCTCAAAGGCACCTCGCACACCCCCGACAAGATCACCCTGGAGCACATCTACGGCCTCGAGTGCCACCGCTACCTCGGCTACTCGCTGCGCTGGCGCAACGTGCCGAAGCCGTCCATCGCGGCCGTCCAGGGCAAGTGCATCGCCGCCGGGCTGATGCTGTGCTGGCCGTGCGATCTGATCGTGGCGGCCGAGAACGCCGAGTTCTCCGACCCCGTGGTGCGGATGGGGATCAGCGGCGTCGAATACCACGGACACACATGGGAGTTGGGCCCGCGCAAGGCAAAGGAGATCCTGTTCACCGGGCGGGCGCTGACGGCCGACGAGGCCGAGCGGACGGGCATGGTGAACAAGGTCGTCCCGCTCGACGAACTCGACGGCGCGACACGCGACCTGGCGGAGCGAATCGCACAGATGCCGCCCTTCGGCCTGCGCCAGGCCAAGCGCGCGGTGAACCAGACGCTCGACGTGCAGGGCTTCCAGTCGGCCCTGCAGTCCGCCTTCGACATCCACCAGACCGGCCATGGCAACGCCCTCAGCGTCGACGGGTACCCGATCCTCACCCGCCTCGACGACATGAAGAAGCACATCAAACAGTCCTGAGCGAGCACACCGGCACACGAACAACAGGGCCGGCACACGAACAATAGGTAGGGAGAGAGCCCATGGCTTCGCGCACACTGCCGTACCCCCTGTTCGACGCGGACAACCACCTGTACGAGACCGAGGAGACGCTGACCAGGTACCTGCCCGACCGGTACCGCGGCGCCATCCAGTACGTACAGGTGAACGGCCGCACGAAGATCGCGGTGCGCGGCCAGATCAGTGAGTACATCCCCAACCCCACCTTCGACGTGGTCGCGCGCCCCGGCGCCATGGAGGACTACTTCCGGCACGGCAACCCCGAGGGCAAGAGCCGCCGGGAGATCTTCGGCGACCCGATGCGCTCGGTGCCCGCCTTCCGTGAGCCCGCGCCGCGCATGAAGCTGATGGACGAGCTCGGCATCGACAGGACCCTGATGTTCCCCACGCTCGCCAGCCTCGTCGAGGAGCGCATGCGGGACGACCCGGAGATGATCCACGCCGTCGTGCACTCGCTCAACCAGTGGCTCGACGAGGTCTGGTCGTTCAACTACCACGATCGCATCTTCACCGTCCCGGTCATCAGCCTGCCCATCGTCGACAAGGCCATCGAGGAACTCGACTGGTGTGTCGAGCGCGGCGCCAAGGCGATCCTGGTGCGTCCCGCGCCTGTGCCCGGCTTCCGTGGCTCGCGGTCCTTCGCGCTGCCGGAGTTCGACCCGTTCTGGAAGCGTGTCGTCGAGCACGACATCCTCGTCACGATGCACTCCTCCGACAGTGGCTACGCGAAGTACAGCAGCGACTGGGAGGGCGCGGGCGGCGAGATGCTGCCGTTCAAGACGAACGTCTTCCGGATGATGGACCAGTGGCGGCCGGTGCAGGACGCCGTGGCCTCGTGGGTGTGCCACGGCGCCCTCTTCCGCTTCCCCGAGCTGAAGATCGCCGTGATCGAGAACGGTTCCGACTGGATCGCGCCGCTGCTCCAGAACCTGGCCGACGTCTACAAGAAGGCCCCCGAGGGGTTCGCCGGCGACCCGGTGGAAGCGGTCAGGCGCAACATCCACGTCAGCCCGTTCTGGGAGGAGGACCTCGGCGCACTGGCCGACCTCATCGGCGAGGACAAGGTGCTGTTCGGCTCCGACTACCCGCACCCGGAGGGCCTCGCGGAGCCGACCAGCTACGTGGACGCGCTGGCGCACATGGACCTGGAACGTCAGGCGAAAATCATGGGCGGGAACCTGGCCCGACTGCTGAAGGTGTGACGACCGGCAGGGAGGCCGAGATGCTCTTCGAGTTCGACTCGGATCAACGGCTGTGGCAGCGAACCGTCCGCGACGCCGTCTCCAAGGAGTGCCCGGCGGCGTTCGTCCGGTCCGTCGCGGACACCGGCGCCGACCCCACGCCGCTGTGGCGTACGTACCGAAAACTGGGCTGGACCGAACTCGTCGACCCCGCTGACGCGGTCGAACTCGGCATCGTCCTGGAGGAGTTGGGTCACGCCGTGGACCCGACTCCGTATCTGGCGGCCATGACGCAGTTCGCACCGCTCGCCCCGGCGGCGACCGGTGACGGTGCGAGCGGCGCCGCCGTGTTCTCCGGGGTGACGGCCCGCGCGGACGGGGGCGGCTGGCTCCTCGAAGGCACCGCCCGCCACGTGCTCGACGCTGACCGTGCCGAGTGCCTCGCGGTGGTCACCGACGCCGGGGTCTTCGTGGTGCCCGCCGAGGCGGTGACCGCCACGCCGCTGCACGTCTTCGACCCGGTGCTGCACGTCGCCGACGTGACTTTCGAGGGCGTGCGAGTCGGCGCGGCGGACCGCAGCGGCGCCGACCCGGAGTACGCCCGGCACCTCGCGCTCGCCGGACTCGCGATGACGACGGTCGGCGCCTGCCGCCGCATCCTCGACCTGACCCTGGAGCACGTCCGAGGCCGCCACCAGTTCGGCGCCCCGATCGGCTCGTTCCAGGCCGTCCAGCACAAGGCCGCCGACATGCACGTGGCGATCGAACGGGCCCGCGCCCTCGCCTACTTCGCGATGATGACGATCGCCGCCGACGACCCGCGCCGCCGCCTCGCCGCCGCCATGGCCAAGGCGTCGGCGGGGGAGTGCCAGGCCCTGGTGTTCCGGCACGGTGTCCAGCTGTTCGGCGCGATGGGCAACACCTGGGAGAACGATCTGCAGTTCGCGCTCAAGCGCGCCAAGTCGGGCGAACTGATGCTCGGCGGCGCCGCCGAACACCGCGCCGTGATCGCCGACATCGTGGGGGACGGCCATGCGCATCAGCTTTGACGACGACACCGAGGCCTTCCGCGCCGAGTTCGTGGCCTTTTTGGAGGCGAACCTGCCCACCGAGGCCGAGGCCACCGAACGCTCCCGCTCCAGCGCGCACATACCCGAGTGGGCCCGCCGCTGGCAGCGCACCCAGTTCGACGCGGGCTGGCTGCTGCCCGGCAACCCGCCCGAGTTCGGCGGCCGCAATGCCACCGTGCTCCAACGGTACGTACACCTGGAGGAACTCGGCCGGCGCCGCATCTACCACAGCTTCAATCCGCAAGGCGTCGGCATCATCGCCGCCTCCCTGCTCTCCTTCGGCACCGACGAGCAGAAGCACCGCTGGGCCGTCCCCATCCTCCGCGCCGAGATCACCGCGGCCCTCGGGATGAGCGAACCCGGCGCCGGATCCGACCTCGCCTCTCTGCGCACTCGCGCCCAACTCTCCACCGACGGCACGTACTTCACGGTCGACGGGCAGAAGGTGTGGACCTCTGGCGCCCACGACGCCGACGTGCTCCTCGCCTTCGTGCGCACCGACCCGGACGCCCCCAAGCACAAGGGGATCAGCGTGCTGCTGATCCCGACCGACACCCCCGGTGTGACCCGCCGCCCCTTCGCCTCCTTCACAGGCCCCGAGGACAAGGACTTCAACGAGGTCTTCTTCGAGGGCGCACGGGTGCCCGCCGACAACCTCGTCGGCCCGCTCCACGAGGGCTGGCGGGTGGCCAACGGCTCGCTCGGCCACGAACGCACACTGATGTGGCTGGGCGACGCCGAGCGCATGAGCGACCTGCTGCGCGACTTCCGACCCACCACCGCGCTGGAGAAGGACTGGTACGCGACCCTCGCCATGGACCGGCAGGCACTGACCCTGCTGGGCCAGACCGCGCTCGCGCGCGCCGCCCGCGGAGAGACGGACGTCCCCTCGCTGTCCGTCCTGAAGGTCCTCGGCTCGGAGGCCTCCCAGAAGGCCTTGGAACGCGCCCTGGAAGCGGCAGGCCCTGAAGGTCTCATCCACGGCACGGACAGTGCGCCGTACTGCCACATGAGCTTCGACGACGCCTTCGCCAGCTGGTTCCACCGCTACGCACGCAGCTTCGGCGGCACCATCGCGGGCGGCACGTCCGAGATCCAGCGCGGCATCATCGCCCAGCGCGTGCTCGGACTGCCGCGCGGCTGAGGAACGTACGGGGAGGGGTGTCCTGGCCGGACACCCCTCCCCGCCGCGCTGAGACGGGTGTGTCCGCTCAGCCCGCGTACGTCGTGCCGAACGCCTCCAGGAACTCCAGGGTCGCCGCCGTCGACTCGTGCGGACAGGACACGGCCACCCACGTCACCCCGGCCTTCTCCAGTGCGGCGAACGCCTCCCGGTGGCGGTCCGCGTCGAGGGCCGGTTCCGTGAGGCCGTCGTCGCGGTACGAGTGCAGTACGTCGACGCTGTCACCGCGCCCGGCGGCCGCCGTGGCGTCACGTACCTCCCCGATCGCGCCCGCCAGTTCGGACAGCGGGCCGAGCGTCGGCGTCCGGGCGGTCGTGCTCAGTTCGGCGCCGCCGGACATCGGCATCCAGCCCTGTGCGCGCTCGGCGGCCCGGCGCCGGCTCAGCCGCGAGTTGCCGCCGATCCACACCGGTATCGGCTGCTGGGCGGGCCGCGGCAGGGCCTGCGCCTCGCGGACGTTGAAGTGCCGGCCCTCGTAGCTGAACGGTTCGCCGCTCCAGTGCAGTGGCAGCACGTCCAGTACCTCGTCGAAGAGTGCGTTGCGCTCCTCGAAGTCGACGCCCATCGCGTGGAACTCGCCCTTCAGGTACCCGGCTCCGAGCCCCAGGATGAGCCGCCCGCCGGAGAGCCGGTCGAGCGTCGCCGCCTGCTTGGCCAGCAGCAGCGGATTGCGGTACGGGGCGACGGCGAGGTACGTCAGCAGCCGCAGCCGGCTGGTCACGGCCGCCGCGTGGGAGAGCGCGATGAAGGGGTCGAGCGTCTGGTGCCCGCCGTGGTTCAGCCAGCGCGCGCCGGGCGAGGGGTGCTCGCTGAAGGAGAGCCCGGAGAACCCGAACTCGTCGGCAGCTCGGGCCACTTCGGTGAGTGGTCCCGCGTCCAGCAGGTCGCCGTCCGGTCCGTGCGCCTCCGGGTAGTGAAACAGGAATCGCATCGTCACGCATCCTCCGGTTCTGTGCGGAACTGTCGGCCGTACGGCCCCTGTGGTGGGCCCGTACAGGGTCGCACCCACGCGGGCCGCTTGACGCACGATCAGTCGAGAGAATACCGTTCTCACATCGAGAGATCGAGGTTATCCAAGGCTTTCGGGTGTCATCGGGCGTCATTGGACGCCAGTGGTGCAGTCGGACTGGAGGGTCGGACCCCATGCCGCATTTCAAGAAGCCCGCCGAGGGCAGCTGGACCGAGCACTTGAAGATCGGCACGGAGCCGATCAGTTATGAGGACTCCATCTCGCCCGAGCACTACGAGCTGGAGCGGGACGCGATCTTCCGCAGGACATGGCTGAACGTCGGCCGGGTCGAGCAACTGCCGCGCAAGGGGAGCTACTTCACCAAGGAGCTGGACGCGGCCCGCACCTCGGTGATCGTGGCGCGTGGCACCGACGACGAGATCCGCGCCTTCCACAACGTGTGCCGCCACCGCGGCAACAAGCTGGTGTGGAACGACTTTCCGCGCGAGGAGACCAGCGGCGTGTGCCGCCAGTTCACCTGTAAGTACCACGCCTGGCGCTACGACCTCGAGGGCAAGCTCGCCTACGTGCAGCAGGAGGGCGAGTTCTTCGACCTCGACAAGTCCGAGTACGGGCTCAAGACCGTGCACACGGAGGTCTGGGAAGGGTTCATCTTCATCAATCTGGACCCGGGCAACACCACGCCGCTGCGCGAGTATCTCGGCGAGTTCGCCAGGGGCATCGAGGGCTACCCGTTCCACAAACTCACACAGGTGCACAAGTACCGCGCGGAGATCGGCGCCAACTGGAAGCTGTTCATCGACGCGTTCGCCGAGTTCTACCACGCGCCGATCCTGCACTCCGGCCAGTACATGGCCGAGGAGGCCCGCAAGATCCAGAAGTACGGGTACGAGGGGCTGCACTACGACACCGACGGCCCCCACTCGATGGTCTCCTCCTGGGGCGGCATCGCGCCCCCGCACGACCGCAAGATGGTCAAACCCATCGAAGCGGCCCTGGAGAGCGGCCTGTTCGGGCCCTGGGACGCCCCGGACATCGGTGTGGAGACGGCGGATCTGCCCTCGGCCATCAACCCGACCCGCGACAAGCGGTGGGGCATGGACTCGTTCGTGTTCTTCCCGAACTTCATGCTGCTGATCTGGCGGCCCAACTGGGTGCTGACCTACCACTATTGGCCGACCTCGTACAACACCCACATCTTCGAGGGCACCTGCTACTTCGTGCCGCCGAAGAACGGGTTCCAGCGGATCCAGCAGGAGCTGGCCGCGGTGTCGTTCAAGGAGTACGGGCTGCAGGACGGCAACACCCTCGAAGCGACGCAGACGATGCTGGAGTCCCGCACCGTCGACACGTTCCCGCTCAACGACCAGGAGGTGCTGCTGCGGCACCTGCACCAGTCCGCCCGCGGCTACGTCGACGAGTACCAGGCCTGACCGCTTCAGCGACCCCAGGAGGAGAACCGCATCATGGCGCACGCCACCACTGTCTTTCCCGCCGGTTTCGAGGCCCTGGAGCCGTTCGCGGACTGGGCCGTCCAGGGCGAGAGGGCCCGCTACGCCAAGCGGCTCGCCAGTACCATGGACGAGCTGGACGCCTTCTACAACGCGGCGTTCCCGCTGCTCCAGGCCAACAAGGCCTACCTGGAGCAGGTCGACCTCGACACCATCTCGGAGCAGGACAAGCGGCTCCTGTGGGCGTTCTGCGCGCTGGTGACCGTCGCCTTCCCGGTCGAGGCGTGGCGCCAGCCGCGCGTACCCGACTCCGGCCCGTCCAGCATCGACGCCGTCGTCGAACCCGCCGTCTGACGGCCGCTGTTTCCTGAGCCGCCGCCTTTGTGTGAAGGAGCCCCGCGATGCCCCGCCCGCGCACCCCACAGTCGCCCGTCCTGCTCCGCGCCGCGCGCCTGCTCGACGTCGACAAGGGGGAGTACGTCACCCCCGGTGAACTGCTCGTCGAGGGTGAGCACATCACCCGGATCGCGCCCGACACCCTCCCGGGCGGCACGGTCGTCGTCGACCTCGGCGATCTGACCCTGCTGCCGGGCCTGATGGACATGGAGGTCAACCTGCTGCTCGGCGGGCCCGACCACCGCAGTCCGCTGATCGCGGTGCAGGACGACCCGGCGGTACGCACCCTGCGGGCGGTGGCCAACGCACGCAGGACCTTGCGCGCCGGGTTCACGACGGTGCGCAACCTGGGCCTCTTCCTCCAGACCAACGGGTTGTTGCTCGACGTCGCCCTGAAGAAGGCCATCGACCACGGCTGGATCGAAGGACCCCGAGTCGTGCCGGCCGGGCACGCGATCACACCCACGGGCGGGCACCTGGACCCGACGATGTTCCAGGCGTTCGCCCCGCACGTGCTGCCGTTGACGGTGGAGGAGGGGATCGCCAACGGTGTCGACGAGGTGCGCAAGGCGGTGCGCTACCAGATCAAGCACGGTGCGTGGGTCATCAAGGTGTGCGCGTCGAACGGCGTGATGTCGCACACCGGCCCGGCCGGCGCCCAGCAGTACTCCGACGACGAACTGCGCGCCATCGTCGACGAGGCCCACCGCGCGGGACGCAAGGTCGCCGCGCACTGCATGGGCGAACAGGCGGTCACGGCCGCGCTCGACGCAGGCATCGACTGCATCGAGCACGGCTTCCTCACCAGTGGCGAGACCCTCGACCGGATGGTGCGGCAGGGCACCTTCCTGGTCGCCACCACCTCCCTCAACGACGAGATGGACACCTCGCACGCCGACCCCGAGCTCCAGGCCAAGGCCGCCGAGACGTTCCCGAAGGCCCGCGCCACCATCTCCGAGGCCATCCGCCGCGGCGTACGGGTGGCCTGCGGCTCCGACGCCCCGGCCATCCCGCACGGCCGCAACGCGAAGGAGCTGATCGCGCTGGTGAAGCGAGGCATGTCCCCGCTCGACGCGATCCGCGCCGCGACGACCGTCTCCGCCGACCTCATCGACGTCGACGACCGCGGCCGCCTCGACACGGGCCTGCTTGCCGACGTCATCGCCGTCCCCGGTGACCCGCTGACGGACGTCGCGGTGACGGGCGACGTCCGCTTCGTGATGAAGGGCGGGACGATCCACCGGGGCGGTGCGGCGGAGGCCTGAGCCCTCTTACGACCGGGCGAACGGCGACACCACATGCGGCAGATCCGTCGTCGTCCGGATCCCCGGCTCCGCCGCACACACCCACGGCACCGCGTTCACCGCGCGATTGGCGGTGTACGAGGGGTAGGTGGCCGCCGCGTTCTCCGGGGCGACGGGGAAGCGGATCGTGACGTCGAGCGGGGCGTCGCCGTCGACGGTGAGGCGCCACCCGGTGTCCCGCAGCTCCCAGGGCCGGTCGAGTTCCGTCGTGCAGTACCAGGCCGCCCGGAACCGCAGCACATCCCGGCTCCCTTGCTTCCAGGCCACCGTGACGCGCTGCGCCGCCACGGAACCGGCCTCCAACACCCCGGCGGCGATCGTCGTACGCGAAAGGGCGTGCGCGAACTCGCCGTGCACCTGGGCCCGTTCGACGGGCAGCCCGAGCGTGTCGGCCACCACCCGCAGCGACGGCGCGAAGCTCGCCTTCAGCGAGGCGAGCCGCCGCTCGTCGAAGGTGTCGCCTCGCCCGCCGAACCCCATCACGTCGAAGAGCAGCCCCGGGGACGGACGCCGCGACAGGTCGGCGAACTCCTCGATCAGCAGCCCGTCGAGCCGCCGCTGCACGGACGCGAGCACCAGCGGCAGCGCCTCGGTGACGAAGCCGGGGCTGCTGCCGGTGCTGTGGATGCTGCTGCCGCCCTCGGCGCAGGCGGCCTCGATCCGCCGCCGCAGGGACTGGTCCATGGCGTCGGGGTGGTGGAAGTCGGTGCGGGTGGAGACGACGTTGATCCCCGCCGACAGCAGCGCGCACACCGCGTCGGCGTCCAGCTCGCGCGGCGTGTAGAGCACGCAGTCCGGCTTGAGCCCGAGCACGTCGGCCGGCTCGGTGGTGGCGCGGACGCCCAGCGGCGCGAGACCGCACAACTCACCCGCGTCCAGGCCCGACTTCTCCGCGCTGTGCACGAGCACGCCCACCACATCCAGCTGGGGATGCTCGGCGCCGCCGCGCAGCGTACGACTCCCGATGTTGCCGGTCGCCCACTGGACGACACGGTACGACGACTCGCGTCCCGGTTCCGTCATGACGAGAACGGTACTCTCGTGAAACAAGAAGCGTAATGCCGTGACGGTGGGTCATTCGGTAGGGTCTCAGGCCCTGCCCGAGACTCCGCCCCGGCAGAACTCCCAGACCTCTTCGGCGGACACCTGCGTCGACGTGCTGCCGGCCGGGACGCCCGGGGTCTGCGCGGTGAACATCGCCGTCTGCATCACCAACGACGCCGCGCGCCGCGGCTTGTCCGCCCGCGCGTCGCCCGACTCCACGGCTTCCTCGACGAGTTCGGTGAACAGGTCGAGCAACGGTACGTGCGCGGTGGCCACTTGCTCCGGGTGGGTGCCCAGGAGCTGCATCGCGAAGTCGGTGAACAGCGGGCTCTGCCGGCCGGGACGTGGCAGCGACTGCTCGTACAGCATGTGCACCGCGACGCGCAGCCGTTCGAGGGGCTTCCTCTTGGCGGCGGTGGCGGTGCGGATCTCGTCGGCCGAGCGCCCCAGGGCGTCCTCGAACAGGGCGAGCAGCAACTCGTGTTTGCCGTCGAAGTGCTGGTAGAAGCTGCGCAGCGACTGCTTCGACTGCTCGACGACCTCCTGCACGGTGAAGTCGGTGGTGCCCTTGGCGGCGATGAGCTCCTGTGCCGCTTCGAGGAAGCGCTCGATCCGCTGTTCGGCGCGGAGCTTGGCCGCGCGCGTGGACCGCTCGATCGCGCGCTGTCGCCAGACGGGCGGAGTGGGCTCTGCGGGTGCGGCGTTCATCTGCGGAACGATACTCGACTCAGTTGAGAAGCGGGTGGCTTCCACCTACCGAATCGGGTACCGCAAGGGCGGGAACGCCGTTCTCCCTCAGTGCTTCAGGAGCGTGGCCAGGGCTGGCCGCTCAGCCGCTCGATGCTGGTGTTGAAGCGCTGGAGATAGCGGGCGAAGTTCTCGACGTCGTCCGCCGACCAGTCCTCGAAGACCCTGTCCAGCTCCTGGACGTGGGTCTCGCGCTCCTCGTCGAGATGCCGCTCGCCCTCCTCGGTGAGCCGGAACTTGCGGGCCATGCCGCCGTCCGGGTCGGGGATCCGCTCCAGGAGCCCGGCCCGCATCGCGCTCGCCGTCTGCCGGTTGAGCGTGGAGGCGTCGAGCAAGAAGGCGTCGCTGAGCTGGCCGATGGACATCGGACCCTGTGCCTGGATCCGGCTGAGCATGATGTACGCGCTGCGCTCCAGGCGGTCGGCCTGGCGGCGGCGCTTCTCGCTGCCGAGCTGATGTCGGCCCAGCACCATGTGCTCGAACTCGACCAGGTGCGATGGCTTGTTCATGTACGTGCGTCCTCCTGGGTCGACCGTATCGCAGAGCGTTATGTGTACCACGCATGTAATATGCACGATACATATCATGTGTATGATGCATACTACTGTGCACGCTGAAGCACACCCTGAAAAGAAAAGATTGAGGAGCCCTTCATGGATGCGCCCCAGTCGAGCGGTCGGTCGGGCGCCATCGTCGCCACCCTCGCGCTCGCAGGCACTGTCGCTGCGATCATGCAGACGCTGGTGACGCCGCTCATCGCCGAACTGCCGCAGCTCCTGGACACGTCGTCCTCGAACGCGGCGTGGGTGGTCACCGTCACCCTGCTCGTCTCCGGTGTGTGCGTGCCGGTGTCCGGTCGCCTCGGTGACCTCCTCGGCAAGCGACGCATGATGCTGATCTGCGTCGTCCCGCTGATCGTCGGCTCGGTCGTCTGCGCCCTCTCCTCCTCCGTCGTCCCGATGATCATCGGTCGCGGACTCCAGGGGATGGGTATGGGCATGGTGCCGCTCGGGATCGCGCTGCTGCGCGACGTGGTGCCGACCGAGAAGCTCAGCGGGTCCATCGCGCTCGTGAGCGCGTCCATGGGCATCGGCGGCGCGATCGGACTGCCGATCGCCGCGGCCGTCGCGCAGTACGCGAACTGGCGCGTCCTGTTCTGGGGCTCCGCCGTCCTCGCCGTGGCCATCGGCGCGATGATCTACGCGATCGTGCCGGACGTCCCGGCCGCCGCCAAGGGGCAGCGCTTCGACGCCCCGGGCGCCATCGGCCTCGCCATCGGTCTCGTCTCGCTGCTGCTCGCGGTGTCCAAGGGCGCCGACTGGGGCTGGGGCTCGGGCACCACGCTCGGCCTGTTCGCCCTCGCCGTGGTCTCCCTGCTCGTGTGGGGCCGCTACGAACTGCGTACCCGCGAGCCGCTCGTCGATCTGCGCACCACCGCCAGGCCCCGCGTGCTGTTCACCAACGCCGCGTCGATCCTCATCGGCGTCGGCATGTACTCCTTCATGCTGATCGCGCCGCAGCTGCTCCAGTTCCCCGAGGCCACCGGCTTCGGCCTCGGGCAGTCGATGCTCGCGGCAGGTCTGTGGATCGCGCCCGGTGGCGTCATGATGATGCTGATCTCGCCGCTCGGCGGAAAGCTGATCAACGCCCGCGGCCCGAAGTTCGCACTCATCCTCGGCGCTCTCGTGATCGCCCTCGGCTACGGTGCGGCGCTGCCGCTCATGGGGACAGCCTGGGGCATCATGCTCGCCGGCGTCATCATCAACAGCGGTGTCGCCCTCGCCTACGGCTCCATGCCCGCCCTGATCATGAGCTCCGTGCCGCTCTCGGAGACGGCCGCGGCCAACGGTTTCAACACCCTGATGCGTTCGCTCGGCACCACGATCGGCTCCGCCGTGATCGGTGTCGTCCTCGCGCAGATGACGTTCTCCATGGGAGGCGTCTCGATCGCGTCCGAGGGCGGCTTCCGTACCGGCCTGGCGATCGGCTGCGGCGTGGCCGTGCTCTCCGCCGTCGTCGCGACGTTCATCCCGGCGCTGCGCAAGGGCGAGGGCGAGTCGGCGGGCGGGCGCGAGCCCGTGACCGATGAGGCCCCGGCGCGCGCCTGACCATCGGCGGCCCGTACGGCCTCGAATCCGTCCTCCGCGGCGGAGTGGTTGACGAAGTCCCTACTTCCCCCTGGACGTCACCCGCTCCGCCGCGGTCCAGTGCTCGTCGGAGACCCACAGGCGCGCGAAGGCGCGGGCCGCCTCGCGCGGCGGGCAGCCGCTCGGCCGCGTCACGCGCTTGATGGACCGCGCCGGCCGGTGGGCGAGGGAGTGCGCCAACTCCCGCCACCCTGCCTCGAACCCGCCCCGCGGCAGCACCCGGTCCACAAGGCCCTCCCGCTCCGCCTCGCGCGCGCTCAGCACCTGCCCCGACCCGGCGAGCAGCAGCGCCCGTCCCGGCCCGACCAGCGCGGCGAGCCGCTCGGCTCCGCCCCATGCCGGCATGATCGCCAGCGCCACCTGGTTGAAGGCGATCCGTACGTCGTCCGCGGCGACCCGGATGTCCGCGGCGAGCGCGAACTCGGCGCCGCCGCCGAAGGCATGGCCGTTCAGAGCGGCGATCACCGGCCCCGGGAAGGCGGCCACGCGGTCGCAGATCGCGCGCATCCGCAGCGCCATCCCCATCGCGGCCTCCTCGGTGCGCAGCGCTGCCAGCTCCTTGAGGTCGCCGCCCGACACGAACGCCTTCTCGCCCGCCCCCTTGATGACGAGCGCGTGCGTCGTGCCCTCCCGCTCCGCCTCGGTGACGGCGTCGAGCACCTTCTCCAGACGCTCCATCGTGGCGGGCCCGATCGCATTGCGCGCGTGCGGGCGATCGATGGTGACGACGGCGAGCGCACCGTCCAGTTCGAGGTCGACCATGCGAAGCCCTTCGGAGAGATCGGCGCGGATCGTGGTCGCGTACAGCGTATGGAACATAGCTTCTCTATCTGAGAGAGTTCAATTCTCACGCGTGCTCAGTGCGTACAGGTGTATGCCACGAGGAGGTTGGTTTCTTCCATGCCGACGATCCCGGTCACCGCGCTCAGGACGATCCCCCCGGAGCTGACCCAGCGCTACGAGACGGAGGGCTGGTGGACCCGCGAAACCCTCGGCGAGGCCCTGACGGAACGTCTGGGGGTGGCCTCCGAGGCCGAGTTCAGAGTGCACTCGCGCGTACGCCCGTGGTCAGGAACCCTCGGCGACGTGGAGCGCGCGGCGCGGCGGCTCGCGGCCGGGCTGCGCGAGCGCGGCGTCGGCCCCGGTGACACCGTCGCGTTCCAGCTGCCCAACTGGAGGGAGGCGGCAGCCGTCTTCTGGGCCTCGGCGTTGCTCGGTGCGGTGGTCGTCCCGATCGTGCACTTCTACGGCCCCAAAGAGGTCGGCTACATCCTGCGCTCCACCCGGCCCAGCGCCTTCTTCGCCGCCGGGCGCTTCGGCCGCCAGGAGTTCGACCCCGAACTCAGCGCCGGCGTACCGATCGTGGGCGTGGTCGGCCGCGACTTCGACGACCTCCTCGCCGCCGAGCCGATGGACGGCTTCCTGTCGACGGACCCGGCCGCGCCCGCTCTCATCGCCTTCACCTCCGGCACCACCCGCGACCCCAAGGGCGTGGTGCACAGCCACCAGACGCTGCTGTGCGAGACGCGCCAGCTCTCCGCCGCCTATCCGCCGGACCGGGGCAACCAGCTCACGGTGGCGCCCGTCGGCCACTTCATCGGGATGGTCAACGCGTTCCTGATCCCCGTGCTCGACGGCTCGCCGATCAACCTCGGCGACGTATGGGACCCGGCGCAGGCACTCGACCTCATCGCCCGCGAGAACCTGGTCGTCGGCGGGGGAGCGACGTACTACATGACGAGCCTGCTCGACCACCCCGACTGCACACCGGCACACATCGCCCGCCTCAAGTACGCGGGCCTCGGCGGCTCCGCCGTCCCGTCGGCGGTGACGACCCGTCTGGAGGGTCTGGGTATCACGGCGTTCCGCTCGTACGGTTCGACCGAGCACCCCTCCGTCACCTGGGCCCCGTACGACGGCCCCGCCCGCGTCCGGCTGCACACCGACGGCGCCCCGCTGGACGGTGTGGAGCTGCGGCTCGACGACGACGGCGAGATACTCACCCGCGGCCCCGACCTCTGCCTCGGCTACACCGACCCCGAACTCACCAAGTCGGCCTTCGACGCCGAGGGTTGGTACCGCACCGGCGACGTCGGGGAGGTCGATGCGGACGGCTGCCTGACCATCACCGACCGCAAAGCCGACGTGATCATCCGGGGTGGCGAGAACATCAGCGCTCTGGAGGTCGAGGAGGTGCTGCTCGGCATGGACGGCGTCGCGGAGGCCGCCGTGGTCGCCGCGCCCGACGCCCGCCTCGGCGAGCACGCGGCCGCCGTGCTGCGCATGCTGCCCGGCCAACCCGCCCCGGGGCTAACGGAGGTGCGGATGCACTTCGAGCGGGCCGGCATCGCACGGCAGAAGTGGCCGGAGGAGGTGCACGGCGTCGAGGAGTTCCCGCGCACGGCCAGCGGCAAGGTGAAGAAGTTCGTGCTCCGCCAGAACCTGCGGAAGGACATTGCCCCGCCCGTTCGGTGAGAATACTATTCTCACCGTCTGCCAAGGAGGATTCCATGCCTTCGCGCACCCTGCCCTATCCGCTGTTCGACGCGGACAACCACCTCTACGAGACCCGGGACGCGTTCACCAAGTACCTCCCGAAGCAGTACGACGGCGCCATCGAATACGTCGACGTCCGCGGCCGCACGAAGATCGCGATCCGCGGGCAGATCAGCGAGTACATACCGAACCCGACCTTCGACGTCGTGGCCCGGCCCGGCGCGATGGAGGAGTACTTCAGGGTCGGCAACCCCGACGGCAAGACCCGCCGGGAGATCTTCGGCGAGCCGATGCGGGCCATCCCGGCGTTCCGGGAACCGGGCCCCCGCCTGGAACTCCTGGACGACCTCGGCATCCAGCGCTCCCTGATGTTCCCGACGCTCGCGAGCCTCATCGAAGAGCGCATGAAGGACGACCCGGAGCTCATCCACGCGGTCATCCACGCGCTCAACGAGTGGCTGCACGAGACCTGGGGCTTCGTCCACAAGGAGCGTATCCACACCGTCCCCGTGATCACCCTGCCGTTCGTGGACAAGGCGATCGAGGAGCTGAACTGGGTGGTGGAGCGCGGCGCCCGCGCGATTCTCGTCCGTCCGGCACCCGTGCCGGGCCCGGGCGGTGTCACCCGCTCCTTCGCGCTGCCCGAGTTCGACCCGTTCTGGAAGCGTGTGCAGGAGCTCGGGGTGCTCGTCACCTTCCACTCCTCCGACAGCGGCTACTCGACCTACGCCAACGACTGGGAGGGCGGCACCCGCGAGTTCCTGCCCTTCAAGCCCAACGCGTTCCGGCAGGTCGCGGAGTGGCGGCCGGTCGAGGACGCGGTGGCGTCGATGATCTGCCACGGGATGCTCTCCCGGTTCCCCGCACTGAAGGTCGCCGTGATCGAGCAGGGCGCCTCCTGGGTGGGGCCCGTGATCGTACGGCTCGCCGATGTGTACAAGAAGATGCCGCACGAGTTCCAGGAGGACCCGGTCGAGGTCTTCAAGCGGCACATCCACATCAGCCCGTTCTGGGAGGAGGACATGGCCGCCCTCGGTGACCTCATCGGCATCGAGCGTGTCCTGTTCGGCTCCGACTACCCGCACCCGGAGGGCCTCGCCGACCCGGTCACGTACGTCGACTTCCTCGGCAAGCTCGACGAGACCGACAAGGCCAAGGTGATGGGCGGCAACCTGGCCCGCCTGATGGCCCCATGAGCGCCGACGGCGCTCCGAGGTGGCGCAGCATCCCCGAGATGGCGCTCAGCGCCGCCGACCGGTTCGGCGACGCGGAGGCCGTCGTCGACGGGGCCCTGCGCCTCACGTTCAGCGAACTCGCGGAGCGGATCCGGGCCGCCGCCGGCGCCTATGCCCACGAACTCGGCATCCGCAAGGGCGACCGGGTGGCACTGTGGGCGCCCAACTCCGCCGACTGGATCGTGGCGGCCTTCGGGCTCACGGCCGCCGGGGGTGTCCTCGTCCCCGTGAACACACGCTTCAAGGACGCCGAGGCGCACGACATCGTGCGCCGCAGCGGAGCCAAGGCACTCCTCGTTCAAAACGGCTTCCTGGAACGGGAGTTCACAGGCCCTGACGGCGTACCCGTGGTCGACGTGACATCCGGCTTCCTCGACTCGGGCAGCCCGTACGCGTGCGAGGTGGGCGACAACGACATCGCCGACATCGTGTTCACGTCCGGTACCACCGGCCGCTCCAAGGGCGTCATGACCACCCACGGACAGACGCTGCGCCTGTACGACGAGTGGTGCGACCTCGCCGGACTGCGCCAGGGCGACCGCTACCTCATGGTCAACCCGTACTTCCACATCTTCGGCTACAAGGCGGGCCTGGTCGCCTCGTTCCTGCGCGGCGCCACCATGCTGCCGGTCCCCGTCTTCGACACGGACGTGGTGCTCGACCTGGTCGAGCGCGAGCGGGTCACCGTCCTCCCCGGGCCACCCACCCTCTACCACTCGCTGCTCGCCGCACCGCCCGGCCGCGACCTGTCCTCGCTGCGCGTCGCGGTCACCGGGTCCGCCGACATCCCGGTCGAGCTGGTGCGGCGCGTCACCACCGAGCTGCCCTTCCAGCACCTCATGACCGGATACGGGCTGACCGAGGCGGGCACCGTCACCGCCTCCCGGCCCGGCGACCCGTACCAGGCCGTCGCCACCACCGTCGGCCGGCCCTGCGAGGGCTTCGAGGTGCGGATCGCCGACGACGGGGAGGTACTCGTGCGCGGCTACGCCGTGATGAAGGGCTACCTCGACGACCCCGCCGCCACCGCCGAGACCATCGACCCGGACGGCTGGCTGCACACCGGCGACCTGGGCGAGCTGGACACGGAGGGTCGGCTGAGGATCGTCGGACGCAAGAAGGACATGTTCATCGTCGGCGGCTTCAACGCCTACCCGGCCGAGATCGAGGGCTTCCTCCTCGAACACCCCGCCGTCGCCCAGGCAGCCGTCATCGGCGTGCCCGACACGCGCATGGGGCAGGTCGGCAAGGCGTTCGTGGTGGTCCGCGAGCAGGTGAGCGCCGAGGACCTCATCGCGTGGAGCCGCGAGCGCATGGCCGGGTTCAAGGTGCCGCGACACATCGAGTTCCATGACGCACTGCCGCTCGGCGCGACAGGCAAGGTCCTCAAGGACCAGCTGACCGCCGCCCGGGCCGAGGAGGAACCGCGACACCCATGACAGACGACCCCGTGCACACCCCGTCCGGGCTCCCCCTCAAACCCGTCTACACCCCGGCCGACGCCCCCGACACACCACCGGACCCGGGCACGTACCCCTTCACCCGCGGCAACTACCCGACCGGATACCGCGGCCGCCTGTGGACCCGCCGCCAGTACTCCGGCTTCGGCACCGCCGAGGAGTCCAACCGCCGCTACCGCTACCTCCTCGACCAGGGCTCGACAGGGCTGTCCGTCGCGCTCGACCTGCCCACCCAATGCGGCTACGACTCCGACGACCCCGAGTACACCGACGAGGTGGGCAGGGTCGGGGTCGCCGTGGACACCCTCGCCGACGTCGAGCTGCTCTTCGAGGGCCTCCCGCTCGACCGGGTCAGCACCAGCTTCACCATTAATGGCACGGCGGCGATCCTGCTCGCGCTGTACGTCGCCGCAGCCGAGAAACGCGGCATCCCGCGCGCCAAGCTCACCGGCACCATCCAGAACGACATCCTCAAGGAGTACGCCTCCCGAGGCACCTGGATCTGGCCGCCCGAGCCGTCGCTGCGGATGATCGCCGACACCATCGAGTTCTGCGCCGAGCAGGTCCCGCGCTTCAACGCCATCTCCGTCGCCGGCGCCCACTTCCGCGACGCCGGGGCCAACGCTGTCCAGGAGATGGCCTTCACGCTCGCCGACGGCGTCACGTACTGCGAAACGGTCATCGAACGCGGCCGCATGACGATCGATCAGTTCGCCCCGCAGATCTCCTTCTTCTTCTACACGCACGGCGATTTCTTCGAGGAGATCGCCAAGTACCGTGCCGGGCGCAGACGGTGGGCGACCCTCGTGCGCGAACGCTTCGGCGCCGAGACCGACAGGGCGTGCATGTTCCGCTTCGGCTGCGTCGCCGGAGGGGCCTCGCTGTACGCGCCCCAGGCCCGCAACAACACCGTACGCGTCGCCTACGAGGCGCTCGCCTCCGTACTCGGCGGCGTGCAGTCCATGTTCACCGCGGCCTGGGACGAGCCGTTCGCGCTGCCCAGCGAGGAGTCCGCGACGCTCGCGCTGCGCACCCAGCAGGTGCTCGCCTACGAGACGGGCGCCGCGGCGGTCGCCGACCCGCTGGGAGGTTCGTACTTCGTGGAAGCCCTCACGGACGCCACCGAGGAGCGCGTCGTCGAGATCATGGACGACCTGGAGCGGCACGGCGGCATGGTCCGTGCCATCGAGGACGGCTACCTCCAGGGGCTCATCGCCGACGAGGCGTACCGGGCCCACCAGGACATCGAGTCGGGCGCCAGGCCCGTCGTCGGTGTCAACCGGTTCACCGCCGACGAGGAGCCGCCCGATCTGGCCACGTACGAACTCGACGCCGAGGGGCGCGAGCGGCAGTTGAAGCGGCTCGCCCGGGTGAAGCACGAGCGGAACGCGGCCGAAGTGCGGCGCACGCTCGCGGAGTTGAGGCGTGCCGCCGACGTCCCGGACGTCAATCTCATGGGCCCGCTCGTCGACTGCGCCGCCGCGTACTGCACCGTGGGCGAGATGTCCGACGTGCTGCGCGCGGTGTGGGGCGAGTTCCGGCAGCCGGTGGTGTTCTGATGGCCACCGCATCCGGCGCCCGTGTGCTGATCGCCAAGCCCGGGCTCGACGGGCACGACCGCGGCGCGAAGATCGTCGCGCGGGCGCTGCGGGACAGCGGCTTCGAGGTCGTGTTCACCGGCATCCGGCAGCGCGTCACCGACATCGCCGCGACGGCCGTGCAGGAGGACGTGGCCGTGGTCGGCCTGAGCATCCTCTCCGGCGCCCACATCGCGCTGACCGCCCGTACCGTCGAGGCGCTGCGCGCCGCGCACGCCGAGGACATCGCGGTGGTGGTGGGCGGCTCCATCCCGGCCGCGGACATCCGCCGCCTGAAGAAGGCGGGGGCCGCCGCCGTCTACCCGACCGGCACGCCGCTCGACCACATCGTGGCCGACATCCGCAAGCTGACCGCAGACCGTTCGTGAGGAGCCCCCGTATGCGTATCGGAGTGATGTCAGGCCCCGAGCGGGGCGACAGCGCACGCAAGGCCGCCCGCATGCTCGACGACGTGCGCTGGGCGGAGGAGGCCGGATTCGACACGGTGTGGGTGCCTCAAGTTCCCACCGACTTCGACGCGTTGACGGCCATCGCCCTGATGGGATCCGTGACCTCGCGCATCGAACTGGGCACGGCCGTCGTCCCGGTGCACGCCCAGCACCCCATCGCCCTGGCCCGCCAGGCACTCTCCGTGCACGCGGCGGCCCAGGGTCGGCTCGCGCTCGGGGTCGGCGCCTCGCACCACTGGATCGTGCGCGACATGCTCGGCCTGCCCTACGAGAAACCAGCGGCCTACACGCGCGACTACCTCGACGTCCTCAACACGGCAGTGAGCGGAACGAGTTCGGTGGACGTCGAGAACGACACGTTCGCCGTCCACAACCCGCTCGGCCTCGGCCCGGTCGCCCCGATGCCCGTCCTGCTCGCCGCACTCGGCCCCGTCATGCTCCGCATCGCGGGGGAGCGGGCCGACGGAACCGTGCTGTGGATGGCCGACGAACGCTCCGTCGCCGACCACGTCGTGCCCCGCATCACCAAGGCCGCGCAGGACGCCGGTCGCCCCGCACCGCGCATCGTCGCCGGCGTCCCCGTCTGCCTCTGCCGGCCCAGCGAGGTGGACGCCGCGCGCGAGCGCGCCAACCGCATCCTCGGCGAGGCCGAGATCTCGCCCAACTACCAGCGCCTGCTGGAGTATGGCGATGCCCGCGACGTCGGCGACCTGTGCGCGGCCGGCGACGAGACGGCGATCAGGACCCGCTTCCAGCGGTTCGCCGACGCGGGTGTCACCGATCTGTCCGTACGCCTCCTGCCGATCGGCGAGGGCCGCGAGGAACTGGTCGCGTCCAAGCGCCGCACCCGCGAGACGGTGGCGGCGATCGCCGCGGAGCTGCGGTGACCGGCGGGCCACTCGCGGGCATCCGCGTCCTGGAGGTCGGGCACATCCTCGCGGGCCCCTACGCGACGATGCTGCTGGCCGATCTCGGCGCGGAGGTGACCAAGCTGGAGCCACCCGGCGGCGACCTGTCCCGGCAGGTGTCCGACGCGTACTTCGCGAGCCTCAACCGCGGCAAGCGCAGCATTCGAGTGGACCTGACGACGGCCGCGGGACAGGAGCGTCTGCATCAACTCGTGGGTGGCGCACACGCGTTGCTCGTGAACCTCAAGCCGTCGGCGATCCGTGGCTGCGGACTGACCTATGAGGACCTGAAGCCGTACAACGACCGTCTCGTCTGCGTCGCCCTCACCGGCTACGGCATGGACGCGGGCGACGACCCGGCCTTCGACTACGTCGTCCAGGCCGCCACCGGCATCGCCGCCCTGACCGGCCACCCGCAAGGCCCGCCGACGCTCCCCGGCTATTCGTCGGCCGACAACTCGGCAGGAATCACCGCCGCGTTGGGGCTCCTCGCGCAGATCGTGTCCGGACGCGGCGGTCAGGTCGACGTGAGCCTGCGCGACGTCATGCTCTCTCAGCTCAACTACCGTGCCGCCGCCTACCTCAACAAGGGCACCGTCCCCCGCCGCACACCGGGCGGCGCCCACGCCTACTACGTACCGGCCCAGCTGTTCCCCACGGCGGAGGGCCACTTGGCGCTCTTCGTCACGCACGACGGGTTCTGGCGGTCCTTCGCCACCGAGGCCGACATCGACGAACCGGGGTTCGCCACCATGGCGGACCGGGCGACACACCGGGACGACGTGATCGCGGCCGTCACGAAGGCACTCTCCGGGGACACGGCCGAGAACTGGGAGGCGCGCCTACGGCCCCTGCACGTCCCGGCGGCGGCGGTCCGTACGCTGCCCGAGGCGCTGGAGCGCACGCCGTACGCGGTGATCGAGGCGGGTGACTTCCGGCTGGTCGGGAGCCCGGTGCGGATCGCCGGGTACGAGCCGTCGTACGGGGCGCCGCCGGGGCTCGGGGAGCACGACTGAGAAAGGTGTGACACTTCTACACGTCTCTATGCGTCCGAGGCCGGCGTTCCCTCGTACCGCTGGAGGAAGTCCTCCACGAACTTCACGGCCTCCTCGTGCCCCGTCGTCATCCCCATCGTGTTCTCCATCGTCAGGATCCGGCCGAGCGCGTTGGTGAGCACCAGGAGCACAGTGGGGGAGAGCTCGTCGGGCAGTTGGACCCCCATCTCGGTGAGCCTGTGTGTCAGGGCCGCCACCTGCGCCTGCCGGTAACGCTCGGCGTGGGCCGCGAGTTCGGCGCGGATCGCCTTGCGGTGGTTGGCGAGCGCCGCGAACTCCGTCGTCAGCGTGTTGCCTGGGTGGCTGCTGAGCTTCCACAGTGTGCGTATCGGCTGCGGGCCGTCGAGGACGCGGTCCACGCGCGCCAACTCCTGTTCCGCGCGCCGCCGAAGCGCCGCCAGGAACAGGTCGTCGAGCGTGCGGAAGTAGTACAGGACGAGCGCCGGAGCCACCTCGGCCTCGCGCGCCACGCGCCGCACGCCGACGGCCGCGTATCCCTCCTCCAGCATCAGCCGCTCCGTGGTGTCGAGCAGCAGCAGGCGGGTCTTGGAGGTCTCGGCGCCCATCCGGCGCGGCGCAGCAGTCATGCGGTCATTGTGCTTGACGCTCGCGAAGCGCGGGTGTTAAACAATCGTTCAGCACCTCGGTTAAACACTCGTTCAGCATCTGGACGGAAGGTAGGACCGATGGCACCGAGCGGCGGTCGCGCCCCCTACGCGGGCACCCGCACCCCGCGGGTCGAGGACCTGCGGCTCCTGACCGGCACCGGCACCTACGTCGACGACGTCGTACGCCCCGGCATGCTGCACGCCCACTTCGTCCGCAGCCCCGTTCCGCGGGCCCTCATCCTCGGCATCGACACCTCCGAGGCGCTCCAACTCAACGGTGTGCACGCCGTGTTCGTGGCCGGAGACCTCAACCCAGGTGTCCACGAGCAGTGGTACACGCTCAACGGTCGCGACGACCCGGACACCCCGCGCCCGCCGCTCGCCGAGGGCGAGGTGCGGTTCGCAGGCGACCCGGTGGCCATGGTTGTCGCCGTCGACCGCTATATCGCCGAGGACGCCGCCGAGTTGGTCTTCGTGGACTACGAGCCGCTGCCGGCGGTCGTCGACTACGCGGCGGCCCTCGACTCCCCGGAGTCCGTGCACCCCGCGTACCCCGGCAACCTCGTGGGGCAGCTCGGCGGGCGCCCCATGAGCGACCTCGACCCCGTCTTCGCGAACGCCCCGCACATCGTGTCGCAGACGGTCCATCAGCAGGCGCACGGCCCCGTTCCGATGGAGACCCGCGGCATCGTCGCCGAATGGACCGCGGCCGGCGGCGAGATGACGATCTGGACCGCCACGCAGTCGCCGCACGAGGTCCGCGCCTTCTGTGCCCGCCTCCTGGGCATCGACGAGCACCGGGTGCGGGTCGTCATGCGCGACACCGGCGGTGGGTTCGGGCAGAAGGTGCTGCCGCAGCGCGAGGACATGTGCGTGATGCTGGCCGCCACCAGGCTCCGCTCCGCGCTCAAATGGATCGAGGACCGGCAGGAGCACCTCCTCTCCGCGGGCCAGGCGCGCCACGAACACGGCGAGGCCCGGATGGCCTTCGACGAGGACGGCCGGATCCTCGCCGCGACCCTCGACCACGTGCAGGACGCGGGCGCCTACCCGACCCCGTCGCCGGTGCAGAGCGGCATCGCCGTCGGCATGCTGTTCCCCGGCCCGTACCGGATCCCCGAGGGCACGTTCTCGTCCCGGTTCGTGTTCTCCAACACCAGCGGACGGGTGGCGTACCGGGGGCCTTGGCAGTACGAGTCGATGGCACGGGAGGTGCTGCTCGACACGGCCGCGCGCCACCTCGGCCTCGACCCAGTCGAGTTGCGGCGCCGCAACATGCTGAGCGCCGCCGACCTGCCCACGGCGAACTGCAACGGCATGCCCTACGAGCACATGTCACCGCGTGAGACCTTCGAGCAGGCCCTGACCATGCTCGACTACGAGGCCTTCCGCAAGGAACAGGCGCGGGCCCGTGAGGCCGGGCGCTACCTGGGCGTCGGCACGTGTACGTACGTCGAACCGACCGCGGGCGCGACCCCGTTCCACGCCACCGAGGGCGCCACCATCCGCATCGAGCCCTCCGGCAAGGTCAATGTGTACGTCGCCGGGGGATCCTGCGGCAACAGCCTGGAGACGACCGTCGTGCAGCTGACGGCCGACGCGCTCGGCGTCGCCGTCGAGGACGTGAGCACGATCCAGAGCGACACCGCTGTCACCCCCTACGGCGCGGGAACCGGCGGCAGCCGCTCGGGATCCATGACGGCGGGCGCGATCGCCGGGACGGCCGGAGCGCTGCGGGAGCGGATCCTGGCCATCGCCGCACACAGGCTCGAAGTGAGCGTCGAGGACGTCGAGTTCACGCGGGGCCGGGCCACTGTGAAGGGCGGCGAGGGTGCGCTCACCCTCGCCGAGATCGCCGGCCTCGCGTACTACCAAGTGCACGCCCTGCCACCTGGTGTACCGGCCGGGCTCGAGGTCAGCGGGCGCTATCACACCCCGCACCTCATGATCTGGGCGAACGCCACCCACCTGTGCACCTGCGAGGTCGACCTCGTGACCGGTGAGGTCACACTGCGGCGGTACATCGTCAGCGAGGACTGCGGCCCGATGATCAATCCGAGCGTCGTGGAGGGCCAGATCTTCGGCGGCACCGTGCAGGGCATCGGCGGCGCCCTCTACGAACACCTCGCGTACGACGACGAGGGCAACCCGGTCGCCACCACGTTCATGGACTACCTCCTGCCGACCGCCACCGAAGTACCGGTGATCGAGGTCGGACACGTGGAGACACCGAGCCCGGGGCCAGGCGGCTACAAGGGCGTCGGGGAGGGCGGTGCCATCGGCTCGGCGCCGGCCGTCGTGAACGCGGTCGCCGACGCGCTCGCGCCCCTGGGTGTGCGCGTCGACCGACTGCCACTGACCCCCGCGAGGATCGTCGAACTCGTCGAGCAGGCACAGGAGGTGACAGCACCGTGAAGGCAGCGGCATTCACCTACCACGTGCCGACCAGCACCGTCGAAGCGGTCGGACTGCTCGCCGAGCACGGCGATGAGGCGAAGGCCCTCGCGGGCGGGCAGAGCCTCGTGCCGATGCTTGCCCTGCGTCTCGCGGCCTTCGGACACCTCGTCGACCTGCGTCGCGTCGACGCACTGCGGGGCATCGAGCGGCGCGGGGACGGCTCCCTGCGCATCGGGGCAGGCACGACACAGGCCACCGTCCAGCGCTCGGAGGAGATCCGTGCCGCGGTCCCGCTGCTCGCCCGCGCCACACCCCTCATCGGCCACTTCCAGCTACGCAGCCGCGGCACCGTCGGCGGCTCACTCGCGCACGCCGATGCCGCGGCCGAATACCCGGCCGTCGCGCTGACATTGGACGCCGAACTGGAGGCGGAGTCGCCACGCGGGCGCCGCACCATCCCGGCAGCCGAGTTCTTCACCGGCGTGTGGAGCACGGCGCTGGCCGAGAACGAACTGCTGACGGGCGCTAACTTCCTTCCCTGGACCGGACGTTGCGGATTCGCCATCGAGGAGTTCGCCCGCAGAAGCGGCGACTTCGCCATCGCCGGAGCCACCGTCGCGCTGCGTGTCACGGCCGACGGGCGGCTCGACCGGTGTGCCATCGGCCTGTTCGGGCTCGGCCCCACCGCGACCCGGGCACGCGCCACGGAGAGCGAGCTGCTCGGCACCGACCCCACGGACGCCGACCCGGACGAAATCGGCCGCGCCGCAACCGCCCGGCTCGCGTCCGTCCCCTCCGATCTGCACGGATCGGCCCGCTACCGCACCCGCGTCGGCGCCGCCATGGTCGCCCGCGCCTGGCGCCGCGCCGTACAGGAGGCACTCCATGGCTGACCCGGCCCCCGTCGACATCCACGTACGCGTCAACGGGACGGCGCGGCGGGCGAGCGTGCCACCACGCCTGACCCTCGCCGACTTCCTCCGCGTGAACTGCGGCCTCACCGGCACCCACCTCGGCTGTGAGCACGGCGTCTGCGGGGCCTGCACCGTGCTGCTCGACGGCGAGGCGGTCCGCGCCTGCCTGGTGTTCGCCGTGCAGGCCGACGGGGCGGAGGTGACGACCGTCGAAGGGATGTCGGGCGTTGATGGCCAACTCTCCACCGTCCAGGCGGCGTTCCGCGAGAACCACGCCCTACAGTGCGGATTCTGCGCGCCCGGCCTGATCGTCTCGGTCACCGCCTTCCTCGCCGAGAACCCCAAGCCCACCGACGAGGAGATCCGCGAGGCCCTCACCGGCAACCTGTGCCGGTGCACCGGCTACCAGGGGATCGTCGACGCCGTGCGGTCGGCCGCAGAGGGCGGTCCATCCATGGACAGGGCGATGTCATGAAACTGGAGAACAAGCTCGGCATCCCCGTCGCGATCGACGATGCCTGGCGGGTACTCCTCGACGTCGAACGTGTCGCACCCTGCGTCCCGGGTGCGACACTCACCGGCAGCGAGGGCGACACCCACCACGGGCGCATCAAGGTCAGGCTGGGGCCCGTCGGACTCGCGTACAGCGGCACCGTGACCTTCGTGACGCGCGACGAGACGTCGAAGGTCGTGGTCCTGGAGGCGGGCGGCCGCGAATCGCGCGGGAACGGCACCGCGAAGGCGCGTGTCACCTGCCGCCTGGCCTCCGCCACGGACCCCGCCCACACCGACGTACACGTCGAGACCGAACTCACCATCACCGGCAGACCCGCCCAGTTCGGGCGAGGCACGCTCGCGGAGGTGTCCGGGGCGCTGATGGACCGGTTCGCGGAGAACCTGGCGGCAGAGCTCACCGCCAACTCGCCGCAACCCGAACCCTGTTCTGCCACCGCTGCCCCGCTCGACCTCGCCGACACCGCATCGGGCGCCGCGTTCCAGCGTGTCGTGCCGATCGCCGTGACGGCCGCTGTCGCGCTGCTTCTCGCCCTGAGCCTGCGCAGGCTCAGGCGCCGCTGAAAGCGCGAACACCCAACCGCCAAGCCCCCGAACGCACTTCACCCCAGGAGTGACGACCCCCAGGATTGAGGTACCCCATGTCCGGACGCGTAGAAGGCAAGGTCGCGTTCATCACCGGAGCGGCGCGCGGCCAAGGCCGCAGTCACGCCATCCGGCTCGCCGAGGAAGGCGCGGACATCATCGCGATCGATGTCTGCAAGCAGCTCGACGGTGTCCAGTTCGCCATGTCGACCCCCGAGGACCTCGACGAGACGGTCAACCAGGTGCAGAAACTGGGCCGCCGCATCCACGCCGTACAGGCCGACGTCCGCGACCACGACGCGCTCAAGGCCGCCGTCGACGAGGGCATCGAACGGTTCGGGCGGCTCGACATCGTCTGTGCCAACGCCGGGATCGGCAGCAACGGCGCCCTCGCGCACCAGATGGACGAGAAGACCTGGCGCGACACGATCGACATCAACCTCACCGGCGTCTGGCTCACCACCAAGGTGTCGATCCCGCACATCATCGCCGGCGGCCGAGGTGGCTCGATCATCCTCACCAGCTCCGTCGGCGGCCTGCGCGGCCACGCCCACATCGGACACTACGTCGCCGCCAAGCATGGCGTCGTCGGCCTGATGCGCACCCTGGCCTGGGAGTTGGGCGAGCACGACATCCGCGTCAACTCCGTCCACCCCAGCCAGGTCAACACCCCGATGGTGATGCACGAGGGCACGTACAAAATGTTCCGGCCCGACCTGGAGAAGCCCACCGTCGACGACTTCGCAGCCGTCTCCCAGAGCATGCACATCCTGCCGACCCCGTGGGTCGAGGCGCGCGACATCAGCAACGCGATCCTCTACCTCGCCTCCGACGAGGGCCGGTACGTCACCGGCAGCACCCAGACCGTCGACGCGGGAGCCATGCTCAAATGACCACCGCCGCCACCCTCTCCTGGGAGCCCTTCGACCCGGCCATCGCCCTCGACCCCTACCCCCTCTACGCCCGCCTGCGCGAAGAGGCGCCGCTCTACTACAATGCGGAGCACGACTTCTACGCTGTCAGCCGCTTCACCGACGTGCAGAGCGGCCTCGCCGACTGGGGGACCTACTCGTCCTCACGCGGCGACATCCTGGAGATCATCCAGGCGAACGTCGACATCCCGCCCGGCACCCTCATCTTCGAGGACCCGCCGGTCCACGACATCCACCGCCGCCTCCTCACCCGCGTCTTCACCCCGCGCCGCATCGCCCAACTGGAACCACAGATACGGGACTTCTGCACGAGCGTGCTCGAACCGGTGGCCGGCGCCGAACGCTTCGACCTCGTGGAGGCCGTGGGCGCCGAGATGCCGATGCGGGTGATCGGCATGCTCCTCGGCATCCCGGAGGCCGACCAGGAGACCTACCGCGACCGCACCGACGCGATCCTCGACACGACCGGCCGCGGCAGGCTCGACCCCTCCGAAATGCTGAACACCGAAGGGCTCCAGGAGTACATCGACTGGCGCAAGAAGCACCCCTCTGACGACCTCATGACGGAGCTGATGACCGCCCAGTTCGAGGACGGGAAGGGCGCCCGCCGCACCCTCACCGACGAGGAGGTCCTGACCTACTGCACGGTCGTGGCAGGGGCGGGCAATGAGACGACGGGCCGCCTCATCGGCTGGTTCGGCGCCCTGATGGCCCGCTACCCCGAGGCGCGCAGGGAACTGGCGGCCGACCCCTCGCTGCTCCCGAACGCCATCGAGGAGATCCTGCGCTTCGAACCGACCGGACCCTTCACCGCGCGTCATGTCACCAAGGACGTCGAGCTGTACGGGCGTACGGTGCCGGCCGGGAGCGCGATGCTCTTCATCCAGGCCGCGGCCAACCGCGACCCCGAACGCTTCCCCGACCCGGACCGCTTCGACATCCACCGCGTCACCCAGCACCTGTCGTTCGGCGTCGGCGCCCACTATTGCCTCGGCGCGGCCCTCGCCCGCCTCGAAGGGCGGGTGGCGGCGGAGGAGATCCTTCGGCGCTTCCCCGACTGGGAGGTCGACTGGGACGGCGCAGAGCTGGCGCAGACCTCGACCGTACGAGGGTGGAAGACGTTGCCGCTGGTGATCGGCGGTGCGGGGCGGTGACCATGGCCCCTGCGAGACGTCAACTGCCTTAGAAGTTCCCGGTGACCTCGTCCACCAGCCCCCAACTCCATGCCTCACGCGCGGTCAACTCCGAACCGGACAGGGCGAGATGGGTGGTCCTGTGGCGGCCGATGCGCCGAGGGATCCCGGCCGTCCCACCGGCCCCCGGGATCAACCCCATGGCGACTTCCGGCAGTTGGATCCGGGTGTCGCCGGCCGCCACGACCCGGCCGGCGAACGAGGCGAGCTCGATGCCCGCACCCACGCACGCACCGTGCAGATGCGCGGTGACCCGGTCCGCGCAACGCGCCAGGAGGGCCGCCGGGCTGCGTTCGACGCGCACCCGATGGGCGCGAGCGGGATCGTCCGAGGTGCCGAACTCGGTGAGGTCGCCGCCGCTGCAGAACGCGGGCCCGCTCCCGCGCAGGTCGACCCGGGCCACCGAGGTGTCGGCGACGGCCACCGTCAGCGCCTCGCACAGGGCGTCCCTGGTCGCCGCGTCGACGGCGTTGCGCACCCAGGGCCGGTCGAGGGTGACGGTGAGCCGATCGCCCTCGCGATCCAGGCGTACCGGTCGTGCGGCGGGGCGGGAGGTACGGCGCGGGGTGCTCGCGAGCCAGCGCCGGAAGGTCGTGCCGCCCTGCAACGCGGAGTACGCGAGGGACTCCGCGACAAGACGCTCCGGAATGGCCAGATCCCGTCCCAGGCGCAGGACTTGGACCAACGCGATCGCAGCGTCGGGGCTCGCCGCCACCGCCTCGCACAGCCGGGCGGCGCTCTCCCGGGGATCGACGCAGGAAACCCAGGGGCGCGGGGCGTCCTGCACCCCGGTCAGCAGCACGTCGTACGCCTCGGCCTGGACGTCCACGGGCTGGGCGGCGCAGCCGATGACGACGCGTGGGCGGGTGTCGAAGGGGGTGTGTCCGGGCCCGGCGCGGTCCTGCGGGGCGCGGCTGACGTCGCTGTCGAGGTCGACGAGTTCCCATGGCATGTCCATGCGTCCCGGTACTCCGCCCTTCTGCCGGGTGCCTCCCGTTCGCGTCGGCGCGAGTGTAACGGTCGCCCGTGACGTCACCGAAGCCCCCGAGCCCGAACCGCCCTGCGCATCCCCGCGGCGGCGGTTGCCGCGCGCGGGGCGGGGCAGCAGTGGTAAGTAGTCATGTGAGGTCGAAGCTCGGCACAGCACTTGGAGGTGCACGGTGATGCTAGCGGCGCGTCGGCGCGCAGTGATTCGGGCCCACGAGGCGGCAGCGCGTGCCGCGGTTCTCGAGGCCGAGGTCGAGCAGCTGAAGGTGGCCGTCACCGCGCACGCCGATGTCGATCAGGCCATCGGAGTCGTGGTCGCGGTCGGCGGCCTCTCGTCCGCCGAGGCGTGGGACGTGCTGCGGGAGATCTCCATGCGCAGCAACATCAAGCTGCGCCTGGTCGCCCGGCAGCTCGTCGCCTGGCCGCGCACCCAGGAGCTCGACCCGGTGATACGCGCCGAACTGGAGCGGCAGCTGGGCCTGCGCCGCGCGGAAGCCGCTGGAGAGGTCGCGCCGGAGCCGCGGTGAAGACCCGCTCCCCGGCATGCGCCGGGGAGCGGGGGGCGGGCTCACTGCCGAACCCGCCACCTCAGCATTGATGGCTCCGGCCTTCGGAGTAACACGCAGGCGCGCGCCCTAACGCGAACGGCTCGGAATCTTCACGTGGACCGACGCGCACGGTCACCCGGGTGCGTCGCCGAACCGGCTGTGGCTGTGCCGCCAGCCGCCCGGGACCCGTACGGCGCCGCGCACATGCGGATGGTCCGCGGCGAGCCCTGCGTGCTCGTGCTCCACGGCCGTGACGGAGCCGTCCACGCCCGCCGGCCACAACCGCGCCGCCGCGACCCCCGCGCCCACGGCCACCGCCCCGAGCCCGGTCACCGCGGCCCCCAGACCGGCCCGCGCGCCCAGCCACCCCGCCAGCGGGTACGTGAGCAGCCAGCACGCGTGCGACACGGAGAACTGCGCGGCGAACGCCGCCGTACGTTCCCGCTCCGGCGCGGCCCGCCGGACCAGCCGGCCGGTCGGCGTGAGCACCATCGAGCACGCGCCACCGAACGCGGCCCAGGCGGCGAACAGCGCCGGCACCCGCCAACTCCCGGCGTGCGCCGCCGTGATGACCCCGACGACGGCGAACACGCCACCCAGCGCCAGCGCCCCGCGCACCATCAATGACCGCTCGCCCACCCGCTCCAGCAGCCGCGGCACCAAGAGCGCCACCGCCATCGACCCGGCCCCGTACGCCCCCAGCGCCATCGGCAGCGCGCCGGACGGCAGGCCCAGGAAGTCCCTTACGTAGACGACGGAGTTGACGGTCACCAGCGCGCTCGCCGCCGCCACGGCCAGGTTCATCGCCAGCAGGCCCCGCAGCTGGGGGATCGAGAGGAAGAGGCGGACCCCGGCCGTCGCCTTGGCGGACACGCCACCCGCGCGCGCGGATGCGGGAGCACGCTCGGGCAGTGAGGTCGAGACCACGAGTGCGGCAGAGGCGAGGAAGCCCACGACCGTTCCCGTGAACAGGCGGTGGTACGAGAGCACCGACAGGAGCAACGCGGCGAGCGCGGGACTGAACAGGCTCTCCATGTCGTACGCGAGACGGGCGAGCGACAACGCGCGCGTGTAGTCGCGTTCTTCGGGCAGCACGTCCGGGATCAGCGCCTGGAAGGTGGGCGTGAAGACGGCCGAGGCGGACTGCAGCACGAACACCAGGACGTACACCTGCCACACCTGGTCCACGAAGGGCAGCGCCAGGGCCACGCCGCCCCGCAGCAGGTCGGAGCCCACCAGCACCGCGCGCCGCGGCAACCGCTCCGTGAACGCCCCCACCAGCGGAGCGATCAGCACGTACGCCGTCATCTTGATCGCGAGCGCGGTGCCGAGCACGGCGCCCGCGTCCGCCCCCGCGATGTCGTACGCCAGGAGCCCCAGCGCGACCGTGGCGAGACCGGTGCCGACGAGGGCGACGACCTGGGCGCCGAACAGTCGGCGGTACGTGCGGTGGCGCAGAACCGTGAGCATACGGGCCCTCCCGAAGGCTGCGTCGCCAACGATAATCGTCATGTGCGCAGATGCGCACATGACGAGTATGAAACTTCCGGGTGGGCCGTTCGCACAAGGGCCCCGTGGCCAGGGCCCTAGGCTGGGCCCATGCCCGTAAGCGATCCGCCCCCCACCGCGGCACCCGCGGCCGTCGCGCATCCGCGCGAGCCCGACGCCGCCCGACTGGCCGAGGCGACACGGGTGTTCGCCCTGCTGTCGGACGCGACCCGGCTGCACGTGCTGTGGCTGCTCGCCCTGGAGGAGTCGGACGTGGGCTCGCTCGCCGACCGCGTCGCGGCATCGCGCACGGCCGTCAGCCAGCACCTGGCGAAGCTGCGGCTCGCGGGCCTCGTCGAGGCGCGCCGTGAAGGCCGGCACATGCACTACCGCCTCGCCGACGGGCACCTGCGGCGCCTGGTGACGGAGGCGCTGAGCCACGCGGACCACCGGGTGACCGGCGAGGCGCCGCACGACTGACGTCGCCCCCAGTCACGTGCGGTCGCGGACGGAGGTGAGCAGTCCGTACAGGACGACGTTCCCCGTGTACCCGGCGCTCTTGCTGTAGGTACCGCCGCAGGTGATGACGCGGAGTTCGGGCAGGCCCGTGCCTCCGTAGACCCGGCGGGACGGGAAGCGCTTCTTGTCGACGACGTCGATGCCGTGGATCTCGAACACGGCCGTCTTCCCGTCGGCGCGGTCGATCTCGATGTGCTCGCCCTTCTTGAGCGCGCCCAGCCCGTAGAAGACGGCGCGGCCCTCGGCGTTGTCGACGTGCCCGTCGACGACCGCCGTGCCGCGCTCGCCCGGTGTGACGGCGCCCGGGAACCAGCCCGCCAGATTCGCCTTGTCCGGCGGCGGCGCGTCCAGCCAGCCCTCCGCGTCCCGGCCGACGCGCGTCAGCGGCGCGTTCACACCGATCTCGGGGATGCGGATGCGCCGCGGTGCGGCGGCGGGCAGCGGGTCGGCGGGCGGAGTGTCGGTGCCGAGCTTCGCGGCGCCCGGCTCGGGCTGCGGCGGCCCGTCACCGGAAATCCCGTGGTGCACCAGCAGTACCCCGGCCAGCAGCGTCGCCGCCAGGAAGGACCACGTGGGACGGCGACGCCGCACCGCGGCCGGGGACTGGGCTATCGCAGGCATCAGTAGCCCCCGGCCCCGGCCCCACGTCGTCTGCGCCGCAGCCGCCTGCCGACGAGTACCGGCACACACGCCAGAGCGAGCAGCCCGGCCGCCGCACCGAGGTGCCGGCCGAGCCCGCCCGACGTGTCGGCCGCCTCGGCCCCCGTGGCGGGAGCCGGAGCGGCCGCGGCCATCTGCTGCGGGGCCGAAGGACGCCAGGACGTCGCCGTCTGCCGTGCGTGCAGCGGCGCCGCCTCGGCACCCCAGTCGAGCAGCGCGCGGCTCTCCTCGTAGACCGCGTTGAAGTCCCCGTCCTGCGGGTTCATGACGGTCACCAGCACCGTGCGCCCGTTGTGGCTCGCGGCGGAGACCAGGGTGCAGCCGGCCTTCGACGTGTAGCCGTTCTTGACGCCGATCAGGCCCGGATAGGGCCGCACCCCGTGCGAGCCCACGAGCAGCCGGTTCGTGTTCTCGATGCCGAATGCCTCTGGACCGCCGGCCGCCGGGAAGCGCGCCGACTTCGTGGCCATGTAGCGCCGGAAATCGTGGTTCTTGAGGCCCTCTCGGGCGATCAGTGCCAGATCGTGCGCCGAGGAGTACTGGCCGTCCGTGTCGTAGCCGTCGGGGGAGCGGACCTGGGTGTCGCGGGCGCCGATCGAGCGTGCGGTCGCCTGCATCTGCGCGACGGTGCGCGGGACGCCGCCGTTCATGTGGGCGAGCGTGTGCACGGCGTCGTTGCCGGAGCTGAGGAACACGCCGCGCCACAGGTCGGCGACCTTGTACCGGTTGCCTTCGTCGACGCCTACGAGGCTGCTGCCCTCGGAGACGTCGGAGAGGTCCCCGTACGTGGCCCGGTGCACCTCGTCCTGGGGCAGCTTCGGCAGCACGGTCAGGGCGAACAGGGTCTTGAGCGTGCTCGCGGGCGGCAGCCTGCGGTGCGGCGCCTTCGAGGCGAGAACGTCGCCGGTGCGGGCGTCCATGACCTCCCACGACAGGGCGGAGACGGACGGCGGCGCGGGCGGGTCGGGCACTGGAGGATCGGCGCAGGCGGGACCGGCGGCGGTGCCGACCGACACCGCCGTGCACACGCCGCACATGACAACGGCCCTGCTCAGGGCAGGGCGAAAGCGGAAGATTGACGCCATGCCGGAAACGTAGAACCGGCACGGCGCAACCGCTCTCCACGTACGCCATACGGCCGCCGCACACGGGGGACGGCCGCCACGAGGTGCGCGCGGTATCACCCGGAAATAGGCTGTTCGGGTGACGGCCGCTCCGCTCGGCGCGGTCGTGCTCCTCCCCGCCGAGCCGGGCGGGCCGCGAACGCGACGTACGTACGCTGGAATGACACGACGGCGGAGGTGGCAGCCATGACGGCCCAGACACGACTCCTGAACCGGCTCTCGCACGCGGACCGGGACCGATTGATGCCGCTGGCCAAAGAGGTCTCGTTCGCGCAGGACACCCGGATCTTCGAGGAGGGGGACCGGGCGGACCGGTTCTGGATCATCCGGACCGGGATGGTCACCCTCGACGTCCGCGTCTCCGACCGCACCGTGCTGCCCATCGACCCGCTCGGCCCCGGCGACCTGCTGGGCTGGTCCTGGCTGTTCGAGCCGTACGAGTGGGACTTCGGCGGTGAGGCGTTCAGTCCGGTGCGGGCCTACGAGTTCGACGGCACGGCCGTCCGGGCGCTGTGCGAGCAGGAACCGACGCTGGGCGTGGCGGTGCTGCACGGCGTGGCCGAGGTGATGGCGCACCGGCTGGAGTCGGCGCGCGTCAAGCTGGTCGAGGCGCATCGGACGCACGGGCGGATCGCGGGGATCTGACGTAGGGGCGGGACGCAGGGGCCCCTGCGCACGGGCGTATGCGCTTCGCCCCGGCGGGGCGTTCTTGTCACCCGACTCGACGTCTCGACAGGCGGTGGGCGCGTCCACGCGGTGGGATCGGTCGCGGAGTACCCGCACATCCGTGGTCCGGCCGCCGGGCCCGCCGAGAGGATCCGCATGGGCCGCACCGCGTCCTGGCCGACCGCCGCTGTCGCCGCGGCCACACTCGCCTTCGGGGCCCTGATGTGCCCCGCCGCGGCCTGGGCGGCGGACGACGATCCCGCCTGGGACACCGACACCTCGTGGACCGAGAGCCCTCCGGTGGCCGACACGGCGGGGACGCTGGAGCTGGTGCCCGCCGACCCGGGGCCCGGCGCGAGCGTCACCGCGAGCACGAGCGCCTGCGGCGAGGACGAGATCGCGACGGGGGACGCCGACAGTCTCGGTGCGGGCGAGTTCCCCTTGCAGACGGCGACGCAGGAGGGATCGGTCACGGGCCAGTTCAAGGTGCCTGCGGGCGCCAGGTCCGGCACCTTCCCGATCACCGTGACCTGCGAGGACGACACCGAAGTGCGACAAACGCTCACCGTGTCGGGGCGAGGCGGCACCGAACTGGGTGGGGTCAAGGCCGGGGACGGCGGTTCGCTGGGCACGTCGAGCGTCGCGCAACTCGCCCTGGGCGGGGCCCTCATCGCCGGCGCGCTGGTCGCGGCCGGGCACTACGCACGCCGCCGCGCCCGGGAGGCGTGAAAACCCCGGACGCGGCGGCAGTCTCGAACTCCCTTAGCCCTTGCGGGTCTTGACCTCGTCGGTCAGGGCGGGGACGACGTCGAAGAGGTCGCCGACGACGCCGTAGTCGACGAGGTCGAAGATCG